>CAJYLV010000039.1 GCA_913776255.1 uncultured Sphingomonas sp. | reverse complement strand
GCTGTTCGAAACCGGCGGCGACCGGGGCGTGGACACGGTGGCGGTCGTCTCCGCCGCGCCCGACGTGCAGCGCGCCCGCACGCTCGCCCGCCCCGGCATGACCGCGGCGAAGCTCGATGCGATCCTGGCGCGCCAGCTGCCCGATGCCGACAAGCGCGCGCGCGCCGACTGGGTGATCCCCACCGATGTGTCGCTGGACGAAACCCGTGCAGCGGTCCGGCGCGTGATCGCTTGCGTGCGCGGCGGTGAGGGCGGATAACGGCACGACCATGCGCGAAATCGTCTTCGATACCGAAACCACCGGGCTCAGCTTCGCGGGCGGGGACCGGATGGTCGAGATCGGCTGCGTCGAACTGGTCAACCGGTGCGAGACCGGGCGTACCTTCCACGCCTATTTCCATCCCGAACGCGACATGCCGGAGGAAGCGGCGCGGGTGCACGGCCTGCGCATCGACTTCCTGTCGAAACATCCGGTATTCGCCGCCGGGGTCGACGGGCTGCTGGAGTTCATCGGCGATGCGCCGCTGGTCGCGCACAATGCCGGGTTCGACTTCTCCTTCCTGAACGGAGAGCTGGAACGCTGCGGGCGCGACCCGGTATGCCGGTCGCGGATGGTCGACACGCTGCAGATCGCGCGTTCGCGCCACCCCGGGGCGAAGCATACGCTCGACGCGCTGTGCAGCCGCTTCGGCGTCGACCGGTCGCATCGCGTGCTGCACGGCGCGCTGCTCGACGCGCAATTGCTGGCGCAGGTCTATGTCGAATTGCTGGGCGGGCGGCAGATCGGGCTGGGGCTGGTCAGCGAGGCGGCGCCGATCGTCGTCGCGCCGGTCGCCGCCGCGCCGGCCCGCGCGCGCCCGCTGCGGGTCTTTTCGCCGAGCGATGCGGAACTGGCCGCACATGCTGCGTTTCTAAAGAAGGTCAAAGAGCCTTTGTGGGGGGTCGCCGCGTCCGAATGACGCGAACGCACGGCCGGATCGCAGGGGGGCGAGCCGGCAGAGATGGAGGAAGTGTATGGATATCCGGATTTCAGGTCACCAGGTGGCGATCGGCGACGCGCTGAAGGCCCATGTGCAGGACCGGCTCCAGGGTATCGCCGACAAATATTTCGCGCGCGCCATCTCGGCGGAGGTGACGTTCGGCAAAGGGCCGCACGACAACGGCTTCACCTGCGACATCGTCGCGCACGTCACGCGCGGGTTGATCCTGAAGGGCCGCCACGACGCGCATGACGCGCATCTCGTCTTCGACGGCGCCGCCGAGAAGATCGAGAAGCAGCTGCGCCGCTATGTCCGGCGGCTCAAGGACCGCCACGCCGCGCATGCCGCGACCGAGGAGACGCAGGATCGCACCGGCTACGACAATGCGGGCTATACGCTATTCGCGGAGCAGATCGGCGAGGACGATGCCGGCGACGCACCGCTGGTCATCGCCGAGACCCGCGTCGACGTACCCGACGCCAGCGTGTCGGACGCGGTGATGATGCTCGACCTGCGCAACACGCAGGCGTTGCTGTTCAAGAATGCCGGCACCGGCTCCTATAATATGGTCTATCGCCGCGGCGATGGGACGATCGGCTGGGTGGAGCCGCAGCGTGGCGGTTGACCGGAACTGATGGCGAGCGATCTTAGCGACCTTCTCGCCCCCGACCTGATCGTGATCGGATTGCCGGCCGCCTCCAAGAAGGCCTTGTTCGCCCAGCTCGGCGCGCTCGTCGCGCCGGCGCTGGGCGTCGATGCGCGCGTGGCGGCGGAGGCGCTGACCGCCCGCGAGAAGGAGGGGTCGACCGGCTTCGGCGGCGGCGTCGCGATCCCGCATGCGCGGATCGCGGGGCTGCCGCGGATCGCGCTGGCGGTGGCGCGGCTCGCGCAGCCGCTCGACTTCGGGGCGCTCGACGACGCACCGGTCGACGTGGTGGCCGCGATGTTCTCGCCGCCGCAGGCCGGCGGACAGCATCTCAAGGCCTTGGCGCGCGTCGCGCGGCGGCTGCGTGATCGCGCGCTGGTCGCCAAGCTGCGCGGGGCGGGATCGCCCGATGCGATGTACGCGCTGCTGACCGATCACGGGGTGCGCGATGCCGCCTGAAGGCGCCGCGGCGCATTACCGTGCCCTCGAGTCGCTCTATGCGGCGGCACCGATCAATCGCTTCTTCGAATCGCGGCTCGAGCTGACCGCGCCGGGCGAGTCGCGCATCCATTTCTCGGTCGACGAGCGGCATTTCCACGCGGCGGGTGCGGCGCATGGCACCAGCTATTTCAAGATGCTCGACGACGCGGCTTTCTATGCCTGCAACAGTCTGGTCACCGATCGCTTTCTGCTGACGACCCAGTTCAGCCTGCTGCTCACCCGCCCGCTGGGCGTGGGGCCGGTGGTGGCCGAGGGGCGCTGGATCAGCGGTCAGCGGCGCGTCTTCGTCGCCGAGGCGCGGCTCGTCACCGCGGCCGGCGAGGAGGTGGCGCGCGGCACCGGCACGTTCATGCGCTCGCGGATCGCGCTGGCGTCGCTGCCGGGCTATGCCGGCCGGTGAGCGCGCGGCTGCCGACCCATCTGAGCGTCGGGGTGCTGCTGCGGCGCGTCAACGATGCCGGCGGGCTGGCGGTGGTGCGCGCCAGCGGCGAACCGCAGGGTGGCGCGTTGCTGATCCTGATCGCCGAAGGCCGCGGGCTGCGCGCGGTCGAGCGGATGCGCGGACTCGACGATCGCGACACGCTGGTTCCGGCCGGACCAGCCGCCGGGGAACCGGCGGCGGTCGAGGAATATTGGCAAAACCGGCGCCGCCGCGACCCGGATTTGTGGGTGATCGAACTGGACGTCCCGCACGCCGAACGGTTCGTCGCTGAAACGATCCTGTCGCATTGACGCTGTTAACCTGTTGCCCGTAGCCGGACGGTATCGACAACGTGCGTTGTGCCGATGCGGGGTGCGATCCCGACGGTGACGCAGTCGGGGGGGACCCGGGCGATACGGAACAGCTAACGCTGCTTCAGCGATCGTATCCGCGCACCCACCGCATAAAAATGATGTGGAATGCCGTTCAGCTCGCGCCTCGCGACCTTCGCGACGCTTACTTTTTCGGTCCTTGCTCTGGTAGCGCAGAGCGCTCCCGGACTGGCTGCTGAACTTCCGGCGGTTCCCGCCGCCTCTACCGCGATTCAACTCGCTCTCCCCGCCCAGGTTCCCTCGATCGCCCCGGCCGAATTGGCCGCACCGGCCGTCCAGGAAGCGATCGTCACCCCGGCGCAGGTCGAAGAGCAGATCGCCTACCCCACCCTCGCCGCCGCCGTCGCCGATCAGTCGATCCGTTCGGATGCCGACGAGGACCTGCGCTGCCTGGCCGGCGCAATCTATTTCGAAGCACGTGGCGAGCCGCTCAGCGGGCAGCTCGCGGTGGCCGAAGTGATCCTCAACCGCACCCGCTCGCGCCGCTTCGGCGGCAGCGCCTGCGACGTCGTGACGCAGAAGGGGCAGTTCTCCTTCGTGCGCGGTGGCCGGATGCCCGAGGCGCCGACCAACGACGACTGGCGGACCGCGATGGCGGTCGCCAAGGTCGCGCTGAAGGATGCGTGGGAGAGCGATGCCGCCAACGCGCTGTACTTCAACCATCGTCGCGCGGGTCATGCCAATGGCGTCCGCGTCGCGTCGATCGGCAATCACGTCTTCTATCGCTGATCGCGACCCGGCTTCACGAACGAGGGCTTGGCTTTCGTTCGCTTGATGTTCTAATCGGGTGGCCATGCTGACGCCGCCCGATACCTGCCACCAGGAAGAGACCGCCGCACTCTGCGCGCTCGACGTCGCGCGCGGCGTGACGCGGATGCTGCTGCGGCACGACCTCACCGCGATCGCCGAAGTGCCGCTGGAGGGCGGGCGCCGCGCCGATCTGATGGCGGTCGATCCACGGGGGCAGTTGGTGATCGTCGAGATCAAGGTCTCGCGCGCCGATCTGCTCGGCGACGGCAAGTGGCAGGATTATCTCGCGCATTGCGACCGCTTCTACTGGGCGGTGCCCGCCGGTTTCGACGCGTCGCCGATCGCGGGCGCCGCGTTCCTGCCCGAGCGGACCGGGCTGATCGTCGCCGACCGCTATGATGCCGCGATCGTCCGCGAGGCACGGACCGATCCCCTGCCCGCCGCCACCCGCAAGCGTTGTACGCTCGCCTTCGCCCGCCGCGCCGCGCGCCGCGTGATCGCCGCGCACGATCCGGATGCGGTCAGCGGTTTCTAGGCTCGTTTTACCATCCACCGGGCACCCGCCCCTTTCGTCATCCCGGACGTGCTCCGGAATTCCGTCCTTACTCCGGCGGCCGAGGCGGGGCCCCGGATCTAGTCCGGGGCGACGGAAGAAGGCGCGATCACCGCCAGACATCAAGGGTCGGCAGGGCGTCCGCTCTCCTTGCCGCTTCAGATCAAGTTCTGGAAAGGCTCAGAACTTCGGCCCTGCCACCGCGCGCTGTTGCTTGACCGGGGTCTCTTCGAGAATTTTCAGGATCACCGTCGAGCGCGTGTCGCGCTTCGCATAGTCGCGCGCCGACATGCCCGCGACATTGTCGGTCTGATCGGGATTGCCGCCCGCCGCCAGCACCGCGCGGACCAGCCCGAGGTCGCGGCGCTGCACCGCGCGGATCAGCGGCGTCTCGCCGCCGTTGTTGCCGAGATTGGCATTGGCCTTCGACGCGCCGAGGATCTGGATCAGGTCGGGCTGGTTGGCCTGCACCGCGAGCATCATCGCGGTATCGCCCTGCCCGTCGCGCAGGTTCGGATCGGCGCCCTTGGCGAGCAGATAGCGCAGATAGGTCGCATCGCCGCGCTTCACGACGATGTGGATCGCGCCCTCTCCGGTGGTGATGTCGCGGGCGTTGATGATCGTCTGCCCCGGCTGGTCGAGCATCCCGATCACGGCGTTGCCGTCACCCTTCCGCACCGCCTCGAGGAATTTGTAGCTCTGCGACTGCTGCTGCGCGGCGGCGGGCGAAGCGACGGTCGGCAGCGCGACGAGCAGCGCAATGGGGAAAAGCGAACGGCGAAACATCGGGTCGGTTCTCGCGAAGGCTAGGGGTTGGGGCCAAGGGTTGGGGCTGAGGGTTGCGCTGCCGCCTATAACCCATCACATCTGGCGTCGCCATGAACATGCGCTGTTTCGCCGCCACGCTCGCGCTGCTGCTCGCCGGGCCCCTTTCGGGATGCGCGCAGGAGCCTGCAAGTGCGCCGCCGCTGGCCGGCGCACGAATCGGCGGCGCTTTCACGCTCACCGATCAGGACGGCCGCACCGTCACCGACCGCGACTTCGCCGGCCAGTATCGCATCGTGTATTTCGGCTACACCTTCTGCCCCGACGTCTGCCCGACCGACGTGCAGAACATCGCGGCGGCGCTGAAGGCGATCGAGCGCGATGATCCGGCACTAGGCAAGCGGATCGCGCCGATCTTCATCACCGTCGATCCGGCACGCGACACGCCGGCCGCGCTCAAGCGCTTCGTCACCGCCTTCCATCCGCGGCTCGTCGGGCTGACCGGCACGCCCGCGCAGATCGCGACGGTCGCCAAGGAATATGGCATCTATTTCGCGCGCGGTGCCGGGACGAGCGGCGGCTATCTGATGGATCACAGCCGGCAGATCTACCTGTTCGATCCCGACGGCAAGCCGCTGGCCTTGCTGCCGGAGGGGCCACCCGCCGCCATTGCCGCGGAGGTGAAGAAATGGGCGCGCTGACCGGTCGCTTCTGGGAGACGACGCCGCTCGACAAGCTCGACCGCGCACAGTGGGAGGCGTTGTGCGACGGCTGCGGCAAATGCTGCCTTCACAAATTGGAGGACGAGGAAACCGGCGAGCTGGTGCCGACCAACGTCGCCTGCCGCCTGCTCGACCGCCGCAGCGGGCAATGTTCGAACTATCGGCACCGCCGCGCCTATGTCAACGAATGCGTGCGGCTGACGATGGGTAACGTTTACGCGATCGACTGGCTGCCGTCGACCTGCGCCTATCGCCTGCGCGCGGCGGGCGAGGCGCTGCCGGACTGGCATTATCTCGTCTCCGGTGACCGCGAGGCGGTGCATCGCGCCGGCGAGTCGGTGCGCGGCTGGACGATCAGCGAGGACGACGCCGGCGAGCTTGAACTGCACATCGTCGACCGCGAGCTGTGAGTGAGGACATTGCGGTGGTGCGCAACCCGCGCGCGCGCCGCACCCGGCTGTCGTTCGACCCGGTCAGCGGGCAGGCGCGGCTGACGCTGCCGCCGCGCGCCTCGCTGGCGAAGGCGCTGGCATGGGCGCGGGCGCAGTCGGCGTGGATCGCGCAGCAGCGCGCGCGGCTGCCCGGCGCGCGACCCTTCGTGCCCGGCGCCGCACTGCCGGTCGACGGCCAGTTGCTGACGATCGACTGGCGCGCCGATGCGCTGCGTACCCCCGCGATCGATGGCGACCGGCTGGTGCTCGGCGGCCCGGTCGAGAGCGTGGCGCGTCGCGTCGAGCTGTGGCTCCGCCGCCATGCGCTGGCGCTGCTCGAGCAGGACACCGCGTTTTATGCCGCGCGCGCGGGGGTGACGGTTAGTGGCGTGACGATCGGCGATCCGCGCGGGCGGTGGGGAAGCTGCGCGCACCACGGGGCGATTCGGTACAGCTGGCGGCTGGTGCTCGCCCCGCCCGCGGTGCGGCGCGCCACCGCCGCGCACGAGGTCGCGCATCGCGTCCACATGAATCACGCCCCGGCATTCCATGCCCTGGTCGCCGACCTGTACGGTCGCGATCCATCGGCCGAGCGTGCGTGGTTA
This sequence comes from uncultured Sphingomonas sp., assembly GCA_913776255.1. Taxonomy (GTDB): domain Bacteria; phylum Pseudomonadota; class Alphaproteobacteria; order Sphingomonadales; family Sphingomonadaceae; genus Sphingomonas. The sequence continues at coordinate 16,135 of CAJYLV010000039.1, read as the reverse complement.
CGCGCGAACGGCGCCGCGCTTCACTGGTACGGCCGCTCGCCCGACTGAGCCGCGGCCGGCGGGCGTGCCGGCGCCGTGCCGCGCGGCGGCGGCGGGGTCCGCACCGCGTCGCGGCGCGGCTGGCCGGTCACGCGGTCGAGCCATTCCTGATCGAGCCGCTCGTCGGGTCGCGGCTGCTGCGGCTGCGGCTCGTCGCCCTGCGGCGGCACGGGCTGCACCACCGGCCGCTCCGGGCCGAACACGGTGCCCTGCTCTGGCGCGGGCAGCGCGTCGGGGCCGTAGCCGGCGTCGTCATAGGTCGCATTGTCGGGCGCACCGTAATAGCTCTCGGCATCGGGCTCGAGCTGCGCCTCGGGCAGCGTCACCGCGGTTTCGAACTGCTCGATCGGGCGTTTGGCGACCGCCTTGACCATGAACTCGCGGAACGCGCGTGCCGGGGCGGTGCCGCCGTGCAGCCCGGCGATCGGGCGCGCATCGTCACGCCCCATCCACACGCCGGTGGTCAGCCCCGACGAGAAGCCGAGGAACCAGCCGTCCTTGCTGCTGGTGGTGGTGCCGGTCTTGCCCGCCACCGGCCGCCCGATCTGCGCCGCGCGGCCGGTGCCGGTGTTGACCGCGGTCTGCAACAGGTCGGTCATCTCGGCGGCGACGTTCGGCGCGACCAGCACCTGGCTGCGGTCGACCTCGTGGCGATAGATCTCCTCGCCATCGGCGGTGACGCGCGTGATCCCGAACGGGGTGATCGCGACGCCCTTGTTGCCGACGCTGGCGAAGGCGCGCGTCATGTCGATCAGCCGCACGTCCGAGGTGCCGAGCACCATCGACGGATGGGTATTGACCGGCGTGCTGATCCCGAAGCGCCGCGCCATGTCGGCGACGGTCTGGAAGCCGACCGCCTGACCCAGTTTGGCGGCGATCGTGTTGAGCGAATAGGCGAACGCGGTGCGCAACGTGACGCTGCCCGAGAAGCGCCGTGAATCGTTGCGCGGGCTCCAGCCGTCGATCGTGACCGGTTCGTCGATCTCGCGGTCCTCCGGGGTGCGGCCGGCCTCCAGCGCGGCGAGATAGACGAACAGCTTGAACGATGAGCCCGGCTGGCGCTGCGCTTGCGTCGCGCGATTGTAGATCGAGCTGACGTAATCGGTCCCGCCGACCATCGCGCGCACCGAGCCGTCGCGGTCGATCGATACCAGCGCGCCCTGCGCGCCCTTGGGGACGTTGGCGCGCACCGCCGCGTCGGCATCGCGCTGCATCGCCGGGTCGAGCGTCGTCCACACCTCCAGCGGCTTCTCGGTCTCGTCGATCAGCAGGTCGAGCTGCGGGAGCGCCCAGTCGGTGAAATAGCGCACGCTGTTCTGGCGCGGCGCGGGGGCGAGCCGCACCCCGACGTCGTTCGCCTCGCGCGCCTGATCGACCGAGATGAAGCCGTTGCGCACCATCTGCTGGATCACCACTCCGGCGCGCCCGACCGCGGCCTGCGCATCGGCGGTCGGCGAGTAGTTCGAGGGCGCCTTGACCAGCCCGGCGATCACCGCCGCCTCGGGCAGGCTCAGATGGTCCGCGCCATGACCGAAGAATTTGCGGCTCGCCGCGTCGATCCCGTAGGCGCCGCCGCCGTAATAGACCTTGTTGAGGTACAGCTCGAGGATCTGCTCCTTCGAGAATTTGCGCTCCAGCGCGAGCGCGAGGATGCCCTCGCGGAATTTGCGGCCGAACTTCTTCTGATTGTTCAGGAAGATATTGCGTGCGAGCTGCTGGGTGATCGTCGAGGCGCCCTGCACGCGCCGCCCGCGCTCGTAATTGACGTAGAGCGAGCGGACGATCCCGACCGGGTCGACGCCGACATGGCTGTCGAAGCGCCGGTCCTCGACCGCGATCGTCGCGTCGCGCATCACCGCGGGGATCCGGTCATAGGCCAGCCACTCGCCATAGCTCGGCCCGAGCGACACCAGCACCGAGCCGTCGGCGGCATGGACGCGGATCATCTGCCCGTTGGGCGAAGACTTCAGCGATTCAAAGCTGGGGAGCTGCGAGCGCGCGATATAGACCGCGGTGAGCAGCGCGGCGAACGCCAGCACGATCGCCCCGAGCGCGAGTTTGACGGCAAGTCCGGCGCGGCGCCGCCACGGCGAGCGGGTCCTGGACGGAGCGGAGCGGGAGGTGCGGGCGCGGGCCATGGTCAGCCCCGTGGCGGATAGCGGCTTGAGCGGGGGTGAACAAGATATTTGGGCCGGCGGGTGACCCGGAGTGTAATTGCGCGCCGTGTTCGCCAGTCCGCAGCTGGCGCCACTCCGGATCAGCACTCAGACGGTCGTCGCGCGCACCCCGTCCAGTTCGGCAAGCCGCATTGGATCGTCGTCGGCGAGCACCTCTTCCAGGTAGAAGCTGTGCGGAATGTTGGCCACCACCGCGCCCGCTTCGTCACCATATTCTTCGGCGACAGCAGGAAACGCGTCAATCAACTCGCGAAGAAACGTCCTGTCGAGCGCAGCCAGTTCCGGCCCCAAGGCCTCCAGCATCTTGACCGCGACATCTGGATTGACGCTCTCCTCGTCCGCCAACTCCAGAAAGACGACATATTGCGCGATGATTCTCGCAACCTGTCGCGCGATCGAGCCGTGCTCGCTGACAATCATGGCGCGACCATCCTGACCTTGATGTTGCGAATACCCAGTTTCTTGAGGAACTGGATCGCTCTGGTCTTTTGTTGCTGGCTCGGAATTTCCCATGTTGCAAACAAGCGTTGTTGCTCCAGAGCGGCCGATTGCCTGAAAGCCTGTTCGCGTCCGCGAGCGCTGTCTACGATCGACCATTTCCGATCGATGACATAGTCTCCTTCGATGCCATCGAACCGTACCTCTTGCTGCGAACCGTCCGGCAAGGTGAGCGTCAGAGCCAGCGCGTAACCCGGCTGGGCACCGGGTGCGGTGTCGTTGTACTGCTTCCAAGGTGGCATCGCTCAGCCCTCGCGCGCAAAGTGGTCGCTGCGACAATAAGCTCAGGCGCTCAGAACCAGGCAGACTTAGTGACCCGTCTTGAGCGTCGTAAAGTGCGTGAACGCCTTCCCTGACGACAATCGATGAACGGCGAAGTGATCTGAGCCGTCGTGGAAATCCGCCCCGTGATCCGCGGCGTCGACAGGAAGCGAGTTGCTTGACGTAACGCGGCCGGCTGACCCATCACCGCCACGCTCTTCTGAATTTCAGGAAAACTGGTGCGGTCGAGAAGACTCGAACTTCCACGTCCTTTCGGACACAACGACCTCAACGTTGCGCGTCTACCAATTCCGCCACGACCGCACGTGTTGTCCACCGGGTAGCCCCGGCGTCTGGTAGGCGAGCGCCCCTAGCAAAGCCGATCGGAGCTGGCAACGCCCTTTCGCACTTTCCGCTCAGCTCGCCTCGCCGACGAAGCTGAGATCGAGCCGCTTCGAGCTGGCGGGGACGTCGACCTGCGCCGAATTGAAGTCGATCGCACCGCCGGGCAGCAGGGTGCGCTGCTGCGGCGTGATCGTCCAGCTGAAGACGATGCGGTTCTGCGAATCGCGCAGGTCGGCGCGGATGTCGGGGATGCGCTGCCGGGTCGAGGACGGGTTGGTGATCCGGCCGCTGACCGCGAACAGCTCCGATCCGTTCGCCATCTTGCGGCGCTCGATCGGATTGTCGGCGATCCGCAGCGGCAGTTCCTCGGGGCCGATCGACAGCCCGATCTGTTGCGCCAGCCCCGGCGCGGTCGTCCACAGGATCACCGCGACCGCCGCGAGCATCAGCAGCCCCGCGGCTAGGCTGGCGATCGTGCGGACGCGACCGCTGCGGCGGGTCGGGGTGCGGAACGGCGGGCGGTGTGCGAAGGCATCGTACCGTGCCGGCTCGGGCTGTTCGACCGGCGCGGCGGGCGCGCTCTGCAGGGGCAGGGCGGGCGGCGGCGCGGGCGGCGCCTCGGCCACGACCGGCGCGGGCGAAGGCGCCAACGCGGCCGGCGGGGGTTCGGCCACCGGCGCGCCGATCTCGACGTCCTCGGGTTCGTCGGCGTAGCTGACGTCCTGGTACCAGCTGTGGCCGCAATTGGCGCAGCGCACCGTGCGCCCCGGCGGGGCGATCGCGTCGTCCGGCACCAGATAGCGCGCGCGACAGTCGGGACAATCGAGGATCATAGGCGCGGCACCGGCAGGATTAACGAACCGAATCTAAGCACGCGTGCGACCCGCAACGCAAGCGGGAGTCGCCATGCTTGAAGCCGCCGGTCGGCACGTGCAAAGGCGGTGGCCGATGGCGGCGATCGTGCAGTTCGAGAATGTGGGGCTTCGCTATGGCCATGGCGAAGAGATTCTGCGCGACGTCAGCTTCTCGTTCGTGCCTGGCGCCTTTTATTTCCTGACCGGCGCCAGTGGGGCGGGCAAGACGTCGCTGTTGCGGCTGTTGCATCTGGCGCAGCGGCCCAGCCGCGGGGTGATCCGGCTGTTCGGGACCGATGTCGCCGCCGCGCCGCGCGCGCGGATGCCGCTGCTGCGGCGGCGGATCGGCATGGTCTATCAGGATTTCCGGCTGATCGCGCATCTGTCGGTCGCGGACAATATCGCGCTGCCGCTGCGGATCGCCGCGCAGCCCGACGACGAGATCCGCGAGGCGGTCGGCGAGATGCTGGCATGGGTCGGGCTGACGCAGCGCGCCGAGGCGAGACCGGAGACGCTGTCGGGCGGCGAGCAGCAGCGCGTCGCGATCGCGCGCGCGGTGGTGGCGCGACCCGACATCCTGCTCGCGGACGAGCCGACCGGGAACGTGGACGACGCGATGGCCGACCGGTTGATCCAGCTGTTCGCCTCGCTCAACCAGCTCGGGACGACGGTGGTGGTCGCCACCCACGACCTGCAGCTGCTGTCGCGGGTGCCGTCGGCGCAGATGATGCGGATCGCGGGCGGACGGCTGACCGACCCGACCGGCGGCCTGCGCGTTCCGCCGCGGCGGGAGCGCGCATGACCGCCACCGCCCGCCTGCTCGACACCGCGCGCGACGGCTGGACGATGGCCGGGGTGCTGGCGGTAATGATCTTCCTCGCCGTTCTGGCGACCGCCGGCGGGCTTGGCACCGCCAGCGCCAGCCGCGCGCTGGAGGCGACGCTGGACGGGCAGGTGACGGTGCAGATCGTCGCGCCCGACGCCGGAACGCGCGAGCGCCTTGCTGGTCAGGTCGCCGCCGCGCTGCGCCGGTCGCCCGCGATCGTGCAGGTGGCGCCGGTGCCGCGCGCGGCCGTGGCACGGTTGCTCGGTCCGTGGCTGGGCGATGCCGCGGCCGCCGACGATCTTCCCGTTCCAGCGCTGATCGACGTGACCGTCGCGCCCGGGCACGACGCGCTCGCCAGTGTTCGCCGGGTCGCCACGCGCATCGACCCGACGGCGCAGATCGATGCGCGCGGCGCGGCGCTGGCCGGAACCGCCACCCTCCTGCGCGCGGTGATCCTGCTGGCGGCGGCGATCGTCGCGCTGATGATCGCGGCGAGCGTCGCGATGGTGCTGCTGTCGACGCGCGCCGGGCTGGCCGCGCACCAACTGACGATCGAGGTGATGCATCGGCTCGGCGCCACCGACGGACAGATCGCCGCGCTCTTCTGTCGGCGGATGGCGCGCGACGCGGCGCTCGCCGCAGCGACCGGTGCGCCGCTGGGATGGGGCGTGATCGTGCTGCTGGCGCAGGCGAACGCCGGCACCGGGTCGGAACTGCTCGACGGCATCGTGCTCGGCCGGCTCGGCTGGGGCGCCGCGCTCGCGCTGCCGGTTGCGTTCGTCGCGCTGGCGGCGCTGGTCGCCTATGTCGCGGTGCGCCGTGCGCTGGGACGGCTGGCATGATCCGCCGGCTGGTCGCGCTCGCGCTGCTGCTGTGGATGCTCGGCTTTGCGCTGTTCATGCTGACCATGCCGCAACCTGCCGATCCCGAGCGGCGCACCGACGGGATCGTCGTCCCGACCGGCGCGGCCGGGCGGATCGCGCGCGGGCTCGACCTGCTCGAGCATGGGCGCGCCCGCCGGATGCTGGTGACGGGCACCGCGCCGGGCGTCACGCGCGCCGATCTGGCGCGGGTCGCGGGCCATGCCGCGACGATCGCCTGCTGCGTCGATCTGGGCGCGGAGGCGGTCGACACGCGCAGCAACGCCGAGGAAACCGCCGCCTGGGTGCGCGCGCGCGGCTATCGTTCGATCCGGCTGGTCACTTCCAACTGGCACGCGCGCCGCGCCGCGCTCGAACTCGGCCCGGCGCTGGGCGAGGGGGTGGCGGTGCTGGTCGATGGGGTGGACGCGCAGCCGACGCTGACGCAGGCCTTTAACGAATACAACAAGCTGCTGCTGCGCCGCGTGGCGCTGTGGGGGGAGCGATTCCGGTGAACTGGCTGCGCACGATTGTCTTTCGCGCGATCTTCTACACCTTGTCGGTGCCGATCGTGGTGACGACGCCGATCGCGGCGCTGTTCGGGCAGCGCGCGGTGATCGCGCACGCCGATCGTTGGTCGCGGCTGCATCGCGTGCTGTTGCGCGTCATCCTCGGCATCCGGGCGCGGGTAGAGGGGGCGGTGCCGGCCGGGCAGTTCCTGTACGTCGCCAAGCATGAGGCGATGTACGAGACGCTGGAGCTGCAGCTGATCCTCGGCTCGCCCGCGATGGTGCTCAAGCGCGAGCTGATGCGCATCCCGTTATGGGGCTGGTCGGCGGTGCAATATGGCGCGATCGTCGTCGATCGCGAGGCGTCGGCCAAGGCCCTGCGGGCGATGATGAAGGAGGCGGCGGCGGTGCGTGCGACCGGACGGTCGGTGGTGGTCTATGCCGAGGGGACGCGCGTGCCGCACGGCGAATCGCCGCCACTCCGCTCCGGGTTCGCGGGGCTCTACAAGGCGTTGGCGTTGCCGGTGGTGCCGATCGCGCTCGACAGCGGGCGGCTGCTGCCCAAGAAGGGGGCCAAGCGGCCCGGTATCGTCACGATCCGGATCGGCGACCCGATCCCGCCGGGGCTGCCGCGCGCCGAGGCCGAGGCGCGCGTTCATGCCGCGATCAACGCGCTCAATCATTGAGCGCGGTCAGGCCTTCCCTTCCAGTTTCGCCTTCAGCCCGGCGAGCGCGCCGAACGCGCCGGCTTCCTCCTCGCTGATCACCCCGGCCTGTTTCAGCACCGCGGCGGCGTCGGGGCTGCGCGGGAACGGATCGAGCGCGAGCGCCATCGTCTCCGCCGCGGCCTCGCCGAGGTCGATTCCGCCGCCCTCGATCTCGATCGTGTCGAGCGCATCGCCGGACAGCTCGATCTCCTCGTCACCACCGCCCGCGGTGGTGGGCTCGACGAAGCGCAGCGTCACGTCTTCCTCGACGCTGGCGTGCAGCGGGACGCCGGTAACGGTGCAGCTCTGCACCACCGCCGCGCTGACATGGCCGCAGGCGATCACCGCCGCGGCGTCGCGCCGGATCGCGAAATCGGCGCTCAACCGGTCGAGCGCCACCAGCCCGAAACGCCGCGCGAGTGCGGCCCGCTCGTCGGCGTCGGCCGCGATCGTCACCTGACGCTCCTCGCCGCCGATCGTGTCGAGCCGCTCGACCCGCGAAAATTCCGTCGTCATGCCCAGCGTCCTTCCATCAGTTGCGGCAGCGGCACCTCGGCGAGCGACGTCCGGAGCGCGATCAGCCCGGCGCGCACATGCGCGAGCGCTGCCGGATCGGGGGCGGTGCCGCGATACAGGTTGCGGACCAGCGCCGCGTCGAGGTCGCCGTCGGCCAGGCCGTCGCGATACGCACCGAGCCGGCCGCCGAGCATCCCCATCATCTTGCCGACATGCTTGCCGACCACCATGTCGCCGAAGCCGATCTGGCGGACCTGCGCGTCCATGTCGTCGACGAACCGCTCGGTCAGCTGCGCGATCGGCTCCGCGCCGTGCGGATCGTCCTCCAGCCGCAGCAGCACCATCGCCAGCACCGCGGCGACCATGTCGAATCGCCCGTCCAGCGTATCGGGGACCGCCCCGTCCAGATACCAGTGCGGCGCACGCGCGCGGGCGACCACCGCATCGTACAGCGGCAGCGCGGCATCGCGGTCGCGTCGTCCCAGCACCTTCGTCAACCAGCCCACCACATCATCCCTTTACCGTTCCGCGCGATCCGTTGCGGGCGCGCGCTTGTTTCGCCGCGCCGTCGGGCATATTGAGGCGGACGGCCGCAAAGTCCACGCGCGCCTGTGACCGGAGTATCGATGCGCCCGCTGATCTTCCTCGCCCTGGCCGGCATTCTTGCCGCGGGCTGTGCTCCGCTCCGCTCGCATCAGGGCTATATCGTCGACGCCGATCTGGTGAATGCGATCCAGCCGGGCGTCGACAATCGCCAGTCGGTGCTCGCCACGCTCGGCACGCCCAGCTTCGCCAGCCAGTTCAATCAGGGCGACTGGTATTATCTCGCGCGGGACAGCCGAAACTATGCCTTTAACGCGCCGCGGCCGCGCGATCAGCTGACGCTGCAGATCAGCTTCGATCAGGCGGGGAACGTCAGCGCGATCCGCAAGTCGGGGGTCGAGCAGGTCGTCAGCCTGAAGCCGTACGGCAAGACCACGCCGACGCTGGGCCGCGAGCGCGGCTTCTTCCAGGACCTGTTCGGCAACATCGGCGCGGTCGGTGCGGCCGGTGCGCCGGGCGGCGCCGGTCCGACCGGGCGCAACGGCCAGTAAGATCCGGACAATCCTGTCGCTTTGCTGACACGCGCGTTCGCGGCCGGTTCAGCGCGCGACCGCCATCTCCATGAACAACGATGCGGCACGGGCCGCGTCGTCGTCATGGAGGATATGTGATGCGTCACCTTGTCACCGCCGCCCTGCTAGCCGCGACCGCGCTGTCGGGCGTGGTCGCGTCCGCGCCCGCCGCCGCACAGTCGCGTGACGAGCTGCGCCGCGACCGTCAGGACATCCGCCACGAACGGCGCCAGCTCGACCGCGCGCGGGCGCGGGGCGACTGGCGCGACGTGCGCGCGCAGCGCGACGATCTGCGCGACGCCCGCCGCGAATATCGCGAGGATCGCCGCGACTTCCAGCAACGCCAGTGGCAGCGCGATCGTCGCGAATGGCGTGCCGACATGCAGCGCTGGCGCGCGGGGCACCGCGACCTGTACGCGCGCGGCGGCTGGCAGGCGCCGTTCCGCTATCAGACGTTCCGCCCCGGCGGGCGCATCGCCCCGACCTATTATGGGACGCGCTACGTCATCGCCGATCCGTGGCGGTATCGCCTGCCCGCCGCGCCGGCGCGGGCACGCTGGGTGCGCCACTATGACGATGCGGTGCTGGTCGACGCGCGGCGCGGCGTCGTGCTCGACGTCGTGCGAGGTTTCTACTTCTAACCGCGCCGGGGTTCGGCCGCGCCGCCAGTAACGCGACGACGCGGCCGGTACCGGCTTGGGTCGGCACCGGTCCCGAAAGGGGGAAAGGGGACCGGACCGGCAACGCGCGATCCGCCGTTCGGTTCGTGGGTCAGCACGCTTCTTCCGCTTCGTTGCCAATCTGCCACAGTCTTGCCACCGATCGGGCGCTCGGAGGGCAACTATCATGGTTCGTGGCGGGCGATGAGCGCATGGCTCGACGCGTACGATCGCGCGGTCGCCGAGGTCGCGTTGTTCGCGGCGGTCGTGATCCTGCTGGGCGGCATCGACGACGTTGTCATGGATCTGGTGTGGTGGCGCGTCCGTGATCCCGAACCGGATCGCCTCAAGCTGCCGCCCGCCCCGCCATTGCCGCTCGCGATCTTCGTGCCGGCCTGGGACGAGCAGGCGGTGATCGGTCCGATGCTGCGGGCGACGCTGGCCCGCTTCGACCATCCGGATTATCGCCTCTACGTGGGCTGTTACCCCAACGATCCCGGCACGATCCGCGCCGCGCGATCGGTGGCGGCGGAAGATGCGCGGGTGCGCGTCGTGGTCGGGCGGCAGGACGGTCCGACGACCAAGGCCGATTGCCTCAACCGGCTGTGGCACGCGCTGCTCGCCGAGGAGGATGGCACCGGGCGCCGCGCGGCGGCAGTCGTGCTCCATGATGCGGAGGATGTTGTCGATCCCGCCGCGTTGCGGGTGTTCGATGACCAGCTGCGCGACGCGGCATTGGTGCAATTGCCGGTCGTGCCGCTGATCGATCCGCGTCGCCGGCTTGTCTCGGGCCATTATGCCGATGAATTCGCGGAAGCGCACCGCCGCGATCTGGTGGTGCGCTCGGCGCTTGGTGCGGCCGTGCCGCTGGCGGGCGTGGGATGCGCGATCCGTCGCGATGCGCTCGACCGGCTGGCCGCCGAAAGCGGTGCGCCGTTCGAGCCGCACAGCCTGACCGAGGACTACGAACTGGGGCTGCGGGTCGCGGCGCTGGGGCTGCCGGCGCGCTTCGTGCGCGTCCGCGACGGTGCGCGTGGCCGTTTGATCGCGACCCGCGCCTATTTCCCCGACACGGTCGACACCGCCGTCCGCCAGAAGGCACGCTGGGTGACCGGGATCGCGCTGATCGGCTGGGACCGGACGGGGTGGGGCGCGCGGCGGCACGGCGCGGAATATTGGATGCGGATGCGGGACCGGCGTGGCCTGCTGGCGGTGCTGGCGCTGCTCGCCGCCTATCTGTCGCTGGTCGGATGGGGACTGTCGACGCTGGCGCATGTGGTGACGCACAGCGACGCGGCGCCGTACGGCATCGGATTGCGGGTGCTGCTGGCCCTCAACGGTGGCCTGCTGTGCTGGCGGTTGCTCGCCCGCGTGCTGCACACCGCCGCCGAACATGACGCGTGCGAGGGGTGCTGGGCGGTCCCGCGTGCGCTGGTCTCCAACTATATCGCGATGCTGGCGGCGCGGCGCGCGCTCGGCCGTTATCTCAAGTCCTTCGCCGGTCCGCCACCACGGTGGGACAAGACGATCCACCGCTTCCCAGACCAGCTGCCCACGATCCCGTGACGCCGAGAGGGCGGCCGTTGCGATTCCTGGCGCTGGTGCTCGCCGGCTGGATCGGCATGCGGACGTGGCAGCTCTGGCCCGGACCGCCGGCCGGGCAAGCGGCGCCCGTCACGAGAGGCCGGAGCGAGCCGGCTGACGGTCGACCGGAGAGAGGCGCGAATTTGCCGGTGATTGCGTCGCTGGTCGCCGCCGACCCGGTGCCGCATGGTCGCAAAATCGCCGAGGTGCGGGACACGATTGCCCCGACCGCGCCGCCGATGGCGTCAGCCCCGGTCCCGCCGCACCCGGCGCGCGTCGAACAACCATCGCCATCGCCGTTGCCGATCCTGACCATCCTCCCCGAGCTGTCTGCCGCGCCGGCCGCGGTGCCGCGGCGCTGGTCGGCGAGCGGCTGGGCGATGTTGCGCGCGAGCGGGGCGGGCGGCGGCGTGTCGACCCCGCAGCTCGGCGGCTCGCAGGCGGGGATCAGGCTCGCGCGCGCGCTCGATGCAGGCGGGCGGCTGGCGATCGCGGCGCGGGTCGCTACGGCGCTCGACACCCGGCAGCAGGAGGCGGCACTCGGACTCGAGTGGCGACCGACCGCCCTGCCGGTGCGGATCGTCGCCGAGCGTCGCTTCGGGCTCGCCGGCCAGCGCGGCGGCGGCGCGCTCGGGCTGGTCGGCGGGATCAGCGACCGGTCGCTTCCGGCCGGCTTCCGGCTGGAGGGCTATGCGCAGGCCGGGGCGGTGTTCCGCGATGACATGGAAGGCTATGCCGATGGCGCGGCGCGCCTCACCCGGCCGCTGGTGCGGACCGGGGGCGGGACGACGCTCACCCTGGGCGTTGGGCTCTGGGGCGGGGCACAGCGCGGCGCGACGCGGCTCGACCTCGGTCCCGTCGCCACGATCGACGTGCCGGTGAGGGAGGCGGCGCATCTGCGCGTGGCGCTGGAGTGGCGACAGCGCGTCGTCGGCGCGGCACGGCCCGGCTCGGGACCGGCGCTGTCGATCGGCACCGACTATTGATGGCGTCGCGCCCGCGAACCCGCTAGCGCTTCGACCCGTCATGGACATCTATCTGCCGATCGCGAACCTGTCGGTGAACGCGCTGGTGATGATCGCGCTTGGCGCGGGCGTCGGCCTACTGTCGGGGATGTTCGGGGTCGGCGGCGGGTTTCTGACCACGCCGCTGCTGATCGTCTATGGCATCCCGCCGACCGTCGCCGCGGCCTCCGCCGCCAGCCAGGTGACCGGCGCGAGCGTCTCGGGCGTGTTCGCGCATTTCCGGCGCGGCGGGGTCGACACGCGGATGGGTACGGTGCTGGTGATCGGCGGGGTGCTCGGCTCGCTGTTCGGCGCGTGGCTGTTCCGGCTGCTCCAGCAATGGGGGCAGATCGATACGACGATCGCGATCACCTATGTGCTGCTGCTCGGCTCGATCGGGCTGATGATGCTCAAGGAAGCGGTCGATGCGATCCTGATCGCCAAGGGACGGCGCAGCGCACCGGCGCGGCGGCGGCGGCACCATCCGCTGGTCGCCAGCCTGCCGTTCCGGACGCGCTTCTATGCGTCGGGGCTGTATATCTCGCCGCTCGCGCCGCTGCTGCTCGGCTTCTTCACCGGCATCCTGACGATCCTGCTCGGGGTCGGCGGCGGGTTCGTGCTGGTGCCGGCGATGATCTACCTGCTCGGCATGTCGACCGCGGTGGTGGTCGGCACCAGCCTGTTCCAGATCCTGTTCGTCACCGCCGCGGCGACGCTGGTGCACGCGACCACCACCAAGGCAGTCGACATCGTGCTGGCGGGGCTGTTGCTGATCGGATCGGTGGTCGGCGCGCAGGTCGGCGCGCGCTTCGCCGCCAGGGCGCGGCCCGAATATCTGCGGCTCGCGCTGGCGCTGATGGTGCTGCTGGTGGCGGGGCGGATCGCGCTGGGGCTGGGGTGGCGGCCCGACGAAATCTACACGGTCGAGCTGTCGTGAGGGCCGCGTTGCTGCTTGCCGCCGCGCCGCTGCTGATGGCGCAGGCCAAGCCGCTGCTGGTGCCCGACGTGTCGCAGCGCGAGATCGACATCGCCTACAGCTTCTCCGGCGCCGAGCTGCTGCTGTTCGGCGCGATCATCTACCCCGGCGGCCGGACGCCGACCGACACCAAGGGCGCGGATGTCGTGGTGGTGGTGAAGGGCCCGACCCAGTCGATCGTGATCCGCGAGAAGGAGAAGGTCGCCGGGATCTGGGTCAATGCCGGGCGGCTGCGCTATCGCTCGGCGCCGTCCTTCTACGCGGTCGCGTCGTCGCGGCCGCTGGGCGAGCTGGTCGATGCGCGGACGCGCGCGATCTACGAGCTGGGGCTCGACAGCCTGCAATTGTCGCCCGCCTCCGCCGCCCCGTCCGACGTGCAGGACCGCTTCACGCGCGGACTGGTCGAGCAACGCGTCCGCACCGGGCTGTTCTACGAAGCACCGCGCGCGGTCGAGATCAGCGACGGCGTGCTGTACCGCGCGCGCGTGTCGATCCCGGCGCGGGTGCCGGTCGGGCGCTTCACCGCCGAGACCTTTCTGGTGCGCGACGGCCGCGTGCTGGCGGTGGCGGTGCGCGATATCGACATCCGCAAGAAAGGCTTCGAGCGGTTCGTCGCGCAGGCCGCCGATCGCCACGAATGGCTGTACGGCGGCGCGGCGGTGTTGCTGTCGGTCGCGCTCGGCTGGGGGGCGGGGCGGCTGGCGCGGCGCTGAGCCGAGCACGTCCACCCGATCTTTACGAAGCAGCGGTTAGGCCGGGCGTCCGAAAGCCTTGGGATCGCTGCCTCTTATGAACGACATTCCCGGCTCGCATGTCTTCGACGCCGCGATCGCGGCGGCCTTCTCCGGCGGGGCACAGCCGCAGGATGCCGGCAACGCGATCGGGCATGTGCGTCAGATCGCGGGTGGGCGCGGCGAGTTGCTGCTCGACCGTACCGCGCTCGCCGCGTTGCGCACGCACCGCGATCCGGTGCTCGCGATGGCCGGGCAGGTCGGCGGGCAGGTGAAGGTGCGCGTCGGGGCGATCTGGCTGATCGCGACGACCCGCACGCTGCGGCTGGCCGACGATCGCGCCGAGGCGGTGGTCGCCGAGGTCGACTTCCTCGGCGAGGGCGACGAGGAACGGCTGACCGGACGCTTGCAGCGCTTCCGCCGCGGCGTGACCAGCTATCCGATCCCCGGCGCGCGGGTGTTCGCGGTCGACGGGCCCGAACTGCGCGAGATCTATGCCGCGACCGGCCGCACCGCGATCGAGATCGGCACGGTCCATCCCAGCCGCGACGTACGCGCCTCGCTGTATGTCGATGCGATGCTCGGCAGGCATTTCGCGCTGCTCGGCTCGACCGGCACCGGCAAGTCGACCGCCGCCGCGCTGATCCTGCACCGCATCTGCACGCTCGCGCCGCAGGGCCATGTCGTGATGATCGACCCGCACGGCGAATATGGCGCGGCCTTCGGCGAAGCGGGCGCACTGTTCGACGTCTCGAACCTCCAGATGCCGTACTGGCTAATGAATTTCGAGGAACATTGCGAGGTGTTCGTCACCTCCGCGGGCGCGACGCGGCAGGTCGATTCCGACATCCTCGCCAAATGCTTGCTCGCCGCCAAGGCGAAGAGCCGCGCGGGTCAGGAGATCGCCAAGCTGACCGTCGACGCGCCGATCCCGTATCTGCTCAGCGACCTGATGCAGATCCTTCAGCTCGAAATGGGCAAGATGGACCGCGCCGGCGATACGTCGCCGTACCTGCGGCTGAAGAACAAGATCGACGAGGTGCGCGCCGATCCCCGTTACGGCTTCATGTTCTCGGGGATGCTGGTCGGCGATACGATGGCGGCGTTCGTGCAGCGCATCTTCCGCCTGCCCGGCGACGGGCGGCCGATCTCGATCATCGACGTCTCCGGCGTGCCCAGCGAGATCACCTCGGTGGTGGTGGCGGTGCTGGCGCGGATGGTGTTCGACTTCGCGATCTGGTCACGCGGCGAGGCGCAGCGCCCGATCCTGCTGGTCTGCGAGGAGGCGCATCGCTACGTCCCCGCCGATCCGGCGGTGCGCGGCTCGGTCGCGAACATCCTCGGGCGGATCGCCAAGGAAGGCCGCAAATATGGCGTCGCGCTCGGGCTGGTGACGCAGCGGCCGTCGGACCTGTCCGAGGGCGTGCTGTCGCAATGCGGCACGATCATCGCGATGCGGCTCAACAACGATCGCGACCAGGCGTTCGTGCGCGCCGCGATGCCCGAGGGCGCGCGGGGGTTCCTCGATTCGATCCCGGCGCTGCGCAACCGGGAGTGCATCATCTGCGGCGAGGGCGTGGCGATCCCCGTCCGCGTCGCGTTCGACGCGCTTGAGGAGAGCCGCCGGCCGGCGTCCGCCGACCCGCTCTTCTCTCAGCTCTGGCAACAGTCGGGCGGTGAGGAGGACATTATCGCCCGCACCGTGAAGCGCTGGCGCGCGCAGGGGCGCTGACGCCGGGACCGGCAGGCGCGCGACCGGGTCTTCAGCGTCCCGCGCGCAGCCCCGTCAGCTCCGCCACGCGATGCTTGAACGCCGCCAGGTTCGCGCCCGACAGCCGCGCCACGCTGGCGAAGGATATCGAGCGCGGGTTGACCGAGCGGCCGCCCTTCCACACTTCCCAATGCAGGTGCGGGCCGGTCGACAGGCCGGTCGAGCCGACATATCCGATCACCTGCCCCTGCCGCACATGCTGGCCGCCGCGCACGATGATGCGGCTCATATGGCCATAGCCGCTGGCGAGGTCGCCGGGATGGTTCAGCTTCACGAAATTGCCGTACCCGGCGTTGCGCCCGGCGCTGGCCACCACGCCGTCGCGCGCGGCCAGGATCGGGCTGCCATAGGGGGCGGCGATGTCGATCCCCTTGTGCATCCGCATGAAGCCGAGCAGCGGGTGCATCCGCATCCCGAAATTGCTGCTGATCCGGCCCGCGACCGGCATGCCCATAGTGCCGCGCCGTTCCGACTGGCCGGAGGCGTCGAACCAGTCCGCGTCCCGCTCGCCCGCCGCCGTCCAGTGAAGCAGCCGCACCCGCCGCCGCCCCTGATTCAGACCGGCATAGAGGAGGTTGCCCAGCCGGACCTCGCCCGTCGCGGCGCGATCCTGCTCGATCACCAAATCGAACGTGTCGCCGGCATCGATCCGCTCGATCGGCATGTGTGCGCCCAGCGCCTTGAGATAGGTTTCCACCACCCG
>CAJYLV010000038.1 GCA_913776255.1 uncultured Sphingomonas sp. | reverse complement strand
AGCCGCGCATGGCGGGTGCCAAGAACCACGAATACCACATCCTGCCACCCAGCCCCTGGCCGCTGCTCAGCGCGTTCGCCGCGCTCATCATGGCGTCGGGCGGGATCATGTACATGCATTCCGCGGTCGGTGGCGGCTGGGTCTTCCTGATCGGCTTCGCTTCCGTGCTGTTCTGCATGTACGGCTGGTGGCATCAGGTGATCCGTGAGGCGCATGCCGGCGACCACACGCCCGTCGTGCAGCTCCATTTCCGCTACGGCATGATCCTGTTCATCGCCTCCGAGGTGATGTTCTTCGTCGGCTGGTTCTGGGCGTTCTTCGACTTCTCGCTGTTCCCGACCGCGATGCAGGTCGTCGACGGTCAGGTCGAGCGCGCCGCCGAGGGCGCCGCCGCGATCGCCGCGCAATGGCCGCCCAAGGGGCTGGAGGTCATCAACGCCTTCGAGCTGCCGCTGCTCAACACGCTGATCCTGCTCTGCTCGGGCACCACCGTCACCTGGGCGCACCATGCGCTGATCCACAACCAGCGTGGCGGTGAGAAGCGCGGCTTCTGGGGTGCGCTGGGCGTCGGCGACCGCGACGGCGTGCTCAAGGGGCTGTGGCTGACGGTGGTGCTGGGCCTGCTGTTCAGCAGCATCCAGGCCTATGAATACATGCACGCGCCATTCGCCTTCAAGGGCATCAACTATGGCGCGGCGTTCTTCATGGCGACCGGCTTCCACGGCTTCCACGTGATCGTGGGCACGATCTTCCTGATCGTGTGCCTGATCCGCGCCTATAAGGGCGACTTCACGCCGAAGCAGCATTTCGGGTTCGAGGCGGCGGCGTGGTACTGGCACTTCGTCGACGTGGTGTGGCTGTTCCTGTTCGTCACCGTCTACGTCTGGGGCGGCTGGGGCGCACCGGTTCACGGCGGATGAGCGACGCCGGCGGGTCGACGGTCGGGGCGCCGCCTCGACCGATCGACTGTGGTATAAAGGGGTTATGCCCCCAATGTGGCGCCCGCAGCTTGTTTGCGGGCGTCCTTCGTTTCGCCGACCGCTGCCCGGCGTGCGGCCTGTCGATCTCCCGGTTCAACGTCGGCGACGGGCCGGCGGCGCTGCTGGTGCTGGCATGGGGCGCGATCGTCGTCGCGCTGGCGATCGTGGTCGAGCTGTCGTTTTCCCCGCCGTGGTGGCTCCATGGGTTGCTGTGGGTGCCGCTGAGCACCGTTGCGATCGTCTGGTCGCTGCGCGTCGCCAAGGGCTGGCTGCTGGCGGCCGAGTATCGCCACGCGGCGGGTGAGGGGCGGGTCAAGTGAAGCGCGTTCCGGTCCTGCCGACGATCGTCGTCGGCATCGCGATCGCGGCGATGATCGCGCTCGGGCTGTGGCAGCTGCTCGATCGCCGCCCACAGAAGGAGGCGTTCCTCGCGCAGCTCGCCGCCAACCCGACGCGACCGGCGATCGCCTTTCCGCGGGTCGCCGAAGAGTCGTTGCTGTTCCGGCGCAGCAGCGCCTTCTGCCTGGAGCCGGTGTCGATCACCCGCGCCGGGGCGGGGGCGGCGGGCTACCGCGTGATCGCGCTGTGCCGGACCGGCGCGGAAGGGCCGGGGCTGCGCGTCCAGATCGGCACGACGCGCGATCCGGTCGGCAAGGTCACGTGGGGCGGGGGCAAGGTCAGCGGCTGGATCGCGCACGCGCCGGACGGTCGCCCGCTGATCGCCGAGGTCACGCAACCGCATGTGGCCCGCGAGTTGATGCTGGTCGCGGCAACGCCGGCCGCGGGATTGTCGCCGAACGCGCCGCCGTCGATTGACTCGATCCCCAACAACCACCTTGCCTATGCGGTGCAATGGTTCCTGTTTGCCGGCGTAGCGGCGGTGATCTACGTCATCGCGCTACGGCGGCGCGGCAAGACCGGTGCGGGTGGCGATAGCGCGAAAAGGTGATGTGCACGCGGAGGCGCGGAGGCGCGGAGGGTGATGCGGCAGCGGCCTGTGTGGCGGGAGACAAGTGGCGCTATCGATGAAGGCATAACGGCGGCGGCTGGCGGAGCATCTCTGCGCCTCCGCGCCTCCGCGTGAACATCATCCCGCACGCCGCTCGCCTTTTTGGCTTGATGGTAGAGCGTCCGCTTCTGCGCAGTCGAATCAGAAGGTTTGTTCGGGCAGAGGCGCAGAGAGGGTGCGTACGGGGCTGTCGCGGGAAATAGCGGGAAGTGGTGTTGGGTTAGGCGGCTGCGCCTCCTTCAGATTCCCGCCCACCAGTCGTAATCGACATTGTCCTCCCAATAGCCGCCGCGTCCCTTGCCAATCCCGGCGAGACTGGCGACCGCGGTGACCTGCATCAGATATTTGGCGTGCTTGTAACCGAGCTGGCGCTCGACGCGCAGCCGCAGCGGCGCGCCGTGGCCGACGTCGAGGAAGCGGTCGTTCATCGCCCAGGCGAGGATCGTCTGCGGATGGAAGGCGTCGATCAGGTCGATCGATTCGTAATAAGGCGCGCCGCCGTACAGGTCGGCGCAGCGGAACACGATGTAGCGGGCCGCGTCGCGCAGCCCCGCCGCCCTGAGCACGTCGCCGAGTCGCGGCCCCTGCCACTTGCCGATTGCGCTCCAGCCCTCGACGCAATCGTGGCGGGTAATCTGCGCGCGTTGCGGGAAGCGGCCGAGGTCGGCGAGCGACAGCGACAAGGGCCGCGCGACCAATCCGTCGACGGTCAGCCGCCAGTCGGCGAAGCGCCCGGCGCGCAGCGCGGCATAGGCCGGGGTGCCCGGATCGCGCGTGCCGTTGGTGCGGAAGCGCGGCGACATCTGTTCGGGCGTGAACTCGGGCGCGAGCGCGTCGCGGTTCGACAGCGCGCGTTGCAGGGCGCGGTGCATGTCCTCGCCCTTGAAGACGATCGAGCGCACCGTCGGCTGCTGGATGACGCGGTCGCACCCGGCGAGCAGCAGCCCGGCACCGCCGCCGAGCAGGGTCCGCCGCCGGATCATTCGGGCACCCGCCAGCGGCCGGTGAGCATCGAGCGCAGCTCGTTGCGCCAGCCGGCGAGGATCACCAGCGCGAGGTGGACGATCGTGAACGCCGCGATCAATACCATCGCGATGAAGTGGAGCGAGCGCGCCGATTGCCGCCCGCCGAACAGGTCGAGCAGCCACGGCCACGCCGCGTTCATGCCGGGCGACAAAGCCAGCCCGGTCAGGACGACCAGCGGCAGCGCGAGAAAGATCACCGCGACATAGCTGAGCTTTTGCAGCGCGTTATACTCGCCCGGCGCCTCGGGATCGTGGAAGCGCAGCGCAAGATGCGCGCGGACGTCGGCGAGCAGGTGCCCCGCGCCGATATCGCGCCGTCGCACCCGCAGGTCACGCTGGAAATGGCGGTTGAGCAGGCTGACGATCATGAAGGCGAGCAGCGATACGCCGAGCACCAGCGCGAAGAACAGATGCCAGCGCCGCGAGATCGCGAGATTGTAGCTCGCCGGGATCGTCAGCCACGCCGGAAAGCGCGGGAGCTGCGCCCAGGCGTGGTCGAAATTGGCGCCATATCGCCCCCAGTACAGCCGCGGATGCGCGTTCGAGATGCCGAGCCCCGAGCCGATCAGGATGAAGATCGCGACCGCATTGATCCAGTGCCAGATGCGCGTGGCGAGCCGGTGGCGGTGGATCTCGGTTGCGGCCATCCGCGCTTCCTAGCAGAAGCCGCGCCATGACCGAATGGCATTTCTACGAGCCGGCGCAGGGCCATGGCTTGCCGCACGATCCCCTCAACGCGATCGTCGGCCCGCGCCCGATCGGCTGGATCGCGACCGTGGGAACGGACGGGCGGCGCAACCTCGCGCCGTACAGCTTCTTCAATCTCTTTTCCTACCGGCCGCCGATCATCGGCTTCTGCTCGAACGGCGCGAAGGACTCGCTGGCGAACGCCCGCGCGACCGGCGAGTTCGTCTGGAACCTCGCGACGCGGGCGCTGGCGGGGCAGATGAACGAGACGTCGGCGATGACCGACGAGGACGAGTTCGCGCGCGCCGGGCTGGACACGCTGCCGTCGGTGCGGGTCGCGCCGCCGCGCGTCGCGCTGAGCCCGGTGCAGTTCGAGTGCAAGGTGACGCAGATCGTCCAGCTTCAGGATCGTCACGGCGCCGAGGTGCCGGGCTGGCTGGTGCTCGGCGAGGCGGTGGCGATCCATATCGATCGCGCGATGCTGGAGGATGGCGTCTACCAGACCGCCCGCGCGCACCCGATCCTGCGCGGTGGCGGTCCGGCGGACTATTTCGAGCTGGGCGAGAAGTTCGCGATGCACCGGCCCGGTTGACGGCGATCAGCAGATCTTGCCGTGCAGGATATCTCCCGCAGCAATCAGCGCGGCGATCACCCAGCCGACCGGCGCCGGCAAGCGTGGCTTGAGATAGCCGAGGACCTGCTTGACCACGTCCCAGTTTTGGCAAAACAGCTGGCGCGCGTCGCCGGTCAGCGCGGCGGCGTTGCCCTCGCTGCGACCGTCGAGACCGTCGGCGAGCGCTTGCGCGATCTGAAGCCGCTCTTCCTGCGTGAAGTCCACCGTCATCCTGCCTCTCCCTCGCCGGCCGGAGCGCCGGCCCCCGGGTGATCGCATGATCTGGTCGGCGACGGTCGGCGGGATGGCGCCGGAGCGGCGCGATCTCGGCGCCGATTGCGCGGCGGCGGAGCGGAAAGCCCTTGTGTCGCCGCGGTTTGCGAACTTCTTACACGTCGGCCGACTCACCCATAGGCGTGCGCGAAGAACACCGCGGTGGTCGCGCCGGTGACGAGGATCGTCCACCAGCGCACCACGAGCGCCGGCAGTCGCTTGCCCACGACCGCGCCCAGCCAGCCGCCGAGCACGCCGCCCGCCAGCATCGGCAGGCACAGGTCCCAGCGGATCATGCCGCAGGCGACGAACACGATCGCCGCGGCGAAATTGGCGACGGTCAGCATCAGCGTGCGCGGTGCGAACATCGCGCGCGGCGTCGTGCCCGCGAGCAGGCCGTAGGTCGCGGTGGTCATGATCCCGACCCCACCCCCGAAATAGCCGCCATAGGTGCCCAGCACCGCCTGCACCGCGATCAGCGTGCGCGGCGTGATCGTCACCCGCGCCGCCAGCCAGTCCGCCGCCCGCGCGCCGAACACGATCGCGACGAACGCGACCAGCAACAGCCACGGCACGATCAGGTCGAATGCCGCCCCCGGCGTCACCACCAGCAGGACGCTGCCGAGCAGCCCGCCGACGAAGGTGATCGCCGCCAGCATTCGTACCGGGACGCCGCCGACCGGCTGCAATCCGTGGCGAAAGCTCCACGCGCTGGTCGCACCGCCCGGCATCAGCCCGAGATTGGAGGTGGCATTGGCGATATTGGCGGGCGTCCCGAGCCCGAGCAGCGCCGGCATCGTCGCGAAGGTGCCACCGCCCGCCAGCGCGTTCATCATCCCGCCGACCACGCCCGCCCCGCCGGCGAGCGCCACGCCGGCCGCATCAACCAAGCGCGGCCTGCTTCTCCGCCGCCAGCCGGTCGAGTTCGGCGCGGCTCTTCTTCTCGGCCGCGGTCTTCAGCTGCCCGCACGCCGCGTCGATGTCGCGCCCGCGCGGGGTGCGGACCGGGGCGGAGATGCCGCCCTCGAACACGATCTCGCTGAACCGCCGCACGCGCTCGGGCGTCGAGGTTTCGTAGGGCGCACCCGGCCATGGGTTGAACGGGATCAGATTGACCTTGGCGGGCAGCTTGTATTGCTTCAGCAGCCGGACCAGCTCGTGCGCCTCGGCGTCCGAATCGTTCTTGTCCTTGAGCATCACATATTCGAACGTGATGCGGCGGGCGTTGTTGGCGCCGGGATAGTCGGCGCACGCCTGCAACAATTCCTCGATGCCGTATTTGCGGTTGAGCGGGACGATCTCGTCGCGGACATCCTTGGTCACCGCATGGAGCGACACCGCGAGATTGACGCCGATCTCCTCGCCCGCGCGCGCCATCATCGGCACCACGCCGCTGGTCGACAGCGTGATGCGGCGCTTGCTGAGCGCGAGCCCGTCGCCGTCCATCACCAGCTTCAGCGCGTCGCGCACCGCGTCGAAATTGTAGAGCGGCTCGCCCATGCCCATCATCACGATGTTGGTGAGCATCCGTCCCTCGGGCTGGCTCGGCCATTCGCCGAGCGCATCGCGTGCCAGCATCACCTGCCCGACGATCTCGCCCGCCGTCAGGTTGCGGACCAGCCGCATCGTGCCCGTATGGCAGAAGCGGCAGTTGAGCGTGCAGCCGACCTGGCTCGACACGCACAGCGTCCCGCGATCCGCATCGGGGATGAACACCGCCTCGTAATCCTGCCCGTCCTCGGAGCGGAGCAGCCATTTGCGCGTGCCGTCGGTCGACACCTGCGCCTCGACCACCTGCGGACGCCCGATCACGAATCGCTCGGATAGCCACGGATGCTGCGCCTTGGCGATGTCGGTCATCACCGCGAAGTCGGTCGCGCCGCGATTGTAGATCCAGTGCCAGATCTGCTTGGCGCGCAGCTTGGCCTGCCGCGGTTCCAGCCCGGCCTCCTCCAGCACGCGGCGCAAATCCTCGCGTGGCAGCCCGATCAGGTCGATGCGGCCGTCGGTGCGCGGCGCGCTGGCGCGCGGCACGGTCACGGGGTCGATGTGCCCGGGGATGGGCATGGGGGCGGCCGAGGCTGTGAGCATCGCGCGCACATAGGCGAAGCGCGCGCATTTTTCCAGCGCTACCGCCCGGCGCATCCCAGCTGCGCCGCGTCGATCGCGGTCGCCGCCCCGGCCAGCGGATAGGTGTCGCTGAGCGGACGCCCCGCCGCGTCCAGCGTGGTGAGAGTCATCGCCGCCGCGCCGCGCATCGCGCCGACGATGGCCCGGTCGGTTTCCGCATCGGCGGCCCTTGGCGACTCGCGGTCCCCGACGAGCGCGAAGCGGCGCTCGCCGATCACCAGCGTCAACGGCGCCCCCTCGCCACGCGGGCGCGACAGGTGGAAGAGGAGCGAGGGGGCGCGCGTCGCGCCTTGCCGCGCCGCGACCAGCGCGAAGCCGCCGCGCCGGTCGGTGGTGCCATCGCGGCGCAGCGGTTGCGCGACCGCGAAGCAGCGCGGTCCGGGCGTTTCGCGCAGCGCCGCCCAATGCTGCCATACGCCCAGCGGCTCACGCAGTACGGCGGCAGACAGCAGGGCGAGCACGAGCGACATCGTTATGGCTGTCGCGCCACTGTGGCCGAAAGGCAACGCGAAACGCCGTTTATGTCAGGTTCATGCAACATCGGCGCGGCAGCGTATTTGTCACCGCACGCCCCGCGCTTTGGGGTGAGTGAGATGGAGTGAGACATGCGTAAGCTTGCAATGGCGATCCCGGCGGCGGTGATGGCGATCGCGGTGGCGACCCCGGCCACCGCGCAGGACGGGCCGTTCGCGGGTGGCCGCGTCGAGGTGCTGGCCGGCTACGACAACGTGCAGGACGGCGGCGACGGCGATTCGGAAGGCCGGCAGGGCTTCGGCTATGGCGGCCGGGTCGGCTACGACTTCCAGCGCGGCAACATCGTCTATGGCATCGACGGCGAATATACCGACGCGACGACCAAGACGCGCAGCTACAACGCGCTGACCGCGGGCGATCGCTTCTCGGTCGAGGCCGGACGCGATCTCTACGTCGGCGGGCGGCTCGGCTATGTGATTTCGCCGCAGGCGATGATCTACGGCAAGGGCGGCTATACCAACGCGCGCGTCGAGAACCGCTATCAGGCGACCACGACCTCGGAGAACGAGCTGATCGACAAGACCAACCTTGGCGGCTTCCGCCTCGGGGCCGGGCTCGAGTACAAGTTGACGCCGACGTCGTTCGTCACCGCCGAATATCGCTATTCGCATTATGGCGACATCGATGGCTATGACATCGACCTCGATCGCCACCAGTTGATGGCGGGTCTGGGCATCCGCTTCTGATTTCTCTCCCTTGCGGAGCCGGAAGGGGCGGGGGTGCTTGCTCCCGCCCTTTCTTTTTGGCTAGGGAGAATCGGCCAATTGCCCCTGGTGAGTGACCTGCGGGCCGGGGGAAGTGACGATGAAGGCGACGATCGAACGCGCGACGCTGCTGAAGGGGCTGAGCCACGTCCAGTCGGTGGTGGAGCGGCGCAACACCATCCCGATCCTGTCGAACGTGCTGCTGGAGGCGACCGCCGAAGGCCAGTTGCGGCTGATGGCGACCGACCTCGATTTGCAGATCAACGAGAGCGTCGCCGCCGCGGTCGATCAGCCGGGCGCGACCACCGTCTCCGCGCACACCTTGTTCGACATCGCGCGCAAGCTGCCCGAGGGCGCGCAGGTGTCGCTGACCGCTGCCGAGGGCCGCATGACGATCGTAGCGGGGCGCGCGCGCTTCTCGCTGGGTACGCTGCCGCGCGACGATTTCCCGGTGATCGCCGAGGGTGAGCTGCCGACGCAGTTCGAGCTGCCCGCCGAGACGCTCAAGCAGATCATCGACAAGACGCGCTTCGCGATCTCGACCGAAGAGACGCGTTACTATCTCAACGGCATCTTCCTGCATGTCGCCGAGGGCGTGCTGAAGGCCGCCGCGACCGACGGCCACCGTCTCGCGCGCGTGACGGTCGACCAGCCGGAGGGCGCGAGCGGGATGCCGGATGTCATCGTGCCGCGGAAGTGCATCGCCGAGCTGCGCAAGCTGCTCGACGAGGTCGACGGGTCGGTCGGCGTGTCGCTTTCGGGCACCAAGATCCGCTTCGATCTGGGGCAGGCGATCCTGACCTCGAAGCTGATCGACGGCACCTTCCCCGATTACAGCCGCGTGATCCCGACCGGAAACGACAAGATTCTCAAGCTGGATCCGAAGAGCTTCATGCAGGGCGTCGACCGCGTCTCGACGATCGCCACCGAGAAGACGCGCGCGGTGAAGATGGCGCTGGATCGCGACAAGATCACGCTGTCGGTCACCAGCCCCGAGAACGGCACTGCCGCCGAGGAGGTGCCGGGCGAATATGCCGCGACGCCATTCGAGATCGGCTTCAACAGCCGCTATCTGATGGACATTCTCGGGCAGATCGGCACCGATCTGGTCGAGGTCCACCTTGCCGACGCCGCCGCGCCGACGCTGATCCGCGAGAACGACAAGAGCCCGGCGCTCTACGTGCTGATGCCGATGCGGGTGTGATTGCGGCGGTGAGGGTGGTGCTTTGACCTCTCCGTCATCCCGGACTTGATCCGGGATCCCGCTTCTTCTTCCAGCTATCGCGAAGAGGAAGCGGGGCCCCTGGTCAAGTCCGGGGCGACGAAGAGGCGAACGGCAAGCCGATCGTCATTGCGAGCGTAGCGAAGCAATCCAGTGCCGGACCACGACGCCCTGGATTGCTTCGCTCCGCTCGCAATGACGGGTGAAGAGCGCGGCTTGAGAGTGCTTACCGCCCGCGCATCATCGCGCGCAGCCGGCCGGGCATCCAGCGCGCCGCGAACGTCATCCGCTCCGCCGTCTTGCCGACGACCGTGTGCACGCGGTCGCCGTGCACCGCCGTCCACGCCTTTTCGGCGACTGTCTCGACCGGGGTGAACTCCAGCTTGCGCCGCACGACCAGATCGCGCGCGGTGTATCTCGTACCGGGAATCGGCGCCGACAGCAGGTTGGTGTCGATGAAGCTCGGCATCAGCGAGCGCACCCGAATACCCTCACCGGCCCATTCGCCGTCGAGCGCCTCGGTCAGCCCGCGCACCGCGAACTTGGTCGCCGAATAGATCGCCAGCCCCGCCGAACCGTAGATCGCCGACGCCGAGGCGGTGTTGAGCAGGCACGCGCCCGGCGTCGCCTTCAGATACGGATAGGCCATGCGCGCGCCATAGGTCATGCCGCGAAAGTTGACGTCGATGACGCGATCGATCGCGTCGAGCCCGATTTCGGCGAATGGTCCGCCGGCCGCGATCCCGGCGTTGTTGAAGAGTACGTCGAGACGCCCGTCGCTGACCCGTGCGAAGTCGGCGAGCACTTCCTCCCATTCCGACGGGTCGCGCACGTCCATGACATGCGTGCTCGTGCGATCGGCGGGGAGCAGCGCGGCGGTGTCCCGCAGGCCCTGCGCGTCGATGTCCGCGAGCCCGACACGCCAGCCGCGCGCGCTGAACAATTGCGCCACCGCGCGCCCGATGCCCGAGCCGCCGCCCGTGACCAGCATCGCCTTCATCCCGCTCTCCCGCCTTAATGCTTGTTACAGGCGCACGCTTCCCGCATCACCGGCGGCGATGCCAGCACTTTCGTCCGGACCGGCGGTGACCTTCGCGCAGGTCGGCAAGCGCTATGGCGCTGCCGCGGCGATCGACGACGTGTCGCTGACGATCGCCGCGGGGACGTTCGTCGCGCTGGTCGGGGCGTCGGGATCGGGCAAGTCGACCTTGCTCAAGACCGTCAACCGGCTGGTGAAGCCCGACACCGGCCGCGTGCTGCTCGACGGGCGCGATGTCGCCGAGGAGCCTGCGCCTGCGCTGCGGCGGCGGATCGGCTATGTGTTCCAGGATGTCGGGCTGTTCCCGCATCTCAGCGTCGCGGAAAACATCGCGCTGCCGCTGCGGCTGGCGGGGCGGCCTGATCCGGCGCGGGCGGCGGCGATGCTCGACCTCGTCGAGCTGCCGCACAGCGTCGCGACGCGGATGCCCGCGGAACTGTCAGGCGGGCAGCGGCAACGGGTCGGCGTCGCGCGCGCGCTGGTGACGCAGCCGGGGCTGCTGCTGATGGACGAGCCGTTCGGCGCGCTCGATCCGGTGACGCGCGAGTCGCTGGCGGGAGCGGTGCGGCGGCTCCATGACGAACTGGCGCTGACCACGATCATGGTGACCCACGACATGGCCGAGGCGCTGCTGCTCGCCGACCGCGTGATCGTCATGGCGGACGGGCAGGTGGCCGCTGACGAAGCGCCCGCCGCCTTGCTCGCCGGGGCGGGCGGCGCGAAGGCGCAGGCGCTGGTCGCGGTGCCGCGCGACCAGGCGGCGCGGCTGGCGGCGCTGTCGGCATGAACGACGCCTTCACCCGCGTGCCGGCGCTTGCCGCGCAGCATCTGCTGCTCGCGATGGCGGCGCTCGCGCTGGCGCTGGCGATCGGCGTGCCGATCGCGATCCGCGCCGCGCGGGCGCCGCGACTGGCGGGGGTGGTGCTGGGGTTCGCCAGCCTCGTGCAGACGATCCCGAGCCTTGCGCTGCTCGCGCTCTTCTATCCGGCGTTGCTGTGGATCGGGCATGGCGTGCCGGCGCTCGGGTTTCTTCCGGCGCTGCTCGCGTTGACGCTGTATGCGCTGCTGCCGGTCGTGCGGAACATCGTCACGGGGCTGCGCGGGCTCGATCCGGCGGTGCTGGAAGCGGCGGACGGGATCGGGATGACGCGCGCACAGAAGCTGCGGCTGGTCGAGCTGCCGCTGGTGCTCCCGATCGCGATGGCGGGGGTGCGCACCGCCGCGGTGTGGACGATCGGCGCGGCGACGCTGTCGACCACCGTCGGGCAGCCGAGCCTCGGCGACCTGATCTTCGCGGGGCTCCAGACGCAGGCGTGGACGCTGGTGATCGCGGGCTGCGTCGGCGCGGCGGGGCTGGCGCTGGGGGTCGATCTGCTGCTCGGGGTCGCGGAACGGGCGGCGGGCGCGCGGCGCTGGCGGCGTGCCGGGGCGGCTTTGGTGCTGCTTCTGGGGGCCACGGTGGCGGCGGCGACGCCGTTATGGCGTGCCGGGGGCGAGCGGCGGGTCGTCGTGGGGGCGAAGAATTTCTCGGAACAGTATATTCTGGCGCGGTTGATCGGCGAGCGGCTCGCGAAAGCGGGCTATCGGGTCGGTTATCGTGACGGTTTGGGCTCGGCGGTGGCGTTCGGGGCGGTCGCGGGGGGCGAGATCGACGTCTATGTCGATTATGCCGGGACGCTTTGGACCGCCGAAATGCACCGTACGGACACGCCGCCGCGCGCCGACCAGCTGCGTGCGATCGCCGATTGGACGCAACGGTCGCGCGGGGTGACAATGCTGGGTACGCTCGGGTTCGAGAATGCCTATGCGTTCGCGATGCGCGGGGAGGAGGCGCGGCGACGCGGGGTGGCGACGCTCGACGATCTGGTCCGCGTCGCGCCGCAATTGCGGTTCGGGGCCGATCTCGAGTTTCTCGACCGCCCGGAGTGGGCGGCGATCCGGCGCGCCTATCCGCTGCGCTTCGCCGACGCGACGCCCTATGCGCCCACGTTCATGTATCGCGCGCTGGAGAGCGGGCGCGCCGATGTCATCAGCGCCTTCTCCTCGGACGGGCGGATCGCCGCGGATAAGCTGACGGTGCTCGCCGATCCGCGGCATGCGATCCCCGGCTATGACGCGATCGTGTTGGTCGCGCCGGCGCATCGGGACGACAAGCGGTTCCAGGACGCGCTGCGGCCGCTGCTCGGGCGGATCCCGGTCGCGGCGATGCGCGAGGCCAATTACCGCGTTGACCGGGATCGCGACAAGCAGAGCCCGGAGGCGGCGGCGCGCTGGCTGGCGGGACGAGTCGGGTTGTGAGGGACACACGGGCGGCGCTTGTGCCGCGGCCGTGCACCGACACTCGACAGACATGGGCCCCTGCCTGCGCAGGGGCGACGGTGCCTTAGAAGAACAGCTTGCGGAACGAGATGCGGATCGTGCGGCCGACCGGGTCGAGATAGTCGGGCTGGAAGCCGATCGGCACCGTGCCGTTCTGGTCCCGCACGTCGCGGCGGGTGTTGAAGAGATTGTCGAACTGGACGCTGACGCGCGCGCCACGCATCCACGGGTGCGCGCGCACCCAGTCGATGTTGCCGCCGAGATCCGCGAACAGCCGCAGGTTGGCAGTCGCCAGCCCGCCGAACTCCAGCGTCTCCGGCGCGGCGGCGGTGCCGCCGTTGACGCGCGTGCCGCTCTGGTAATTGACCGACAGCCGCGCGCCGAGCCCGTTGTTGACGTAGCCGGCCTGCCCCTCAAGCTCATGCCGCGCCTGTCCGCCGGCTGCGCCGATCGCATCGCCGTTGAGCAGATCGAGCACGCGCCCGCCGTCGGCGATCATCACGCGCTCGGTCAGGTGCCAGGTGTGATAGAGCGCGAACTGGACGCGCCCGCCGGCCTGGCCGCCGCCACGCCCACGGAAGCCGCCGCCGCCGCCCGGCGGGCCGCCCGGCGCGCCGCCGCCCGCATCGGGGCGGCCGCCGTTCATCGCGCTGCCGTCCGGCCGGGCGCGGTCCTGTGGCGGGCGATCGGGGCGGCGCTCGCCGCCGGGCGGGCGCAGCCCCTCGAACGGGTTGGGGCCGGTGCCGGCGCGGAACGCCTCGATCTTCTTCTGCAGCTCGGACTTGATGCGGAACGACAGATTGACGCCGTAGCGCAGCTGCGACGTCTCGCTGCGCGCGAAGTTGATCGGGCGCGAGTCGATCCGCAGCAGATTGCCGCCGGCGTCGCGGGTGAAGCGGTCGGGGAAGGCGGCCTCGATCGCGGCGGTCGCGCTGGGGAAGGCCGCGATCGGATCGTCGGTGGTCTGGCGCGTGTAATCGGCGCGGAAGTTGATCTGCTGATTGCTCCACGGCTTGATGTCGAGCCCGGCCTTCAGCGCGTGGCGATTGTCGGCGATCAGGTTCGGATTGCCGCCGGTGACGGTGGTGACGGTGGCGGTGGTGCCGCGCACATAGTCGAACACGCGCACGCTGGGTGTGGTGACGGTCGGGTTGCCGAGCTGCTGCGCGGACGGCGCCTCGTCCTGATCGGTGACCGAGACGAGCAGCCGGATGCCGTCGATCGGTGTCCAGTTCGCGCCATAGCCGAGCGTCCACAACGTCCCGAAGTCGGAAAGCTGGTCGACCGCGAGATTGCCGTTGATCGACAGCCGCCCGAGCGCGCTGAGCACGCCCTGCGCCTTGTTGGCGATCGGCAAATCGAGGTTGATCTGCGCATTGGCGACGTCGCGGCCGATGTCGGCGCTGCTGGCGACGCCGCGCCGGAACGAGTCGCTGGTGAAGTCGCTGGTCGAGGCGCCGACGCGGATGCTGGTGTTGGCGTAACCGGCGGGGAGCAGGAACAATGGCCCGGCGACCAAAGCGTCGAGCCCGGCGCTGGTCGCGACCGAGCGGCCGCGGTCGGCCGGGAGCGCGCCCAGCGACAGTGGCGCATAGGGATTGGCGAGCGGATCGAAGGCGTCGATGCCCGCCTGCAACGCGCTGGCGTCGAGCCCGGTGGTCGTCACCGTGTTGCTCTCGTCACGATCAAGGTTGCCGGTCAGCGACCAGCGCCACTGCCCGCGATCGCCGTTGAGCGTGCCGCCGAGGTGGAGGTCGGTGGTCTCGGCGCGCTGCGTCAGCGCGGGGACGTCGTCGAAGGCACGCGTCACACGCACCGGCACCGCGAACGGCGAGAACGGGCTGCCGACCGGCAGATCGAGGTCGATCTCGGCCAGTCCGCGCAGCGCGCGGGTGACATTGTGGTCGACGGTCGCGTTCAGCGAGGCCGAGACGTTGCCGAAGATCGTCGTCGCATAGGTACCGTTGGCGCTGAACGTCCGCTGTTGCGGCAGGAGCGTGCGGTACGCGGCCTGGTCGGTGACGTTGCGGGTGGTGGTGAAGTCGCCGAGCAGCGGCGCCTGCGTCGCGGCGAGCGCGGGGATGCCGAGCGTGGTGGCGTTGCCGAACAGCGGATCGATCGCGCCGCGGTTGAGCGAGGAGACGTTGCCGCCGACCGCCGCGGCGTTGGGCGCCTGGATGATGTCGCGTTCGGATTCGGTCAGCGCGCCGGGGCGGCTGTATTCGAGGTGCAGGTTGACGCGCTTGTCGTTGCGGATGCGCAGCAGGTCGAGCTCGCCGCCCGGCGTGTTGCGCCCGCCCTCGGTCGCGAACCGGTCCTCGATCTCGGCGGTGACCGCCTTGAAGCGGCGGCGCAGCACGAAGTTCACGACGCGCTGGTCGGCGCGATAGCCGTATTTGAGCGCGACTTCTTCGGGCAGGATGTCGACGCGCTGGATCGCCTCGGTCGGGAGGTCGCGGATCTCCTGAAAGCCCGAGATGCGCCGCCCGTTGAGCAGCACCACCGGCGCGCCGCCCGCGCCGCGCCCGGAGCGCGTCTGCGGCGACAGTTCGTTGAGCAATTCGGTGACCGAGCTGACGCCGTAGCTGCGGATGTCGGCGGGGGACAATTGCTCCTCGGGGGTGACGTCGCCGATCACCGCGCCGCGTTGCGCGCGGGACCCGGTGACGACGATGTCGTCGCTGCCTTCCTCTTCGGTTTCGGTGTCGGCGGGGGGCGTCTGTGCGCCGGCCGGTGCAGGGGCGGGCGGCGTAGCGGGCTGTTGCGCATAGGCGGGCAGCGCCGCGGTGGAAGCCAGCAGAAGAAACGAGAGACGCATGTGTTACCCCAGCCGCGTGTCAGGATCGGCGGCAGTCGTGGCGCTATCGCCGGTTTGTCGCATAATTATGCCGGGTGATTGGCGGTGCTCCCTCTCCCCTCTGGGGAGAGGAGTGTCGGGTCGTCCATGCTCCCAGCATGGACTGAACAATGCGGGGCATTGTTCACCCGACATTGGTGAGGGGTCGGGGTCTCACCGAGACGGACTTCTCTGCGAGGCACCGGCCCCTCACCCAACCCTCTCCCCAAAGGGGAGAGGGCTATTATGCCACCACCCGCACCGGCACCGACTTGGCCGCCGGAACGTGGCTTTCCTCGGCGTGGTGCGAGAGCGGGATCAGCGGGTTGCACTCCGGGTAATAGGCCGCGATGCAGCCGTCCGGCACGTCATATTCGACGACGATCAGGTCACCGACACGGCGATCGTGGTTGTCCTCCGCATCCGTGGCGAGCGTCACCCTCTGCCCGACGGTGAGCCCGGCGCGCGCGATGTCGGCGCGGTTCATCAGCACCACCTGCCGCGTGCCGTTGATCCCGCGGAAGCGGTCCGAATAGCCGTAGATCGTGGTGTTGAACTGGTCGTTCGAACGCAGCGTCAGCAGGCGGAAGCGGCCGTCCGCCTCGGTGAAGCCCGTCGCATTCAGCGTGTCGGGCACGAGGAACTCGGCCTTGCCGCTCTCGGTGTCCCATTCGCGCCCGGCGGCCTTGTTGCCCTTCCAGAAGCCGCCCTTCTCCTGCAACCGCTCGTTGAAGCGCGCGAAGAAGTGCGGGAAGACCGCGGCGATCTCGTCGCGGATCAGGCGGTAGTCGCCGACCCATGCGTCCCAGTCGATCGCTGGGTTCGGCGGCAGGCACGATTGCGCGATCCCGGCGACGATCGCGGGCTCGGAGAGCAGATGCGGGCTGGCCGGCTCGACCTTGCCGAGCGAGGGATGGATGACGCTGGTCGAATCCTCGACGGTCACGCGCTGCGGCCCGGTCGCCTGCAGGTCGCGCTCGATGCGGCCAAGGCACGGCAGCAGCCAGGTGTCGCCGGCGGCAGGAATCAGGTGGCTGCGGTTGAGCTTGGTCGCGATCTGCACCGACAGGTCCATCCGCGCCCAGCCGTCCTCGACCAGTTCGGTCTCGGGCACCGCGCGCGCGAAATTGCCGCCCAGCGACAGGAACGCCTTCACCGTGCCGTCGATGATGCCGCGGCATGCCTCGACCGTGTCCAGCCCCTTTTCGGTCGGGGGCGAGAAGCCGTAGCGCTCCTTGAGCTTCTCGACGGGCGCGAGTTCGGTCTTCTCGGTGATGCCGACGGTGCGCTGCCCCTGGACGTTGCTGTGGCCGCGCACCGGGCACAGGCCGGCGCCGGGCTTGCCGATGTTGCCGCGCATCAGCATCAAATTGACGAGCATCCGGACGTTGTCGACGCCCTTCACATGCTGCGTCAGCCCCATGCCGTAGATCGCCATCGCGGTCCTGGCGCGGCCATAGGCGGCGGCGGCGCGCTCGATCGCGGCGCGGGTCAGCCCCGACTCGCGCTCGATCTCGTCCCACGCGGTCGCCTGCACCTTGGCGGCGAAGGGTGCGAAATCGTGGGTGTGTTCGGCGATGAAATCGTGATCGATCGCGTCGTGGGCGAGCAGCCATTTGGCGATGCCCATCATCACCGCGATGTCGCCGCCGGCCTTCACCTGATGATATTGGGTGGCGATCGGGGTTTCCTTGCCCGTCGCCATCTCGATCGGGTTCTGCGGATCGGTGAAGCGCTCCAGCCCGCGTTCCTTGAGCGGGTTGAAGACGATGATGTCCGCGCCGCGCTTGTGGACGTCGCGCAGCTGGTGGAGCATCCGCGGGCTGTTGGTCGCGACGTTCTGCCCGAAGTGCAGGATGCAGTCGGTGGTGTCGAAATCCTCGAGCTTGGTCGTGCCGACCGGGACGCCGATCGAGGTCTTGAGCCCGACCGAGGTCGATTCGTGGCACATGTTCGAACTGTCGGGCAGGTTCTGGTTGCCGTAGAGACGCGCCATCAGCTGCCACATGAACGACGTCTCGAGGCTGGCGCGGCCGGAGACGTAGAAGACCACCGACTTGGGCGGCAGCGCCTTGAGCCGCGCGCCGATCGCCCGGAACGCTTCCTCCCACGGCGCGACGACATATTTGTCGGTCGCCGGGTCGTATCTCATCGGATGCGTCAGCCGCCCGGCTTCCTCCAGCCGGTAATCGGTCCAGCCGCGCAGCTCGGTCAGCGTGTGCTGGCGGAAGAAGTCGGGCGTGACGCGCTGGCTGGTGATCTCCCATGCGGTCGCCTTCGCGCCATTCTCGCAGAATTCAGCGGGGTGCGGGGGATAGGGCTTCGACCAGGCGCAGCTGACGCAGGCGAAGCCGTCATGCTTGTTCTGGCGCAGCAGCTCGGCGGTGGTCTGCGCCATGTTCTTTTCGCGCGGGATGATGTCGGCCAGCGAGCGGACCGACCCCCAGCCGCCCGAGGGACCGTCATAAGGAGTGAAGTCGGGGCGATCGTCGTGCTGCTCGGTCATGACCGCGCTAACGCACGGCGCGCGAGAAAAGCACCGCGTCATCGCGCGCGAGCGACACCAGCGTCAGCCCGGCCGCCTGCGCGCGGTCGAGCGCGAGGCTGGTCGCCGCCGACACCGTCACCAGCATCGGGCACGCCGCCAGCGCGGCCTTCTCGACCAGCTCGTAGGAACAGCGCGACGACAGCAGCGCGAAACCGTCGTCCCAGCCGAGGCGCTGTCGCGCCATCGCGCCGATCAGCTTGTCGAAGGCATTGTGCCGCCCGACATCCTCGCGCGCGACGCGGATCGTACCGTCGTGCGCGCACAGCAGCGCGGCATGCGCGGCGCCGGTGGCGCGGTTGAGCGGCTGATGCGCGCGCATCGCGGCCAGCGCGGCGAAGATCGACGCCGGCGCGGCGGTCGCTTCAGGGACGCGCGGCAGGTCGCGGTGGACGGCGTCGAGATTGTCCATCCCGCACAGCCCGCACGAACTGTCGCTGGTCCGCCGCCGCACCCGGTCGAGCATTTTGGCGGCGCGGGCCGGCGGCACCGTGAGACGCACGATCGTGCCGCGCGGCGTGTCGTGCAGGTCGAGCGACTCGATCTCGCCCGCCGCGGTGACGATCCGCTCGGCGAGCGCGAAGCCGGTCGCGAAGTCGGCAATGTCCTGCGGCGTCGCCATCATCACCGCATAGCCGATGCCGTTGACCTCGATCGCGACCGGCGACTCGGCGATCACCGCGCGCGCATGGGGTGTCGCCTGCGAGTCGGGCGCGACACGGTCGAAGGAATATGTGATCGTCATTCACCCACATCATCGGCTTTGTACGATTCCGCCAGTGGCGGCTTGATCGAGATGAAGGCGGCACCCGCCCGCGCGGCGCACATTCGGTGCCGTTGAGCGCGTATTGTCCGTCCTCGGGTCAGGAGCATCGGTCATGTCTGCCACCGGCGATATCGCCTATTTCCGTCAACGCGTCGTCGACGAGAAGCGCCGCGCGCGCGCCGCGTGCGAGGAGGCGATCCGCCGCCTGCATCTCGATCTCGCCGCCCGCTATGCGCAACGCGCCGAGGAGGCGGAGCGGCGCGCGCTGCAATGGGCGTCCTCGCCCCGGACGTGAACCCGGCGCACGGGCCGGGCTAGTCGACGCGATAATGGATCGGCTTGAAACTGCCCCCGTTCGACGCGGGCGCGGAACAGGCGGTCAGCCCGACCACCAGATCCATCGCCGCGCTCAGCACGATCCGGTCACCGGCCTTGCTGACCGGCGGCAGCACTTCGAGCCGTCCCGTCGGGCCGTCGACGGGCACGTTCATGAAGCAGTTGAACGCGACCGGGATCATGTCCTCGGTGATGCCCCACGGCGCCAGCGCCTCGGCGAGATTGCCGAAGCAGCCGCGGTGCCGGGGCAGGTCGGGATAGAAATGGTCGAAGGTCGCGTAGGAGCACGGCGTCAGCAGGAAGTCGTGCCGCCCGACCGTATCCTTGACGATCTCCAGCATCACGTTCGAGCGGTTCGAGTAGAGCCGGTGCCCGGTGGTCAATCGGATCGTCTCCGCGTAATCCAGCGTCCTCCCCGACGACAGCACCTCGCGCACGTCGGCGGCGTTATAGGCGAGCAGATCGGCGACCTGCACGCCGCGCGGATCGATCACGGTCAGCGTCTGCCCGGCGGACAAGGTGAAGCCGGCGCCGCTGCGCGGCGGGATCTCGTGGACGACCCCGGTCACGGGTGCCTTTCGCCCGCATAATGGAACGGGCAGCGCCACGCCTCGTCGACGACGCGCCCGCTATATTGCCGCGCCTCGCTGATCTCGCCGTGGCGCGCGAGCATCGGGTTGCGTGAGCCGGCGATCGCCTCGTCGCGCACCATGATCGCCTCGCGCATCGTTTCGTAGCGGCCGTCGGCGCGCAGCGTCTCGAACTGGTCGTGGAGGTTGAACACCAGGGTCGGGCGCGCGAAACGCCGCGCCGGGCGCGAGGCATACGGGTGGAGCCCGACGACGAAGAACGCCTCGCCGCCGAAGCTCAGCGAGAAGTGCGAGTCGGCCGGATCGTGGCTGACGCGCGTGTCGTAAGGCTGGCCGCGCCACACGTCCTTGTCGGACAGCGACTGGATGCGCTGCCACAGCGCCCGCTCGAACGCGGATTCGTCGAGGTCGCCCGGTCCGTCGAACACCACCGCGAAGCTGCGGAACAGCGCCGGATCCTCGCGATAGGCGGCGGCGAATTTCACCAGCCCGTCGTGGATGCGCAGATCGTCCCAGGCGCTGTCGATGCTGGTGCACGCCAGCACGTCGAGCGTGCCGCGCGCCATCGCCGCCTTCGCACCGACGCACGGGAAGGCGCGGTCGGCGATATGATCGTGGAGGAGCGATTCGAGTTCCGCCTGCGCATGATGCGTCCAGCGGAACATCGGTGTGTCGGGTGCCGGCATAGGGCAAGTTAGACGGACAGGCGCCGCCTTGCGTTCCGATGAATCATATTGATGACGATCAGTGTCGGATCGGTTTCATCCGCCCAGAATGGCGTCGATCGCGGTCGCCAGTTCGATGTCGCGTCCGGAAAGTCCGCCCGCATCATGCGTCGTCAGCAGGATTTCGACGCGATTCCAGACGTTGCTCCATTCGGGATGATGGTCCGCGCGCTCGGCGAGCAGCGCGACTTGCGTCATGAACCCGAATGCTTCGGCAAAGTCGGTGAAGACGATCGAGCGCGTGATCGCGTCGCGGCCTTCATCGTAATCCCAGTCGGGCAGCGCATCGAGCGCATCGACCCGCTCCGCCTCGCTCAACGGTTCGATCGTCTCGGCCATGCACCCGCTCCCTTCCGCTATTTCGCCCGGAGCGGTATGGCCGACGGCATGGACGGGCAAGAGGCAATGGGCACCGCGCCCTCCGCGGACGCGATCGAAGCGCACGCTCGCGCGGTGATCGCGCGGCTGCCCGCCGAATTCCGCGCGCATCTGGGCGACGTGGTGCTGCTGGTGGAGGAGGAGGCGGATGCGGAGACGCTCGCCGCGCTCGATCTTGAGCATCCGCTCGAGCTGACCGGCCTGTACCACGGGCAGCCGGTCGGCGAGAAAAGTGCGTTCAACAGCGGGGCGATGCCCGACCGCATCCATCTGTATCGGCAGGCGATCCTCGCCGAATGGTGCGAAACCGGGGTGCGGCTCGACGATCTGGTCGCGCATGTCACGATCCACGAGATCGGGCATCATTTCGGGCTGTCTGACGACGACATGCACGCGCTGGAAGACGCGGTGGCGGATTGAGCCTGCTCGTCGCGGAGGCGCTGACCGTCGCGCGCGGCGGGCGCGTGCTGGTCGAGGAACTGGATGTCGCGGTCGACCGCGGCGGCGCCTTGCTGGTCAGCGGGCCGAACGGCGCGGGCAAATCGAGCCTGTTGCGGGTGCTCGCCGGGCTGCTCGCGCCCGCCGGCGGCGCCGTGACCCGCGACGGGCGCGTCGCCTGGCTGGGCGAAGCGGCGGCGCTCGATCCCGAGCGGCGGCTGGGCGACGCGCTGCGCTTCTGGGCGACGCTCGACGGGAGTGCCGATCCCGACATGCGCGTCGCTGCGGCCCTGGCGGCGGTGGAGCTGGGCGAGATCGCCGACGTGCCGGTGCGCCTGCTGTCGACCGGCCAGCGCCGCCGCGCCGCGCTGGCGCGGGTGGTGGCGAGCGGCGCCGAGCTGTGGTTGCTCGACGAACCCGCCAGCGGGCTCGATGCGGCGGCGGTGCTGCGGCTGGAAGAATTGATCGCGGGGCATCGCGGCGGCGGCGGCGCGGTGGTGGTCACCACGCACCAGCCGCTGGCGGTGCCCGATGCCGTGACGGTGACGCTGTGATCGCGCTGTTCTGGCGCGACGTACGGCGCGGCTATGCCGGCGGCGGCGCGACGCTGGTGATCGCCTTCTTCCTGCTGGTGGCGGTGCTGTTCCCGTTCGCAATCGGGCCGGATGCGACGTTGCTGGCGCGGGTCGGCGGCGGGGTGATCTGGGCCGCGGCGCTGCTGGCGGCGCTGCTGCCGGTCGAGCGACTGGTGCAGCCCGATCTGGAGGCGGGGGTGCTCGACCAGCTGGCGGTGCGCGGCGTGTCGCCCACGATGGTCGCGGCGGTGAAGATCGCCGCGCATTGGTGCGCGTTCGCGCCGCCGTTGCTGGTCGCGGCGGTGATCGCTGCCGGGTTGCTCGACCTGTCGGCGGAGCGGTTGCTGCTGGTTGAGGCGGGGCTGCTGCTGGGCACGCCGGGGCTCGCCGCGCTGGCGGTGGCGACCGGGGCGCTGGTCGCGGGGCTGCGCGGCGCAGGGGCGGTCGCGGGGCTGGTGATGCTGCCGCTCGCGGTGCCGCTGCTGATCTTCGGCGCCGGGGCGATCGAGGGCGGGGCGAGCGGGTTGAAGCTGCTGGCGGCGGTGAGCCTGGTGCTGGTGGCGGGGGCGCCGGTCGTCGCGGGCGCGGCGATGCGGGCGGGGATGGAATGAGGTTCACGCGGAGGCGCGGAGCCGCGGAGGTTTCGGTCGGGGCTCTAGAATATCGGTTCGCGCAGAGCACGCAGAGAGGCAGCGCCGCAGGCAGGCTCTCCCCCCCCTTTTTTAACGACAGTTGTTGCTGCCGCGGACCATCACCGCGGTCGTCGTCTCTCCGCGCCTCCGCGCCTCCGCGTGAACGAAGCTACCTTGACCAGCGTGCCCAGATCGCGGTCGGCAGCGCCAGCCCGCGCGCCTCCTCGCGCACCGCCAGCTCGCCGGCTTCCACCGTCCCCGGCAGGTCCGCGAACGCCTGGCGCAGCATTTCGCCGATCGCCAGCGCCGACATCCGCACCGCATAGACGGTCAGGAACAAATAGCGCGACTCGGCATCGAGCAACCGCCGGCAATCGGCGATCAGCGCCGGCAGATGCTCCTCCAGCCGCCACACCTCGCCGTCCGGCCCGCGCCCGTATTTGGGCGGATCGAGCAGGATGCCGTCATAGCGCCGCCCGCGCCGCACCTCGCGCGCGACGAACTTCGCCGCATCGTCGATCATCCAGCGCACCGGCGCATCGCTCAGCCCCGAAAGCGCCGCATTGCCGCGCGCCGCCTCGACCGATTTCTTCGACGCATCGACATGCACCATCCGCGCGCCTGCGGCGGCGAGCGCCAGCGTGCCAACGCCGGTATAGCCGAACAGGTTGAGGCATTCCGGGTCCGACGCCGCCTCAATCCGCGCGCGCATCCAGTCCCAGACGGGGGCCATGTCGGGGAAGAACCCCAGATGCCGGAACGGCGTGTTGCTCGCGGTGAACTTCGCCTCGCGCCACGCCAGCGGCCAGCCGCCCGCCGGCACAT
>CAJYLV010000037.1 GCA_913776255.1 uncultured Sphingomonas sp. | reverse complement strand
TCCACTGACGCCCAGTACGTCAGGTGGGGATCATGTGCGTCGGGCCAGGGCCCGGGCAGGGACAACCCCCATGGATGATGAATAGCCTCAGGGATTTCTCTAGGCTCGTACCGGGCAGAACCCGCCGTCACCAACCTAGGCGCTCGGCAGCGTTTGCTCAAGAGCTGCGGCGATCGATTCGAGCCGCTCCGACAAGGCGTCGAGCGCCACGCCCTCCGGCGTCTCGGGCGGCGGCGCGTTGCGTGCGTCGATCAGCGCGTCGGCGACCATCAGCGCGGCGAGCAGCATCTGGCGGTTGGTGCCGCCCGCCCCGGCGGCGCGCCGCGCCATCTCCCAGCGCTCGTCTATCAACGCCGCGGCTTCCTGCAAGCGCGCCTCGCCGCCGTCGCGGCAGGCCAGATCGTAGTTCGTGTCGCCGATACGCAGCGTGACGATCGCCATCAGCCCGCCACCTCCGGCTCGGGGGCATTGGCGATGATCGTGTCGAGCGCCGCCACGGCCTGCGCCATCGTCGCCTTCAGCGTGGCGTGCCGCCGCTCCAGCAACGCATCGGCGGCGCGGCGGGCGGCGATCGCGTTTTCGACGCGGGTGATGGCGGCGTCCAGCCGGGCGATCGCGGGATTGTCCATAGCGGCAAAGCGATAGGATCGCGCGCGCGGCGCGACAAGTAGCTTGCGCGCCGGACGGTCGCTGCAGCGGGGCGGTTGACGGGTGCGTGTCCACCTGCGCAAAAGCCGCCGCATCTGGACGGAATTGGCGGAAGGACTGACGATGACGAAGGTTGCGATCAACGGCTTCGGGCGCATCGGCCGGCTGGTGGCGCGCGCGCTGCTGGAGCGCGGCAGCGAGCTGGAGCTGGTGGCGATCAACGATCTGGCCGACACCAAGTCCAATGCGTGGCTGTTCAGCCGCGACAGCGTCCACGGCAAGTACCCCGGCACCGTCGAGGCCGACGGGCAGGACATGGTGATCGACGGCAAGCGCATCCGCGTCACCGCCGAGCGTGATCCCGCCAACCTGCCGCACAAGGAACTGGGCGTCGACATCGTGCTAGAATGCACGGGCTTCTTCACCGACCGCGCCAGCGCGCAGAAGCATATCGACGCGGGTGCGAAGAAGGTGCTGATCTCCGCCCCGGCCAAGGGCGTCGACATCACCGTCGTCTACGGCGTGAACCACGACAAGCTGGAGGCGGGGCACACGATCGTCTCGAACGCGTCGTGCACCACCAACTGCCTCGCGCCGGTCGCCAAGGTGCTGAACGACGCGATCGGGATCGAGCGTGGCCTGATGACCACGATCCACGCCTATACCAACGACCAGAAGATCCTCGACCAGATCCACCCGGACCTGCGTCGGGCGCGCGCCGCGGCGATGAGCATGATCCCGACCACCACCGGCGCGGCGCGTGCAGTGGGCGAGGTGTTGCCCGAGCTGAAGGGCAAGCTGGACGGTTCGGCGGTGCGGGTGCCGGTGCCGGACGGCAGCCTGGTGGACCTGACCTTCATGCCGGGGCGCGAGACGACCAAGGACGAGGTCAATGCACTGCTCAAGGCGGCGGCCGACGGCCCGATGAAGGGCGTGCTGCACTTCTCCGACGAGCCCCTGGTGTCGATCGACATCGTCCACACGCCCTATTCGTCGACGGTCGACAGCCTCGAGACCGCGGTGCTCGACGGCAAGCTGGTGCGTGTCGTCAGCTGGTACGACAATGAATGGGGCTTCTCGAACCGCATGGTCGACACCGCCTCGGCGATGGCGAAGCTCGGCTGACGGCGGGAGGCGCGCGGATGACGGGAGTGTTGCTCGGGATCGCGCGACACGCCCGGTCGCGCGCGCCGATGGAGCTGGTCGACCATGTCGAGGTCACTTTGGAGGGCGGCATCCATGGTGACTTTCGCGGCGCGATGCGTGGCAAGCCCTACAAGCGGCAGGTCACGCTGATCGAGCGCGGCGACTGGGCGGCGGCGATGGCCGAGGTTGGGCATACGATCGGCTGGGAAGAGCGCCGCGCCAACCTGCTGGTCGACGGGTTCGACCTGCCGCAGACCGCCGGGGTGCGCGTGCGGATCGGCGCCGAGGTCGTGCTCGAGATTACGCGCGAATGCGATCCGTGCGAGCGGATGGAAGCGCTCGCCGAAGGACTGCGCGCGGCGATGACGCCCGACTGGCGCGGCGGCGCGTGCGCGATGGTGATAAGCGGCGGCCGCATCGCGGTCGGCGACGAGATCAGGATGGAGGAAGCATGACCAAGTCGTTCCGCACGCTCGACGACATCGGCGACGTCACCGGAAAGCGCGTGCTGGTGCGCGAGGATCTGAACGTCCCGCTCCATGACGGGCAGGTCAGCGACGACACGCGGCTGCGCGCCACGGTGGCGACGGTCGCCGAACTGGCCGACAAGCGCGCGATCGTGCTGGTGCTGGCGCATTTCGGCCGGCCCAAGGGCGTGCCCTCGCCCGAGCTGTCGCTGGCGCAGATCGTCAAACCCTATGAGGCGGTGCTCGGCCGCCCGGTGCGGTACATCGACTGGGAAGGCGCGGCCGAGGCGATCGCGACGCTCCAGCCCGGTGACGTCGCCGTGCTGGAGAATACGCGCTTCTTCGGCGGCGAGGAGAAGAACGATCCGGCGGTGGTCGAGCGGTTCGCGGCGCTGGGCGACCTCTATGTCAACGACGCTTTCTCCGCTGCGCATCGCGCGCACGCCTCGACCGAGGGGCTGGCGCACAAGCTGCCTGCCTTTGCCGGTCGCGCGATGGAGGCGGAGCTGGACGCGCTCGAAAAGGCGCTCGGCAAGCCCGAGCATCCCGTCGCCGCGGTGGTCGGCGGGGCGAAGGTGTCGACCAAGCTGGCGGTGCTCAAGCATCTGGTCACGCGCGTCGATCATCTCATCATCGGCGGCGGCATGGCCAACACCTTCCTCGCGGCACGCGGCGTCGATGTCGGCAAGAGCCTGTGCGAGCATGAGCTGACCGGCACCGCCGACGAAATCTTCGACGCCGCCGAGGCGGCGGGCTGCACGATCCATTTGCCCTATGA
The DNA here is from genome assembly GCA_913776255.1 of uncultured Sphingomonas sp. Classification (GTDB taxonomy): domain Bacteria; phylum Pseudomonadota; class Alphaproteobacteria; order Sphingomonadales; family Sphingomonadaceae; genus Sphingomonas. The sequence continues at coordinate 6,331 of CAJYLV010000037.1, read as the reverse complement.
CGTTGTCGTCGCGAAGGAGTTCAAGCCGAACCCGGCGACCCGCACCGTCAATGTTCACGAAGTTGCCGCAGACGAGATGATCCTTGATGTCGGCCCGGCCGCGACCGAGTCGCTGGGCGACGTGCTCAAAAATTGCCGGACGCTCGTCTGGAACGGCCCGCTCGGCGCGTTCGAGACGCCGCCGTTCGACACCGCGACGGTGGCGCTGGCGCGCACCGCGGGGGCGTTGACCAAGGAAGGCGGGCTGGTGTCGGTGGCGGGCGGCGGCGACACCGTCGCCGCGCTCAATCAGGCCGGGGTGGGCGACTCGTTCACGTTCGTTTCGACCGCGGGCGGCGCGTTCCTCGAGTGGATGGAAGGCCGCGAGCTGCCGGGGGTCGCGGCGCTCACGCGCTGAGTGCTCACCGTCGCCCCGGACTGGCGCAAAGCGACGTTTACCGACTAGCCCATCCTCTGCCGTCATCCCGGACTTGATCCGGGATCCCGCTTTTACCGCTGTTGCCGAAAAAGCGGGGCCCCGGATCAAGTCCGGGGCGACGAGGTGGTTATGTCGGTTTTTTCAGGCCGTCAGGCTTGGAGGCGCCGATCACTGTCGATCGGCCGCGACAGGATCGCGCGGGCGTCGCCCGGCGATCGCACCTCGCCATGCGGGCCGCCCGCGGCCGAAAGGACGCGGCCGAGCAATTCCAGTCCCTCCGGCCATTGCCCCAGCCCGCTGGCGGCATTGAGGTGACCGTAGGCGCCGTAATCGATGAAATGGCTGCCCCAGTCGACCGCCATGCTGTGCGCGCGGTCGATCGACACCCACGGATCGTCGGTCGAGGCGACGAGGATCGACGGGAAGGGGAGCGCGATCTTCGGCGCGGGCGCGAACGGTGCCAGTTCGCTCGCCACGCCGGGGCGATCGACATCGGCCGGCGCGACCAGCAACGCGCCCGCGACCGGCCAGCCATAAGGTTGCGGGCTCATCGACGCCCACCAGGCGATCGCGATACACCCGAGGCTGTGCCCGACCAGGATCACCGGCGCGCGCGCCGACGCCACTGCCTGATCGATCTTCGTCACCCAGCTGTTGCGATGTGGGCGGTCCCACATCCCCAGCTCGATGCGGGCGGTGTCGGGACGGCTGCGCTCCCAGAGCGTCTGCCAGTGCGCCGGCCCCGATCCGCCCAGCCCGGGAACGGTCAGCACGGTCGGCTGTACCGACAGATCGTAGTTGGCATGTCCCATGACCTACCTCCTGTTGCCTGCAATCGGGGCGAGGCCGCGGCTCTGTCTAGGGGTCGGGCGACCGCGGCCTCTGGAGCAGAGGTAATCCCTATTAAGCCGATAGGCAATCGTGCAGCGCAGCAATCGGTGTGGAACGAGTGGCTGGCGCGACGGAGCGTTGACGTCGCTTGCGACCCGACGCGGTGCGCGCGATAGCGGCGGGCATGGCAGCACCAAGCAAACAGCGCGTCGACCAGTTGCTGGTCGATCGCGGCCTCGCCGAGTCGCGCACGCGTGCGCAGGCGCTGGTGATGGCCGGGCTCGTCTTCGCCGGCGACCGCAAGGTCGAGAAGCCGGGGCAGCCGGTCGCGGTCGATGCCGTGCTCGACGTCCGCGGGCGCGATCACCCGTGGGTGTCGCGCGGCGGGATCAAGCTGGCGCACGGGCTCGACCAATTCGGCTGGGACGTGCACGACGCCGTCGCGATCGACGTCGGTTCGTCGACCGGCGGCTTCACCGACGTGCTGCTCACGCGCGGCACGGCGCGGGTCTATGCGGTGGACAGCGGCACCAACCAGCTCGCGTGGAAGCTGCGGCAGGACGACCGCGTGATCGTCCACGAACAGACCAGCGCGCGCATCCTCACCGCGGTGCACATCCCGGAGCTGATCGACCTGGTCGTGTGCGATGCCAGCTTCATCGGGCTCGCCAAGGTGCTGGAGGTGCCGCTCGGCTTCGTGCGCGATGGCGGGCGCGCGCTCGTGCTGGTCAAGCCGCAGTTCGAGGCGGGCCGCGGCGAGGTCGGAAAGGGCGGGGTGGTCCGCGATCCCGCGATCCATGCCCGCGTCTGCGCCGAGGTTTCCGGCTGGTTCGTCGGGCGGGGCTGGCGGGTCGAGGGCGTGACCGAAAGCCCGATCACCGGGCCGGAGGGAAATGTCGAGTTCCTGCTCGCCGCGCATCGCGGATGAACCGGTCGCGCTATGATGCGCTATGCGGCATGTCGGTATGCAACCGCATGACGGAGGAGTGAGCATGGGCGAGCTGGCATCGAGGGCACAATTGCGGACGTCGCTGCTGCGCTATGCGGCGGTGACGGTGCCGGCGGTGCTGCTGCTCGGCTTCCTCTCCGGCCGCACCGTGCCCTCGGGCGACCAGAACGGCTGGTATGCGGTGCTCGCCAAGCCGGAACTGACGCCGCCCGGCTGGGCGTTCCCGGTCGTGTGGTCGCTGCTCTACGTGATGCTCGGGCTGGCGCTCGCGCTCGTGCTCAGCGCGCGCGGCGCGCGGCTGCGCGGGCTGGGCGTTGCGCTGTTCGTCGCGCAACTCGCCGGCAACCTCGCGTGGACGCCGCTGTTCTTCGGCGCGCACCGCGTGGGCGCGGCGTTCCTGCTGATCGTCGCGATTCTGGGGCTCTCGGTGCTCACCACGTTCGTCTTTGCGCAGATCCGGCGTCCCGCAGCGTGGTTGATGGTACCTTATATGGCGTGGTTGTGCGTCGCGGGCGCGCTCAATTGGCAGATCGGCCGCCTCAATCCGGATGCGGAACGGGTTGTGCAAGCGCCGTCGGCATCCCAAGTGATCCGCTGACCCTTTGCTCTTGCAGGACGATTCGCCATGCAATCCGAAAACCCGCTCTTCGGCGACGTCGCCAAGCTGTTCAACGGCGCCGCCGGCACGATCGCCGGCATGGGCCGCGAGGCCGAAGCCAATGCGCGCGCGCGCGCGCGCGAGTGGATCGGCGGGCTCGACTTCGTCGCCCGCGACGAGTTCGAGGCGGTGAAGGCGATGGCGGTCGCCGCGCGCGACGAGAATGACGCGCTGCGTGCGCGCATCGAGAAGCTGGAAGCGGCGCTCGCCGCGCGCCCGTCCGCCTGACGCGCCGCGCGCCGCCTGTTCCGCCGGGGATGACGCATGACCGCGGTCGTGCGATAAGATCATGATGCTTGACGAAGTCGACCAGTTCTCGGAGCCTGAAGCCCCGCTCGACATGCTCGAATCCTACTTCCTTGCGCATGGCTGGCCGTGCGAGCGGAACGAGGACGAGATCACCGCGACGGTCAAGGGCAGCTGGACCGAATATGAACTCCGCGCGCTGTGGCGCGAGGAGGACGGCGTTGTGCAACTGCTCGCCTTCCCAGACGTCAAGGTCGCCGAGGGACGGCGCGGCAAGATCTACGAGACGCTCGGGCTCATCAACGAGCAATTGTGGCTCGGCCATTTCGAGATGTGGTCGTCGAGCGGCATCCTGCTCTACCGTTGCGCCACCGCGATCGAGACGCGCGAGGGCGAGGCGACGATGGCGCTCGCCACTGCCGAGCTGCTGATCGACTCGGCGATCGACGAGTGCGAGCGCTTCTACCCGGTCTTCCAGTTCGTGCTGTGGGGCGGCAAGTCGCCGGCCGAGGCGATCGCCGCGGCGATGGTCGAGACGCAGGGCGAGGCCTGAACCGGCGATGCGGTTGTGGATGATCGGCTGCGGCAACATGGCCTCGGCGATGCTGCGACGGTGGCTGGAGAGCGGCGTGGTCGCGGCGGCGGACGTCGATGTCGTCAACCGGCACGACCGTGCCTTGCCCGGCGACGTGCGTCAGGCGCGGACCTTGCCCGACGGACCCCCGCCCGACGTCGTCGTGCTCGGCATCAAGCCGCAGCAGCTCGACGCGGTCGCCGCCGTCCATCGCGAGCGCGTGCGGGCTGCGCCGTTGCTCGTGTCGATGCTTGCCGGTCCCGATCCGGCGCGACTCTCGGCGGCGTTTCCGGGGCCGGTCGCGATCCAGACGATGCCCAACCTGCCGGTCGAACTGGGGCGGGGGGTTGTCGCGATCCATGCGCCGCAGGCACCGGCCGGCGCGCGCGCGACGGTCGACCGGCTGATGGCGCCGCTCGGGCTGGTCGAATGGTTCGACGATGCCGCGCGCTTCGCGGCCGCGGGAACCTTGTCCGGGTGCGGCCCGGCCTTCCTGTTCCGCTTCGTCGATGCGATGGCCGCGGGCGGCGTGGCGATCGGGCTCGACCCCGCGCAGGCCGCGGCGGTGGCGCTGGCGACCGTCGAGGGCGCGGCGGCGATGGTGGCGGCGAGCGACCGCACGCCCGGCGCGCTGGCCGACGCGGTGGCGAGCCCCGGCGGCATGACCCGCGCCGGGCTCAACGTCCTCGACGCGGCGGAGGGCCTCGTCCCGCTGCTCGAACGCACGCTCAGCGCTTCGGCGCAGCGCGGTGCCGAAATGGCGAAAGGCTGAGCCTTATCGTCACCTCGGACTTGATCCGGGGTGACGCTCTCTATGTCCATGGAGAGGCGGGATGCCGGGTCGAGCCCGGGATGACCACGGAGGCAGCCGGCTTCGGATCGACCGGCTCAGCTCCTATCCTCGTAGCCCCTCGACGCGCGCGATCTCGTCATCGGGGATCAGCCCTTCCAACACCGCCCAGAAGCCGGTCACTGCGCCCTGTCCAGCGCGCGAATAGGCCGCCGACAATTTTTCACGCAGCGCTTCGTACAGGCTGCCCTCCAGCTCGACCCCCGCCGGCGTGAGCCGCAGCAACCGCTGGCGGCGGTCGCGGTCACCCGCGCGCGTCTCGACCAGCCCGCGCTCCATCAATTCGTTGAGCACGCGCCCCAGCGATTGTTTGGTGATCGCCAGCAACGCCAGCAGATCGCTGACCGGCATGTCGGGCTTGCGCGCGATGAAATAGAGCGCGCGATGGTGCGCCCGCCCCAATCCCTGCCGCGCCAGTCCGCGATCGATCGAGCGCGTGATATGCGCATTGCCGAAATACAGCAGCTCCAGGCCGCGGCGAATCTCGGTTTCGCGCAGGAAAAGCGGCGAGGCGGAATGCGTTGAGGCAGCCATGTTGACCCGCTTTGCCATCGGCCCTAGGCCGCTGCAACCCCGGTGCGTCGACCACGGTCGCGCGCCTGCGATCTCTGGAGGTCCTGTGAACTTCGCGTTCGAACCGCATCCGTCGCCCGTTTCCGCCAATGAGCGCGCCGCGCGGCTGGTCGATCCCGGCTTCGGACGCGTGTTTACCGATCACATGGCGGTGCTGCATTATTCGGAGGGGCGTGGCTGGCACGACGGCCGGATCGCGCAGCGCATGCCGCTGACGATGGATCCCGCCTCTTCGGTGCTCCATTATGCGCAGGAGATTTTCGAGGGGCTGAAGGCGTACCGGCTCGAGGATGGCGGGCTGGCGCTGTTCCGCCCGGAGGCGAATGCCCGCCGCTTCAACGCCTCGGCGCGGCGGATGGCGATGCCGGACCTGCCCGAGGAACTGTTCCTCGAATCGGTCGAGCGGCTGGTGCTGACCGAGCGCGAGTGGATGCCGAGCGTCGAGGGCGGATCGCTGTACCTGCGCCCGTTCATGATCGCCTCCGAGGCGTTCCTCGGCGTCAAGCCGTCGGCCGAATATCTCTACATGGTGCTGGCCTCGTCGGTTGGCGCCTATTGGAAGGGCGGCGCGCGCGCGGTGTCGCTGTGGGTGAGCCACGATTACACCCGCGCCGCACCGGGCGGCACCGGCGCCGCCAAATGCGGCGGCAATTATGCCACCAGCCTGATCGCGCAGCAGGAAGCGATCCGCCGCGGCTACGATCAGGTCGTGTTCCTCGATGCCGCCGAGCGGCGCTGGATCGAGGAGCTGGGCGGCATGAACATCTTCTTCGTCTTCGAGGACGGGTCGCTGCGCACTCCGCCGCTGACCGGGACGATCCTGCCCGGCATTACCCGCGACTCGATCCTGCAGATCGCCCGCGATCAGGGACTTACGGTGCTGGAAGAGCCCTATGCGATCGAGGACTGGCGCGCCGATGCGGCGAGCGGCCGCTTGGTCGAGAGCTTCGCATGCGGCACCGCGGCGGTGGTGACGCCGATCGGTCGCGTCGCCGGACCGGATTACGAGTTCACGATCGGCAGCGGCGGCACCGGCCAGCTCACCGCACACTTCCTCGAACGGTTGAGCGCGATCCAGCGCGGCCGCGCCGAAGATTCGCACGGCTGGCTGCATCGTATCGGTTGAGCTTTCCCGCGCGCCCGGCTAAGGCGCGCGGCTCGTTGGGGCGTCGCCAAGCGGTAAGGCACCGGTTTTTGGTACCGGCATTCGCAGGTTCGAATCCTGCCGCCCC
>CAJYLV010000036.1 GCA_913776255.1 uncultured Sphingomonas sp. | reverse complement strand
GGATCATCGGCACGCACAGCCACTGGCCCATGTGCAGCCCGGTGTGCTCGGCGAAGGCGCGCAGCTGCGCGTCGGGCTCGCGGAAGAACTCGACGGTGAAGCGCGCCAGGCCGTAGCCGGCGAGGAACAGGCCGACCAGCTTGCCCGGCTGGTAGCGCGCGTCGGTGCGCCAGAAGAAGAACCACAGCAGCAGGAAGAGCGCGATACCCTCGAGCCCCGCCTCGTAGAGCTGGCTCGGGTGGCGCGCCGGCTCGGGCACGCCGTAGGGGACGGTGCGCTCGAACACGATCGCCCAGGGCACGCTGGCGGGCTTGCCCCACAGCTCGCCGTTGACGAAGTTGGCGAGCCGCCCGAAGAACAGGCCGAAGGGCACCGCGCAGGCGACGTAATCGTGGACGCGCAGCCAGTTGAGCCCGTTCTTCCGGGCGAACCAGATGAGCCCGAGCGAGGTGCCGATCACGCCGCCGTGGAACGACATGCCGCCGTCCCACAGCCGCAGGATCGATAGCGGCCGCGTCAGCATCTCGGGCGCGTAGAACAGCACGTAGCCGATCCGCCCGCCGAGGATGATCCCGAGCGTGGCGTAGAAGACGAGGTCGTCGGCGTGGCGCCGCGCCATCGGGGCGCCGGGCTGGGCCAGCAATTTGAGCAGGTACCACCAGCCGACGACGATGCCCGCGATATAAGCCAGGCTGTACCAGCGCAGCGTGAAGACGCCGATCGAGAAGACGTCGGGGCGCAGCCCGAGATCGGCGAAGCGGATGTAATCGGTGGCGGCGCCGGCACCCGGAGCGGCGGCGGCGAGGGCGGACAGGATCAAGGCTTTTCCCTTCTCAATGGCGCCTGCATAAGGGGAGGAAAGCACAAACCCAAGCGGAGAGAGTGATGGCTTCCGAGCTGGACCGGCGGATGGACGCGGTGATGGCGGCGCTGACCGGTGATGGCGGCCAGCTACCGCTCGGACGGGTCGAGCGTTTCGGTCAGATGCTGCCGATGATCGCCGCGGCGCCGCCGACGCTGCCCGCCTATTTCGCGCATTTCAGCCAGCAGCACCGCGACGTCGAGTTCCTGGTCGCGGGCGACGAGCGGCTGACCTTCGGCACCGTCCACGATCTCGCGACTCGCACCGCACGCGCGCTGGTCGCCGGCTATGGCGTGGGTCGCGGCGACCGTGTGGCGATCGCGGCGCGCAACTCGCCGTCGTGGATCGTGCTCTATATGGCGATCATCATGGCCGGGGGCGTGGCGACGCTGCTCAACGGCTGGTGGCAGGCCGAGGAGATGGCCGCCGCGCTCGACGAGGTCGAGGTCGCGCTGGTCTTCGCCGACGCGCCGCGCGCGCGCCGGCTCGCGGCGATCCCCGGCGGGGCGGGGGTGCGGGTCGAGATCTTCGACGATCTCCAGCCGATCGAGACCGCGCTCGCCGAGGTGCTGGCACATGCCGAGGACGATCTCGGCAACGGCGCCGGCGCGGTGCTGCCCGCGCTGAGCGGCGACGATCATGCCACCATCCTGTTCACCTCGGGCTCGACCGGCCGGTCCAAGGGAGCGCTGTCGACGCACGCGCAGGTGTTGCAGGGAACGTTCAACTTTCTCGCCTCGGCGCTGATGATGATGGGGATCGCGGCGCAGGACGGCGCGCTGACGGGGCTTCAACCAGCGACTTTGCTCAACCTGCCGCTGTTCCATGTCACCGCGATGGTGCCGACGCTGCTCCAGAGCTTCGCGATGGGGCGCAAGCTCGTGCTCATGCCCAAATGGGACGCCGAGGAAGCGATGCGCCTGATCGAGCGCGAGAAGGTGACCTATTTCGTCGGCGTGCCGCTGATGAGCTACGAGATGGTCAACCACCCCGAGCGGGCGCGCTACGACCTCTCGACCGTCACCGACTTCGCCGCGGGCGGCGCGCCGCGCCCGGTCGAGCACGTCCGCCGGCTCGACGCCGAACTGACCGGCGCGCCGCTGATCGGCTACGGCCTGACCGAGACCAACGCGATCGGCACGGGCAATTGGCGCAGCAACTACATCGCCAAGCCCGACAGCGCCGGGCGCGCCTCGGCGCCCTTGGTCGAGCTGGCGATCCTGGCTGATGACGGCACCGCGCTGCCTGTGGGCGCTACCGGCGAGATCGGCATCCGCTCCGCCGCCAACTTCCAGGAATATTGGGGCCGGCCCGACGACACCGCGGCGGCCTTCACCGCCGACGGCTTCTTCCGTACCGGCGACCTCGGCTATCTCGACGCGGACGGCTATCTCTTCATCGTCGACCGCAAGAAGGACATCATCATCCGCGGCGGCGAGAATATCAGCTGCCAGGAGGTCGAGGCGGCGCTCTACGCGCACCCGCTGGTGGCGGAGGCGGCGGTGTTCGGGCTGGCGGACGCGCGCTACGGCGAGGTGCCGGGCGCGGTGGTGCATCTGAGCGAGCCGGGCGGGGTAACGTGCGAGGACCTGCTCGCCTTCCTCGCGCAGCATGTCGCCGCCTTCAAGGTGCCCGCACGGCTGTGGATCGAGGACGCGCCGCTGCCGCGGCTCGGGACGGAGAAGATCGACAAGATCGCGCTGCGCCGCCGCTACCGCGCCGTCGCCGAGACCGAGGCGGCGGCGGCGGCGTGACGGGCCGAGCCTCTGCTGTGAGGGAGGTCACGCGGCCCCCATCCGCGGCAGCCACTCGCGCAGGATCGCGTTGACCGCCTCGGGCGCCTCCTGCTGCACCCAGTGCGACACGCCGGGCAGCCGCCGCACGGTGAGGTCGGTGACGTAGCGTTCGGTGCCGTCGAGCGTCTCCAGCCCGAGCGCCGCATCCTCCTCGCCCCACACGATCAGCGTCGGCACCTCGACCCGGCCGTTGTTGCCGAGGCGCATGCGGTGGCGGTGGCGCGCGGCGGCGCGGTACCAGTCGATCATCGCCTTGAGCGCGCCCGGCCGCCGCGCCGCCGCGGCGTAGACGTCGAGCACCGCGTCGGGGAAGCGCGTCTTGTCCACCGCCATGCCGCGGAAGGCGCGGCGCACCAGCGCGGCGTCGCCCAGCGCCATCACGCGTTCGGGCAGCCAGGGAAGCTGGAACGCGCCCATGTACCAGCTGCGCCGCCGCTGCGGCCGGTGGCGCAGCGCCGCGGCGAAGCAGGCGGGGTGTGGCAGGTTCATCACCACCAGCCGCTCGAGCGGGCGCACCCGGTTGATCGCGAGGTTCCACGCGATCGCGCCGCCCCAGTCGTGCGCGATCAGCGTGAGTTTCCGCGCGCCGCTCGCGTCGAACAGCGCGGCGGCGTCGGCGACGAGCTGATCCATGGTGTAGTCGGCGACCGCGGCCGGGCGGGAGCTGCCGCCGTAGCCGCGCTGGTTGGGCGCCCAGACGCGATAGCCGAGCGCGGCGAGCAGCGGCATCTGGTGGCGCCAGCTATAGTGTAGCTCGGGGAAGCCGTGGAGGCACAAGGCGAGATGCTCGCCGCTCCCCCCCTCGGCGACCTCGAAGGTGAGGCCGTTGGCGGCGACTTCGCGGATCGCGATGCCGCTGGAGGGGGCGGGGTGCCAGCTGGGGGTCATGGTGTCCGCTCAAACGATCCTTTCGGGCGGCGGTTGTTCAGACGGCGCTTCCGAGGGCTCATGACCTCGCCTCCTCCCCTTCAGGGAGGGCCGGGGTGGGGCGTTTCCGCAAACGACTCGCCCGCGGCGATGCCCCACCCCCGCCCCCGGAAGGGGAGGGGAGTTACCTCACTCTGCCGCCACGCCCGCGAACATGTCCCCGCTGGCCTCGCCCGCGTCCTCGTTCGCGGGCTTGCCGCCCTTGGCCTTCTGGCGCTTGTCGAACGAGTCCCACACGTCGTTCCACTGCCCCTTGGTCGCCGCCTTCGAATATTCGGTCGCGCGGGTCTCGAAGAAATTGGCGTGCTCCACGCCGTTGAGCAAAGGCGTCAGCCACGGCAGCGGGTGCTCGTCGATCATGTAGATCGGCTTCAGGCCCAGCTGGTTGAGCCGCCAGTCCGCGATATAGCGGATGTACTTCTTGATCTCTTTCGGCTTCATCCCCTCGACCGGGCCCATCTCGAACGCCAGGTCGATGAAATTGTCCTCCAGCCGGATCGTCGTCTGGCAGACGTCGGCAATGTCGTCCTTCACCGCCTTGGTCAGGCACTGGCGCTCCGCGCAGAAGGCGTGGAACATGCGGATGATGCCCTCGCAGTGCAGGCTCTCGTCGCGCACCGACCAGCTGACGATCTGGCCCATGCCCTTCATCTTGTTGAAGCGCGGGAAGTTCATCAGCATCGCGAAGCTGGCGAACAGCTGCACGCCCTCGGTGAAGCCGCCGAACATGGCGAGCGTGCGCGCGATGTCCTGATCGTTGTCGACGCCGAAGTTCTGCATGTAGTCATGCTTGTCCTTCATCTCGCCGTACTCGAGGAAGGCGCCGTACTCGCTCTCGGGCATGCCGATCGTGTCGAGCAGGTGCGAGTAGGCCGCGATGTGTACCGTCTCCATGTTGCTGAACGCGGTCAGCATCATCTTGACCTCGGTCGGCTTGAATACGCGACCATATTTTTCGTGGTAGCAATCCTGCACCTCGACGTCGGCCTGCGTGAAGAAGCGGAAGATCTGCGTCAGCAGGTTGCGCTCGTGATCGGTCAGCTTCTGCGCCCAGTCACGGCAATCCTCGCCGAGCGGCACTTCCTCCGGCAGCCAGTGCAGCTGCTGCTGGCGTTTCCAATATTCGAACGCCCACGGATATTCGAAGGGCTTGTACTGTTTGGACGCCTGAAGAAGCGGCATGGGGTTACTCCGGTAAAAGATATTCAGAGGAATTGTTCGATACGATCAGGCTTCGAGGCTCCACTGCCACATCGCCCAGGCCGACATCGCCAGCACGCTGCCCCCTGCCAGCGCCATGATCCCGGCCATGCGATAGACATAGACGCGCGCCGGCCCCTGCGGATGGCGCAACTGGATCAGCAGCCACGCTCCCGCAAGAACGAAGACGGCAGCGACCGCGAACATGATCGCGGATTGCAAGGGCAGCGTCGCCATCATGCGACCAAAGTCGCAGCGGCGCGTTTGCCGCCCGGACCCAACCAAGGAGAAGCACGATGGTCGATGCCAGCCAGATCAAGGAACATGCCGAAGTGATCGGCGCAGACGGCGTGCACGTCGGCACCGTCGACCATGTCGATGGCGACCGGATCAAGCTGACCAAGAACGATTCGCCGTCCACGCAGGACGGGCAGGGCGCCAAGCACCATTACCTGCCGGTCGGGCTGGTCGCCGAGGTCGAAGGCCACAAGGTGCGGCTGTCCGCGACCGCGCAGAACGCGCAGGACATGTTCGAAGAGGCGGAATGAGCGCCGCGCCACGGCGGCGCTGACCGCCCGGCCGCGCACGACGACCCCGGCCGCCGCACGGCGCGCCGGGGTTTCGTTTGCCTGCCGAGGCGTCTCGCCGTCCATCCGCTGTGCCCGCTCCTGCGCCTGCCCCGGGGCCCGCTGCGGAGCCCCGCCATCACGATCGACGGAAGCCCGCCGAGTCACGATGATGTCGCGGCCATTCTACGCGAAGGCGGCCGCAGACGCTACAGATTGTGGGCGCTAATCCGACCGAACACCAGATCGTCGGTGGGAGCGGCGCGTCAGAACGGACGCTCACCGCGATAGTTGCCGGCGTTCTTGTAGCGGCACACCAGCACGTCCTCGTCGCGCCCGCGCGACAGCGCGCAGCCGACCTCGACGGTGTCGCGCCACATCAGCTGCGTGTAATGGCCGACGTCCGCGACGCGCCCGGTGGTGCTGTTGTTCGGAAAGGCGCCGGGCTTGAAGTAGCGCTTCTCTCGCACCCAGCCGTCGACCATCGCCTCGGGCGTGTAATAGCCGCGGGTGCCGGCCCACAGATTCTCGCCCTCCGGGTCGATGCGGCGCTCGGGCGCATGTTCGAACCGACCGGTGGTGGCGAGATACTGGCCCCAGGCGTGCGCGGAGTCGACCAGCTCCGGGTTCCAGCGCAGCGGCGGGATGCCCAGCGCGGCGCGCTCGGCATTGTGCGCGGCGAGGACACGCGCGTCGAAGGTGTTCGAGTAGCTGGCCGCGCCGGTGACGAACGGCGTGCAGAGCAACGCGGCGAGAGCGACGAGCAACGGGCGGCGACGCGGGGTGGAACGCGGCATGGGCCGGGTAACCTCTTCCTGATGACCAGGAGAAATTACCGGGCACGGTCCTTACCGGCGGTTAGGGAATCTGGTTAGCGCGTCTTCATATCTGTGGCGCGCCATGTGGCAACTTGCCGGATTTGCGGCAGATCTTGCCGGATCAGGCGCCAACGATCGTCACCAGATCGCCGCGCGCGACCTGGTCGAACAGCAATTGCGCGAACGACAGCGGCACGCCGATGCAGCCGTGCGTCGCCGAGCCGCGCCGCACCGAACTCGCATGGATCGCGACGCCGTCGTTGGTGAGCCGCAGCATGTACGGCATCTCCGCATCGTACAGCGACGATTGATGCTGGCGCGCGCGCATCAGGATCGGAAAGGTGCCGGTCGGCGTCGGCTTGTGATCGGTGCCGTAGAGGATCACCGCGGTGCCGATCTCGTGGCCGCCGCGAAATACCGAGATCGTCTGCCGCGGCAGATCGACCCGCACGCGAACGTCGCCGGTGGCCGGCACGCCGAGATCGTTCCAGACGTAATCGCCGAACCGCATCGGCTTGCGGATCGCCAGCACGCTGCGCACCCGCAGCGCCGGCGTGCCCGCCATGGGCAATGCACCCTCGCGCCCCGCCGGATAGCGAAACCGCGCGCCATAGCTGCCGATGGTGGTCGCGGTGGTCGTCGCTTCGGCGATGGAGCCGCTGGCCACCGCAATCGTCACGGCGATCGCGGCGACGCCAAGACCGCGCCGGTTCATGCGACGGTGGCGGGTGTCCGCTTGCGCCGACGCACCGCCAGGCCAACGATCGCAAAGCCCAGCGACATCATCGCCCAGCTCGCCGGCTCGGGAACCGCCGGGACCGGCGTGGTGGGGGTCGGAGTCGGCGTCGGACCCGGGACGCCCGGAATGTTGCCGCCCGGACCGGTCGGGAAGACCGGGGGCGGCCCGAAGCCATTCCCGCCGCCGCCCGGACCGCCCGGCCCCAGCGCGCCCGGCGAAACCGGGGCGAGATCGGGAACGAAACCGCCTGGCGCGATCGGCAGATCGCCGGCCGGGACGATACCGGCGGGCGCACGTTCGCGGACGGTGCTCAGCACCCGTTCGCGCGGCGCGCGCGGGCCGCGCGGCGGAACGCTCGCCAGCTGCCGCGGGCGCTTCGTCTGCTTGACGCTGAACATCGCGCCATGGCCGCGCTCACCGGGGGAGCGCGCGGTCATGATCGACAAGGGATCGGGGAGAACCGCAAGCGCAGCCGGAAGGTTCATCGCCTCCGCGAACGGCACGGTGCCGCCGATGACGCTCAGCCCGACATAGCCGCCGATCGCCGAACCGCCAACGCCCAGCACCACCGCCGCACGCACCAGCGTCGCGCGGGAGAGCGAGGTGATCAGGGCGCGCCAATTCTTCATCCCGTCGACCGAATCCTGTCAAATAGTCCGTTGGGGGTACAACGCTTCTGCGCTGCACTCCTTCCCCAAGTCCAGAAGAATCTCGTCCGGATTCGTGACACGTGGTACAATGCCACAGCGGTGTGGCCGATGTGCCACCGGCGAGGCGCAAGCTCCCGAGTGCTGAATTCGTCGCGTTAACAATTGAGCGAAAGGTTAACCCCGCCGCCAAAAAGTTAACGCGGTGGAACAAGCCGTACGTGGTGCTTTGCGACGAGCTGAGCCAGCCATGTCGAAAAGGCCCGAACCCGCCGTAGTTGTCGCGTGTCGCGGTGCGTTACCAGCCAAAAGGTCCGCTGGATCGTGACCTCGGGCAGCACCCGCACCAGTTCGGGCAGCGCGCCGCCGATGAAATGCGGCAGCACGCCGACGCCGGCGCCGGTCGCGATCAGCCGCGCCTGGGCGTTGATGCTGGAGCTGCGGACCGTCGCCGCCGGAAGCGGTCCGAGATCGTCGACGAAGCGCAGCTCGGGCGAATACAGCAGATCGGGGATATATCCGACCATCGGATGCCGGTTGCCGAGCGCGTCGCGCGTGATCTCGCCATCGCGTTCGATCAGCGCGCGGGCGGCGTAGAGGTGCAGCGTATAGTCCGAGAGCTTGCCCGCGACGACCGGCCCGTGCCGCGGGCGGGCGAGCAGCACCGCCACGTCCGCCTCGCGCCGCGACGGGCTCAGGAATCCCGAGCTGGCGGCGAGGTCGATCGTCAGCGCCGGATGCTGCGCCGCGAACTCATGGAGATGCTCGGCGACCAGCCAGGTGCCGAATCCCTCGGAGACGCTGACGCGCAGGAGCCCGGTCAGCGCTTCGGCATGGCCGCGCGTCTCGACGATCCGCTCGGCGGCGTTCTGCATTTCCTCGACCTGCGCGAGCAGTGCCTCGCCGGCTTCGGTCAGCACCTGCCCCTCGCGGGTCTGCTCGAACAGGGTGCGGCCGAGCCGCGCCTCCAGCCGGCGCAGCCGGCGGCCAATCGTGGTGGCGTCGACCCCGATCAGCACGGCGGCGCGCGCGATCTGCCCGGCGCGCGCGACCGCGAGAAAATCCTGCAAGTCGTTCCACGGCAAGGGCTGCGTCATTGCAGGTGAGCGTTGCAGATTTGTCGCTTGCCTGCAAACCATGCCGGGCGCACACCCGCCGGCGACACAGGAGAGAGATGCGATGCGCCAGCTCGATCATCATATCGCGGGCAGTGGCGGCGGTGCCGCGCCGGCGCGCACCGCGGACATTTTCGACCCCAATACCGGCCAGGTGCAGGCGCAGGTCGTGCTCGGCACCTCCGCCGATCTCGACCGCGCGGTCGCGGCGGCGCAGGCCGCGCAACCGGCGTGGGCGGCGACCAACCCGCAGCGCCGCGCGCGCGTCATGTTCCGCTTCAAGGAACTGGTCGAGGCGAACATGGACGCGCTGGCGCACCTGCTGTCGTCCGAACATGGCAAGGTGATCGCCGATGCGAAGGGCGACATCCAGCGCGGGCTGGAGGTGATCGAATTCGCCTGCGGCATCCCGCATGTGCTCAAGGGCGACTATACGCAGGGCGCCGGGCCGGGGATCGACGTCTATTCGATGCGCCAGCCGATCGGGATCGGCGCGGGGATCACACCGTTCAACTTTCCGGCGATGATCCCGATGTGGATGTTCGGCATCGCGATCGCGTGCGGCAACGCCTTCATCCTCAAGCCCAGCGAGCGCGACCCGAGCGTGCCGGTGCGGCTCGCCGAGGTGATGCGCGAGGCCGGGCTGCCCGAGGGCGTGCTGCAGGTCGTCCACGGCGACAAGGAGATGGTCGACGCGATCCTCGACCATCCCGCGATCGGCGCGGTCAGTTTCGTCGGATCGAGCGACATCGCGCATCACGTCTACCGCCGCGGCGTCGCGGCGGGGAAGCGCGTGCAGGCGATGGGGGGTGCCAAGAACCACGGCATCGTCATGCCCGACGCCGATCTCGATCAGGTCGTCGCCGATCTGTCGGGCGCGGCGTTCGGCTCGGCGGGCGAGCGGTGCATGGCGCTGCCGGTCGTCGTGCCGGTCGGCGACAAGACCGCCGCGGCGTTGCGCGAGAAATTGCTACCGGCGATCGCAGGCTTGCGCGTCGGCGTGTCGACCGATGCCGAGGCGCATTACGGACCGGTGGTGAACGCCGCGCACCGCGCGCGCGTCGCCGACTGGATCCAGACCGGGGTCGACGAGGGCGCCGAACTGGTTGTCGACGGCCGCGACTTCCGCTTGCAGGGGCATGAGCAGGGCTTCTTCATCGGACCCAGCCTGTTTGACCATGTCACCCCCGACATGCAGGCGTACAAGGAGGAGATCTTCGGCCCGGTCCTCCAGATCGTCCGCGCCCCCGATTTCGAGACGGCGGTGCGGCTGCCGAGCGAGCATCAATATGGCAATGGCGTCGCGATCTTCACGCGCAACGGCCACGCCGCGCGCGAGTTCGCGGCGCGGGTGAACGTCGGCATGGTCGGGATCAACGTGCCGATCCCGGTGCCGGTCGCCTATCACACCTTCGGCGGGTGGAAGCGCAGCGGGTTCGGCGACACCAACCAGCACGGCATCGAGGGCGTGAAATTCTGGACGCGGATCAAGACGGTGACGCAACGCTGGCCCGATGGTGCCGGCGGCGGACCCGCCGCGGCGCAGGATGCGTTCGTGATCCCGACCATGGGGTGATGTGCACGATGCGACGGCTGGCCAAGACTTTCGGTCCGTCTTCCGTTCGGCTCGAGCAGCCGTCGAGCGAAGTCGAGACGGCGTGTCGAGAGGGCGCGACGGAGCGCATCGCTCTCGACGGACGGGTTCTCGGCTTCGCTCGAACCCTGCTCGAGCCGAACGGAGGTTGGACAGCAGCGCTGGCGCTGGCGCTCGCCGCCTGTTCCGGCCACGACGCCGACTATAACCATGTGGACGTCCCCGAGAAGGAAGCCGTGGCGCAGGCGGCGATCGAGCAGGCGGTGGCGCAGAACGGCGCCGCCACCACCGCGCGCACCGGCGTGCCGATCGCGAAGAGCACGCCCAACGCGGCGCGCGACCGCGCCTTCCCCACGGAATTCCTTGGCTATTGGGGGGCGGGCGACAATGATTGCGAGCTGGCCAATACCGAAGCGACCGGCCGCATCAACATCGACGCCGACACGATCCGTTTCTACGAATCACGCGCTCGCGTGCAGCGCATGGACCGCCGCAGCCCGCAGGAAGTCACTGTAGACCTGCGCTTTTCGGGCGAGGGGCAGGGCTTCTACGCCCGCGAGGTCTACCGGCTCGACGCCGGCGGCACCATGCTGGTGCGCACCAGCCCGACCGCCACGCAGCGCTATCGCCGCTGCTGAGGATATGACGATGACCGACCAGTTCGACCTGACCGACGAGCAGCGCGAGATTCAGGCGCTCGCCCAACGCTTTACCGCCGATCGCATTACGCCCTTCGCGGCGGAATGGGACGAGAAGCACATCTTCCCGCGTGATACGATCAAGGCGGCGGCCGAGCTGGGTTTCGCCGCGATCTACGTCAGCGAGGAGAGCGGGGGGATCAATCTCGGGCGTCTCGAGGCCGCGCTCATCATGGAGGCGATGGCCTATGGCTGTCCGGCGACCAGCGCGTTCATTTCGATCCATAATATGGCGAGCTGGATGATCGACCGCTATGGTTCGGCGGAGTTGAAGGCGCGCTATCTGCCCGATCTGGTGACGATGGAGCGGATGGCGAGCTATTGCCTGACCGAGCCGGGTTCGGGATCAGATGCGGCGGCGTTAAAGACCAGCGCGTACCGCGACGGCGACGAATATATCGTCAACGGGACAAAACAGTTCATCTCCGGTGCGGGAGAAAACGAGCTTTACGTCACGATGGTGCGCACCGGTGCCGACGGACCGAAGGGCATCTCCTGCCTCGTCATCGAAAAGGACATGCCCGGCGTCTCGTTCGGCGCCAACGAGCGCAAGCTCGGCTGGCATGCGCAGCCGACGCGCGCGGTGACGTTCGACAACGTCCGCGTGCCGGTCGCCAACCGCGTCGGCGAGGAGGGCGAGGGGTTCCGCTTCGCGATGGCCGGGCTCGACGGCGGTCGGCTCAACATCGGTGCCTGCTCGCTGGGCGGGGCGCAGCGTTGTCTGGACGAGGCGATCCGCTACACGAAGGACCGCAAGCAGTTCGGCACGGCGGTCAGCGATTTCCAGAACACGCAGTTCATGCTGGCGGACATGGAGACCGAGCTGCAGGCCGCGCGCTGCCTGCTCTACGTCGCCGCCGCCAAGGTGACGGCGGGCGCGCCCGACAAGACGCGCTTCGCGGCGATGGCGAAGCGGCTGGCGACCGACACCGGATCGAGCGTCGTCGACCGCGCGCTGCAACTGCACGGCGGCTACGGCTATCTGATGGACTATCCGATCGAACGCTTCTGGCGCGACCTGCGCGTCCACTCGATCCTCGAGGGGACGAATCAGGTGATGCGGATGATCGTCGGCCGCGAGCTGGTGCGGCAGTGAGCGACCTGATCGTCACCACCGAGGGCCCGGTCGGCCGCCTCCGGCTCGACCGGCCCAAGGCGCTGCACGCGCTGACCACCGCCATGTGTCAGGGCATCCTCGACGCGCTGGAGCAGTGGCGTGGCGACGAAGCGGTGCGCTGCGTCATGATCGACCATGCCGAAGGGCGCGGTTTCTGCGCGGGCGGCGACATCCGGATGCTCGCCGACAGCGGCGCGACCGATGGCGCCGCGGCGCGCGCCTTCTTCCACACCGAATATCGCATGAACCACCGGCTGTTCACCTACGTCAAGGACACGGTGGCGTTCATGGACGGGGTGACGATGGGCGGCGGAGTCGGCGTGTCGCAGCCGTGCCGCTATCGCGTCGCGACCGAACAGACTCGGCTGGCGATGCCCGAGACCGGGATCGGGCTGTTCCCCGATGTCGGCGGCGGCTGGTATCTTTCGCGATTGCCGGGGCGGATCGGCCAGTATCTCGCGCTGACCGGCGCGCGGCTCGACGGCGCGGAGGCGCTCGCGCTCGGGCTGGCGACGCATTACCTGCCCGCCGCACGGGTAGAAGAGGCGAAGGCACGGATCGTCGCCGATCCCGACGCGATCGAGGCGGCGCTGTCCGGTCTCGCGGAGGAGGCGCCCCCGGCCAGGCTGCTGGCAAATCGCGACGTGATCGACCGGCTGTTCGCCTCGGACGATCTCGAAGAGATACTGGCCGTCTTGCAGGCGGACGGCGGCGCTTTCGCGCAGGACACCTTGGCGACGCTCGCCACCAAGTCGCCGCAGGCGATGAAGGTGTCGCTCAAATTGCTCAAGGATGCCGCGGGGATGGCGACGTTCGCCGACGAGATGCGGCAGGAGCATGCGGTCGCATGCCGGGTCGTGCAGCGCCCCGATTTCGTCGAGGGCGTCCGCGCGCTGATCGTCGACAAGGACAATGCGCCGCGCTGGGAGCCGGCGACCGTCGCGGGGGTGAGCGACCACATGATCGACCGCATCTTCGCGCCGCTGCCGGAGGACGAGGCGTGGACGCCGGGGTGAGGTGGGCTGCTGCGCGGCTCGCGGTTGCGCTGCGGCGGACACATGGATGATGCGCGGATGTCGGACCGGGGTTTGAAGATTTGGCAGACATGGGCCCCTGCCTGCGCAGGGACGACGGGAGTGATAAGCCGGGCGGGCTCCTGCAACGCCGTCGCCCCTGCGCAGGCAGGGGCCCATGTCTGTAGCGTTGCGCGCAACGCCGGACACATACGCGACGGACTTGTGTCGGGCCGCTGGTTGAAGACTGGGCAGAGATAGGCCCCTGCCTCCGCAGGGGCGACGAGGTGACGAGATGGCCGATTACGAAACGATATTGGTCGAACAGCGCGGCGGGGTGACGCTCATCACGCTTAACCGGCCCAAGGCGCTCAACGCGCTCAATTCGCAGGTGCTCGCCGACCTGCTCGCGGCGCTGGCCGCCTTCGACGCCGATGCGACGCAGGGCTGCGCGGTGCTGACCGGCAGCGACAGGGCGTTCGCGGCCGGGGCGGACATCAAGGAGATGTCGGCGCAGGGTTTCGCCGAAATGTACGGCGGCAATTTCTTCGGCGGCTACGAACGGCTGACGCAGACGCGCAAGCCGATCATCGCCGCGGTCGCCGGCTATGCGCTGGGCGGCGGGTGCGAGCTGGCGATGATGTGCGACTTCATCCTCGCCGCTGATACCGCGAAGTTCGGGCAGCCCGAGATCAAGCTGGCGGTGACGCCGGGGATGGGCGGATCGCAGCGGCTGGCGCGCGCGGTCGGCAAGGCGAAGGCGATGGAAATGTGCCTGACCGGGCGGATGATCGACGCCGCCGAGGCGGAACGCGCCGGGCTGGTCAGCCGGATCGTGCCCGCCGCCGAGCTGGTCGAGGACGCGGTGAAGACCGCGCAGACGATCGCCGACATGGCGCCGCTCGCGGTGCTGGCGAACAAGGAAATGGTCAACGCCGCGTTCGAGACGACGTTGGCGCAGGGCGTGCAGTTCGAGCGGCGGCTGTTCCACGGGCTGTTCGGCACCGCCGACCAGAAGGAAGGCATGGCGGCGTTCGTCGAGAAACGCCCCGGCCAGTGGACGGGCAGATAGGAGAGGCAGGATGGCGCGCGTCGGGTTCATCGGGCTGGGCAATATGGGCGGCGGGATGGCCGCCAACCTCGCGAAGCAGGGGCATGACGTCCGCGCCTTCGACCTGTCGGCGACGGCGCTCGACGCGGCCAAGGCGGCGGGGTGCCTGCCGGTCGCCTCGGCGCGCGACGCCGCCGACGGCGCGGCGGCGGTGGTGACGATGCTCCCCGCCGGCACCCATGTCGCGCAGGTCTATGCCGAGAGCCTCGGCGACGTCGCGGTCGACACGGTGCTGATCGACTGTTCGACGATCGACCTCGCCACCGCGCGGCGTATTGCGAGCGAGGCGGCGGCGCGCGGGATCGCGGCGGTCGATGCGCCGGTGTCGGGCGGGATCGCGGCGGCGCAGGCGGGGACGCTGACCTTCATGGTCGGCGGGCCGGCGGCGGCGTTCGCGCGGGCGCGTCCGTTCCTCGAGGATATGGGCAAGGCGGTGATCCATGCCGGCGACAGCGGCGCGGGGCAGGTCGCGAAGCTGTGCAACAACCTGATCCTCGGCGCGACGATGGCGGCGACGTGCGAGGCGTTCGCGCTGGCGGGGAAGCTGGGGCTGGACGCCCAGACTTTCTACGACATCTCGAGCAAGGCGACAGGGCAGAGCTGGTCGATGACGTCCTATTGCCCGGTGCCGGGGGTCGGGCCGGAGTCGCCGGCCGATCGCGACTATCGCGGCGGCTTCGCGGGGGCGTTGATGCTCAAGGACCTCGAACTGGCGATGGCGGCGGCGGACGGCGCAGCGGCGCAGGTGCCGATGGGGACGCGCGCGCGCGACCTGTACCGGCAGTTCGTCGAGGCCGGGCAGGGCGGGCTGGATTTCTCGGGGATCATCCGGATGCTGGAGATGCCGCGCTGGGATGGGGCGACGTCAACCTGACCCGTCATTGCGAGCGTAGCGAAGCAATCCAGGGCGTCCTGATCCAACCCTGGATTGCTTCGCTACGCTCGCAATGACGAACGGTATGTTCGACTTCGTGTCATCATGAACGACAGCCGATTTGCTCGTCATCCCGGATCCTTCGACAGGCTCAGGAGAGCCTTGATCCGGGATGCCGCTTCTTTTTCGGCGGGGCAGGGTAGAAGCGGGCCCCGGATCAAGTCCGGGGCGATGGTCGAGGCGGAGCGGGTCACTCGCCCGCCGGTCCCCGTGGACGCGATCCGCCGCGCGTGCCACCTGCGTTGCCATGCCGCCCGCCCTGATCGCCGCGCTCGTCACCTTCGTCGCTTTCCTGATCGGGCTGACGCTGCCCGACCTCGACCTGCGATTGTGGCTTGGGCATCGCAGCGCGCTGACG
This sequence comes from uncultured Sphingomonas sp., assembly GCA_913776255.1. Classification (GTDB taxonomy): domain Bacteria; phylum Pseudomonadota; class Alphaproteobacteria; order Sphingomonadales; family Sphingomonadaceae; genus Sphingomonas. The sequence continues at coordinate 31,211 of CAJYLV010000036.1, read as the reverse complement.
CACAGCATCGTGCCGGCCTGCGCCCTGCTCGCGCGGCGGCGCTGGTATCCGGCGGCGTGCGGGGTGGGGGCGGGGACCGGGCTGCACCTCGCCGCCGACACGTTTCCGCACCGCATGATCGGCTATGCGACCGTCAAGCTGCCGCTGGTCGGCGCGCTGTCGGCGGGGGCGTCCTACTGGTGGCTCGCGCTCAATGCGCTGGCGGCACTGGCGTTGGCGGCGTGGCTGGCGCGGCGGCTCCACGCCCCGGCGACCGCTGCGTTGCTGATGCTTGCGGTGGCCGTGGCGGGGGCGGGGTATCTGTGGCGCACCGATGGCGGCTGGCCGGTGCTGGCGCTCGCGGCGGGGGCGCTATGGCTCGCATGGCGCTGGCGGGGGGCGCAACGGGTATAATGCCCGTTCCCGTACCCCGGCGCAGGCCGGGGTCCAGTACCGAAGGTCGTTGTAACGCACGGCGGCGCGTCGTCACGAACGTTCCGTAGCTGGACCCCGGCCTGCGCCGGGGTACGGGAAGGTTGCGCGTCGGCGACCCTTACTCCGCCGCCTCCAGCGTCTCGGCGTCGTCGAGCGGGTGGCTGAGCCGGGTCAGCATCTCGCGCGGGATCACCTGCCAGAACGAGCCCAACGCGCGGTCCCAGTCGTCGAGCAGCCCGCGCGACCAGCGGCTGTCGGTCACCTCGGCATGTTCGGCGACCAGCGCACGCAGCACGTTCTCCCAATGCGCCGCGGCGACGCGCTGCCACACGATGTTCTCGGGGTTGGCGCGGCGCGCGAAGCTGCCGGTCGGATCGTAGATGAACGCCATACCGCCGGTCATCCCCGCGCCGAAGTTCGCGCCGACCTCGCCCAGCACCACCGCGGTGCCGCCGGTCATATATTCGCAGCCGTTCGCGCCGCAGCCCTCGACCACCACGGTCGCGCCCGAGTTGCGGACCGCGAAGCGCTCGCCGGCCTGACCCGCCGCGAACAACTTGCCGCTGGTGGCGCCGTACAGGACGGTGTTGCCGAGGATGGTGTTCTCCTGGCTGCGCAGCGGCGACGACACCGCCGGGCGGACGACGATCTTGCCGCCCGACAGCCCCTTGCCGACATAATCGTTGGCGTCGCCGAACACTTCCAGCGTCACGCCGCTGCACAGGAACGCGCCGAGCGATTGCCCCGCCGAGCCGCGCAGCCGGATCGTGACGTGGTTCTCGGCCAGCTTCGACATGCCGAAGGTGCGCGTGATCTCGCTCGACAGCCGCGTGCCGACCGCACGGTGGGTGTTGCGCACCGAATAGGTCAGCTGCATCTTCTCGCCGCGCGAGAACACCGCCGCCGCATCCTTGATGATCTGCGCGTCGAGGCTGTCGGGGACGTCGTTGCGGAACGTCGACAGGCTGAAGCGGCGCTCGGCGTCGGTCGCGTCGACCTTGGCGAGGATCGGGTTGAGATCAAGGTCGTCGAGATGCTCGGCACCGCGGCTGACCTGCCGCAGCAATTCGGTGCGGCCGATCACCTCGTCGAGGCTGCGGACGCCGAGCCGCGCGAGGATGTCGCGGACTTCCTCGGCGATGAAGGTCATCAGATTGATGACCTTTTCGGGCGTGCCGACGAACTTGGCCCGGAGCGCCTCGTCCTGCGTGCAGACGCCGACCGGGCAGGTGTTGCTGTGGCACTGACGCACCATGATGCAGCCCATCGCGACGAGGCTGAGCGTGCCGATCCCGAATTCCTCGGCGCCGAGAATCGCGGCGATGACGATGTCGCGCCCGGTCTTGAGCCCGCCATCGGCGCGCAGCTTGATCCGCCCGCGCAGGCCGTTGAGCGTCAGCACCTGGTTGACCTCGGACAGCCCCATCTCCCACGGCGTGCCCGCATATTTGATGCTGGTCTGCGGGCTCGCGCCGGTGCCGCCGACATGGCCCGAGACGAGGATGACGTCGGCATGCGCCTTGGCCACGCCCGCCGCGACGGTGCCGATGCCGGCTGACGACACCAATTTGACGCAGACGCGCGCGCGCGGGTTGATCTGCTTCAGGTCGTAGATGAGCTGCGCGAGATCCTCGATCGAATAGATGTCGTGGTGCGGCGGCGGCGAGATCAACGTCACGCCCGGCGTCGCATGGCGCAGCTTGGCGATGAACTCGGTGACCTTGAAGCCGGGCAGCTGCCCGCCCTCGCCGGGCTTGGCGCCCTGCGCGACCTTGATCTCGATCTCCTCGCAGGCGTTGAGATATTCGGCGGTGACGCCGAAGCGCCCCGACGCGACCTGCTTGATGACCGAATTGGCGTTGTCGCCATTGTCATACGGCGTGTAGCGGATCTTGTCCTCGCCGCCTTCGCCCGACACCGCCTTCGCGCCGATCCGGTTCATCGCGATCGCCAGCGTCTCGTGCGCCTCCGGCGACAGCGCGCCGAGCGACATGCCGGGGGTGACGAAGCGCTTGCGGATCTCGGTGATCGCCTCGACCTGATCGACCGGCACGCCCTCGTTCGGGAAATTGAACTGGAGCAGGTCGCGCAGATAGATCGGCGGCAAATCCGACACCCCGCGGGAGAATTGCAGGTAGCTCGAATAGCTGTCGGTCGACACCGCGGTCTGCAGCAGGTGCATCAGCTGCGCGGAATAGGCGTGCGCCTCGCCGGTGTGGCGCTGGCGATAGAAGCCGCCGATCGGCAGCGTCGCCACCGCCTGATCGAACGCCGCCTCGTGCCGGTCGGTCGCGTTGACGTGCAGCGAGGCATAGCCCTCGCCGCTGATCTTGGCGGGCATCCCGGGGAACAGGTCGTTGACCAGTGCCCGGCTCAAACCCACCGCCTCGAAATTATAGCCGCCGCGGTACGAGGAGATGACCGCGATCCCCATCTTCGACAGGATCTTGAGCAGCCCTTCCTCGATCGCCTTCTTGTGGCGCGCGGTGCATTCCTCCATCGACAATTTGCCGAACAGCCCGCGCGCGTGGCGGTCGGCGATCGCCGCCTCGGCCAGATAGGCGTTCACCGTCGTCGCGCCGACGCCGATCAGCACCGCATAATAATGCGTGTCGAGACATTCCGCGGCGCGGACGTTGACCGAGGCATAGGAGCGCAAACCCCGGCGGACGAGATGCGTGTGCACCGCCGCGGCCGCCAGCACGCCGGGGATCGCGACGCGGTCCTCGTCGATCCGCTCGTCGGTGAGGAACAGCTCGCTCTTGCCCTCGCGCACCGCCTGTTCGGCCTGGTTGCGGATGCGCTGGATCGCGGCGCGCAACTTCTCCGCGCCGCCCCCGGCCTCGAAGGTGCAGTCGATATCGGCGGCGGCATTGCCGAAATAGGCCTTCAGCCGCGCCCAGTCGGTCGAGGTCAGCACCGGGCTGTCGAGCACCAGCACGCGCTCGCGCCGGTCCTCGGTGTCGAGGATGTTGGCGAGATTGCCGAAGCGCGTCTTGAGCGACATCACGTAGCGCTCGCGCAGCGGGTCGATCGGCGGGTTGGTGACCTGCGCGAAATTTTGCCGGAAGAACTGGCTGATGAGCCGCGGCTTGTCGGAAATGACCGCCAGCGGCGTGTCGTCGCCCATCGAGCCGATCGCTTCCTTGCCGGTCTCGACCATCGGCGACAGGATCAGCTCCATGTCCTCGATCGTCTGCCCGGCCGCGACCTGCCGCCGCGCCAGATCGGCACGGTCATAGCGGGTGACGCTGTCGGCGGGGGCGGGGGGCAGATCGGCCATCGTCGAGAATTCGCCGATCATCGCGGCATAATCCTGCTCGCCGGCGATCCGGTCCTTGACCTCGCGGTCCAGCAACACGCGCCCTTCCTGAAGGTCGACCGCGATCATCTGCCCCGGTCCGAGCCGGCCCTTGGCGAGTACGGTGCTCTCCGGCACCACGACCATCCCGGCCTCTGAGCCGACGATCAGCAAGCCGTCGGCGGTCTGGGTGTAGCGCAGCGGGCGCAGCGCGTTGCGGTCGACCCCGCCGACCGCCCAGCGCCCGTCGGTCATCGCCAGCGCGGCCGGGCCGTCCCACGGCTCCATGACCGAGGCGAGATATTGGTACATCGCCGCATGGCTGTCGGGCGTATCGGTGCTCTTCTGCCACGCCTCTGGCACGAGCATCAGCTTAGCAGTCGGCGCGTCGCGGCCCGATCGGCAGATCGCCTCGAACGTCGCGTCGAGCGCGGCAGTGTCCGACGCGCCGGCCGGGATCACCGGCTTGATATCCTCCGAATGTTCGCCGAACGCGATCGACGCCATGCGGATCTCGTGGCTGAGCATCCAGTTCTTGTTGCCGCGGATCGTGTTGATCTCGCCGTTGTGCGCGAGGCAGCGGAACGGCTGCGCCAGCCACCATTGCGGGAAGGTGTTGGTCGAATAACGCTGGTGGAAGATCGCGACCCGGCTCTCGAAACGCGCATCGGTCAAATCGGGGTAGAAGACCGACAGGCTCTCGGCAAGGAACAGCCCCTTGTAGATGATCGAGCGGCACGACAGCGAGCAGACGTAGAAGCCCTGGATCTGCGCCGCGATCACGCGCTTCTCGATCCGGCGCCGGACGAGATAGAGGTTCTTCTCGAACTCCTCGGCGGACACGTCGCCCGGCAGCGGGCCGGCGATCATGATCTGCTCGATCTCGGGGCGCGTCGACTGCGCCTTCATCCCGATCACCGACACATCGACCGGCACCTGCCGCCAGCCATAGATGGTGTAGCCCGCGCCGATCACTTCGGATTCGACGATCGTGCGGCACGTCTCCTGCGCCGACAGGTCGGTGCGGGGCAGGAACACCATGCCGACCGCGAGCCGGTTCGGCATCAATTTGTGGCCCGAGGCGGCGACGCAATCGTCGAAGAAGCGCACCGGCAGATCGACGTGGATGCCGGCGCCGTCGCCGGTCTTGCCGTCGGCGTCGACCGCGCCGCGGTGCCACACCGCCTTGAGCGCGTCGATCGCCGACTGGACGACGCGGCGCGACGGCTTGCCATCGGTCGCGGCGACGAGGCCGACACCGCAGGCGTCACCCTCGAACTCGGGGCGGTACATGCCGTGCTCGGCGAGATACTGGCGGGGATCGGTCATGACAAAAGACCCTCATTCTCAACAAACGATCGTGCCGCTCGCGCTGTGCTTACGAGCAGCGGCACGGCCGCATGGGCTTGGGACAGGAGTTCGAGCTGTGCTTCAGGTTGAAGCGGGTAGTCGTGGACCAGCCGATTGCGCAGGCGGATGATCGCGGTCCAAGCGAAGCTGCTTTCCACGATGCCCAGCTTTTCGGCGAAGTTGGCGTAATCCTGCGCGAACCAGCCGGTGGTGGAGGTCAGCATGAGCTTGGGAAGCAATCGAAAGAGGCGGGCGAGTTGATCCTCCATCTGCTCGACGGATTTCAGGAGTGCGCGTGACGCCACGCGCTGCGAGCGGTTCATCGCTCGGTAGCCGACCATGTCCGCTGGCAGTGAACCAAGCGCCTCGACGTCCTCTTCAAGCGCGACGATCAGCACGTCCAGCCTCGCGAGAATGGCTTGCGCCACATCGGCCTCGCCCGATGTCACAGCATTATCCCGTCGCGATAGGCGATACGCTCAAACGCGCTCGGGGGGACCCCGCGTTGAGTGACGACGACATCGACCTTCTGCGGTTCGATCGCCCGGAACAGCGCGTGCTCAAACGTCATGCGAGCGCGCCACTCGTCGTCCAGAGGATCCGCCTCGACATGCAAATCGATGTCGCCGCCGCGCAGGTGGTCATGGACCCGGCTGCCGAACAGGCGCACGACGGCCGAGGCACCGAACGCCTCGCGCGCGGCCTCCTTGATCGCAGCGACATAGTCCGGCGGCAGCCTCACGCCGCCACCTTCGCGGCCTTGGCCTTCGCCTTCAGATGCTGGTGCATCGTCGCCGCCACGTCCCGCCCGTCGCGGATCGCCCACACCACCAGCGACGCACCGCGCACGATGTCGCCGGCCGCGAACACGCCGTCCAGCGAGGTCATCAGCGTCTTGCTGTCGACCAGCACCGTGCCCCAGCGCGTCACGCCCAGCTCGGGCGCGCCCCACAGCTTCGGCAGTTCCTCGGCGTCGAAGCCGAGCGCCTTGATGACCAGATCGGCGGGCATGTCCTCGGCCGCGCCGGGATCGACCTCGGGCGCGCGGCGGCCGCTCGCGTCGGGCGCGCCGAGCCGCATCCGGTTGGCGCGGACCGTCGTTGCCTTGCCGTCCTCGCCCGCGAAGCTGGCGGGGGCGGAGAGCCACACGAACTCGACGCCTTCCTCCTCGGCATTGGCCACTTCGCGCTGCGAGCCCGGCATGTTGGCGCGGTCGCGACGATACAGGCACTTCACCGACTTGGCGCCCTGGCGGATCGCGGTGCGGACGCAGTCCATCGCGGTGTCGCCGCCGCCGATCACGACGACGTTCTTGCCCGCGGCATTGAGTTGGCCGTCCTCGAACTCGGGCACCGCATCGCCGAAGCTCTTGCGGTTCGAGGCGGTGAGATAGTCGAGCGCGGCGACCACGCCGTTCAGGTCGTTGCCCGACACGTCGATCGCGCGCGCCTTGTAGACGCCGGTCGCGATCAGCAGCGCGTCGTGACGCGCGCGCAATTCGTCGAGCGTCGCGTCGCGGCCGACCTCGAAGCCTTCGTGGAAGACGATCCCGCCGGCCTTGAGCCGCTCGACGCGCCGCATCACCACCGGCTTCTCGAGCTTGAAGCCGGGGATGCCATAGGTCAGCAGCCCGCCGGCGCGGTCGTGGCGGTCGTAGACATGCACCTCATAGCCGTGGCCGCGCAGATATTCGGCGGCGCTGAGCCCGGCCGGGCCGGCACCGATCACGCCGACCGACTGGCCGCGTGCCGGACCGGGGACGAGCGGCTCGACCCAGCCTTCCTCCCAGGCGGTATCGGTGATGAACTTCTCCACCGAGCCGATCGTCACGGCGCCGTGGCCGCTGAACTCGATGACGCAATTGCCTTCGCACAGCCGGTCCTGTGGGCAGATGCGGCCGCAAATCTCGGGCATGGTCGAGGTGGCGTTGCTCAGCTCATAGGCCTCGCGCAACCGGCCCTCGGCGGTCAGCCGCAGCCAGTCGGGGATGTGGTTGTGCAGCGGGCAATGCACCGAGCAATAGGGCACGCCGCATTGCGAGCAGCGCCCGGCCTGATCCTCGGCGGCGGGGGTCGCATACCGTTCGGCGATCTCGCGGAAATCCTCGGCGCGCGCCTCGGCAGCGCGCTTTGCCGGATAGGATTGCGGGCGTTCAACGAACTTGAGCATGTCGGCCATCGGTGTCCTCCGATCGCCGACCTCTCATATGGATCCGGCGCTGTCACGCCGAATTCGTCATTTAGGGCAGGACAACTGCCGCAAATTTCGCACAAACTTGCTAGTAGCTGCGACCAACTTGCAAGAGGCGCGGAGAATTAGGTCCGCTTCGTTGCTTATCGCAGCGCCAGCGCGGCGAGCGCGATCACTCCGGCGATGATTCGATACCAGGCGAACGGCGCGAAGCCGTGGCGGGTGACGATCGCCATGAACCAGCGGATCACCACCATCGCCACCACGAACGACACGACGAAGCCGATCGCGATCGCCGAGAGGTGGGCGTCGCCAAGCTCGTGCCGGCTCTTCCACAAGGCGAGCGTCGTCGCGCCCATCATCGTCGGAATGGCAAGGAAGAAGCTGAACTCGGCGGCGGTTTCCTGATCGACCCCCATCGCGCGCGCGCCCATGATCGTCGCGCCCGAGCGGCTGACCCCCGGGATCATCGCGAGACATTGCACCACGCCGATCGACAGCGCGGTCTGCCAGCGCATCGTCTCGACCGAGCCGCCCGCGCCGCGCGGCGCGACGCGCTCGATGAACAGGATCGCGATCCCGCCGACGATCAGCGCGATCGCGACCACGAACGGCCCGGTCCCCGGCGCCTCGAGCAGCGCGCGGATCGCGGAATAGGCGAGCGCGCCGACCACCGCCGAGGGCAGGAACGCGAGCAAGACGTTGCGCGTGAACTGGATCGCCGGCGGGTCGCGACGCAGCAGCCCGGTGCCGACGCGCACGAAGCGGCGCCAGAACAGCACCACCACCGCGAGGATCGCGCCGAGCTGGATGACGATATCGAAGGTCGCGTCGGCCTCCGACAGCCCCAGCAACGCGCCCGCGAGCACGAGATGGCCCGTCGACGAGACCGGCAGGAATTCGGTCACCCCCTCGACGATGCCGAGCAGGATGGTGATGAGAAGGTCGTTCACGCGCGGTCCCCGCTAGTGGATGGCCGCGGCAGGCGTCAGCCCGCCGCGCGCTCGATCATGCCGAAGCGGCCCGCCTTGCGGTAGCGGACCAGCCACTCGGGGGCGACCGCGTCGAGCGGGGTCGCGCCGATGCCCAGCGCGGTCAGCCCCTCGGCGCCGCTGGTGACGACGCTGTCATGCCCGAGCAACTTCCACTGGTCGGCGCTGATCGGCGTCCCCGGCAGCGCCGCGAGCAGCCCGCCGAGCGCGTCGGGAAGCGGTGCGAAATGCGGCGCGCGGCCGATGTGCTGCGCGATCCGCTGTTGCAGCTCCAGCATCGTCAGCACTTCCGGCCCGCCCAGCTCGAACGTGCGCCCGCCGAACGTCTCCGGGTCGGCGAGCGCGGTCACGGTCCCGCGCGCGACGTCGCCGACGAACACCGGCTGGAAGCGCGCGTTCGGCTTGAGCACCGGCACCACCGGCAGCCGCGCGATCATCCCGGCGAAGCGGTTCACGAACTGGTCCTCGCGGCCGAACACGGTCGAGGGTCGCAGGATCGTCGCCGACGGGCAGGCGGCGCGCACCGCGTCCTCGCCCTTGCCCTTGGTCTGCGCGTACACGGAATCGCCAGCGGCGTTCGCACCGATCGCCGAGACATGGACCAGCGCCGCGCCGTGCGTCGCCGCCGCCTCGGCGACGTGCCGCGCGCCGTCGACATGGACGCGCGCCAGATTGCCCGCGAAGGTGCCGACGAGATTGACGACCCCGTCCGCGCCATGGACCGCATTGGCGATCGTCTCGGGCCGGGTCACGTCGACCGCGACGAACTGCGTCTGCCCGAGCCCGCCCTGCGGCTTCAGGAAGAATGCCTGCCGCGGATCGCGCTGCGCGATCCGCACCCGCGCGCCCGCCGCCAGCAGCGCCTGCGCGATATAGCGACCGAGGAAGCCCCCGCCGCCGATCAGCGTCACCAGCTTGTTGTCCATGCCGTCCTTCATCCCGAAAGCCCTTTAGCCCGTGCGCGTGCCTTGCCCGTGGCACCCGGCGTTGACAAGGTTTAGCGGCTTTCGATGCCGCGGTGCAAAAAAGTGACGCGGCTGCGACAAAATCGTGTTGACACCCCCGACACCCGCCCATAGAGGCACCGGCCTACCCCGTGCCCAGATGGCGGAATTGGTAGACGCACCAGCTTCAGGTGCTGGCGATCGCAAGGTCGTGGAGGTTCGAGTCCTCTTCTGGGCACCACTTTCCTGCACAGGAAATCGACGCGCGATCATCGTGGAAACGATGGTCGCGCGACGTGTTTGTGGCTCGCCGCATCGCGGCGGCCGCCGCGGTCCGCCGTTCCAAGGTGCTGGATTGGTAGCAGATCTGCTATATAGCGCGGCAGCGGGTCGGCCGGGACGGGGCGCCCGCGATGACCCCGGAGTATGCCATGCCGCCGAACACCGCGCTCAGCGCCTTCGGATTCACCGATCTCGAATCGTCGCTCTACACCGAGCTGCTGCGCCAGGCGCCCGCGACCGGCTATCGCCTGTCGCAGCGCGTCGGCAAGGCGCCGGCCAACGTCTATCAGGCGCTGAAGGTGATGGAGCAGAAAGGCGTGCTGCTCGCCAGCAACAGCAGCGATCCGGTCACCTATACCCCGATCCCGCCCGCCGAGCTGTTCGCCTCGCTCAAGCGTGATTTCGACCGCCGCCATACCGAGGCGTTCAAGTCGCTGAGTGCGGTCTATCAGCCGACCCGCGCCGAGGAATTCTTCCAGCTCCGCTCGGTGCCGCACGTCATCGAGCGGGTGCGCGCGATGATCGCCGAGGCCCGCGAGATCGTGCTGTTCGACCTGTTCCCGGCGATCTTCGACCTGTTCGCCGAGGACATGGCGGCCGCGCGCGCGCGCGGGGTGACGGTGGCGGGGATCGCCTATCGCGAGGAACATGCCGGGCCGACGGTGCCGTTCAACCGCGAGGCGGCGGCGTTCGTCGGCGGGGGCTGGCCGGGGGTCGGCGTGCTGGTGGTCGCCGACGGTGCGCAGCAGCTGATGGCGCAACTGTCGCTCGACATGGAGCATGTGCTCAACGGGCTGTGGAGCGACAGCATCTTCCAGAGCTGCTTCCTGCATTCCTATGTCGCGGCGCATATCCGGCTGGTGGCGTTCCGCGCCGATCCCTCCGACCCGCTCCGCGACCTGTCGTTGCAGCAGGCGCAGCCGCCGGGGTTGCAGATGCTGATGGCGCAGCGCGACACCTGATCGCTCCGTCATCCCGGATCAGATCCGGGGCGACGGTGAAATCGGCTTTAGGGTGGCATCGCCACGATCCTCGGCTAGGCAGGCGCACGATCACCACGGAGGACCCGACGGGACATGGCAAAGGCGGCATCGGCACTCGACTATCGCGAGCTGGCGCGACGGCGGCTGCCGCGGTTCCTGTTCGAATATATAGACGGCGGCAGCTATGCCGAGGCGACGCTGCGCCGCAACGTCGACGACCTCGCCGACATCGCGCTGCGCCAGCGCGTGCTGACCGACGTCTCGACGCTCGACCTTTCCACCGACTTGTTCGGGCGGCGGCAGTCCCTGCCGGTCGCGCTCGCGCCGATCGGGCTGGCGGGGATGAACGCGCGGCGCGGCGAGGTGCAGGCGGCGCGCGCCGCGAACAAGGCCGGGGTGCCGTTCTGCCTGTCGACCGTTTCGGCGTGCCCGATCGGCGAGGTCGCGGCGCAGACCGACGCACCGTTCTGGTTCCAGCTCTACATGATCCGCGACCGCGCCTTCATGAAGGACCTGCTCGCACAGGCGCGTGCCGCGGGGTGCAGCGCGCTGGTCTTCACCGTCGACATGCCGGTGCCGGGGTCGCGCTACCGCGACTATCGCAGCGGGCTGGCGGGCGCGCCGGGGCTGGCGGGGGCGCTGTGGCGTACATGGCAGTCGGTCCTTCGCCCGCATTGGGCATGGGACGTCGGGGTGCGCGGGCGGCCGCACCAGCTCGGCAACGTCGCGCCGGTGCTGGGGCGCAACACCGGGCTGGAGGATTTCTTCGCCTGGATGCGCAACAATTTCGACCCGACGGTGTCGTGGCGTGATCTGGAATTCATCCGCGAGAGCTGGGACGGGCCGCTGGTCATCAAGGGCATCCTCGACCGCGAGGATGCGCTGGCCGCCGCCGAACTGGGTGCGGACGGGATCGTCGTGTCGAACCATGGCGGGCGGCAGCTCGACGGCGTGCCCTCGACCGTGCGCGCCTTGCCCGCGATCGCCGCGGCGGTGCGCGACCGGATGACGGTGCTGGCGGACGGCGGGGTGCGCTCGGGGCTCGACGTGGTGCGGATGCTGGCGCTTGGCGCGCATGGCGTGCTGCTCGGGCGCGCGTGGGTCTATGCGCTGGCGGCGCGCGGCGAGGCGGGGGTGAGCCACATGCTGCAACTCGTCGAGGCCGAGATGCGCGTCGCGATGGCGCTGACCAGCTGCACCAGCATCGACCGGATCACCGGCGACGCGCTGGTGCGGTGAGGCGTCGTATCACCCCTCCCCTTCAGGGGAGGGGCCGGGGGTGGGGCGGTCCCGCAGCTGGAGCGCTGATGGGTAGGCCCCACCCCAACCCAACGGCAGGTGGACGATGTCCCACATCGTCCAGGTCATGCCGGGGGCATGACCGACCCGCCATTCCTGAAGGGGACGGGCTTAAAACCACGCCCGCACGCCCAGCGCGATCACCGCGCCGTCGCCGCCACCGCGCAGCCGCCGCGTCGCGCCGAACGCGCGCTCCCATGACACGCCGACATAGGGCGCGAACTCGCGCCGCAGTTCGTAGCGGAGCCGCAGCCCCAGCTCGGCATCGACCAGCCCCGCGCCGATCCGGTCGGGCGCGACGTCCTGCGCCGACAGGTTCAGCTCGGCGCGCGGTTGCAGGATCAGCCGCTGCGTGACGCGCTGGTCGTACGTGCCCTCGACGCGCGCCAGCACGTCGCCGCGGTCGGAGAGGAAGGCGGTCGCCTCGACATCGAACCAATAGGGCGCGAGCCCCTCGACGCCCGCGACCGCATAGCGACGATCCGCGCCGATCTCCTGCCTTATGCCGCCCTGCACGTTGAAATACGGCCCGATCGCGCGGCTGTAGAGCGCCTGCACCTCGCCGCGCGCGCGCGTGCCGAGGCGGCCGTCGCCCTCGCTCTTGACCACCAGCCGGTCGATGTCGCCGCCGAACCACGCTTCGCCGTCCCAGCGATAGCCGTCGCGCCCGCCGCGCGGTTGCAGCTCGGCGATGTTGAGCATGACCTGCGTGAAGGTCATTCCGCCATGTTCGTGGCGCAGCCGCGCGCGCGCCGCGGCCATCGCGCCGGCGCCCCAGACGCGGTCGGCATAGGTCGGCGCCGGCGCGGCCGGGGCGGGGGCATCGCCGGCGGGCAGCGCGGTGCCGCTCGCCGCCGCATCGCCGGGCGCGGCGGTGCAATGGCCCATCGCGGCATGTTCGGGCGGGCAGGGCTCGGACGGGCCGGTCGCCGGGATCGACGCGGGCGCCTCGCAATGCCCCATCGCCGCATGTTCGGGCGAGCAGGCCGCGACCTCGGGCACCGGCACCGCGGTCACCGCCCTGTGCCGCGCCGGGCGCTTCACCGTACGCGGCTTCGGCTTCGGCGTCGCCGCCGGCCTGGGCATCGGCATCGTCATGCCCGGCATGTGCCCGGCATGATCCATCCCCTGCATCTGCGCGGCGGCGAGCGCGAGCGCCAGCGTCACGCTCATGCCGCACCCTCACCGCGCGGGCGGACGGTGACGACCTGCATCATCCCGGCGTGCATGTGATAGAGCATGTGGCAGTGGAACGCCCAGTCGCCGACCGCATCGGCGGTCAGGTCGAAGGTGACGGTGCCGCCGGGCTGGACCTGCACGGTATGCTTGCGCGGGGCGTGGTCGCCGTGCCCGGTGACCAGCTCGAAATAATGGCCGTGCAGATGGATCGGGTGGCCCATCATCGTGTCGTTGACCAGCGTCACGCGCACCCGCTCGTTCTCGAGGAACGCGAAGGGCGCGGTCACTTCGTTCAGCTTCTCGCCGTCGAACGCCCACATATAGCGTTCCATGTTGCCGGTCAGATGGATGCGCAGCGCGCGGTCGGGGGCGCGCACGTCGGGGTTGCGTGTGGCGGCGACGAGGTCGCGGTAGGTCAGCACGCGATGTCCGACATCCGCCAGCCCCTGACCGGGCTCGCCGGTGCGGTCGACCGGCATCGGCGAGATCGTCTGGACGGTCGGCGTGCGCTTCACCTCGGGCGCAGTGGCGAAATCGCGCATGGAATGGTTCATGGCGGTCATGTCGCGACCGGGCATGGTGCCACCGGCCATGTCGTGACCGGTCATTTCGTGGCCGGACATGTTGTGGGCGCTCATGTCGTGCGGCGCCATGGCATCGCCATCGCCCATCGCCATCGCGCTCATCCCCATGTCCTTCATCGTCGCGAGCGGACGCGGGCGCAGCGGCGGGGCGGCGGCGCGCATCCCGGCGCGCGGCGCGAGCGTGGCGAGCGCCATCCCCGAGCGATCGACGCTCTCGGCGACCAGCGCATAGGCGCGGTCGTCGCTCGGCGTGACGATCACGTCATAGGTTTCGGCGACCGCGAGCTGGAGTTCGTCGACCGTCACCGGGCGCACCGCCACCCCGTCGGCCTCGACCACCGTCATCGCCAGCCCCGGCAGCCGCACGTTGAAGGTCGTCATCGCCGACGCGTTGACCAGCCGCAGCCGCACGCGCTCGCCCGGCGCGAACAGCCCGGTCCATCGGTCGCGCGGGCCGTGGCCGTTGACCAGATAGGTATAGGTCGATGCGGTGACGTCGGCGATGTCCGCCGGGTCCATCCGCATCTTCCCCCACGCCCGGCGCTCGCCCGCGGGCTGATCGCGTCCCGCGAGCAGTCCCGCCAGCGTCTGCTTCTGGTAATTGAAATAGCCGCCCTGCTGCTTGAGCTTGCGGAAGATCGTGTGCGGGTGGAGCGCGCTGTGGTCGGACAGCAGGATCACATGCTCGCGCGCCGGCGCGGCCAAATCGGGGGTGGCGGGGTCGATCACGATCGGGCCGTACAGCCCCATCTGCTCCTGCAATCCCGAATGGCTGTGATACCAATAGGTGCCCGCCTGCCGGACCGGAAATTCGTAGGTGAAGGTCGATCGCGGCGCGATGCCGGGAAAGCTGACGCCCGGCACGCCGTCCATGTGGAAGGGGACGAGCAGCCCGTGCCAGTGGATCGAGCTTTCCTCGTCCAGCGCATTCTCGACGTGCAGCCGGACGGTCTGCCCCTCGCGCAGTCGGATCAGCGGCGCAGGCACGCTGCCGTTGATGCCGATCGCATGGCTGCGGCGCCCGTCGATGATCATCATCTGGTGCGCGATGCGCAGCCGGATGTCGTCGCCCGCCACTTCGGGGCGCGCGGCGATCCCGGCGCTGCCCGACTGCGCCCAGGCCGGGGCCCAGGCGCTCGCCGCCAGCACGCCGCCGGCACGCAGAAGGTCGCGGCGGCCGAACCGGGCCGTCGTGTCATGATCGCTCGTCATGGCGCTCATATAAGGCGTCGGCGCGTCAATGCAGCAGTTCGTCGCGGACCCGAATCGCGCGACTCGACAGCCGCACCTCGATCATGAACGCCACGAAGGCGGCGATCAGCAGCGACATCGCGAGGATAAAGCTGAGCGCCACATAGGGGCCGATATGGCTGCGGGTCAGCGCGCCGATGAACAGCAACGCGACGACGATGCACGTCGCCACCGCGCTGGCCACCGCGAGGAACAGCGCGAAGTTGATGACGCTCATCCGCTTGGCAAGGCGGCGCAATTCCCACACCAGCCGCGCGCGCTCGTCGAGGTCGATCTGCGGATGCCGCTCCTCCAGCACGCGGACGCGGTCGATCACGCGCGACAGCCGGCCGGTGAGCACGTTGAGCAGCGCGCCGATCCCGGTCAGCACGAACACCGGGCTGAGCGAGGCCTGGATCGCTTCGGCAATGGTGGGCAGGGCGGGGGCGTACGGCATTGCGGTATGTTGTGGCGCGTCATGGCGCGATCGACAACGTCGGATGACAAATTGTTACGCTGCCGGCCGGATCGTTGAAGCGGCGCGGCGCGTACGTATCTCGGAAGACGGTTACCGGGCAGCATGGTCCGGGGCCGACGCAAGGAGAAACGCCATGATCGTCTCGATCGTCGCCGGGCTGTTGCTCGGCACCCCCTTCGCCCCCGCCTCTGCCGACGCGGCGCACCGCGTGCAGATGGACCATCGCGGGCAGCAGGTCGACGTGACGTACCGCAGCGCGGTCGATGTCACGCACAAGCAGGTCGGCGCTGTCGGCGCGCCCGGCCGTCCGAGCGCGCTGCGCTGCGCCTGGACCGCCTCGGTCGACGTCCACCGCGAGGCGCGCCACGCCGCCGGGCATGTGATGGCGCGCACGATCAGCGCCGACGCGCCGCTGACCGGCAGCCGGCCGGGCTGGTGCGCGACGCAGCGCGACGCGATCGCGCAGGATGTCGCGGCGCGCAGCGGCAAGGTCCGCGACCATCTGCTTGCGGTCGCCGCGCGCGATCAGGACGCGCTGGTCGCCGAACTCGACGCCGCGCACGACCGGGTCCGCGGCTGAGGTGCGGATGATGCGTCATGTGATCGCCGCCATGCTCTCGGGTGTGGCGGCGCTGCCCGCCGCGGCGCAGGTGCAGGCCGGCGTCGAACTCGCCACCGACGAGCGCCGCCGCGGGATCAGCTGGAGCGAGGGCAAGGCCGCACCGTCCGCCTATGCGCGGATCGACCTGCCCGCCGGATTCGACCTCGGCGCGCGCGCGCTCGCGACGCGCGGTGATGCGCGCCACGACGGCGCGGACGGCGTGATCGAGCCGACGCTCGGCTATTCGCGCGACCTCGCCGGCTTCCGCCTCGACGCGTTCGCGACCGGGCATTTCTTCACCGGCGCGCGTGGGCGGATGGACTATGGCGAGCTGGGCGCGGGGCTCAATTACTCGCTTGGTCCGGCGCAGGCCGGGGTCGAGGCGCGCTACGCCCCGTCGCAAGGCGCGATCGGCGGCGACAATCTCTACCTCGGCGTGCGCGGGCGCGTCGGCATCCCCGCGACGCCGTGGACGGTGACCGCCAGCGCCGGGCGATCGTCGGGCAGCGTCGACGACGCGACGCGCGCGGCGCGGCTGCGGCCGGACGGGACCTATCACGACTGGTCGCTGGGCGTGCAGCATATCACCGGGCCGCTGACGGTGGCGCTGGAATATACCGGCACCGACATCGGCAACGGACCGGACCTGTCACGCTTCGCGGTGCGCGAACATGCCGGCGACCGGCTGGCGGCGCGGATCTCGCTCGGGATCTGACCGACCACCTAAAAACGCCGTCGCCCCTGCGCAGGCAGGGGCCCATGGCTGCTTCGTCGGATCGATGCGTCTGACACACGGACGACATCGTTGTGTCAGACACATCGCAACATTCGACAGACATAGGCCCCTGCCTGCGCAGGGGCGACGGTCCGCCACCAAAACCCCTTGAGCACCCACTGACGTTGACGTAAACGGTAGCCAACAGATTCCACCGAGAGGGTTACCGATGACCGACGTCGTGATTGCGGGCTATGCCCGGTCGCCGTTCCATTTGGCGGGCAAGGGCGCGCTGGCGCGGGTCCGGCCCGACGATCTCGCCGCGCAGACGATCCGCGGGCTGATCGAGAAGACCGGCGTCGACGCGGCGCTGATCGAGGACATCGTGCTCGGCTGCGCCTTTCCGGAGGGCGAGCAGGGGCTTAACGTCGCGCGGATGATCGGCCTGCTCGCCGACCTGCCGCTGTCGGTCGGCGGGATGACCGTCAACCGCTTCTGCGGCTCGTCGATGAGCGCGATCCATATCGCCATGGGGCAGATCGCGGTCGGCGCGGGCGAGGCGTATATCTGCGCCGGGCTGGAATCGATGAGCCGCGTGCCGATGGGCGGCTATAACCCGCTCCCCAACCCGGAGCTCGCCGCCAAGAGCGCGGGCGCGTACATGGGGATGGGGCAGACCGCCGAGAACGTCGCGCAGAAGTACCAGATCACCCGCACCGAGCAGGAAGCGTTCGCGGTCAAGAGCCAGCAGAAGGCCGCCGCCGCGCGCGAGGACGGCCGCCTGTCCGACGAGATCGTCGCGATCCGGACCAAGGCCGGCGCGGTCGACCAGGACGGCACGCTGCGCCCCGACACCACCGCCGAGGCGCTCGCCGGGCTCAAGCCCGCCTTCTCGGCAGACGGCTCGGTGACCGCCGGCACCTCCTCGCCGCTCACCGATGGCGCGAGCGCGGTGCTCGTCACGTCGGAGGCGTTCGCGAAGCAGCACAACCTCCCGATCCTCGCGCGGATCAAGGCGATCAGCGTCTCGGGCTGCGATCCCGAGACGATGGGGCTCGGCCCGATCGGCGCGTCGCGGAAGGCGCTGGAGCGCGCAGGCATCTCGTCGAACGACCTCGACATCGTCGAGATCAACGAGGCGTTCGCGAGCCAGGCGATCGCCTGCATCCGCGACCTCGGGCTCAAAGAGGAGACGATCAACCTCGACGGCGGCGCGATCGCGATCGGTCACCCGCTCGGCGCGACCGGCGCGCGGATCGTCGGCAAGGCCGCCGCTTTGCTGGCGCGCGAGGGCAAGCGCTATGCGCTCGCCACGCAGTGCATCGGCGGCGGGCAGGGCATCGCCACCGTGCTGGAGCGCGTGTGATGACTGACGGCATCAAAAAGGTCTGCGTGATCGGCGCGGGCGTGATGGGCGCGGGGATCGCCGCGCAGGTCGCCAATGCCGGCGTGCCGGTGCTGCTGCTCGACATTCCGGCGAAGGACGGGAACGATCGCGACGCGGTCGCCAAGGGCGCGGTCGCGAAGATGCTCAAGACCGAGCCCGCGCCGTTCATGTCGAAGGCGGCGGCGAAGCTGGTCGAGACCGGCAACATCGACGACCATCTGGATCGCGTCGCCGAATGCGACTGGATCGTCGAGGCGATCGTCGAGCGGCTCGACATCAAGCAATCGCTCTACGCGAAGCTGGAACAGCTCAAGCGTCCCGGCACCGCGGTGTCGTCGAACACCTCGACGATCCCGCTCGAGCGGCTGGTCGAGGGGCGCAGCGACCAGTTCCGCCGCGACTTCCTCATCACGCACTTCTTCAACCCGCCGCGCTACATGCGGCTGGTCGAGATCGTGCGCGGCACCGACACCGACGCTGGCACCGCCGGCAAGGTCGAGGCGTTCGTCGACCGCTTCATGGGCAAGCGGATCGTCCGCGCCAAGGATACGCCCGGCTTCATCGCCAACCGCATCGGCACCTATTGGCTGGCGGTCGCGGTCAATGCCGCGATCGACCAGGGGCTGACCGTCGAGGAAGCCGATCAGATCGGCGGCCGCCCGATGGGCGTGCCCAAGACGGGGATCTTCGCGCTGATCGATCTCGTCGGCGTCGACCTGATGCCGCTGCTCGCCAAGAGCCTGTCGGACACGCTGCCGCCGGGCGATCCCTATTTCGCGACCGTCCGCCCGCTGCCGCTGGTCGACCGGATGATCGCGGAGGGCTTCACCGGCCGCAAGGGCAAGGGCGGCTTCTACCGGCTCGACAAGGGCACCGATGGCAAGCGCACCAAGCTGGCGATCGACCTGACCACCGGCGAGTATCGCCCCGAGGCCAAGCCCGAGGCGCTGCCCGCCGCCGCCGAGAAGGACCTCGCTGCGCTCGTCACCGTCCCCGGCAAGGTCGGCGATTATGCGTGGACGATCCTCGGCAACGTGCTGAGCTATGCCGCGATGCTGGTCGGCGAGGCCGCCGACGACGTCGTCGCGATCGATGACGCGATGAAGCTCGGCTACAACTGGAAGTTCGGCCCGTTCGAGCTGATCGACCGGCTCGGCGCGGGCAAGCTGGCCGAACGCCTCCGCGCCGAGGGCCGCGCGGTGCCCGCGATCCTCGACACCGCCGGCGACCGCCCCTTCTACCGCGTCGAGGGCGGGGTGCGGCAATATCTCGGCAGCGACGGCGACTATCACGACGTGCCGCGTGCCGAAGGCGTGGTGCTGCTCGAGGATATCAAGCGCCGTTCGCAGCCGGTGGCGAAAAGCGCGTCGGCCGCGCTGTGGGACATCGGCGACGGCGTGCTGTGCCTCGAATTCACCGCCAAGATGAACGCGCTCGACGGCGAGGTCGCCAGCCTCATCCAGCAGGCGATCCCGCTGGTGCAGGAGCGGTTCAAGGCGCTGGTGATCTACAACGAGGGCAGCAACTTCTCGGCCGGCGCCAACCTCGGGCTCGCGCTCTTCGCGGTGAAGGCCGGGGCGTGGGGCGAGATCGAGAAACTGATCGTCGGCGGGCAGCAGGCGTTCAAGGCGCTGAAATACGCGCCCTTCCCGGTGGTCAGCGCGCCGGCCGGCATGGCGCTGGGCGGCGGGTGCGAGGTGCTGCTCCATTCCGACGCAGTGCAGGCGCATGCCGAAAGCTATATCGGGCTGGTCGAGGCCGGGGTCGGGCTGGTGCCGGGCTGGGGCGGACATGGCGAATTGCTCGACCGGCTCGCCAAAGCGAAGGGGATGCCGCGCGGGCCGATGCCCGCCGTCATGAAGGCGTTCGAGCTGATCTCGACCGCGCAGGTGTCGCGTTCGGCGGCGCAGGCCAAGGAGATGGCGTTCCTGCGTCCCTCCGACGGGATTACGATGAACCGCGATCGGTTGCTCGCCGACGCCAAGGCGAAGGCGCTGGCGCTGGTCGACGGCTACACGCCGCCCGAGCCGCCGACCTTCCGCCTGCCGGGCGCGAGCGGGCGGACCGGGCTGGCCGGCGCGGTCGCCGACTTCCGCCGCAAGGGCGTCGCCACCGCCTATGACGAGGTCGTCGCCGGGCGGCTCGCCAACGTGCTGACCGGCGGCGAGGCCGATCTGGTCGACACCGTGACCGAGCAGCAGTTGCTGGATCTGGAACGCGAAGCCTTCATGGAGAGCGCCCATGACGAACGCACCCATGCACGCGTGGAGAGCATGTTGATGACCGGCAAACCGTTGCGGAATTGACCCACCCGGTCCCCGTTCGGCCGGGCGGGGACCGATTGCGCTTGCCATCGCCACAACGATCGGCAGGAACCGGCCAGACATAAAAAGACACGAGGATCGCCATGAAGCACCATCACCGGATCGCCATTTCGCTCGCCGCTTTGGCCGGCGGCACCGTCGTCGCGGCCAGCGCCGAGGCGCAGGCGTTCTATTTGCAGGAGCAGGCCGCGCGGGGCGCGGGGCGCGCCTTCTCGGGCGAGGCGGCCGATACCGGCGCGGCATCGCTGTGGTGGAATCCGGCGGCGATCGCCGGCATGGACAAGGCGGAAGCGACCGTGAGCGCGTCGGCGATCCTCCCCAAGGGCGACGTGATCGACAACGGCACCGTCATCCGTCGTCCGGGCGGCACCTTCGCGCCGGTCGGTGGCTCCTCGCGGTCGCGCAACCCGATCAACAATGGCGTGCTGCCCTCGGGTGCGGTCGCGATCCCGCTGGGCGATCGGCTCGCGGTCGGGCTGGCGGTGACCTCGCCGTACAGCTTCACGACCGATTACGATGCCGACAGCTGGGCGCGGTACAGCGCCGACCGCACCTATCTGCGCACCTTCGATATCCAGCCTTCGGCCGCGGTGGCGGTGACCGACTGGCTGCGCGTCGGTGGCGCGGTCAACGTCGAGCATGTCGAGGCCAGCCTCGGCAACGCCCTGCCCAACCTCTCCGCCGCGCTGCCCGATGGCAACCAGACGCTGAAGGGCGATGGCTGGGATGTGGGCTGGACCGCCGGTTTCCAGATGCACAACGATTGGGCGACGGTCGGCGTCAGCTACAAGTCGGCGATCAAGCATACGCTGAAGGGTGACCTGACGGTCAGCGGGCTGCTGGGGCCGCTGGCGGGGCAGAACCGCAAGCTGTCCGGCGTCGAGGCCAGTTTCTACACGCCCGCGCAGATCATGATCGGTGGCCGGTTCCGCGCGACTGACAAGCTGACGCTGAACGCGCAGACGATCCGCTACACCTGGGAGAAGTTCGACGCGATCCGGCTGGGCGCACCGATCAACGCGGCATTGCCCGAGAATTATCGCAGCATCTGGAGCTATGCGGCGGGGCTCGACTATGCGGTGTCGCCGCGCGTGACGGTGCGCGCGGGGGCGCAGCGCACGCTGACCCCAACCCGCGATGGCGAGCGGGACGCGCGCGTGCCCGATTCGAACCGCTGGAATTACGCGGTCGGCGGATCGTTCGACGTGACGCCGAACTTCTCGCTGGATGCCGCGGCGAACTACGTCGATTTCGAGGAGACGACGATCGACCGTCGCACCGCCGCCTATGCGGGTAGCAAGGTGGAGATGCCGATCCTGGTCAGTGGGCGCCTGGAGAACGCGCGCGCGATCGTCCTGTCGCTGGGTGGACGCTTCCGCTTCTGATCGGCCAAAAGGGAGGGGGCGCGATCGTCCCCTCCCGCTTGCTGGATGGCCAGTCGGGACGAACCGGGCGTCAGGCCTCCGCCATGTCGCGCACCAACGTTCCGGCACGCTCCAGCCGCGCCCAGGGATCCTCGATCCGCTCGCGGAGCAGGAAGCGCCGCTCCTTCTGCTCCAGCCCGAACAGCGCCGCATCGATCGAGGTGCCGTTATGCGGCTCCAGTGCCACCGCCGCCGGCCCTGCGCTCACCTTGGCGATCCCCGCCGCGCGCGCATCGACGCGCAGGCGCGCGGTCGCCAGCAGCGTGCGTGCCTCGTCGGGCAAAGCCCCGAACCGGTCCTCCAGTTCGTCCTCCAGCGCCTCCAGCGCCGCCGCCTCGGTGATCCGGGCCAGCCGCGCATAGATCGTCACGCGCAATTCCTCGTCGGGGATCCACGATTCGGGCAGGCAGCCTTCGATGCCCAGATGCAATTCGGGCGTCCAGCGTTCGACCTCCTCGCCGCGCGCGCGGCGCAGCGCCCCCTCCAGCAATTGCTGGTACAGATCGATCCCGATCAGCTTCATGTGCCCGGCCTGCGTCTCGCCCAGCAGGTCGCCCGCGCCGCGCATGTCCAGATCGCGCGCGCTGATCGCAAAGCCCGCGCCCAGCCGGTCGAACGCCTCCAGCGTGCGCAGCCGCTTCAGCGTCCTTGGCGCGATCGCGTGATCGGGAGCGGTGAACAACAGCACCTGTCCGCGCCGGTTGCCGCGCCCGACCCGCCCACGGAGCTGGTGAAGCTGCGACAGGCCGAACCGATCGGCATGCGCGATCACCATCGTATTGGCGCGTGGCACGTCCAGCCCCGCTTCGATGATGTTGGTGGCCAGCAGCACGTCACCGTCCCCGCGCCCGAAGCGCACCATGGCCGCGTCCAGCTCGTCGGCGGGCAGCTTCCCATGCGCTTCGATGACCTCCAGCTCGGGCACGAGCGTGCCCAATTGTTCGGCCAACGGGGCCATGTCGGCGATGCGCGGCACCACGACGAAGCTTTGCCCGCCACGGCTCTTCTCGCGCAGCAGCGCGGTGCGCAGCGTCTCGGGGCTGAACGTCCCGATCGCGGTGCGGATCGGCTGGCGTCGCGCGGGTGGCGTGGCGATGATCGACAATTGCTGCAGCCCGACCAGCGCGGATTGCAGCGTGCGCGGAATCGGCGTGGCCGACAGCGTGAGCACATGCCCCGCCGACAGCGCGCGCAGCTTGTCCTTGTCCGCCGCGCCGAAGCGTTGCTCCTCGTCGATCACAACCAGCGCGAGATCCTTATAGGCGACGCCCTTCCCGGCGACCGCGCCGGTGCCGACGACGATGTGGATCGCTCCGTCGCGCAAGCCCGCCAGCACCCGCTTCTTTTCCGCCGCGCTCGACCAGCGCGACAGCCCGGCGACCGTCACGCCGCTTCCCTCGAAGCGGGTCGAGAAGGTTTCGAGATGCTGACGCGCCAGCACGGTGGTGGGGGCGGCGATCGCCACCTGCTTGCCCGCCAGCGCCGCGATCGCGGCGGCGCGGAGCGCGACCTCGGTCTTGCCGTAGCCGACGTCGCCGATAACCAGCCGATCCATCGCGCGTCCGGCGGCCAGATCGGCGCGCACCGCCGCGATCGCCTTGGCTTGATCGGCGGTTTCGGTGAAGGCGAAGCCCGCCGCGAACCGCTCGTAGCGTGCCGGATCTGGCTCGAGCGCGGGCGCGTCGCGCGCGGCGCGTTCCTCGGCCAGCGTCGTCAGGTCACGCGCGCTTTGCGCAATCGCGGCATCGATCTCGCCGCGCCGTTTCTGCCAACTCGAACCGTCGAGCCGATCCAGCGTCACCGCGTCCGCCTCCGCGCCATAGCGCCAGATGCGATCGGCCTCGCCGACCGGCACCAGCCGCACGCCCTCCTGCGCATAGGTCAGCTTGATCGCGTCCCCGCCACCGTCGGGCAGGCGTTCGAGCCCCGCGACCACGCCGATCCCGTGATCCTCGTGCACCACGACGTCGCCGATGCGGATCTCGCTGGTATCCAGCAGTCCACCGTCCGACGGCGCGCCGGCAACCTGTTCGCGTTCTGCCCGACTGCCGAGCAGATCGGCGGCCGCGATCGCCAGCACGCCCTTGCGCCTGAACCCGCGGTCCGCCGACGCCTCCAGCGTCAACAGCGCACCGCGCTTCGCCCGGGCGACCTTGTTCCATCCGGATACGGCCACCGGCTCGTCCTTCAGCACCTTCGCCACCCGCCGTCGCAGGAAACGCAGATCACGTTCGCTGCCGAGCAGGACGACACGATCGCCGTGTTCGCGTGCCTCTTTGGCGATACCGGCGAATGCCCGCAGTGGTGCCTTGTGTTCGGCGAAGCGCGGCGGTGGTTCGCCCTCTCGCGCCACCGCGACCTGCTCGCGCGGCGCCAGCGCGGCGGCCCAGGCGGTATCGTCGACCACGTCCTTCGCCGCGCGCTTCGATGCGCGACCGTTCGTCTCCGCGACCAGCGACAGGAAGCGTCGGCGCCGATCGTCGGCGGTGGGATCGATCATGATCCGCGCGCCGGGTAGATGGTCAAGCAGCGTGCCGCTGGCGTCGCCGGCTGCCGGTTCGGTCACGCGCCCCAACTCACGCTCCGCCACGTCGTCGACCGATCGCTGATCGGCGGGATCGTAACAGCGGAGGCTCGATACCTTGCCGTCCCTCACTTCGATCCGCAGCGGCAATGCCGCATCGGCGGGGAAGACGTCGAGCACCTGCCCGCGTAGCGCCACTTCGCCGGGTTCGTCCACCCGCTCGTCGGCCAGATAGCCCAGCTCGCGCAGCTCGTCGAACAGCACCGGCAGGTCCAGCACCGCGCCCAGCCTGACGGTTGGCGGGACCGCGTCGAACGCGGCGGGCGGCGGACACGCGCGGGCCACCGCCTCGCCCGTGGTGACCAGCGCCACGTTGGTCTTCCGCTTCGCCTCCGCGAGCCGTCGCGCGCGCCGCAGCGCCGCCACGCGTTGGCCGACGTTGGCGGGAGAGGGTGGCGCATCCTCGCCCGGTAGCGCGTCGCTGCCGGGGCAGAACAGCACGTCCGCGTCGGGCACCACCGCCGTCAGCGTAAGGGCGACCGCCTGCGCGCGCACCTCGTCCGCGAGAACGACGATCACATCACCCCCGCGCAACGCCTCCGCGGCGATGGCCGCCTGTTCGGCGATCGAGAGCGCGGCCTCGGGGGCGGCGGCGGGGCGGGCGGGCATCAGCGGGTCGCGTCCATAGGCGCCCAGAACGGACCGTCGCCACGGCGCGTTCCGGAACAATCAACTTGCTCCGGATCAGCCCGTGTTGTGCGGACGACCTCGGACCGTGCTATATGGGCGTCATGAAGTGTCGTATCGCCGCCGCCGTGCTGGCCATCGCCATGGCCACGCCCGCCCACGCCGCTCGATCGAATGCGGATGCCGTTCTAGCCGACATGCTGAAGGGGCGCGTGGCGCAGCCGCCGGTGCGCTGTATCGCGGTGTCGCCCACCGACGCGTCGGCGGTGATCGTCCGGGGTAAGGCGATCGTCTGGCGCAGCGGCGCGCGCCTCTACGTCAACGTGCCGCGCGCCCGTGCGGACATGCTCGACGACGACGATGTGCTGGTGACGGAGCCGTTCGGCTCGCAGATTTGCCGGAACGATCGGGTGACCCCCATCGGTCGGCTGTCCCGCATCCCCAAGGCGCCGCTGATCCTTGGGATGTTCACGCCCTATGCGCGCGCGACGAAATAGCCGGCGCGCCCGGGCGGTGGATCAGGCCAGACGGCCGTTTGCGGCGATCGCGCGGTTGCGCGCTTCGGTGCGGTACTGGGCGATCAGGTAGAACAGATAAAGCATCATGGGCCTCCGAAACGTCTTGCTGCGATGCAGCACGTGGGGCCGATCTGGTGAAGAAAGCGTGATGCAGCAATTGCAACCTGCGCGATCGCGGATGCGGCTTCTGCATGCGCGTTTCCGCCGCGTCAGTGCTTGCGGGTAAGCTCGCGCATCGCCTCGTCCAGCCCATCGAGCGTGAGCGGATACATGCGGTCCGCCAGCAACTCGCGCATGATCGCGATCGACGCGGTGTAATCCCATTGCGCGCGGGGCAGGGGGTTCAGCCAGGCGGCGGCGGGATAGGTGGCGGTCAGCCGCCGCATCCAAGTCGCGCCGGCTTCCTCGTTCATATGTTCCACCGAGCCGCCGGGCTGGGTGATCTCATACGGGCTCATCGATGCATCGCCGACCAGCAGCAGTTTGTGGTCGTGCCCGAAGCGGTGCAGCACGTCCCATAGCGGCGTGCGTTCCTGAAAGCGGCGACGATTGTCCTTCCACACGCCCTCGTAGGGACAATTGTGGAAGTAGAAGAATTCGAGGTGGCGAAACTCGGCGGTGGCGGCGGAAAACAGTTCCTCGCACAGCCGGATATGCGGATCCATGGACCCGCCGACGTCGAGGAACAGCAGCAGCTTGACCGCATTGCGCCGCTCCGGCCGCATGGCGACATCCAGCCAGCCGCGTCGGGCGGTGCCGGCGATCGTCGCGTCCACGTCCAGTTCCTCCGCCGCCCCTTCGCGCGCGAAGCGGCGCAGACGGCGCAGCGCGACCTTGATGTTGCGCGTCCCCAGTTCGCGGGTGTTGTCCAGATCGCGGAACATGCGCTGGTCCCACACCTTGATCGCGCGGCGATGCGTCGATTCGCCGCCGATCCGCACCCCCTCTGGATTGTAGCCGCCATTCCCGAACGGGCTGGTGCCACCGGTGCCGATCCACTTGGAGCCGCCCTGATGACGCGCGTGCTGCTCCTCCAGTCGCTGGCGCAGCGTCTCCATGATCGTGTCCCACGACCCCAGCGACTCGATCGCCGCCATTTCCTCGGGGCTGAGATAGCGCTGGGCCACCGCCTTCAGCCATTCGGCGGGGATCTCGCCGCCGGGGGTGGCGAAACTGGTTTCCAGCCCCTTGAAGACATGCGCGAACACCCGGTCGAACCGGTCGTAGAGTGCCTCGTCCTTGACGTAGATCGCGCGGGAAAGATGATAGAATTGTTCCGGCGTATGGTCGATCACCTCGGCCCGCAGGGCGTCGAGAAGCAACAGATGCTCCTTCATGCCCGCCGGGATGCCGGCGCCGCGCAACTGGTCGAGGAAAGCGAGGAACATCAGCCGCGGGGCTGCCGCCGCGCCATGAACGCCAACCGCTCGAACAGCATCACGTCCTGCTCGTTCTTCAGCAACGCGCCGTGCAGCGGCGGGATCGCCTTCGTCGGATCGCGGTTCTGCAACACCTCCAACGGCATGTCCTCGTGGAGGAGCAGCCGCAGCCAGTCGAGCAATTCGCTGGTCGACGGCTTCTTCTTCAGGCCCGGCACCTCGCGGACCTCGTAGAAGATGTCCATCGCGCGCGAGACCAGCAGCTTCTGGATGCCCGGAAAGTGCACGTCGACGATCGCCTGCATCGTCTCACGATCGGGGAAGCGGATGTAATGGAAGAAGCAGCGGCGCAGGAACGCGTCGGGCAATTCCTTCTCGTTGTTCGACGTGATGACCACGATCGGGCGTTGTGCCGCGCGCACCGTCTCGCCGGTTTCGTAGACGTGGAATTCCATCCGATCGAGCTCCTGAAGCAGATCGTTGGGGAATTCGATATCGGCCTTGTCGATCTCGTCGATCAGCAGCACCGGCGGCGTGGGGCGGGTGAACGCCTCCCACAATTTGCCGCGGCGGATGTAATTGGCGATGTTGTGGACGCGCGGATCGCCGAGCTGGCCGTCGCGCAGCCGGGCCACCGCGTCATATTCGTACAGCCCCTGCTGCGCCTTGGTGGTCGACTTGACGTTCCATTCGATCAACTCGGCGTCGGCGGCGCGCGCGATCTCCTGCGCCAGCACGGTCTTGCCGGTGCCCGGCTCCCCCTTTACCAGCAGCGGGCGGCGCAGCGCGACCGCCGCGTTCACCGCCACTTTCAGATCGTCGGTGGCGACATAGTCGCGCGTGCCCTCGAAGCGCTGCATCCGCTTTCCCGTCTTTCATCGAAGATCGGGTTTGGATAGCGACGCGCGGGCGGCTGGCGCAACCGTTAAGCGGCGATCACATCTCGCCGCGCGCGACGGCGCGGGCCTCGAGAAGCTGCCACAGCCCGCGATGCTGCGCGAGCATCTGTTGCGCGCCGAACGCCATCGCGCGCTCGACCGGCGCGGGGGCCTCGATCGCGCGCAGCAGCGTGATGGTCTCGCTCGCGACTTGGGCGAAGGGTGCGCCGGCGGGAAGCGCCATGCGCTTCGCACATGCGTCCAGCACGCCGCGCACCGCCGCCCAGTCCAGCACGAAGGCGATGGCGGTGCCGGTGGCGCAGCCCCGGCGGTCGGAACGCGCCAGCATCTCCAGCGCATTGCGCTGTCCGGTGATCGCGGTTTCCGACGCGGCCTGGCCGGGGGTGGAGGGCAGCGGGCCGGCGGCGGCGGTGAGGCGCACCAGCAGCGCGCGCTCCGCGCTCATCGCGGCCGCCGCGCGTTCCAGCCACGTGCCCTCCGCCGGATCGACGCAGGCGGTGCCCGCGCGATCGACGATGCCCGGGAAGGCGCCGTGGATCACGCACAAGGCATGCACCGCATCGGCGATGTCCCGCAGGGTGGCGGCGGGCTGCATCAGCGCGCGGGCGTGCGACGACGCGGCGGTGCCGTCGCTGGCGACCATGGCCAGGATCGTGTCGGCACACCCCGCCGCGCGTTTGTCCAGTGCGATGGTCACGCTTTCCTCCGCTCACCCGCCGGGCCGGCACGTGAGTGCGACCGGCACATCGGAGGTAACGGAGCGACTGTAAAATTCGGGTTTACAGAGGCATAAAAGATGACCGGCCGGCAATCGTGATTGCCGGCCGGTTAAGGATTACTGGTCGAGGAAGCTGCGCATCTTGCGACTGCGCGACGGGTGCTTCAGCTTGCGCAGCGCCTTCGCCTCGATCTGCCGGATGCGTTCGCGGGTCACGCTGAACTGCTGCCCGACCTCCTCCAGCGTGTGATCGGTGTTCATCCCGATCCCGAAGCGCATCCGCAGCACGCGCTCCTCACGCGGGGTCAGCGATGCGAGCACGCGGGTGACCGTCTCCTTCAGGTTCGCCTGGATCGCGGCATCGACCGGGATGACCGCGTTCTTGTCCTCGATGAAGTCGCCCAGGTGGCTGTCTTCCTCGTCGCCGATCGGCGTTTCGAGGGAGATCGGCTCCTTGGCGATCTTCATCACCTTGCGGACCTTCTCCAGCGGCATGCTCAGACGCTCCGCCATCTCCTCCGGGGTCGGCTCGCGGCCCTGCTCGTGGAGGAACTGGCGGCTGGTGCGGACCAGCTTGTTGATCGTCTCGATCATGTGGACCGGGATACGGATCGTGCGGGCCTGATCCGCGATCGATCGCGTGATCGCCTGCCGGATCCACCAGGTCGCGTAGGTCGAGAACTTGTAGCCGCGACGATATTCGAACTTGTCCACCGCCTTCATCAACCCGATGTTGCCTTCCTGGATCAGATCCAGGAACTGCAGGCCGCGGTTCGTATACTTCTTGGCGATCGAGATCACGAGGCGCAGGTTCGCCTCGACCATCTCCTTCTTGGCGATGCGCGCCTCGCGCTCCGCCTTCTGCACCATGTTGACGATGCGGCGGAACTCACTGAGCGCCATGCCGGTCTGCTGCGAGATCTCGCTGATCTCGGTGCGGATGCGATCGACCGCCGCGACCTCGTTGGTCGCGAACGCCGTCCACTTCTTGTCGAGCCCGGTGACCGAGGCGATGAATCCCTCGTCCAGCTCATGCCCCATGTAGCGGTCGAGGAAATCCTTGCGGTTCACCTTGTGCCGCTCGGCCAGGCGCAGCATCTGCCCGCCCAGCGTCGTGAGCCGGCGATTGTAGCTGTAGAGCTGGTCGACCAGATATTCGATCTTGGTCTGGTGGAACTGGACGCTCTCGACCTCCGCGGTCAGATCCTCGCGCAGCTTCTGATACTTGCGCTCCTCCGCCGACGACAGCTCGATGCCGTTGCCCATCGCTTCCAGCCGGCTCTCCTGCATCTTGGAGAACTTGCGGTAGATGGCGGTGATGTTGGCGAATTTCTCCAGCGCCTGCGGCTTGAGCGTCTCCTCCATCTGCGCGAGGCTGAGGGTGTTGTCCTCCTCCTCGTCGTCGCTGGGACGCGGCGCGCGGCGCTCGGTCATGTCGTCATCGTCGTCGGCGGGCGCCTCTTCGGGCTCGTCCTCTTCCTTGAACTGCGGCCCGGCGTTCGACGCGCTGATCTCGCCGGTGTCGTCCTCGGCACCCTCGACCTGCTCGGCGGACGGCCCCTTCGACAGCATCGCGTCGAGATCGACGATCTCGCGCAACTGCATCGTGCCCTCGTTGAGCGCGGTCGACCAGTCGATGATCGCGTTGAAGGTGATCGGGCTTTCGCACAGCCCCAGGATCATCGTGTCGCGGCCGGCCTCGATGCGCTTGGCGATCGCGATCTCGCCCTCGCGCGACAGCAGCTCGACCGCCCCCATCTCGCGCAGGTACATGCGGACGGGATCGTCGGTGCGATCGACCGTCTCCTTCTTCTTCTCGACCGCCGGGGCCGAGCCGTCGGCCTCGCCGCCGTCGACGGCTTCCTGCTCGTCGTCGTCGGCGCGCTCCTCGGTTTCGCCGTCCTCGCCCGCTTCCTCGTTCTCGACGATGTTGACGCCCATTTCGTTGAGCGCCGACATCACGTCCTCGAGCTGGTCGGACGACATCTGGTCCTGCGGCAGCGCCTCGTTGAGCTGGTCGTAGGTGATGTAGCCGCGCTTCTTGGCGCGCGCGATCAGCTTCTTGATGTTCGCGTCGTTCAGGTCGATCAGCGGGGCATCGGCCACTTCCGCGCCTTCGTCAGCACCGCCACCGTTCATCTTCGCCATCAATCGTCCTCGGGTCCAAGCGCGCGGGCGTCTTCGTTTGCCTGCACCAGATTTGCAAGTCGCTCGTCCAGCGCCCGCTGTTCGTTCACCAACGCCACCTGTCGTTCAAACGCCTCGGCGGTGAAATGCGTCTGCATCGCGGAGGTCGCCTCCGCCAGCGCCGCATCCACCTCCGGCCGCGCGACCAGTACCGCGATCGCCTCGTCGAGGTCGTCGCGCGCCTGTTTTTCGTCGCCATCGGCACGGGTGAACGAATAGGGCATCGTATCGGCTCTCAGAAGATCATGGGCGATCGCCTCGAAACCGGATCGTGCCAATATGGTGACCATCCTTCCGCTATCAAGCGGTCCGGCCCGGCGATCCTCCAGCGCGACGTCGACGACCGCTTCGAACAGCCGCCCCAGCGCGCCATCCGCCAGCTTCAGGCTGCCCAGCACCTCCATATGCCGCGCGATCTCCGCCGGATGGCGGATCAGCCCCGCCAGCACCGCCTTGGCCAGCACGCGATCGATATTGCCCGCCGCGCGGACCTTCTTGGCGTCTTCGGTCACCGGGGGCGGGGGCGGGGTCCATTTCTGGCCCGGCTTGCGCTGTCCCATCGGATAGAAGGGTTGCCGCTGCTGGAACGGCTGACGCTGGCGCGCGACTCGCTCGTCGAAGC
>CAJYLV010000035.1 GCA_913776255.1 uncultured Sphingomonas sp. | reverse complement strand
AGACATCATCAACGCGATCATCGATCTCGCCGAGCAGTCGGCGAAGGATCCGTGGGAGCTGGCGCCGGTCGAGGACAAGTCGGCGAAGATGGCCAAGCTGAAGAAGGCCATCGGCAAGGACATGGAGGCGGCCTACAAGCTGACCGACAAGCAGGCGCGTCAGACCGCCGTCAACGCCGCGCGCACCAAGGCACGCGAGGCGTTCGCGTCGCTGAAGGACAGCGATCCGGCCGAGTACCTCGGTACGCTCAAGCTGGTTAAGAAGCTCGAGGCCGACATCGTGCGCGGTGCGATCCTCAAGACCGGCCGTCGCATCGACGGCCGCGACACCAAGACGGTGCGCCCGATCGAGGCCGAGGTCCACTTCCTGCCGCGCGCGCACGGCTCGGCGCTGTTCACCCGCGGCGAGACGCAGACGATCGCGACCACCACGCTCGGCACGCGCGACGCGGAGCAGATGATCGACGGCCTGAACGGTCTGTCGTACCAGAACTTCATGCTGCACTATAACTTCCCGCCCTATTCGGTCGGCGAAGTGGGCCGCTTCGGCGCGCCCGGTCGCCGCGAAGTCGGCCACGGCAAGCTCGCCTGGCGCGCGCTGCACCCGGTGCTGCCGTCGAAGGAAGAGTTTCCGTACACGATCCGCGTGACCTCGGACATCACCGAGTCGAACGGCTCGTCGTCGATGGCGACGGTCTGCGGCGGTTCGCTGTCGATGATGGACGCGGGCGTGCCGCTGAAGCGCCCGGTGTCGGGCATCGCGATGGGCCTGATCCTCGAGGGCAAGGACTATGCCGTCCTGTCCGACATCCTGGGTGACGAGGATCACCTGGGCGACATGGACTTCAAGGTCGCCGGCACCAGTGAGGGCATCACGTCCCTGCAGATGGACATCAAGATTGCCGGCATCACCGAGGAGATCATGCGCGTTGCCTTGAAGCAGGCGCATGAGGGCCGCGCGCACATCCTGGGCGAGATGGCGAAGGCGCTCGACTCGACGCGGACCGAGCTGTCGGCACACGCGCCGCGGATCGAGACGTTCACGATCGACAAGTCGAAGATCCGCGAAGTGATCGGCACCGGCGGCAAGGTGATCCGCGAGATCGTCGCGACGACGGGCGCCAAGGTCGACATCGACGACGAGGGTGTGATCAAGGTGTCGTCGTCGGACCAGAGCCAGATCGAGGCCGCGATCAACTGGATCAAGGGCCTGGTCGAAGAGGCCGAGGTCGGCAAGATCTACAACGGCAAGGTCGTCAACATCGTCGACTTCGGGGCGTTCGTGAACTTTATGGGCGGCAAGGACGGTCTCGTCCATGTCAGCGAGATGAAGAACGAGCGCGTCGAGAAGCCGGGCGACGTCGTGACCGAAGGCCAGGAAGTGAAGGTCAAGGTCCTCGAAATCGATCCGCGCGGCAAGGTCCGCCTGTCGATGCGCGTCGTCGATCAGGAAACCGGCGCCGAGCTGGAAGACACCCGCCCCGCGCGCGAGCCGCGCGGCGATCGTGACGGCGGTGGCCGTGGCGACCGTGGCCCGCGTCGTGACGGCAGTGGCCGTGGCGGCGACCGCGGTGCGGATCGCGGCGGCGACCGTGGTCCGCGTCGCGAGGGCCGTGGCCCGCGTCGCGAGCGCGGCGAAGGCGGCGGCAAGGACGAGGGCGACGCCCCGGCCTTCGCCCCGGCCTTCCTGACAGGCGACCGCGACTGATCGCTTCGCTTTGCGTGCAGCAAGCGAATGGCCCCGGCAGCGATGCCGGGGCCATTTTCGTGTGGGGGGGGATGGCCTCCGTTCCCGCTAATTCAAAGCGTCACCCCGGCGAAGGCCGGGGACAGGTAGGAAACCCGACGAGGTGACGCGCAACGCGCATCATGAGCGTCCCCCAACTGGACCCCGGCCTTCGCCGGGGTAACGGCAGGGGGTGGCTGCAGCCGAGTGGGTCGCAGGCGCTAAGCGGCCCACGGATCAGGACGACGACGGAAGAGAAAGCACGTCATTGCGAGCGCAGCGACGCAATCCAATGCCGGATCACGACGTCCTGGATTGCGTCGCTACGCTCGCAATGACGCCGCGCTTACTCCACCCCACGCTCGAACGGTGCCGCCGGCAGGTCCGCACCGTCGAACAGGTTCGTGAACGGCGCATCGCTCCACGCGTAGCGCACCTTCGTCACGCTCGCGGCATTCGCCCCCGGCAACACCACCGTTTCGCCGCGCGCCTCTGCCGGTACGTAGCGGCACGCGTCGCCCGCACAGGCCTCGAACCCGATCGCCTGCCCGGCGCTATACGTATGCAGCCCGCCGGTGACGTTGCGATAGCGCACCACCAGATCGCTGCCGCTTCGCGATACGCCCGCCACCTCCGGCCCGCTGCGGAGCCCCGGCTGACCGTAGGCGATCACCCGCGCCAGCCGCGCCAGCCGCTCGCCGACGACGGTCTTCTGCGTCGGGTGGATGTCGAACCGGTCACCGACGTCCAGCGTCACCGCCAGCCCGGCATGCGCGTCCTGCGCGACCGCCTGCGCCTGCGCCTCGCGCAATTCCGCCCAGCCGGACGGCACCGGCGCGGTCGACGGCTTGCCATAGGAGGTGAGCTGGACGACGAAGAACGGCAGAGCCGGCGCGGCGAACGTCCGCCGCCAGTCGGCCATCAACAAGGTCATCAGCTCGCGATAGGTCGACGCCTCGCCCGCGTTCGACTCGCCCTGATACCAGGCGGCGAGCTTCAGCCCGTAGCCCGCCAGCGGCGCGATCATGCCGTTGTGGAGCGTCGCGAGGCTGTTGGGCACGTCCCACGGCGCCGGCGCGATCTTCTCGCCGGTCAGCGCGCGGCCCTGATAATAGCGCCACGGGCCGGCGAACGGCACCAGCGTGCCATCCGCCAGTTCCAGCCCGCGCGGCGCGGCACCGGTCAGCCCGCCGCCGTTCGCACCGCCCAGCACGCGCAGCGCGACGGTGTTGCGGCCGACCTTCCACGTCCCCGCCGGTGCGTCGTAATGCCGCCACGCCCAGTTGACGCTGCCGCCGCCGACATAGCGGCCGTTGACCCATGTCTCCTCATATTGGTCGATCGGCCCGAGCTGCAGCGTCTTCGCCGCCGCGACCTGCGCGGCGGTCAGGTCGATCGTCCCGCGCAGCCACATCACGCCCTCGAACGCCGCGAGCGCGGGCACGCCCGCCTCCTTCCACGCCGCGGTCGGGATCGTCGCCCATTGCGCGTCGTCGAAGTCGGGCCGCCGGAACGCCGCCTGTCGCGCCGCGGCCGGATCGTGCGCCTTCCACCATGCCTCGCGGCGCGCGCCGTCCTGTGCCAGCGCCTTCGCCGGGTCACGCCCGTAGAGAGCGACCGCCGCGATCCCGTCCTTCAGCCGCGGGATGGTCGCCAATGAGGTCGGGCTGATCCAGCTCTCGATCCGGGTGCCCCCCCATTCGGAGTTGATGAACCCGATCGGCACCTTCTCGCTCTGCCGCAGCGAACGCGCCATATAGTAGCAGACCGCCGAGGCGTCGCCGACCGTCTCCGGCCCGACGCGCTGCCACTTGGCGGGCGCTTCCAGATCGGCGAGCGGCTGGGCGCGGGTCGTATCGGGGATCGTGGCGTAGCGCAGGTCGGGATCGGGCGGGGTCTGCAACGCACCCCAGGCGTTGGTCGACTGCTTGACCATGAACTCCATGTTCGACTGGCCACCGCACAGGAAGACGTCGCCGACCATGATGTCGCTCAGCGTCTGCCCACCCTCGACGCTCAGCGTGTACGGTCCGCCCGCCGCCTGCGCGGGCAGCGTCGCGCGCCACTGCCCGTTCGCATCGGCGGTCGCGGCGGCACTCTGCTGGCCAAGCCGCACCGTCACCGCGGCGTTCGGCGCACCCTGCCCCCATACCGCGACCGGCCGGTCGCGCTGGAGGACGGCATGATCGGCGAAGATGTGTGCGAAGCGCGGCGTCGCCTCCTGCGCCATCGCCGGCGCGGCGAGCGCCATTGCCGATCCCGCCATCATCATGCGCCACATCGCCATCATCCCCTCCCTTGCTGTGTTAGCGCTCGCGTATCGCACCGGGCGGGGGCACGCCAAGCGTCAATCGCGATAGGAGCGATCGATCCGGTCGAGCTTGCGCAGCAAGGCCGGCCACGCCAGCCCGCGCGCCAGCATCCC
Organism: uncultured Sphingomonas sp.; assembly: GCA_913776255.1. Lineage (GTDB taxonomy): Bacteria > Pseudomonadota > Alphaproteobacteria > Sphingomonadales > Sphingomonadaceae > Sphingomonas. Next base: position 39,198 of record CAJYLV010000035.1, on the reverse strand, counting down.
GACCCCGGCCGGCGGCGATTGCCGCGCGACCTTGTCCTCGACGCCCTGCGGCGGCGTGTGCAGCCCGTCGCCACCGGCCGCGAGCATCAGCACCTGCGCCTCGCACGCGCGTTCGAGGAAATAGAGCCGCAGGAAGCAGGACGCGACCGAGTCGCCAACCGTCAGCGTGCCGTGGTTGCGCAGGATCATCGCGTGGCGCGGGCCGAGATCGGCGACCAGCCGCTCGCGCTCCTCCAGGTCGGTCGCGATGCCCTCATATTCGTGGTAGGCGACATCGTGTGACGCGATCATCGCGGTCTGCGTATGCGGCAACAGCCCGCACGCCATCGCCGACACCGCCTGCCCGTGCGGCGTGTGGAGGTGCATCACCGCCTGCGCATCGTCGCGCGCCATGTGGATCGCGGAGTGGATCGTGAACCCGGCCGGGTTGACCGGATGCGCGCTCGCGCCGACCGGCTGCCCGTCGACGTCGATCTTGACCAGCGACGAGGCGGTGATCTCCTCGAACATCATGTCATAGGGGTTGATGAGGAAATGATGCTCCGGCCCCGGCACGCGCGCCGACAGGTGCGTGAAGATCAGGTCGTCCCAGCCGTACAGTGCCACCAGCCGATAGGCGGCGGCGAGATCGACCCGCGCCTCCCACTCGCCCGGTGCCATCGCCGTGGATTCCACCTTCGCCGCCGTCGCCATGCGCTTCCTCTCCGTGCTTTTGACATGGATGTTAATACAGGCGGTGGCCGCCCGCCAGCGGCGCGTGTATCCTTGTGTTGCAGCCGGATATAACGTGGATCGGGCGCGTTTCATCATAGGGGGCGGCTCTCCTGCCCGTTCCCGCAGCAGGACCGACATGACCGACACCAACGGATTCAGCCTCACGCGACGCGGGGCGCTCGTCAGCGGGGCGGCCGCCGCCTCGACCGCCGCCATGCCGCTCGACGCGCAATCGCTGCCCGCGGAGGCGCCCGCCGCCGCCGTCCCGGTGACCTTCACCGTCAACGGCAGGAAGCGCACGCTCGATCTCGATCCGCGCGTCACGTTGCTCGACGCGCTGCGCGAGCATCTGCACCTGACCGGCAGCAAGAAGGGCTGCGACCACGGTCAGTGCGGCGCGTGCACGGTGATGGTCGAGGGCAAGCGCATCAATTCGTGCCTGACGCTCGCCGTCATGCACGACGGCGACAGCATCACCACGATCGAGGGGCTCGGCAAACCGGGCGACCTGCACCCGATGCAGGCCGCGTTCGTCAGGCACGACGGCTATCAGTGCGGTTACTGCACGCCGGGCCAGATCATGGCCGCGGTCGCGATGTTGCAGGAGGTGAAGGACGGCGTGCCGAGCTACGTCTCGCGTGACCTCAATGCCGCCGGCCGCATCGATGCGCAGGAGGTTCGCGAGCGGATGAGCGGCAACATCTGCCGCTGTGCGGCTTATTCGAACATCGTCGCCGCGATCGCCGATGTCGCCGGTGCGGAGGACGTCGCATGAAGCCCTTCACCTACGAACGCGCCACCTCCCCTGCCGCTGCCGCCGCCGCGGTCGCCGCGAAGCCGGGCGCGAAGTTCGTTGCGGGCGGCACCAACCTGCTCGACCTGATGAAGCTGCAGATCGAGGCGCCGACGCATCTCGTCGACGTTAACCGGCTGGGGCTCGATACGATCGAGGCGACACCGGACGGAGGCCTGCGCGTCGGTGCGCTGGTCCGCAACACCGCGCTCGCCGCCGATCCGCGCGTGCGCCGCGACTATGGCGTGCTCAGCCGCGCGTTGTTGTCGGGCGCCTCCGGCCAGTTGCGCAACAAGGCGACGACCGCCGGCAACCTGCTCCAGCGGACGCGCTGCCCGTATTTCTACGACACCAATCAGGCGTGCAACAAGCGCAAGCCCGGCTCGGGCTGCGCGGCGCTCGGCGGCTATAGCCGCGCGCTGGCGGTGATCGGCACCAGCAAGGATTGCATCGCCACCCATCCCAGCGACATGGCGGTGGCGATGCGCGCGCTCGACGCGACCGTCGAGACGGTCGACGGCGGCGGGCGAACGCGGACGATCCCGATCGCCGACTTCCACCGCCTGCCCGGCAGCACGCCGTGGATCGAGACCGCGCTCTCGCCCGGCGAGATGATCACCGCGGTGACGCTGCCCGCGCCGGTGCGCGGCACGCACATCTATCGCAAGGTCCGCGACCGCGCCTCCTACGCCTTTGCGACGATTTCGGTTGCCGCGATCCTGCCCGAAAGCGGCACGCCGCGCTTCGCCTTCGGTGGCCTCGCGCACAAGCCGTGGCGCGTCGCCGCCGCCGAGACAAAGGTCGACGGTGGCGCAAAGGCGATCGCCGCCGCCGCGCTCGCCGGTGCCACCCCGACGTCGCAGAACGCCTATAAGATCCCGCTGGTCGAGCGCACGCTGGCCGCGGTGCTCGCCGAAGGACGCGCAGCATGAAGTTCGACACCCCCGCCGGCCGCAATCCGATCGACCAGCAGAAGGTCATCGGGCGCGCCACCGATCGGATCGATGGCCCGCTCAAGGTCACCGGCACCGCGCCCTATGCCTTCGAGCGCAACGATGTCGCGCCGAACCATGCCTATGGCGTGATCGTCGGCGCTGGCGTGGCCAAGGGGCGGATCACGCGGATCGACACCAGCGATGCGCAACGCGCGCCCGGCGTGCTCTCGGTCGTGACCTATGAGAATGCCGGCAAGCTCGGCAAGGCCAAGGCGCATACCGCGACGATGCTCGCCGGGCCGGATGTCGAACATTATGATCAAGCGGTCGCGATCGTCGTCGCCGAGACGTTCGAGCAGGCGCGCGACGCCGCCAAGCGCGTCCGCGTCGACTACGCCCGCGCGAAGGGCAAATACGAGCTGAAGGCCGCCAAGGACGGCGCGCCGATCGCCAAGGGCGACAAGATGAAGACCGCGCGCGGCGACTTTGCCGGCGCCTTCGCGAGTGCCCCGGTCAAGCTCGACGCCACCTATACCACGCCCGACCAGAGCCACATGATGATGGAGCCGCACGCCACGATCGCGGCGTGGAGTGGCGACGAACTGACGCTGTGGACCAGCAACCAGATGATCGCCTGGGCGGTCCGCGACATGAGCGAGACGCTGCTGATCCCCAAAGAGAAGATCCGCATCGTCTCGCCCTATGTCGGCGGCGGGTTCGGCGGCAAATTGTGGGTGCGCTCCGACGCGGTGATGGCGGCGCTCGCGGCGAAGGCGGCGGGGCGGCCGGTCAAGGTCGCGCTCGCACGGCCGCAGCTGATGAACAACACCACCCACCGCCCGGCGACGATCCAGCGCATTCGCATCGGTGCGGACAAGGCCGGCAAGATCACCGCGATCGCGCACCAGACGTGGTCGGGCGACCTGCCCGGCGGCGGCCCGGAGACGGCGGCCAACCAGACGCAATTGCTCTACGCCGGTGACAACCGTCTGACCGAGACGCATCTCGCGGTGCTCGACCTCCCCGAAGCCAACGCGATGCGCGCGCCGGGCGAGGCGCCCGGCATGATGGCGCTCGAGGTCGCGATGGACGAGCTGGCGGAGAAGCTGGGCATGGACCCGGTGCGCTTCCGGATCCTCAACGATACGCTGGTCGATCCCGAGAAGCCGGAGCGCAAATTCTCCGACCGCAATCTCGTCCGCTGCCTCGAGGAAGGCGCGGCCAAGTTCGGCTGGAGCCGCCGCAACCCGAAGCCGGCGAAGGTCCGCGACGGCGACTGGCTGGTCGGCATGGGCATGGCGGCGGCGTTCCGCAACAACATGAACATGAAGTCGGGCGCGCGCGTCGGCGTCGATCGCAAGGGCGTGGTGACGGTCGCGACCGACATGACCGACATCGGCACCGGCAGCTACACGATCATCGCGCAGACCGCCGCCGAGATGCTCGGCGTCCCGCTCGACAAGGTCGTGGTGCTGCTCGGCGACAGCCGCTTCCCGGTGTCGGCGGGCTCGGGCGGTCAATGGGGCGGGAACAGCTCGACGGCGGGTGTCTATGCCGCCTGCGTCGACCTGCGCGGCCGCATCGCGCAGAAGCTCGGCTTCAACTCCGACGACGTCACCTTCGCCGACGGCAAGGTCTCGAGCGGCAACCGCACGGTCGATCTCGCCAAGGCAGCCGGCGACGAGGGGATCAGCGGCGAGGACTCGATGGAGTACGGCACGCTGGAGAAGGATTACGCGCAGGCGACCTTCGGCGCGCATTTCGTCGAGGCGGCGGTCAACGTCTACACCGGCGAGATCCGCGTGCGGCGGATGTCGGGCGTCTATGATGCCGGGCGCATCCTCAACCCGAAGTCGGCGCGCAGCCAGGTGACCGGCGGCATGACGATGGGGATCGGCGCGGCACTGATGGAGGATGCGGTGGTCGATCCGCGCTTCGGCTATTTCGTGAACCACGATCTCGCCGAATATCACGTCCCCGTGCACCTCGACGTGCCGCATCAGGAGGTGGTGTTCCTCGACACGCTCGACGACAGGACCTCGCCGATGAAGGCCAAGGGCGTCGGCGAGCTGGGGCTGTGCGGCGCGGCGGCAGCGGTCGCCAACGCGGTCTACAATGCGTGCGGCGTCCGCATCCGCGACTATCCGCTGACGCTCGACAAGGTGCTGGAGGGATTGCCGCTGGCGTGAGGCGAGAGCGGCTGTCCGCCTCGCGACACCGTCGTCCCGGGCTTGACCCGGGACCCCGCTTTTAACCCCTGCCTACCACAAGAAGCGGGGCCCCGGATCAACTCCGGGGCGACGGCTCACTTGTTCAACTGCCTCGCGAGCGTCTCGATATCCGCCCCCGCCGGCACGATCCGCCAGCACCCCGGCGCACGGCTGTCGACGATCGTCACCGCCCCCTTCGGGCAGATGCCGAGGCATTTCACCTCGGCCACCCCGACCGTCGCCTTGCGCCCCTTGCCGAACCCCGGCTCACCGCGCAGCGCCTTGGCAAGCGGCGTCCTGCCCTTAGCGCCGAAGCCGCCGCCCAGCTTCTTCGAGCATTTCCCGCACACCAGGACCGCGCCGGTCCAGCCGGCGCGCACCCGATCCTTCACGGCTCGGCGCGCGGCTTCCACGTCCGCGCCTCTTCGGCGACGCGCAGCACGTCATAGGCGGCCTGGATCGCCTGAAAGCGGGTCGCGGCGTCCTTGTCGCCGGGGCGCACGTCGGGATGGTTCGACTTCGCCAGCCGCCGCCACGCCAGCCGCACGTCGTCGAACGACGCATCGACCTCCAGCTCCAGCACCTCCAGCGCGCGCAGCTCGTCGCGCGAGCGCGAGCCGTCGCCCGACCCCGCCCACGCCTGATGCTTCGACTGCGCGAAGCCGCCCGCGTCGCGGCGCTCGTTCGCCTCGCGCTGCGCGGCCTCCTCGGCGGACAGGCCCTCGAAATAGTTCCAGCCGCGATTGTACTCGGCGGCATGCGCCTGACAGAAATACCAGCGCTCGGGGCTGTTCGGCGACTTGGGCGCCGGGCACGTCCCCGGCTCGGTGCAGCCGTGACGGTCGCACAGCCGCACGGTCGCCGCCTCGCGATTGGCGCCATAGCCGCGCCAGCGGGGAAAGCCCCAGTCGTTCGATCGGGTGGGAATACGTGCCATTCCTGCGGCACATAAGGACGCGTCGCCCTCGCGCCAACCGACTAGCGGCGGCGAATTTGCCAGAGGGCCTGTAAGCCGGGTTCTGTCCACCCCGCGAACGGGGATAGGCGACCATTCCTCTCGGCGCGCCGTTGCCGACGCGCTCCAGCAACCAACCCGGGCAGCGGGTGGGAACACACCCCGGCGACGCGAACGCCGCCATGCCGCCCCTATTCGGTCTTGCTCCCGGTGGGGTTTACCGTGCCACGACCGTTACCGGCCGCGCGGTGCGCTCTTACCGCACCCTTTCACCTTGACCGGGCCGAGGCCCAGGCCGTCTGCTCTCTGTTGCACTGTCCCTGACTGCGGACCGAAGCCCGAGCCGGCGGGCGTTACCCGCCACCGTCGTTCCGTGGAGCCCGGACTTTCCTCGGCACGCTTGCGCGTGACGCGGCCGCCCGGCCCTCTGGCGGGGTCGCCGTAGCGCGCTGCGACGCGTTAGGGAAGCATCACACCGTCATTGCGAGCGAAGCGAAGCAATCCAGGGCGTCGCGCGGAACACTGGATTGCTTCGCTGCGCTCGCAATGACGGACAGGGCTCACTCATCCCCCTGCGGCTTTGGCAGCAGCAAAGCGAGCAGGATCATCCGGCATTCCGCATCCATCTCGCCGTCGATCAGCTCGGGACGGAAGCGGCGCTGGAACGCCATGATCGCCGCCATCCGGTCGTTCACGTCATAGCCGAACCGCTCCAGCGCGAGGCAGAACGCCGCCTCGCCCCACATCGGATCGACCAGATTCTTCGTCGGCCGCGGCAGCGCCAGCCGCAGCCGCGCGAGCCGGTGCCACGGGAACAGCTCGCCCGGATCGCGCTTGCGCAGCGGCGCGACATCGGAATGGCCGACGATATTGCCGCGCGTGATCTCGTATTTGTCCTTCAGATGCGCGACGAGCCGGATCACCGCCTCGACCTGCGGCTCCGGAAACGTTTGATAGCCGTGGTCGTGGCCGGGGTTGACGATCTCGATGCCGATCGACGCCGAATTGACGTCGGTCACGCCGCGCCAGTGCGCCGCCCCGGCATGCCACGCGCGCTTGTCGTCGGGCACCAGCCGCGTGATCGTGCCGTCCTCGTCGACGAAATAGTGGCACGACACCTCGGCGGCGGGATCGCAGAGCCGGTCGAGCGCCTCCTGCGCGGTCTTCATGCCGGTATAATGCAGCACGATCATCGAGACCGGCAGCAACCGCTCATTAAAATTGGGCGAGGTCCGTTCCCGGCACCTCATGCGCCCGATCCGCCCGTCCGACGCTCCCCGCCTGTCACCATCGACCTCGTCATCGCTATCCGATGCGCCGTCGTTCGCGAAATCAGCGGCCTGTGTAAACCCGGTTGCTGTCGCCGGTGTCGGGGACGCGCTCGTACAAGCCGCGCGCGCGCGTGCTGGGGCGGAGCCGTTCCGATTGCCCGATCACCGTCTCCCCCGCCCCCAGCAGCAGGAAGCCATCGGGCCGCAGCGCCCCCGCCAGCCGCGCCAGCACCTGTTCGCGCTGGTGCGGCGCGAAATAGAACAGCAGGTTGCGGCACAGGATCAGATCGAACTCGCCGACCGGCGGCGCATCGACGATCAGATTGTGCCGGCGATAGTGGATCGCGCCGAGCAACGTCGCCGACGCGCGCCAGTGATTGTCCGCCGCCGGCTCGAACCAGTTGACCATGCGGCGGACCGGCAGCCCGCGCTGGATCTCGAACTGCGAATAGGTCCCGTCGCGCGCGCGCGCGACCGCCGCGGCGGAGACGTCGGTGGCGACGATCTCGGGCATCGCGCCGCCGGCCTCGGCGAAGATCATCGCCAGCGACAACGGCTCCTGCCCGGTCGCACACGCCGCGCACCACACGCGCAGCGGCGTGCGCCCGGCCACGGCCTCTGCCGCCCCCTCGATCACGCCCGCGTCGCGAAAGAACGACGTCTCCTGATTGAGCAGCGCGTCGACGATCCGGTCCGCCAGTTGCTTGTCCTTCCCCTCGATGAGCCGTGCGGCGAGCTGGTCGACCCGGTCGAGCCCATGCGCCTGCAGCAGCGGCCCGAGTGAGGCCTCGAACCGCCAGCTCCGCCCGACCGCGATCCGTTGCCCGGTGCGTGCCTCGAGCAGGGCGGCGAAGACTCGTGCCGAGCCTGGATCGATCTCTGCCATCAACCGCGCGCCCCGCTGCGCCGGGCGGCGATCATCGCCCCGATCTCGCGCGGGGCGAGCACCGCATCCGCCAGCCCGGCGTCGGCCACCGCGCCCGGCATTCCCCAGACCACCGACGATTCGCGGTCCTGCACCACGATCGTTCCGCCGGCCGCGCGCACCGCGCGCGCGCCTTCCAGTCCGTCACGCCCCATGCCGGTCAGCATCACCGCCAGCAACCGCGACCCATAGACCTGCGCGAGGCTCGCGAACATCGGATCGACCGAGGGCAGGTTGCCCGTCGGACTGGGCGCCTGCGACAGCCGCGTGACGATCTGCCCGTCGGGCTGCGTCGCGGCGAGCAGATGCGCATCGCCCGGCGCGATCAGCACCTCGCCCTCCGTCACCCGGCGGCGCTCCTGCGCGATTGCGGACGGACGGCGCGCGACCGCCCCGATCTGCGCCGCGAAATAAGGCGAGAAGGACGGCGGCAGATGCTGGGTGACGAAGATCGGCTGCGTCATCGTCGCAGGCACCTGTTCCAGCAGCGAGGCAAGCGCATGGATGCCGCCGGTCGACGCGCCGATCGCGATCGCATCGAACGCCGGCGGGGTCATGATCGTCGCGCGTCGCGGCAGCGGCCGATTCTCGCCATGCGCCGCGAGCAGGTCGAGCCGCGCCAGCAACGTCTCGCCGAACCGGCCAGCGAACGCGCCGATGCTCGGCTTCACCAGCGTATCGGCGGCGCCCAGCGCCAGCGCGTGCATCGTCACCGCCGCCCCCTCGGCAGCGGAGCTCGACACCACCAGCACGCGCGCGCCCGCGCCGGCCTTCAGCAATTCGGGCAGCGCGTCGATCCCGCTCTGGTGCGGCATGACCAGGTCGAGCAGGATGAAGTCGACCGGCTCCTTGCGCAGGAAGGCGAGCGCGCGCTGCGCATCCGGCAACGCGCCGGCCAGATCGAACCGGCCGCTGCCGGTGATGAAGCGCGACAAGGCGGCGCGCGCGACCGCCGAATCGTCGACGATCAGGACGCGCGGCGCCCGGGTCGCCACGGCCGCATCGGAGCGCTGGAGCATGGCAGGGTCCGGCACGCGGGAGCGAAAATCAGGCGACGCCGACGATCTGGAGCTTGCTGTGCAGCGTCTCCCGGTCGAACGGCTTCATCACATATTCGTCGGCGCCGGCCTCGATCGCGGCGCGGATGTGCGCCATGCCGTTCTCGGTGGTGCAGAACACCACCTTCGGACGGCGCGGCATCGGCTCCTCGCCCAGCGCGCGCAGGAATTCCATCCCGCTCATCACCGGCATGTTCCAGTCGAGCAGGATCACGTCGGGGCAGGTCTGCCGGCAATGCATCAGCGCCTCGCGCCCGTCGCCCGCCTCGGACACCGAGAAGTCCAACGCCTCCAGGATGTGACGCGCCACCTTGCGGATCACCTTCGAATCATCGACGATCAGGCAGGTCTTCATGAGATTTCCGATAGTTCTACTGCTTCCGCATCTTGGATGCGGCGCGGTAAGGATGGAGTTAACGGCGACGTTCAGCCCAGCGCGCCGGCGCGCGCGACCAGCCGGTCGATGTCGACCGCCATCAGCGTTTCGCCGTCGCCCTCAGCGACGCCGGTGACGAAATCCCATTCGCCCGCGGCACCCTGCGCGATCGGCGCGGGCGCGAGCGTGAAGGTGGCGACGTCTTCCAGCGCGTCGACCGCGATCGCGTAAAGGTGTCCGTCGACCAGCGTGGCGACCGCGCGACCGCCCTTGCCGTCGCGCACCATCGGCGTGCCGCCGAACAGTTCGCGGACGTCGATGACGGTCGCCACGCGGCTGCGCATCGCCGCCAGCCCGACCACCGCCGGCGCGGCGCCCGGCGCGGGGACGGTGCTGCCCACCTCGACGACCGAATCGACGCGCTCGGCATCGAACAGCAGGCCACGGTCGCCGACCCGCGCGACCAGATGCAAAGCGCCCTTCATGCGGCATATTCCTTCAGCGCGGCGATCAGCGCGGCACGGTCGAAACGGTAGAGGGGCTTGCCCCGCTCGCGGCTCAGCCGCAGCGCGGGCACCGGCGGGGCGTCGGCGTCATCCTCCATCGCCAGCGCCAGCGTCACCGGCAGATCCGGCGGCGCGCGCCGCACGACGCGATAGCCGGCCTGTTCGATCGCCGGCTTGAGGAATGCTTCCATCCAGCCGCTCTCGGCGCCGTGCAACAGGCAGAGCGGACGCTCGGCGATCGCGGTCGCGTCGGCGAACAACGCCAGCGGGTCGACCAGCTCGATCGGCTCGCCGTCGATCACCGCCAGCCCGGCGATCACGCCGTGCGGATCGGCGGCCGGCGCGATGGCCTGCGGCAGCGGCACGATCTCGATCGGGTCCGCGATCGGATAGGCGAGTTCCTGGTCGTCGAGCTGCAGCCGCAGCACCTTGCGCACCTCGCCCGCGACCGCGCCGGTTCCGGCCCATACCGGGATCGAACGGTCGCCGATCGTCAGCCACAGCCCTCCTGCCAGCGCGCGCACCGCGCCCGCCGCGACCCCCTCGATTCGGTCGACCGCATCCGACACGATCATCCGGCGTGCGCCGTCGATATCGTCGAACAGCAGGGCCCGGACCGGCTCGACCGTCTCGGCCTCCGCGACCGCCGCATCCGGACGCTCGAACACCAGCGCCGCGCGCGCCGCGATCGCGGAGCAATCGAGCAGCAGGATCGGGGCGCCGTCGTCGGGCAACATCTGTCCGGCATAGATGCCGGCACACATCACCGCCGGAGCGGCCGGCTTGACGACCAATTCCTGCGTGTCCCGCACCCCGTCGAGCGCGAGCGCGAACCGGCCCTCCCGCAGCGAAACGATCGCGAGGAACCCGGGCATCGCCCCGGTGTCGGCCTGTCCCAGCAGCACCGGCAGCGACACCATCGGCAGCCGCTGTCCGCGCAGCAGCACAACCGCGCCGGCCGCTACGCGATCGACGCGCACCGATCCGCCATCGACCGCGACGATCTCGTCGACGGACTGGCGCGGGATCGCGAATCGCGTCCCGGCGGCATCGACCAGCACCGCGTTGAGGATCGCCAGCGTCAGCGGCACCTCCAGCGCGATCGTCAGCCCCTGCCCCGGCCGGCTCGTCAGCGAGATCCGCCCGCCGGCCTGTTCGACATTGGCCTTCACCACGTCCATCCCGACGCCGCGCCCCGACAGCGCGGTGACCTCGTCGCGCGACGACAGCCCGGCCTCGAAGATCAGCTTCAGCCGCCCGTCCTCGTCCAGCGCGGCCAGCTCGGCGGCGCGCTCCGGCTGCGCACGCAACGCCTTGGCGAGCAGCCGCTCGCTGTCGATGCCGCGCCCGTCGTCGGCGATCTCGATGATGATGAGATTGCCCGCCTGCCGCGCGACGATCCGCAACTGCCCGGCGGCCGGCTTGCCGGCACGAACCCGTCCAGCGCGATCCTCGATCCCGTGGTCGACCGCGTTGCGCACCAGATGCACGAGCGGGTCGCGCAGCAGCTCGATCATTTCGCGGTCCAGCTCGACGTCGCCGCCCTCGATCGTCAGCGTCACCGACTTGTCGAGCGCCGCCGCCGAGTCGCGCGCCAGCCGCGGCAGCGCCGAGAAGAGCGATTCGACGCGCTGCATCCGCGTCCGCGTCACCGTGTCGCGCAATTCGTCGACCGAGATGCTCAACCGCTCGAGCATCGATTCGAGCCGCGGGTCGTCGATCATCCGCAGGTGCCGGGCGAGCTGGTTGCGCGCCAGCACCATGTCCGACACGCCGCTCATCATCCGGTCGAGCAGATCGACCGACAGCCGGACCGAGCGTTTCGGCGCCACGCGGTTGGCATGCGCGACGGTGGGCGCATCCGCCGTTTCGACCGCGGCGACGGCCTCGCCCGCGATCGCGCCGTCCAGCGCCGCGATCAGCATCGCCTCGCCGGCTTCGGAGAGCGCCTCGCCCGCGTCGATCGCCTCGACGATCTCGCCGATCCGGTCGATGATCGCGAGGATCACCGTGACCAGCGCCTGGTCGGGCGCGCGCTCGCCGGCGCGCACCGCGGCCAGCGCGTCCTCGGCGGCGTGGCTCAGCCGCGCGAGCCGCGGCAGATCCAGGAAGCCGCAGCTGCCCTTGATCGTGTGGACGAAGCGGAAGATCGCATCCAGCCGGGAGCGGTCGCCGGGGTCGGCCTCCCACCCCACGATCTCGCCCGATATCGCCTCCAGCGTCTCGCGCGTTTCGGCAATGAATTCCTGCAGAAGATCGTCCATGCGGTCCCGTCGCGTCGTGTCGCTGGCGTCGGCATGGCATGTCAGCAGTTAAAAGGGTCTTTACTGAGGGCGCGCGGCACCGCCCATGACGAAGCGATGCCGCGCCGCGCGCGTCACTGAAGCGTGCCGGTGAGATAGGTAGGTCGCGTCTTGCCGTCTTCCTGCTTCACGGCGATGACCAGCGCCAGTTCCTTGCCGCCGGGACCGAATGGCCGGCCACGGAACTCGCCGGTCAGCTTGCCATCGGTGCTTTGTAGCGCCCCCTTGATATGCTTGGTCGCGTCGATCGTTCCGGTAAGCGTCACGTCCACTGACTTGTCGTCGCGGAAGAGCGGTACGATTCCGGAGACGACGCTCTTTGCCAAATCGACGGCCAGCGGCGCCGGCTTCGCGTCCGCCGGCTTGTCGGCCTCGTTGATGGTCGCCTTATAGGTGAGCGTCGAAGTGCCGTTCAGCTCCGCAGGGTTCGTCGGCGAACCGATGACGAACAGCCGGTATTTGCTACTGTCGCCATATTCGGCGAACGTGAAATACTGATAGGCCGACAGTTCCTCGGGCAGATTTAGCGATACCAGACGAGTGCCGCTTTTGATGTATAACCCGGTCCCGCCGGTGACGCCGGGGAAGGAGAACGCTCCCCCGTCCGGCAGGTCGGCACTGTCCGCGAACGTGATTTTCGAGGTGGCCAGGCCCCAGCTCGTCACGGCCGTGTCGGACGAGCTGAACTCCGGGGCGGTCAGGTTTGCGTCGGTCACCGTGGAAGAAAGCCGGTCGTACCCGACGAAATTGCGATCGACCTTCAGGTTGGCGGCCTTTTCGTACGTATAGGTTGGCGCCGTCGGCGCCGAGCCGGAGGTGGCAGCCGGCGCCGCCGTTGCAGTTCCGCTGCCAACCGCGCCAGCAGAAGATAAAGACGCATCGGTCCCGCCATCGCCACACGCCCCGAGCATCAAGCTCAGCGCCAGCGCGGTCATCGTTCTTCCCGTCATAAGTCGCCTCATTGAACACCCATCCGTCAAGCGGATGCATGTTCAATTTTAGGCGATAGACCGACGATCCCGTTGGTTAATCAGGGAGTTACTTCTGCATTGTTAGATTGGCGCATCAATCAATTCGTCAAAAAGCTCGCCAGACCGGGTTAGCTTTGTGCGAAGACTTACCGGTTCGGCAGCGCCGCGCCGAACAGCAAGGCGCCGTCGACCGGTTCACTCACCACCACCGATCCGCCCGCTTCCTTGACCAGCTCATGGACGAGGAACGCCGCCGCGGCGCGCGGCGCCACCGCGGTGTCGTCGGCCGGGCCGTCGGTCAGCGTCGCGCGCAGATCGGGATCGAGCACGATCCGCGGCCCCTCGGCGCGCAGCACGATCTCGGTCGCCTCGGCGCTTTCCTCGGTGCCGATCGTCACCGTGCCGCCGCGCACCAACGTGTCGCCCGCGATCAGTGCGAGGTTGAGCAGCACCTTGACCGCCGCCTTGGGCAGCTCGGTCGCCTCGACCATCCATTGCAGGTTGAGGCGCTTGTTGTCGCCGAGCAGCGCCTCGACCGCCTGCCGCGCCTCGCGCACGTCGACGCGCTCGCCGAACCCACCCGCCGCGCCGAACGCCAGCCGGAAGAACTTGAGCTTGTTCGCCGACGTGCGGGCGCTTTCGTTGAGCAACTCCAGGCAGCGCGCGCGCATATCGGGGTCGGTTTCGTCGTTGAGCAATTCCAGTCCGTTGTTGAGCGCGCCGACCGGTGACAGCAGATCGTGGCACAGCCGCGAACAGAGCAGCGAAGCGAAATCGACCGGGCTGATGGTCATCGGTAAGGCTACCTCGGCGGGATGGCGTTACGGCCTTGTGGCGAGTCGCCGGACCCTGCGCAACCGCTTACGTCCAGTGGCAGCGGATCGAACCGCCTGTGGACCGCGCCGTCCGGCACCGCGCGCCACGCGGTCACCACCGCGCCCGCGACGATCAGCCAGATGCTGCCGTCCGCCGCGGCGTCGGCAGCGTCGCGCGGCGAAGGCGCGGCCACCCCCGACGGATGCGAATGATAATGGCCGATGACCCGCTCGCCCCCGCCCCGCGCCGCACGATGCGCCGCGATCAGCACCGCCGGGTCGATCTCGAATCGCGCCGCCGGATCGGCGGCGACGTTGCGACACGGCAGCAGCCGCGTGACGTCGTCGCCCTCGCCCAGCAACAGGCCGCACACCTCATCACGCTCCGAAGCAGCCAGCGCACGCAGTTCGTTTCGCTGGGCGATTGTAATCCTGACCATCATCGCCATTTAGCAAAGCAATGGACCGGGGGGTCATCATTCTCGAAGCGACGATCGCACCGGCGGCAGATGGCTGGCGGGTGGACCGTGCGCTCGCCGACGCGGTGCCGACGCTGTCGCGCGAACGGCTGAAGGTGCTCATCAACGCCGGGCAGGTCACGCAGGGCGACACCGCGATGCGCGATCCATCGCGCAAGGCGCGCGGGGGCGAGCGGTTCGCAGTCGCGGTACCCGCCCCCACGCCGGCGCATAACGAGGCACAGGACATACCGCTCGTTATCGCCTTCGAGGACGAGCATCTGATCGTGATCGACAAGCCCGCCGGGCTGGTCGTCCACCCCGCCGCCGGCAATCTCGACGGCACATTAGTCAACGCGCTGCTTCACCATTGTCAGGGCTCGCTGTCGGGGATCGGCGGGGTCGCGCGGCCCGGGATCGTCCACCGGATCGACAAGGACACCTCCGGGCTGATGGTCGCCGCCAAGACCGACCGCACCCACGAAGGACTGGCCAAGCAGTTCGCCGCGCATAGCATCGACCGTCGCTATCGCGCGATCGTCGGCGGGCGGCCGATGCCGGCGGCGGGGTCGGTCGACGCCCCGCTCGCGCGCTCGCCCAACAACCGCAAGAAGGTCGCGATCGTCCCCGGCGGCAAACGCGCGGTGACGCATTATCGCACGCTGGAGCTGCTCCGCGACGCCACGCTGGTCGAATGCCGGCTGGAAACCGGACGCACGCATCAGGTGCGCGTCCACATGGCGTCGATCGGGCACGCCTTGCTGGGCGACCCGGTCTATGGTAGAACAAAACATGCTCACAAGCAGGTGCTGGACACGCTGAATTTCCGGCGACAGGCGCTTCATGCGGCACATCTGGGGTTCGTCCATCCGATCACCGGCGAAACGCTGGGTTTCGACAGCGCGATGCCGCCGGACATGCAGGAACTGTTCAGTCAGCTTATCGTATAGAAACGGAACGCGGGGTCGGCGTCGCCAGCGGGCACGTCGCGCGTATTCCGCAAGGAAGGGAGACTTAGGATCATGGCAACCCGCAGCAACGTCCCCGCGACGATTCCTGCGCTCGGCGGGGAGCAGAGCCTCAATCGCTACCTGTCGGAGATCAAGAAGTTTCCGATCCTCGCGCCCGAGCAGGAATATATGCTCGCCAAGCGGTTCCAGGAGCATGGCGACACCGACGCCGCGGCGCAGCTCGTCACCAGCCACCTGCGGCTCGTCGCCAAGATCGCGATGGGTTATCGCGGCTACGGCCTGCCGGTCAGCGAGCTGATCTCCGAGGGCAATATCGGGCTGATGCAGGGCGTGAAGAAGTTCGAGCCCGATCGCGGCTTCCGCCTCGCCACCTATGCGATGTGGTGGATCCGCGCCTCGATCCAGGAGTTCATCCTGCGCTCGTGGAGCCTCGTGAAGATGGGCACCACCGCGGCGCAGAAGAAGCTGTTCTTCAACCTGCGCCGGATGAAGGCGCGGCTCGACGCGTTCGAGGACGGCGACCTGACGCCCGAGAACGTCCAGAAGATCGCCACCGATCTCGGCGTCACCGAGGCGGACGTGGTCAGCATGAACCGCCGCATGGCGATGGGTGGCGACACGTCGCTCAACGTCTCGATGCGCGAGGACGGCGAGGGCCAGTGGCAGGACTGGCTGCAGGACGATGCGCCGCTGCAGGACAGCGTCGTCGCCGACCAGCAGGAGGCGGACGTCCGCCACGACATGCTGATGAGCGCGATGGACGATCTCAACGATCGCGAGAAGCACATCCTCACCGAGCGCCGGCTGACCGACGATCCCAAGACACTGGAGGAGCTCAGCCAGGTCTATGGCGTCTCGCGCGAGCGCGTCCGTCAGATCGAGGTGCGCGCGTTCGAAAAGCTCCAGCGCGCGATGATGCGGCTGGCGGGCGACCAGCGGCTGCTGACCGCCTGACCCGCGATGCGGCACCGGCGGGGGCTTGAGCGACCCCGCCCGGTGCCGGTACGAGGCGGCGCATGTTCACTGCGCTGCGCCTGCTGTTCAAGATCGTCCTCGGCTTCGTCGTGCTGTCGCTCGTCTGGGTGGGCGCGTACGCGATCGTCCCCGTGCCGTTCACGATGACGATGATGGGCGATCTCGTCGGTGGGCATTCGGTGACCAAGGACTGGACGCCCTTGTCGCGGATCGACCCCGACATGGCGCGCGCCGCGATCGCCGGCGAGGATGCGCGCTTCTGCAGCCATCACGGCTTCGACTGGCGCGCGATCGCCGGGGCCGCGGCGCATAATGCCGAGGGCCGGCGGATCCGCGGCGGCTCGACGATCAGCCAGCAGACCGCGAAGAACGCCTTTCTCTTCCAGGGCGGCGGCTATCTCCGCAAGGCGCTGGAGGCATGGTTCACGCTGTTGATCGAAACGATCTGGGGCAAGCAGCGGATCATGGAGGTCTATCTCAACATCGCCGAAACCGGGATCGGCACCTATGGTGCCGAGGCGGCGGCGCAGCGCTATTTCCATCACAGCGCCGCGACGCTGACTCCGGTCGAGGCGGCACGGATCGCCGCGGTCCTGCCGCTGCCGAAGAAGCGCGAGGCGGTTGCCCCGACCGGCTTCGTCCGCCGCCGCGGCAACCAGATCGCGCGCTATGTGGGGATCGTGCGGCGCTCGGGGCTGGATAGCTGTTTACGCTGACCTTTCCGTCATTGCGAGCGTAGCGAAGCAATCCAGGGCGTCCTGGTCCAACCCTGGATTGCTTCGCTACGCTCGCAATGACGCTCAAGCGCCCTACCCGATCGCTATCACCCGATCCCCCAGCCGCTCGGCCTCGGCGGCATCGTGGGTCACCATCAGGATCGGCACCGCGCGCGTGTCGCGCACGCGCTCGATCGCGCGCATCGCCTCCTCGCGCCGCGCCGGGTCGAGCGATGACAGCGGCTCGTCGAGCAACAGGAACGCCGGCTCGCTGAGCAGCGCCCGCCCGATCGCCACCCGCCGCGCCTCGCCCCCCGACAGCGTCCGCGGCCAGCGCCGCAGCAACGGCGCGATGTCGAGCGTCGCCGCCACCTCCGCCAGCCGCGAAGCGTCGCGCGCGCCGTACAGCAAATTCGCCTGCACGCGCCGATGCGGAAACAACCGCGCGTCCTGAAACACATAGCCCGCGCGCCGCTGCTCTGTCGGCATATCGACCCCGGCGGCGGCATCGAACAACGTCCGTCCGCCGACCCGCACATGCCCGCGCACTGGCCGCAGCAACCCGGCGATCATGTCGAGCAGGCTGGTCTTCCCCGCCCCCGACGCACCGACCAGCACCGTCAGCCCGTCCCCGGCCACGAAGCGCGCGCCGACGAGCGCATCTCCGCGCCGCGCCGACACATCGACGTCAAAGGACATGCACGCCCCGCCCCGCGCGCCGCACCAGCGTTTCAGACAGGATCAGCGCCACCAGCGACAGCGCGACCGACACCGCCGCCAGCCGCCATACCTCGCTCTCGCCCCCCGGTCGCTGGAGCGCGGCATAGATGGCGAGCGGCAGCGTCTGCGTCTCGCCCGGCACGTTCGAGACGAAGGTGATCGTCGCGCCGAACTCGCCGATCGCGCGCGCCAGTCCCAGCACCAGCGCCGCCGCGATCCCCGGCGCGGCGAGCGGCAGCGTCACGGTCGCATAGGCGCGCCAGCGTGTCGCCCCCAGCGTCCGCGCCGCCTGTTCCAGCCGCCGGTCGACCGCCTCGATCGACAGCCGCATCGCGCGCACCATCAGCGGCAAGGCCATCACCCCCGCCGCGATCGCCGCACCGGTCCAGCGGAACAGCACGCTGACCCCGAACCCCGCCTCCAGCACGCGCCCGATCGGCCCGGCCGGCGCGAAGGCGAGCAACAGCACCCAGCCGGTCACCACCGGCGGCACCACCAGCGGCAGGTGCACCAGCCCGTCGAGCAGCACCTTGCCCGGAAACCGCCACCGCGCCAGCACCCACGCCAGCGCGAACGCGACCGGCAGCGCTCCCAGCGTCGCGGTGCCGCCGACCAGCAGGGTCAGCCGCACGATCGGCAGCAGCTCGCTCAACGCGTCGTGAAGCCGCGGCGCGCGAGGATCGCCTGCCCGGCGCGCGACAACAGGAAGCGGCGGAAGCCCTCCGCCTCAACGCTCTCGCCGGCGGTCAGCCGCGCGATCGGATAGACGATCGGCGCATGGCTGCGCGGCGGGAACACGCCCGCGATCTGCACGCCGGTCGCGGCGCGCGCATCGGTCGCGTAGACGATCCCGTACGGCGCCGCGCCGCGCTCGACGAGCGCCAGCGCCGCACGGACGTTCTCCGCCCGCACCACCCGCGGCGCTACCGCCTCCCACGCGCCGAGCCGGGTCAGCGCCTCGCGCCCGTATTTGCCGGCCGGCACGCTGTCAGGATCGGCCATCGCCAGCGCGCCACCGCCCAGCAGCTTGCCGAGCGCCGCGCCCTTGGTCGCGACCACCCGCGGCAGCCCGGCGCGCGACACCACCACCAGCTGGTTGCGCACCAGCACCGCGCGCGTCCCTGCCACGACCAGCCCGCGCTTGACGACATCGTCCATCCAGTCGCTGTCGGCCGAGATGAACAGATCGGCGCGCCCGCCCGCCGCGATCTGCCGCGCGAGCGCCGACGACGCCGCGAACGACAGCCGCGGCCGCGCATGCCCGGCCTTCGCCCAGGCGTCACCGGCGTCGGTCAGCGCCTCCTGCATGCTCGCCGCCGCCAGCACCAGCGGCGCGCGCTCCTGCGCCGCCGCCGGCAGGACCATGGTGACGAGGGCGAGCAGCGAAAGCAGGAAGCGCATGACGACGCTCATGGCACCCGCCCCCGGTGAAGACAATCGCGGCGCGCTCAATCGGCCACGTCGAACAGATGCTTGTACTGGCGCGGCTGCGAGCGGAGATACTGGTCGGGCGCCTTCACCCGTCCGCCCAGCTCGGCGGCGGCGTGCCACGGCCAGCGCGGATCGTAGAGGATTGTCCGTGCCAGCGCGACGAGATCGGCCTCGCCGGTCGCGACGATCGCCTCGGCCTGCTGCGGCTCGGTGATCAGCCCGACCGCGACCACCGGGATCGACACCGCCTGCTTCACCGCGCGCGCCAGCGGCACCTGATAGCTCGGCCCGACCGGGATCTGCTGGCGCGGATCAAGGCCCCCGCTCGACACGTGGATCGCCGCGCAGCCGCGCGCCTCCAGCGCCTTGGCGAAGGCCACGGTCTGCTCTTCATCCCAGCCGCCCTCGACCCAGTCGCTCCCCGACACGCGCACCGTCACCGGCCGCTCCGCCGGGAACGCCGCGCGCACCGCGTCATACACCTCCAGCGGGAAGCGCATTCGGTTCTCCAGCGACCCGCCATAGTCATCGTCGCGTCGGTTGGAGAGCGGCGACAGGAACTGGTGGAGCAAATAGCCGTGCGCGGCATGGATCTGGATCAGGTCGAGCCCCAGCCGCGCCGCGCGCTGCGCCGATTCGGCGAAGGCGTCGCGGATGCGTGTCAGTCCCTCGCGGTCGAGCGCCACCGGCGCCGGATTCTTGGGATCGTAGGGCAAGGCCGAGGGCGCGACCGTCTCCCAGCCATGCGGATCGCTGGCCGGGATCTGCCGCTCGCCCTTCCACGGCAGGTCGGTCGACGCCTTGCGCCCGGCGTGCGCGAGCTGGATCGCGACCGGCATGTCCGAATGGCGCCGCACCGATTCGAGCACGCGTGCCATCGCCGCCTCGGTCGCATCGTCCCACAGCCCGACATCGGCATAGCTGATCCGTCCGGCCGGTTCGACCGCGGTCGCCTCGATCGTCAGGATGCCCGCGCCCGACAGCGCGAGATGGCCGAGATGGATCGTGTGCCAGTCGGTCATGCCGCCATCGACCGCCGAATATTGGCACATCGGCGCGATGACGATGCGGTTGGCGAGCGTCAGGCCGCCGATCGCAAGTGGCTGGAATAACCGGGGTCCGCTCATTGGAAACACGCTCCTGAAGGTGAGCCGTCCCTACGCATCAGCGGAAGATTGGTGCCGCGCGGTCGCGGCGAAGGAAATGGTCGGGGAAAGAGGATTCGAACCTCCGGCCCCTGCCTCCCGAAGGCAGTGCTCTACCAGGCTGAGCTATTCCCCGACCAGGGTGCCGGTCGGATGTACCGTCGACAGGGCGCGGCTTATATCAGCGGAAATCGGAAGCGCAAGCGGGGAAATCATCGCTGTTTTTGCACGCGGCGCGCGGCTAGGTTTCGGCGCGATGTCGCCCGCCGAATGGATCGCCACCACGCTCGGAATCGCCTGTGTCGCGCTGGCCGCCCGCCGCAGCATCTGGACCTTTCCGACCGCAATCGTCTCGGTCGCGCTGCTCGGCGTCGTCGTGTTCCGCGCGCGGCTCTATTCGGACGCATTGCTCCAGCTCTTCTTCGCCGCTGCGAACCTGTACGGGTGGATCGATTGGCGGCGCGCCCGCGCGCGCACCGGTGACGTTCCGGTCCGCACGCTCGACACCCGCGCGCGCGCCGCATGGCTGTGCGGGATCGCGCTGGGCTGGCTGGCATGGGGCAGCGCGATGCACCGGCTGACCGACGCGGCGCTGCCGTGGTGGGACGCCGGCATCGCCGCCGCCAGCATCGCCGCCCAATGGCTGATGGCGCGCCGCGCGATCGAGCATTGGTGGCTGTGGATCGCGGTCGATCTGGCCTCGGTGCCGCTGTATCTGGCCAAGGGACTCTATCCCTTCGCCGGGCTCTACCTCGTCTATCTCGCGCTCGCGGTCTGGGGCCTGATCGACTGGCGGCGCGCGGCCGGTGCCCGGTGGCGGCTTGCGCCGGCATGACGCTGCGCACCGTTTGCCTGCACGGGCCGGAGAGCACCGGAAAATCGACGATGGCGCCGCGGCTGGCGCAGCATTTCGATTCGCTGTGCGTCGCCGAATTTGGTCGCACCTATTGCGAGACCTACGGGATCGATCTCACCATGGCGGATCTCGTCGTGATCGCGCAGACGCAGGATGCCAAGGCGCGCAAGGCGGTGGAAAGCGGCGCGCGGCCCGTGATCCTCGATACCGATCCGCTGATGAGCGCGGTGTGGGCGGACATGATGTTCGGCCGGCGCGATCCGTGGTTCGACCGCTGGCAAGGCACCGCCGATCTGTATCTGCTGTTCGACATCGACCTGCCGTGGGTCGAGGACGGCACGCGCATGTTCGGCTCGCTGCAGGCGCGGCAACGCTTCTTCGACCTGTCGCGGCGCGAGCTGGAGCGCCGCCGCGTGCCCTGGGTCTTGATCCAGGGTGACGGGTCGCGCCGCTATCTCAACGCGCTCACCGCGATCCGCGCCGCGCTCTGAATAGATCGAAGCGCTTTCCGTCATTGCGAGCGCAGCGAAGCAATCCAGAGTCGGACCAGTACGCCCTGGATTGCGTCGCTACGCTCGCAATGACGGATTACGCTGACGTCATCGCCCTCTCGGCGACCCCCGCGCCGATGACGCGGGGGCCGACGCTCACTTGTGCAGTTCGGGCGCGTCGCGCGCGACCTGCGACGGCGTCAGCTTGGTGTTGAGCACCCAGCCGACATTGTCGTTCTCGTCGGCGACTTCCCACCACAGGCCGTTCTTGTTGCCGGTCGGATAGACGATCGCGCCGACCGGCAGCGTGCGGAGCGTCGCCGCGCTCGCCGCCGCCGAGGCGCGCAGCGCGACCGGCGCCTGGGCGGTGAAGGTCTTGGCCGGCGCTGCCTGGGCGGTGCCCGCGTCGCCCGGCGTCACCAGCCCCAGCCCGGTGACCAGCTTGCTGTACGCCTGGATGAAGCTCAGCGTCACGACCCGGCCGATGTCGGTATTGTCATAGCCGCCGCCCGCCGCGCCGGCGACCGCGAAGAAGCCGCCGCCACCCAGCGACAGGTTGTTCTTGGCGGCATAGCCCTCCTCGGTCGCCAGCGTCTCGGTGGTGCGGACGTTGGTCAGCGACAGGACGGTGTTGGCCTCCAGCTTCTTGCTCTTGATCCCGCCCAGCAGCCCGCCGACTCGCCCGCCCAGCAGCCCGCCGATCCCCCCGGCCGCGCCGCTGCCGCTGACGTTGCTGTTCGCGCCCTGCACCTCGGCGACCAGCACGTAATCCGCCGCCTTGATCTGCCCCTGTCCGACGTTCGCGCCGCGCTGCAGCCCGAGGTTGCCGCCGATCGCGCGCTCCTTCTCGGCGGCGTTCAGCCCGCTGCCGCGATCGACCAGGTTGAAGCAGCCCGACCGCTGCACCAGCACCTTCAGCAGCTTCGACGGCGGCGCGAGGTTCCACGCCGTCCAATAGGACGAATCGTCGCCGTCGACGAGCGACAGCGTCCCCAGCTTGCGCGCGCAATGCGGGACCTCCGCGGCGGTCTTCTCCTGCAGCTTCTGCCCCGACGAGGCACCGGCCAGCTTCTGCGCGGTGGCGGCGCCGGTGACGAACAGGCTGGCTCCCGCCAGCAGCGCGACGATTGCATGACGTTTCACGTGTTTCCCCTCGATTGCCGCGTCGCCCCCGCGACGCCCCTGCGACCATGACGGCCGACGATGATACGTTGCGGATGTGTCACGAAAAAGTCGAGGGCCACCCAAAACGGCGGCTGCCGGGACCGGCCGGGAAATCGCCGCCCCTCTATCGCTTGCGCCATTGCTGCGCTAGGCGCGCGAGGATCATGACCACCCCGCTCAACACGATCCGCAATTTCTCGATCATCGCGCATATCGACCATGGCAAGTCGACGCTCGCCGACCGCCTCATCCAGGCGACCGGCGGCCTGACCGATCGCGAGATGAGCGAGCAGGTGCTCGACAATATGGAGATCGAGAAGGAGCGCGGGATCACCATCAAGGCGCAGACCGTGCGCCTGTCCTACAAGGCGCATGACGGTGAGACCTACACGCTCAACCTGATGGACACGCCCGGCCACGTCGACTTCGCCTATGAAGTGTCGCGCAGCCTCGCGGCGTGCGAGGGCGCGTTGCTGGTCGTCGATGCTGCGCAGGGCGTCGAGGCGCAGACGCTCGCCAACGTCTATCAGTCGATCGAGCATGATCACGAGATCGTGCCGGTCATCAACAAGATCGACCTGCCCGCCGCCGAGCCCGAGAAGGTCCGCGCCGAAATCGAGGACGTGATCGGCATCGACGCCTCCGACGCGGTGCTCGCCAGCGCCAAGTCGGGAATCGGCATCCCCGACATCCTCGAAGCGATCGTGCAGAAGATTCCGGCTCCGAAGGGCGACGCGGACGCACCGCTCAAGGCAATGCTGGTCGATTCGTGGTACGATCCGTATCTGGGCGTGATGATTTTGGTCCGGGTGGTGGACGGAACGCTCCGCAAGGGGCAGCAGGTCACCTTCATGCAGGCCGGAACGACGCACCTGATCGACCGCGTCGGCTGTTTCCGCCCGAAGATCGAGCAACTGACCGACCTCGGGCCGGGCGAAATCGGCTTCATCACCGCGCAGATCAAGGACGTCGCGCAGGCGCGCGTCGGCGATACGCTGACCGACGCCAAGAAGCCCGCCGCCGAAGTGCTGCCGGGGTTCAAGGAAGTCCAGCCGGTCGTGTTCTGTGGACTTTTCCCGGTCGATGCCAATGATTTCGAGAAGCTGCGTGAGAGCATTTCGAAGCTGCGGCTCAACGATGCGTCGTTCAGTTTCGAGATGGAAACCTCGGCCGCGCTCGGCTTCGGCTTCCGCTGCGGCTTCCTCGGGCTGCTGCACCTGGAGATCATCCAGGAGCGGCTGACCCGCGAATACGACCTCGACCTCATCACCACCGCGCCGAGCGTCGTCTATCAGATCGAACTGACGCACGGCGGCGGGCAGATCGACCTCCACAACCCCGCCGACATGCCCGATCCCAACAAGATCGAGTCGATCAGCGAACCGTGGATCGAGGCGGTGATCTACGTCCCCGACGAATATCTCGGGTCGATCCTCAAGCTGTGTCAGGACCGGCGCGGCATCCAGAAGAACCTAACCTATGTCGGCGGGCGCGCGCAGGCGACCTATGAGCTGCCGCTCAACGAAGTCGTCTTCGACTTCTACGACCGGCTCAAGTCGCTGTCGAAGGGCTATGCCAGCTTCGACTATCACCAGATCGGCTATCGCGAGGGTGACCTGGTCAAGATGAGCATCCTCGTCAACGAGGAGCCGGTCGACGCGCTGTCGATGATCGTCCACCGCGGCACCGCCGAGACGCGCGGCCGCGGGATGTGCGAGCGGCTCAAGGAACTGATCCCGCGCCACCTGTTCAAGATCCCCATCCAGGCGGCGATCGGCGGCAAGGTGATCGCGCGCGAGACGATCAGCGCGATGCGCAAGGACGTCACCGCCAAATGCTATGGCGGCGATGCCACGCGCAAGCGCAAGCTGCTGGAGAAGCAGAAGAAGGGCAAGGCGAAGATGCGCGAATACGGCAGCGTCAGCATCCCGCAGGAAGCCTTTATCGCCGCGCTGCGCATGGGCGACGAAGGCTAAGTCCTCCGCCGTCGCCCCGGACTTGATCCGGGGCCCCGCTTCTTCTTCGCCCGCATCGCCAAGAAGCGGGATCCCGGATCAAGTCCGGGATGACGATGCGGTACGCACCACGTCATTGCGAGCGTAGCGACGCCATCCAGGGCCGGATCAAGACGCCCTGGATGGCGTCGCTACGCTCGCAATGACGACAGATCGGCCAGAATCAATAAGCCCGCGCCACCGCGAACTCGACCGCCTCGATCATCGCGTCCTTGATCGCGCTGTCGGCGAACGGCGCCAGCGACTCGATCGCCCGCTGCCCATAGTGCCGCGCCCGCGCCAGCGTGTCGTCGACCGCGCGCGTCCGGCGGACCAGATCGATCGAATGCGCGAAGTCGGCATCGCTCGCCCGCCGGCCCTCGACCGCGTCGCGCCAGAAGGCACGCTCCTCGTCGCCGCCGCGCGCATAGGCGAGGATCACCGGCAGGGTCATCTTGCCTTCGCGGAAATCGTCGCCGGCATCCTTGCCCATCGTGCCCGCGTCGCTGGTATAATCGATCGCATCGTCGACCAGCTGGAACGCGATACCCAGATTGCGACCGTAAGAGTCGAGCGCCTGCTCCTCCGCCGCCGGCCGCTCCGCGACCACCGCCGCGATCCGGCACGCCGCTGCGAACAGCGCCGCGGTCTTCGCGTGGATGATGTCAAGATAGCGTTCCTCGGGCAGATCGACGCGCCGCGCCGCGGTCAGCTGGTTGACCTCGCCTTCCGCAATCACCGCGGAGGCGTTAGACAGGATTTCCAGCGCGCGCATGTTGCCGCCCGCCACCATCAGCTCGAACGAGCGCGAGAACAGGAAGTCGCCGACCAGCACGCTGGCGGGATTGCCCCAGATGATGTTGGCGGTGCGCTTGCCGCGCCGCAGGTCCGATCCGTCGACGACATCGTCGTGCAGCAGCGTCGCGGTGTGGATGAACTCCACCGCCGCCGCCAGCAGATGATGCCGGTCGCCGCCATAGCCGACCAGCTGCGCGCCCGCGAGCGTCAGCATCGGCCGCATCCTCTTGCCCCCGCCCGCGATCAGATGCCCGGCCAGCTCCGGGATCAACGGAATCTCCGATCGCATCCGCTCGACGATCACGGCATTGACGTGATCCATGTCGGCGGCGACCAGCCCGATCATCGGATCGAGCGAGGGCGTGTGCCCGGGAAGTCGGTGCAAGGTAGCGCTCATCTGTTCCTGCCCTTAGGGGGAGGCACGCGCGCAACGCAAGCGCGCGCTGCATGACGATTATCGCTTTGACGGGGAAGCCGTGATGACCGACGACGTTCTGAAGGGCTATCGCAAGAGCATCGATAATATCGACGCGGCGCTGGTCTGCCTGCTCGCCGAGCGGTTCAAGATCACCCAGTCGGTGGGTGCGTACAAGGCGCAGACCGGGCTGCCCGCCGCCGATCCCGGCCGCGAGGAGGCCCAGATCGCCCGGCTGCGCCAGTTGAGCGAGGATGCCGAGCTGGACCCGGAATTCTCCGAGAAGTTCCTCCGCTTCATCATCGACGAGGTGATCCGCCACCACCGCGCCGCCGCGGCGGGCTGACCGGGTCAGGCGCCCGGCGGGCTCGCCCGGCGCACCGCCAGCCGGGTGATCGCCGCCTCGGCGAAGTGCTTGAGGTGCATCTGCTCATAAGCGCCGAAGTCGCCGCGCGGCGCGCGATCGAAGACGCAGAACGTACCGAGCGGCATCTGCCCGGCGTCGACCAGCGGCGCCCCGGCATAGAAGCGAACCTGCCCGCCGTCGATCAGCACGGGATTGTCGGCGAACCGCGGGTCGGCCCGCGCATCGTCGACGCAGAACACCGCGCGTGGGGTGATGATCGCATGGCCGCACAGCGACATCCGGCGGCTGTAGGTCCGCGAGGTGACTCCGGCCGCGGCGATCAGATATTGCCAGTCGCGCGACAGGATCGACACCGCCGCCATTCCGGCACCGAAGCGCTGCCGTGCCTGCTCGACCAGCTCCAGCAATGCCGGATCGTCGCGCGCGTCGAGCGCGCCCGATGCCATTACCGCCCGCTCGCGCGCCGCCTCG
Source organism: uncultured Sphingomonas sp. (assembly GCA_913776255.1). GTDB lineage: Bacteria > Pseudomonadota > Alphaproteobacteria > Sphingomonadales > Sphingomonadaceae > Sphingomonas. Next base: position 12,394 of record CAJYLV010000035.1, on the reverse strand, counting down.
TCATTGGGCGTGGGCGCCGGTGCATAAACGGTGATCCCCATAACCCGCGACGTGTCCCCGAGCCTTGCTTGTTTTTTACAGTCGCGGGCGCCGCTTTTGCTGCGCCCTCCGACTGGCGAAACGTCGCTACAAGGCGGTGGGGACTTCGGCAACGATCTCGTTGTTTTCAAAGGCCTCTTGTAAAAATTGACTCATCGCGCGCCAACTGCGCCGGTCGGCGCGCGCATCATAGCCGAACCCGGGGTGCCCCGCCGGCATCGCTTGGTCGGTAAAGGCGTGCCCCGCCCCGCCATAAGCGTGGAGCTGCCAGTCCGCCCGCGCCGCGGTGAGTTCCTCGCCCAGCGCGACCACCGCGTCGGGTGGCCCGAGCGGATCGTCCCACCCGTGGCAGATCAGCAGCGGCACCGTGATCGGATCGACGCTGTCCCAGTCGGGCCGGTCGTACACCCCGTGGAAGCTGACCCCGCCGCGGATCGGGAACCCGGCGCGCGCCATGTCGAGCACGCATTTGCCGCCGAAGCAGAAGCCGATCGCCGCGACCGTCGCCGCATCGACCTCGTCCTGCGCGGTCAGCGCGCCCAGCGACGCGCGCAGCCGCTCGCGCAGCAACGCACGGTCGGCGTTCAATTCGTCCATATAGCGGCTCGCGCCCTCGCCGCGCTGCGTGCGCTTGCCCTGCCCGAACAGATCGCAGGCGAAGGCGGCATAGCCGAGCCCCGCCAGCGCCTCGGCCTTAAGATTGTCGCTCTCTTTCTGCCCGAGCACGTTCGGGATCACCAGCACGCCCGGCCGCGCGGCGGCGGTGGCGTCGTCCCACGCGAACACGCCCTCGAACGGACCGCCCGGCCCGTCGTGGACGATGGTGCGGCGGCGGATCGTCATGGCGCTCTCCTGTTGTGTCGGTCGCACCTTTCGCTAGATCGGGGCCATTCGCGGGACAAGCAGCGGGAGGCATGATGCAGATCAGGAAGGACGATCCGGCCAACCCCGCCATCGCGCCCTTGCTGGCCGCGCATCTCGCCGAACAGCGCGGCAACACGCCGCCCGGTTTTTCCTTCGCGCTGGATGCGTCCGGGCTGGCGGCGCCGGACGTCACCTTCTGGACCGCGTGGGACGATCAGACCCCGATCGGCATGGGTGCGCTGCGCCAGGTGGATGCGCACAGCGGCGAGGTCAAATCGATGCGCGCCGCCGAGTCGTGGCGCGGACGTGGCGTCGGTCGCGCCATGCTGGAGGCGATCATCGCGACTGCACGCGCGCGGGGCTATCGCCGACTGTATCTCGAAACCGGGACGACCGACGCTTATGCTCCGGCGCTCGCGCTCTACCGCCGCGCCGGCTTCGTCGCCTGCGACGCCTTCGCCGATTACGAATCCAGCCCGCACAACCAGTTCCTGACCCTGATCCTCTAACGGGAGAACCCGATTGCCGACGCTCGTCCTCATCCGCCACGGCCAGTCCGCCTGGAACCTCGAAAACCGCTTCACCGGCTGGTGGGACGTCGACGTCACCGAGAAGGGTGCGGCTGAGGCGCGCGCGGCGGGCGAGTTGATGGCGGCCAAGGGGCTGGACTTCGACCAGACCTTCACCTCACTCCAGACCCGCGCGATCAAGACGCTCAACCTCGCGCTCGAGGCGATGGGGCGGCTGTGGCTGCCGGTCGAAAAGGACTGGCGGCTCAACGAACGGCATTACGGCGGGCTTACCGGGCTCGACAAGGCCGAGACCGCGGCGAAGCACGGCGACGAGCAGGTGCATATCTGGCGCCGCAGCTTCGACGTTCCGCCGCCGCCGATCGAGCCGGGCAGCGAATTCGACCTGTCGGCCGACCGCCGCTACGCCGGGATCGACGTCCCCGCGACCGAGAGCCTCAAGGATACGATCGCGCGCGTGCTGCCCTATTGGGAAGGACGCATCGCCCCGGCGCTCAAGGACGGGCAGCGCGTGCTGATTTCGGCGCACGGCAATTCGCTGCGCGCCTTGGTCAAGCATCTGTCGGGGATTTCGGACGACGAGATCACCGGGCTGGAGATTCCGACCGGTCAGCCGATCGTCTACGAACTCGACGCCGCGCTTAACGCGACCGACCGTTACTATCTGAACGAGCGCTGACCTTTCGGTGCCCCGGCGAAAGCCGGGGCCCAGTTGGGGACGCTGGTAACGGAGCGCAGACCGCCGTTACTTCAGCCTTCCCGACTGGACCCCGGCCTTCGCCGGGGAACAGGGAGTTTGACGCTCCTCCCCCCTCAAACCGCCGCGCGCACCGCGTCGCAGATGCGGTCGACCACCTGCTCGACCTGCGCCGGATCGTCGCCCTCGGCCATCACGCGGATCACCGGCTCGGTCCCCGACGGGCGGATCACCAGTCGCCCGCGTCCGGCCAGCTCCGCCTCGGCATCCGCGATCACCGCCTTCACCGCTTCGGTTTCCAGCGGCTTGCCGCCCGCGAAGCGCACGTTCTTCAGCAATTGCGGCAGCGGCTCGAACCGGTGCAGCACCTCGCTCGCCGGCGCGCCCGCGCGGCAAATTTCCGCCAGCACCTGCAACGCCGCGACCAGCCCGTCGCCGGTCGTCGCATAGTCGCTGAGGATGATGTGCCCGGACTGCTCGCCGCCGACATTGTACCCCCGGCGGCGCATTGCCTCCAGCACGTGCCGGTCTCCGACCGCGGTGCGGATCAGCCCCAGCCCCTGCGCCTTCAGATGCCGCTCCAGCCCGAGGTTCGACATCACCGTCGCGACCAGTCCGCCGCCCGCCAGCCGCCCGGCACGCGCCCAGCCGGCGGCGATCGTCGCCATCAGCTGGTCGCCGTCGATCACCCGGCCCTTTTCGTCGACCACGATCAGCCGGTCGGCGTCGCCGTCCAGCGCGATGCCGATGTCGGCATGATGTTCGATCACCGCCGCCGACAGCGCCTCGGGATGGGTCGAGCCGATCTTGTCGTTGATGTTGAGCCCGTTGGGATTGACCCCGATCTGCACCAGATCCGCCCCCAGTTCCCACAGCGCCTCGGGCGCGACCTGATAGGCGGCACCGTTCGCGCAATCGACCACCACCTTCATCCCGTCGAGCCGCAGGTCGGCGGGAAAGGTCGATTTGGCGAAGTGGATATAGCGCCCGCGCGCGTCGTCGATGCGCTTGGCGCGCCCGATCTCGCCCGCCGGGGCCAACGCGACCTCGCCGTCGATCGCGGCCTCGATCGCCAGTTCGTCCTCATCCGACAACTTGTAACCATCCGGCCCGAACAGTTTGATACCATTGTCGAAAAACGGATTGTGGCTGGCAGAGATCATGACGCCCATATCGGCGCGCATCGACTTCGTCAGCATCGCCACCGCCGGGGTCGGCATCGGCCCGACCAGCGTCACGTCCATGCCCACGCTGGTGAAGCCGGCCTGTAATGCGCTCTCCAGCATATAGCCCGACAGCCGCGTGTCCTTGCCGATCACCACCCGGTGGCGATGCTGCCCGCGCAGGAAGTGCCGCCCGGCCGCCATGCCGACCTTCATCGCCATTTCCGCGGTCATCGCGCCCGCGTTGGTCAGGCCGCGAATGCCGTCGGTGCCGAAATATTTCCTTGCCATCGTGTCTTCCGTTCGCTTGGCCCAGAAAGGTCCCATAATCGCGGACGAGCAAAAGGCGAAGAGACCGCATGTCGCAAGCAACCCGCATCCTGCTGTCGCTGCTGATCGGGCTGGCAGGCGGCGTCGCGCTTGCGCATTTCGCACGCGACGCCGTTCCCGGCACGATCGCGGTCGCGGAGCCGGTCGGTGCGGCATGGCTGCACGGATTGCAGATGACGATCGTCCCGCTGGTCGTCTCGCTGCTCGTCACCGGGGTCGCGGCGACCGCCGAGGCCGCGCGCGCCGGTCGGCTCGCCGGGCGGGCGATCGCGCTCTACGTCACCTTCCTGTTCCTGTCGGCGACGATCGCCGCCATCGCCACGCCGCTGATCCTCGCCGCCGCGCCGCTCCCCGCCGCCTCGGCGCAGGCGCTGCGCGCAGCGCTGGTCGGCGCGGGCAAGGTGCCGGCGGTCCCGCCGCTCGGCGAGTTCTTCGCCGGGATCGTCCCCACCAATATCGTCAGCGCGGCCGCCAGCGACGCCTTCCTGTCGCTCATCATCTTCACGCTCGTCTTCGCCTTCGCGATCGCGCGGATCGACGCCGACGGGCGCGCCTTGCTGGTCCGCTTCTTCACCGCGCTGCGCGATACGATGCTGGTGGTGATCGACTGGGTGCTGTGGATCGCGCCGCTCGGCGTGTTCGCGCTGGCCTTAGTGGTCGGCGCGCGCGCCGGCTCTGGCGCGTTCGGCGCGCTGGCGCATTACATCCTCGTCGTCGCCAGCGTCGGGGTAATCGTGACGCTGCTCGCCTATCCGGTCGCCTGGGCCGGCGCGCGGCTCAATCTTGCCGACTTCGCGCGCGCCGCGCTGCCGTCGCAGGCGGTGGCGATCAGCACCCAGTCCTCGCTCGCCTCGGTGCCGGCGATGCTGGAGGGCGCGCGGGCGCTCGGCGTGCCGGTGCGTACCGCCGGGGTGACGCTGCCGCTGGCGGTGGCGATCTTCCGCGCGACCGGCCCGGCGATGAACCTCGCGGTCGCGATCTATGTCGCGACGTGGTTCGGCGTGGCGCTGACGCCCGCGACGCTCGCGGTCGGCGTGGTGGTGGCGACGCTCACCTCGCTCGGCTCGGTCAGCCTGCCCGGTACTGTCAGCTATGTCAGCGCGATCGCGCCGATCGCGGGCACGATCGGCGCCCCGGTCGCGCCGCTCGGACTGTTGGTCGCGGTCGAGACGATCCCCGACATCATCCGCACCGTCGGCAACGTGACGATGGACCTCGCCACCACCGCGTGGCTCGGCCGGCGCGAACCTAGGGAGTAGCGCGCCGCGGGCGGCTGCCGACAGCATAGAGCGCGCACCCGCTCCAGATCAGCGCGAAGGTGACGATATGCACCCCGCGCAGCGGCTCGTGGAACACCAGCACCGCCAGCAGGAATTGCAACGTCGGCGCGAGATATTGCAGCAGCCCCAGCGTCGAATAGCGCAGCCGGCGCGCGGCGGCGGCGAACATCAGCAGCGGCGCGGCGGTCACCGCCCCGGCCAGCACCAGCAGCAGGTCGGTGGTGCCGCGCCCGAACACCGGCTCGGGGCTGAGCCACAGCACCGCCAGCGCCGGCCCGACCAGCAACGCCGTCTCGACGGTCAGCCCGCCCAGCGCATCGATCGCCGCCACCTTGCGGATCAGCCCGTAGACGCCGAAGCTGAACGCGAGCGTCAGCGAGATCCACAACGCCCCGCCGCCTGCGACCGCCAGCACCGCGACGCCGAGCGCGGCCACCGCGACCGCCGCCTTCTGGACCGCGCCGATCCGCTCGCCGAGCACGATCAGCCCCAGCGCGACGTTGAGCAACGGGTTGATGAAATAGCCGAGGCTCGCCTCCAGCACGTGCCCGCTCTGCACCGCGAAGATATAGACCAGCCAGTTGACCGCGATCAGCGCCGCCGATGCGCACAGCAGCAACAGCGTCCGCCCGCGCGCCGCCGCCACGATCGCCCGGCCGCGTCGCATCGCCAGCACGATCGCCGCGAGCAGCAGCAGCGACCAGACCACGCGATGCGCCAGCACCTGCAACGCCGGCACGCCGGTCAGCAGGTGCAGATAGAGCGGCAGCAGGCCCCAGGAGACATAGGCGCCGATGCCGAACAACAGGCCGGAGCGGGTCGCTGATGTCGTCATGGGCGCGCTGTCGCGGGTGGCAGGCGATTCCGCAAGGCCACGCTCACCGGAAGCGGCCCGGGTGGGTCAATTGCTCAAGGCTCGCTCGACGCCTATCGTTCCGTCCTCGAACTAGGGGAGTGTCACGTGGCGGCCGCAATCCTCAAATCGCTACCGCTCCTCGCCCTTCTTGGAGCGATGCCGGCCATGACCACGGCAGCAGAACCGCGCGGGAGGATCACCGGCGTCGGCGGCATCTTCCTGCAAAGCAAGGATCCGAAAGCGCTGATGGCGTGGTACCACGATGTTCTCGGTATCGCCGTCGAGCCGTGGGGCGGCGCGGTCATGCCCTATGACGCGCCGGATCATCCACCCGTGCTCACCCTCAACGTCTTCAGGACCGGCTCCGATTACATGAAGCCTTCCCAACGCGACTTCATGGTGAATTTTGCGGTGGACGACCTGACGGCGTTCCTCGCTGGCCTGAAGAGGAAGGGCGTGACACCGCTCAAGGTCGACGAGAGTGATCCGAGCGGCAAGTTCGCCTGGATCGTCGATCCTGACGGAACCAAGATAGAATTGTGGCAGCCGGCGCCAGCGTCTCCGTCGAAATAGCCGCCCTCCGTCCGTCAGCGTGCAGGACTCGGTCGAAAGGAGCCTGACGACAGGAGTCGCAGCCGCATCGCGCCGCGCCGAAAAGGAAACAGTCGCCCTCCCCGTGCTTTGCCCGTACCAGCATCGCGCCACCATGCTGTCCCGCCTCGTCCTCACCGATGTCCGCAATCACGAAGCGCTGTCGATCTCGCCCGATGCCGCGCCCGGCTTCGTGGTGCTGTACGGGCCGAACGGTGCGGGCAAGACCAACGTGCTGGAGGCGGTGTCGCTGCTCGCGCCCGGCAGGGGACTGCGCCGCGCCGCGCTGTCGGAGGTGGCGCGCAGCGACGGGCCGGGCGGCTTCGGCGTCGCCGCGACGCTCGAGGATGACGTGACGCTCGCCACCGGCGCGCTGGCGTCCGCGCCCGAACGGCGGGTGGTCCGGATCAACGGCGCCGCCGCCCCCGCCACCGCGCTTGCCGAGCGTGTCGCGGTGCTGTGGCTCACCCCGGCCATGGACCGGCTGTTCACCGAGGCGGCGGGCGGCCGCCGGCGTTTCCTCGACCGGTTGACGCTGGCGATCGAGCCTGGCCATGCCCGCGACGGCGCGCGCTACGAGGCGGCGATGCGCGACCGCAATCGCCTGCTCGCCGATCCGCTGCCCGACCCCGACTGGCTCGCCGCGCTGGAGGCGCAGATGGCACAGCATGGCGCCGCGCTCGACGCCGCGCGCCGCCGCACCGTCGCCGCGCTCGACGCGGCGCTCGCCGCGCAGCCCGCGGGGGAGATCGCGCGCGCGCGGATCGCGCTCGACGGGTGGAGCGGCGACGCGGCCGCGCTGGCCGGGGCGCTGCGGGCGGGCCGCGCGCGCGATGCCGGCGCCGGGCGCGCCCTGGTCGGGCCGCATCGCGCCGACCTGATCGTCACCCATGTCGACAAGGCGCGCCCCGCCGCCACCGCCTCGACCGGCGAGCAGAAGGCGCTGCTGCTCGGGATCGTGCTCGCGCATGCCGAACTGGTCGCGCGGCTGACCGGACACGCGCCGGTGCTGCTGCTCGACGAGGTCGCCGCGCATCTCGACCCGGTGCGCCGCGCCGCGCTGTTCGCGCGCCTCGCCCCGCTCGGGCAGGTGTGGATGACCGGCACCGAGCGCGCGCTGTTCGACGGTATCGACGCCGCCACCTGGGTGGCGCTGCACGATGTCGTTACGCCGACAACATTTTCGACGTGACCGCGTTGAGCGATGCAGTCTCGCCCTCTCAGCCGGGAAACAGTCCCCTGCCCGATCTCGCCGTCCCTGCCGATCACACCCCGCATACGCTGACCGAATGGCGGCGCGGCTGGCCGGTCGTCGCGGCGGCGATGCTCGGCGCGGGGTTCGGGCCGGGGCTGTACCAGAACCTCTCCAGCCTGTTCACGCCCGGGCTGGAGGCGGCGTTCGGCTGGTCGCGCGGCGACATCGCCACCGCCGCCGGGCTGGCGCTTGGCGGCGCGATCGCCGCGCCGCTGATCGGGCGCGCCGCCGACCGCTTCGGGGTGCGTCCGGTGATCGTCGCCTCGATGCTGCTGCTCGGCGCCGCCTATCTGTGGCTGTCGGCGATGGGCATGAACGGCGGCCGCGCGATCTGGCGCTATCAGCTCGGCGTCGTGTTGCTGGTGCTGGCGTTGCCGGGGACGAGCAGCCTCGCTTATGGCAAGCTGATCGCGGCGCGCTTCGTGCGCGGGCGCGGGATGGCGCTGGCGCTCGGCACCTCGGGGCTGGCGCTGGCGACGATCGTCGCCGCACCCCTGTTAGGCGCAACCATCGCCAACTTCGGCTGGCGCGCGGGGTTCGTCGCACTGGCCGGCGGTTCGGCGGTGCTCGCGCTGCCGCTGATCCTGCTCAGCCTGCGCGCCGTGTCGCTGCCTGCCACGCCCGCCGCCGCCCGCCCCGGCCTGCCCGGCACCAGCGCGGCGGCGGCGCGGCGCGACCGGCGCTTCTGGATCATGGTCGCCTCGGCGTGGCTCATCAACGCCGCGACCACCGGCTTCGTGACCCAGCTGGTCCCGATCGGGATCGAGCTCGGGCTGCGGCCCGCGCAGGCGGCGCTGCTGCTCACCAGCTTCGCATCGAGCGCGATCGCCGGGCGGCTGCTGGTCGGCTGGCTGATCGACCGCCTGCGCCCGCAGCCGGTCGCGGCGGCGTTCGCGATCCTGTCCGCCGCCGCCTTCGTCGCGCTGGCGTTCGCGCCCGCGGGGCTGGCGCTGCTGCTGGTGCTCGTCTTTTTGGCCGGACTGATGAACGGTGCGGAGAACGACTTGCTGCCCTTCTTCGCGGCGCGACTGTTCGGGCTGCGCGCCTATGCGGAAATCTACGGCACCGCGATGCCGATCGCCTTGTCGGGCACCGCGGTCGGGATCATCGGCTTCGGCCGGCTCCATGATCTCACCGGCGGCTATGCCGGCGCGCTGACGCTCGGCTGCGGCGCGCTGCTGCTCGCGGCTTTGTGCTTCCTGATCCTCCCCGACCGCGCCGGGGATGACGGCGACGCCGCCGCCCGCTAGCGCGCGTCGATGTCGCTCCGCCAGCCTGTCCCGAGTCGCAGCGAATGGCGGAACGGCTGGCCGATCGTGCTCGGCGCGGTGGTCGGCAGCGGCGCCGGCCCGGCGCTGTTCCAGAACCTGTCGAGCATGTTCGTGCCGGGCATGACCGGCGAGTTCGGCTGGAGCCGCGGCGCGGTCGCCGCCGCCAGCGGGCTGGGCTTCGCGGGCAGCCTCGCGGTGCCGTTGCTCGGGCGCGCGGTCGACCGGCTGGGCGTCCGGCCGATGATCGTCGGCTGCATGGTCGCGCTCGCCGCCGCCTATCTCGGCATGGCGACGATGCGCGGGCAGCTCTGGCATTATCACCTGCTGGTGCTGGCGCTGGCGATGACGGTGCCGGGCACCAGCGCGCTCGCCTATGGCAAGCTGATCGCGGCGCGCTTCGTCACGCATCGCGGGCTGGCGCTGGGGATCGCGACCTCCGGGTTGCCGCTGACCACGCTGCTGTTGCCGATCGTGCTGGCGGAGGTGATCGAGGATTTCGGCTGGCGCGGCGGGTTCGTCGCGCTGGCGGTCTATTCGGCGCTGGTCGCGCTGCCGATCGCGCTGGTCGCGATTCGCGCCGCCGGCCGGGTCAGCCACGCCACCGCTGGCGACCCGGCCGAAGTTTCCGGCGTCATCGCCGCCGAAGCACGCCGCGATCCGCGCTTCTGGCGGCTCGGCCTCACCGGCTTCTTCGTCAATCTGGGCACGATCGGCTTCGTCACGCAACTGGTGCCGTTCGGGATCGACCGGGGGCTGACGCCGACCGGGGCGGCGCTGCTGCTCACCGCCTTCGGCGCGTCGCAGGTCGCAGCGCGGGTCACGTTCGGCGCGCTGATCGACCGCTTCGCGCCGCAGCGGATCGCCGCCACCGTCGCCGGACTCTCCGCGCTCGGCTTCGCGGCGCTGCAATGGCCCGGGCTCGCGCTGCCGGGGCTGGCGATGGGCGTGTTCTGCGCCGGGTTGATGAACGGCGCGGAGAACGACCTCTTCCCCTTCTTTGCCGCCCGGTTGTTCGGGCTGCGCGCCTATGGCGAGATCTACGGTACGCTCATCGTCGTCGCACTGGTCGGCAGCGGCGCGGGGATCATCGGCTTCGGCGCGCTTCACGACGCCACCGGCGGCGACGCGGCCGGGCTGGCGGTGGCGAGCGTCGCGCTGGCGATCGCCGGACTGCTGTTCGCGGGGCTGCGCGACCGCCCCGCGATGGGCTAGGTTTCGCTTTCGCTACACCGTCCGGCTGCCTATATGATCGCCATGGCAGAACCTCAGAATACCAGCGAATACGGCGCCTCCTCGATCAAGGTGCTGAAGGGCCTCGACGCCGTCCGCAAGCGTCCCGGCATGTACATCGGCGACACCGACGACGGCTCGGGCCTGCACCATATGGTGTTCGAGGTGAGCGACAATGCGATCGATGAGGCGCTGGCCGGGCATTGCGACCGGATCGACATTACGCTGAACGCCGACGGCTCGGTGTCGGTGACCGACAACGGCCGCGGCATCCCGACCGGCATCCACCCCGAAGAGGGCGTCTCGGCGGCCGAGGTCATCATGACCCAGCTCCACGCCGGCGGCAAGTTTGAGAACACCAGCGACGACAACGCCTACAAGGTGTCAGGTGGCTTGCACGGCGTCGGCGTGTCGGTGGTCAACGCGCTGTCCGAATTCCTCGACCTGACCATCTGGCGCGACGGCGAGGAGCATTATATGCGCTTCGCGCACGGCGACGCGGTGGCCCCGCTCAAGGTCGTTGGCCCGGCCAACGGCAAGAAGGGGACGCGCGTCACCTTCCTGCCCTCTCCCGAGACGTTCAAGATCACCGAATTCGACTTCGAGAAGCTCGAGCATCGCTATCGCGAGCTGGCGTTCCTCAACTCCGGCGTGCGCCTGTTCCTCAACGACGCGCGCCACGAGGAACCGAAGTCGATCGAACTCTTCTACGAGGGCGGGATCGCCGCGTTCGTGAAGTGGCTGGACCGCAACAAGCAGCCGCTGTTCCCCGACCCGATCTCGGTGGCGGGCACCCGCGATCATGTGACGATCGAGGTCGCGCTGGAGTGGAACGACAGCTATTACGAGAACGTCCTCGCGTTCACCAACAACATTCCGCAGCGCGACGGCGGCACGCACATCGCCGCCTTCCGCGCCGCGCTGACCCGCACGCTCAACAATTATGCCGAGAAGTCGGGGCTCCTGAAGAAGGAGAAGGTGTCGCTGACCGGCGACGACATGCGTGAGGGGCTGACCGCGATCGTCTCAGTCAAGCTGCCGGACCCGAAGTTCAGCTCGCAGACCAAGGACAAGCTGGTCTCGTCGGAGGTTCGCCAGCCGCTCGAAAGCCTGATGGCCGACAAGATGGCGGAATGGCTGGAGGAAAACCCGCAGCACGCCCGCGCGATCGTCGGCAAGATCATCGACGCGGCCGCCGCGCGCGAGGCGGCGAAGCGCGCGCGCGAGTTGACGCGGCGCAAGGGCGTCATGGACATCGCCAGCCTGCCGGGCAAGCTCGCCGACTGTCAGGAGCGCGATCCGGCCAAGTCCGAACTGTTTCTCGTCGAGGGCGATTCGGCCGGTGGCTCGGCCAAGCAGGGCCGCGACCGCCACTTCCAGGCGATCCTCCCGCTGCGCGGCAAGATCCTCAACGTCGAGCGCGCGCGCTTCGACCGGATGCTCGGCTCGAAGGAGATCGGCACGCTGATTCAGGCGATGGGCACCGGGATCGGGCGCGACGACTTCAAGCTCGACAAGTTGCGCTACCACAAGATCGTCATCATGACCGACGCCGATGTCGACGGCGCGCATATCCGCACGCTGCTGCTGACGTTCTTCTATCGCCAGATGCCGGAGATCATCGAGGCCGGGCATCTCTACATCGCGCAGCCGCCGCTGTACAAGGCGACCAAGGGCCGCTCGGAGGTGTATCTCAAGGACGATCACGCGCTCGACGATTATCTCGTCGACGCCGGTCTGAACGCGATGGCGCTGGAGCGCGGCGACGAGAAGCTCACCGGGGTCCATCTGCGCCCGCTGGTCGAGCATGCGCGGCGGATGCGCACGCTGATGCGCTACGTGCCGCGCCGCTACGATCCGGTCATCATCGAGGGGCTGGCGCTGGGCGGCGCGCTCGATCCCGACGCCCCGCGCGATGCGCGTGCCGCGGCGGTGACCGAGGTCGTCCGGCGACTCGATCAGGGCGACAGCGAGGCGACATGGAGCGCGCGCGTCACCGAAGACGGCGGCATCCACTTCGAGCGGCTGTGGCGCGGCGTGACCGACCATCATATCGTCGAGGCGGCGTTCCTCGGCTCGGCGGAGGCGCGCAAGCTCCACACGCTCGCCGCCGAACAGGCCGACAGCTTCGTCCACGCCGCCCGGCTGATGCCGGTCAAGGGCGCCGCGGTCGAGGCCGCCGCCGCCGCCGACACCCCGGCCGAGGACGAAGGGGAGGTCGAGGGCGAAGGCGTCCCCGGCCAGCGGCTGGCGGTCGCCACGGGCGAGGCGCTGGTCGCCCGCCCGTC
>CAJYLV010000034.1 GCA_913776255.1 uncultured Sphingomonas sp. | reverse complement strand
GGCGTCAGCATCCCCAGCGTCATGCAGGTTTCCATCCCCATGCCGCGCACGCCCTCGATCATCTGGATGATCGCGTCCATGTCGCGGTCCTTGGGGTTGCGCCACGCCGCGCCCATGCAGAAGCGCTGCGAGCCGGCATCCTTTGCCTCGGCGGCACGCTGGAGCACCGCCTGCACGTCCATCAGCTTGGTCGCCTTGACCCCGCTCTCCGCCGCGACCGACTGCGAGCAATAGCCGCAATCCTCCGGGCAGCCGCCGGTCTTGATCGACAGGAGCGTGCAGAGCTGCACCTCCGACGGCGCGTGATGCGCGCGGTGGACGGTCTGCGCGCGGTACATCAATTCGTCGAACGGCAGGTCGAACAGGTCGGCGATCTCCTCGCGCGTCCAGTCGGTGCGGGTCGTCGTCTCGGTCAGCGTTGCCACATCAGGTCCTTCAATTGCGTGGTGCGCTCCTTGGTCAGCCGCGCCAGACACTGCAAGCGCGCCATCGGCTGGAGCGACCCGCCGGCGAACTCGCCGCCTTCGATCGTGCACTGTTTGTCGCGGAACGCCAGCCACGCGCGCTGGCTGGCGAGCGTCGCGGCGGCATAGCCGAAGCCGTCGCGCGCGGTGGCGTCGCGGCGCTTCATTGCGGCATAGGTGCGCGGCCATTGCGCGTTCATCGCCGCGTCGGCGGCTTTGTAGGTGGTGGCGGCCTGCGCGTTCATGCCCGCCTGCGTCTGCGCGGTGGCGGGGGTGGCCGTCATCAGCGCTGCCGCCACTGCCATCACCCCCAACATTACAGTCACCCCGGCGGAGGCCGGGGCCCAGTTGGGGATCGCTAGCGAGCTGCGGAAACGTCCCCCAACTGGGCCCCGGCCTTCGCCGGGGTGACGTGGAATGTCGGGCTGACGTGCGGAGCCCATCACGCCGCCTCGCCCTGCGGGGGCATGTTGTGGCCGAGCAGCCGCAACACCTCTTCCGCCGCGGTGATGAGGTTGGTGCCCGGCCCGAAGATCGCCTGCACGCCGGCGTCGAACAGCGCCTGATAGTCCTGCGCGGGGATCACGCCGCCCGCGATCACCTTGATGTCCGCCCGCCCGGCGTCGCGCAGATGGCCGATCAGCTCGGGGATCAGCGTCTTGTGCCCGGCGGCGAGGCTCGACGCGCCGACGATGTCGACGTCCCTGGCCAGCGCCAGCACCGCGGCCTCCTCCGGGGTCTGGAAGAGCGGCCCCGGCACGATCTCGAAGCCGAGGTCGCCGAACATGCTGCTGACCAGATTGGCGCCGCGGTCGTGCCCGTCCTGCCCCATTTTCGCGACCAGCATCCGCGGCTTGCGGCCGAGCCGGCGCTCGGTGGCAGCGACGCCGTCCTCCAGCCGCACCCAGCGCGCGTCGTCGGTGTAGGCGCCGCCATAGACGCCCTTCACCGGCGTCGGTTGCGTGCCGTAGCGGCCGAAGACGTCCTCCATCGCCGAGGAAATCTCGCCGAGCGTGGCGCGCGCGCGCGCGCACTCGACCGCGAGCGCGAGCAGATTGGCGTCGCCGCGTGCCCCCTCGCGCAACGCATCGAGCGCGGCGCGCGCCGCCGCCTCGTTCCGCGCCGCCTTGACCTGCCGGATGCGGCGGACCTGCGCGTCGCGCACCGCGTGATTGTCGATCGCGAGGATCTCGACCGGGTCCTCATTGTCCTTGCGATATTTGTTGACGCCGACGATCACGTCCTCACCACGGTCGACCCGCGCGGCGCGGGCGGCGCTCGCTTCCTCGATCATCGCCTTGGGCCAGCCCGCCGCGACCGCCTTGGCCATCCCGCCCTCGCGCTCGACGCGCGCGATGATCGCCCACGCCTCGTCGACCAGCCGCCTGGTCAGCGCCTCGACATAATAACTGCCGCCGAGCGGATCGACGACGTTGGTCATCCCCGTCTCTTCCTGGATCACCAATTGCGTGTTGCGCGCGATCCGCGCCGAGAAGTCGGTCGGCAGCGCGATCGCCTCGTCGAGTGCGTTGGTGTGGAGCGACTGCGTGCCGCCGAGCATCGCCGCCATCGCCTCGATCGTGGTGCGCATGACGTTGTTGTACGGGTCCTGCTCGGTCAGCGAGACGCCGCTGGTCTGGCAGTGGGTGCGCAGCATCTTGCTGCGCTCGTCCTTCGCACCGAGCTGCGTCATGACGCGGTGCCACAGCACGCGCGCGGCGCGCAGTTTGGCGATCTCCATGAAGAAGTTCATGCCGATCGCGAAGAAGAAGCTCAGCCGCCCGGCGAATTTGTCGATGTCGAGCCCGGAGGCGACGCCGTATTTCACATATTCCATGCCGTCGGCGATGGTGAAGGCCAGCTCCTGGACCTGCGTCGCCCCGGCCTCCTGCATGTGATAGCCGGAGATCGAGATGCTGTTGAACTTCGGCATCTCCGCCGAGGTATAGGCGAAGATGTCGGAGATGATCCGCATCGACGGTTCGGGCGGGTAGATATAGGTGTTGCGGACCATGAACTCCTTGAGGATGTCGTTCTGGATGGTCCCGTCGAGCAATTTGCGCTCGACGCCCTGTTCCTCGCCGGCGACGATGAAGAAGGCGAGGATCGGGATCACCGCGCCGTTCATCGTCATGCTGACCGACATCTGATCGAGCGGGATGCCGTCGAACAGGATCTTCATGTCCTCGACGGTGTCGATCGCCACCCCGGCCTTGCCGACATCGCCGGTGACGCGCGGATGGTCGCTGTCGTACCCGCGATGCGTGGCGAGATCGAACGCGACCGACAGCCCCTTCTGCCCGGCCTTGAGGTTGCGGTGGTAGAAAGCGTTCGATTCCTCGGCGGTCGAGAAGCCGGCATATTGGCGGATCGTCCACGGGCGACCGGCGTACATCGACGCGCGCACCCCGCGCGCGAACGGCGCGAAACCGGGCAGCCCGGGCTCCCAACCCTCGACATCCGCGGGAGTATAGAGCGGCTTGACGTCGATCCCCTCGGGGGTGTGCCACGTCAAGTCGCGGCCCTTCACCTCCTTCGCGGCGGCGGCGGCCCAGCTTTCGGTGCCGGTCGGCGCGGGGGTGCCGATCGCCGCCGCCGCGCCACTGTCCTCGCCGAGGTTGCGCTCGTCGGCCATGTTCAGCGGCCCTCGAACACCGGCTTGCGCTTCTCGCCGAACGCGCGGACCGCCTCGGCGAAGTCGCGGGTGTGGCCGGCACGGGTCTGGTTTGCGCGCTCGACCGCCAGCGACTGGTCGAGGTCGAGCGACAACGCGGCGGCGACCTGCTTGCGGATCATCCCGATCGCCACCGACGGCCCGGCGGCGAGCTTCGCGGCGAGTTTCTGCGTCTCGCCAAGCACCTGCGCATCGTCGACGACGCGCGTCACCAGCCCGGCGGCGAGCGCCTCGTCGGCCGACACCCGCTCGCCGAGCAGCGCCATTTCCAGCGCCTTGGTGCGCCCCGCCGCCTTGGCGACCAGCCAGGTCGCGCCGGCATCGGGGACCAGCCCGATGTTGACGAACGCGAGCAGCACATAGGCCGAGCGCGCCATGACGCTGATATCGCCGAGCAACGCCAGCCCGAGCCCCGCGCCGACTGCCGGGCCGTTGATCGCGGTGAGGAACGGCACGTCGAGCGCGGCGACCTTGCGGACGAACGGATTGTAGCTGGTGTCGAGCGACTCGCCGAGGTCGCGCGGCATCGGCGCGCCGCCGTCCCCGACGAGGTCCGCGCCCGAGCAGAAGGCGCCGCCGGTGCCGGTCAGCACGATCGCGCGCGCGCCCTGTTCGAGCGCGGCGTCGATCGCGGCGGTCAGTTCGGCGAAGACGCGCGGGGTGAGCGCGTTCATCCGCGCGGGCCGGTCGATCGCAAGCGTTGCGACGCGGTCGGTGAGGTCGAAGGTGATCGTCTCGTAGGTCAATGCGCGCCCTCCTGCGGCGTTTCCATCAGTTCGACCAGTACGCCGCCCATGTCGCGCGGGTGGACGAAGACGATCGGCGTACCATGCGCCCCGATCCGCGGCTCGCCGAGGATCGTCGCGCCCTTTGCCTTGAGGTCGGCGACCGCGGCGTCGATGTCGGGGATCTCGAAACAGACGTGATGCTGCCCGCCGGCCGGGTTCTTCCTGAGGAAGCCCGCGATCGGGGACGTGTCATCATAGGGCTCGATCAACTCGATCTGCGTGTTGGGCGCGTCGATGAAGCAAACCTTCACGCCCTGCGCGGGCAGGTCGAACGGCTCACCGATCGCGTCTGCGCCGAACAGGGTGCGGTAGGCCTCGATCGCGCGGGCGATCGACGGCGTCGCGATACCGACGTGGTTGAGGCGGCCGAGGGTCATCGTGCCCCTTCCGTCATTGCGAGCGGAGCGAAGCAATCCAGGGCAGCGCGCGGGACACTGGATTGCTTCGCTGCGCTCGCAATAACGGGGGAGAAGTGTGTCGTGTTGTTATCCATGGGCGATCTGCTCGTAGAGGTCATGCCAGTGCGGGTTCATCGCTTCGATCAACGCGACCTTCTTCGCGCGCGATCCGCTCTTGATCTGTTTCTCGCGGGTGATCGCGACTTCCATCGTGTCGGCGATCTCGAACCAGACCAGAAGCTTGCAACCATATTGCTGCGTGAAGCCTTCCACGATGCTGCCACACGCGTTGCGCCAGATTCGACGTTACGCCCGCGTAGAGCGTGCCGTTGCGGCCGCTCGCCATGATGTAGACCGCGGGCTGCTTCACGACGCCGCTACCTCGTCAGCGCGAGCGTAGCGAAGCGATCCGATGTCTCGCGCCACGCCCTGGATTGCTTCGCTGCGCTCGCAATGACGGACGAGGTCACAGAGGAATATTGTCATGCTTCTTCCACGGATTCTCCAGTGCCTTGTTGCGCAGCTTGCGCAAGCCGAGCGCGATGCGGCGGCGGGTGGAGTGCGGCTGGATCACCTCGTCGATGAACCCCTTGCTTGCCGCGACGAACGGGTTGGCGAAGCGCGCCTCATATTCCGCGGTGCGTTCGGCGATCTCCTCGGGCGTGCGGCCGCGAAAGATGATCTCGACCGCGCCCTTCGCGCCCATCACCGCGATCTCGGCGGTCGGCCACGCATAGTTGAGGTCGCCGCGTAAGTGCTTGGAGGCCATGACGTCATAGGCGCCACCATAGGCCTTGCGGGTGATGACGGTGATCTTGGGCACGGTTGCCTCGGCATAGGCGAACAGCAGCTTCGCGCCGTGCTTGATGATGCCGTTATGCTCCTGCGCGGTGCCGGGGAGGAAGCCGGGCACGTCGACGAAGGTGACGATCGGGATCTCGAACGCATCGCAGAAGCGCACGAAGCGCGCCGCCTTGCGGCTGGAGTTGATGTCGAGCACGCCGGCCAGCACCATCGGCTGGTTGGCGACGAAGCCGACGGTGCGCCCCTCGATCCGCCCGAAGCCGCAGATGATGTTCGCGCCGTGCGCGGGCTGGATCTCAAAGAAGTCGCCCTCGTCAACGACCTTCGCGAGCAGCTCGTGCATGTCGTACGGCTGGTTGGCGTTCGCGGGGATCAGCGTGTCGAGCCCGGGTTCGGCGCGGTCCCACGGGTCGTCGGTCGGACGCTCGGGCACGCCCTCCCGGTTGGACGCGGGCAGGAAATCGATGAAGTCGCGCGCCGCCAGCAGCGCCTCGATATCGTTGTCGAACGCGACATCGGCGACGCTGGTCTTCGTGGTGTGCGTCACCGCGCCGCCCAGCGCCTCTTGGCTGACGACCTCGTTGGTGACGGTCTTCACCACGTCCGGGCCGGTGACGAACATGTAGCTCGAGTCCTTCACCATGAAGATGAAGTCGGTCATCGCCGGCGAATAGACCGCCCCGCCCGCACACGGCCCCATGATGAGGCTCAATTGCGGCACCACGCCGCTCGCCAGCACGTTGCGCTGGAACACCTCGGCATAGCCGCCCAGCGACGCGACGCCCTCCTGAATGCGCGCGCCGCCCGAATCGTTGAGCCCGATCACCGGCGCGCCGACCTTGAGCGCCATGTCCATGATCTTACAGATCTTCTGCGCATGGCGTTCGGAGAGCGAGCCGCCGAAGACGGTGAAGTCCTGCGAGAAGACGAACACCAGCCGGCCGTTGATCGTCCCCGATCCGGTGACGACCCCGTCGCCGGGCACGACCTGCTCCTGCATCCCGAAATCGGTGCAATTGTGTTCGACGAACATGTCGAGCTCCTCGAAACTGCCCTCGTCGAGCAGCACGTCGAGCCGTTCGCGCGCGGTCAGCTTGCCCTTGGCGTGCTGCGCATCGACGCGCTTCTGTCCGCCACCGGCGCGGGCGGCGGCACGACGGCTTTCGAGTTCGGCGATCGTCGATGACATTCTTCTCTCCCGGACGCGGCGATTGTTTTGCCCGGCGCGGCGCGGCGGGGCAAATGTGAAGTTGCGAACTTGCGAAGGAGCGCGTTGCAAACTCCCGTCGCTCCTGCGTAAGGCAGGAGCCTATGACTTTCTCGTGTTCCAGGTCGGCTGTTACGGAGAGGAAGGCTGCTGTGTCCACGATCCGCGAGCACGATGCAGACATAGGCCCCTGCCTGCGCAGGGGCGACGGCGCGTGAAGGCGCGGCTGTATGCCGGGGCGCAGTTGCGCGCGGTGCGGGTGGCGGCGCAGCTCAACCAGCGGGCGATGGCGGCGCGGCTCGGGCTGTCGGTCAGCTACCTCTCGCAGCTCGAAAGCGACGAGCGCCCGCTGACCGCGGCGGTGAGCGCCGCACTGGCGCAGCATTTCCCCGCTGCGCTCGCCGATATCGAAGGCGCGGCACCGGCCCGGCGACTGGTGGCGTTGCGCGAGGCGCTCGCCGATCCGGCCGTGGCGCCGCTGCCGCCCGAGGATGTCGCGCAGCTTGCCGAGGAGCGCCCCGCGCTCGCCGACCGGCTGATCGCGCTCCACGCCGCCAAGCGCGCCGCGGAGGAACGCGTCGCGCTCGCCGAGGAGGCGCTGACCGCCGGGGTTGGCGCGCGCCTGCCGTGGGAGGCAGTGCGCGACTGGTTCCACGAGGCGGGCAATTACATCGACCCGCTCGATCGCGCCGCCGAGCGATGGGCGCAGGCGCAGGGCGCGACGGCGATCGAGGACGCGCTGGCGGCGCACGGTGTGGCGCTGGCGGCGGAGTCGCGCGAGGATGCGCCGCTGGCGCGCTTCGACGGGCGCGTCCTGCATCTGAATGCCGCGCTGCCGCCGGAGAGCCGCCGCTTCCTGATCGCGCACCGCATCGCCGCCCTCGCCTTCGCGACACCGATCGCAGAGATCGTCGCCGCGTCAGGACTTCCGCACCCCGAGGCGCGGCGGCTGCTCGCGATCGGGCTCGCCAATTACGCGGCCGGGGCGATGCTGATGCCCTATCAGGCGTTCCGTGAGGCGGCGCGCGCGCTGCGCCACGACATCGACCGGCTGTCGCGGCGGTTCGGCACCAGCTTCGAACAGGCGTGCCATCGGCTCTCGACGCTGCAACGCCCGGGTGCGGAGGGCATCCCCTTCTACTTCTGCCGCGTCGACATGGCGGGCAACATCACCAAGCGCCATTCGGCCACCCGGCTGCAATTCGCACGCTTCGGCGGCGCCTGCCCGCTGTGGCACGTCCATGAAGCGGTCGCGATCCCCGACCGCATCCTCGTGCAACATGCCGAGACGCCGGACGGGGTGCGCTACGTCTCGATGGCGAAAGGACTGGTCAAGCCGTCGGGCCGCTTCGCGCGCGCGCCGCGCCGCTATGCGGTCGCGCTGGGGTGCGAGGCGGCGCATGCCGGCGATTTCGTCTATGCCGATGCGGTCGACCTGCGCGCGGCGACCCCGATCGGGATCAGCTGCCGTTTGTGCCCGCGCTCCGACTGCGACCAGCGCGCCTTCCCGCCGACCGACCGCACGATCGCGGTCGAGGCCGACGTGCGCGGCGTCGTCCCTTACCGGGTGATTTAGGGCCGATTTCGCACTTAACGCGTCCTAAAGCTGTCGCCGTTAATCCTGCCCCGACTCGATACGACTCCGTGAAGGCGGTGGTGATGAAAAATCTGGCGATCGGCCGCAAACTCCTGCTCGCATTCGGCATCCTCGCGCTCGCGCTGGTGGCGATGGCCGGGATGTCGTTGTGGACGCAGGCGCGCCTCAATCACTCTACCGAGGTGCTGGGCAAGGAACGCCGCGACAAGCTGGTCGCGATCGCTGCCGTCAACACCGCAACCTCCGATTATCGCATCGCCGAGGCGACCGTGATCCTGTCGATCGAACCCGACAAGATCAGCCAGGCCGGCCAAGCCGCGGACCAGCAGCTCGCGCTGATCGACAAGAATGTGACCTTCCTCGACAAGGCGCTGACCAATCCACAGGCGCGGGCGTCGTTGACGCGCTTCCGCCAGCTATGGACTGCCTTCGGCCAGCGTTCCGTGGTCACGCGCCAGCTGGGCGCGGCCAATCGCAATGACGAGGCGATGCAGAGCTTCCGCGCCAGCCAGTCGCTGTTCGACCGCGCCAATGCCGAGGCCGCGATGTCGCAGGACATCCAGGTCGCGCTGATGGACAAGGAGATGGACGAGGCGCGGACGCTCTACGCCTTCTCGCGCATCACCGCGCTGGGGCTGGTGCTCGCGGCGCTGGCGCTCGCCGGCGTGCTGCTCACCGCGCTGATCCGCGGGATCGCCAACCCGATCAAGGCGATGACCGAGGCGCTGGGCAAGCTGGCGGCCGGCGATCTGAACGCGCAGGTCGCGGTCGACGAGCGCGCCGACGAGGTCGGGCAGCTCGCCAAGGTGATGGTGCAGTTCCGCAACCAGCTCGCCGCCGCCGAGCGCGCCAAGGAGGAGCAGACCGCGCTGATCGTCGACAATATCGGCCGCGGCCTCAGCGCGCTGGCGCAGGGCGATCTGACCGCGCGGATCGACGCCGAACTGACCGGCCCGTTCGCCAAGCTGAAGAGCGACTTCAACGGCGCGATGGTCGCGGTGTCGGCAGCGATGACCGCGGTGTCGACCAGCGCGACCGGGATCACCAACGGCGCCAACGACATCCGTCAGGCGTCCGACGATCTCTCGCAGCGCACCGAGCAACAGGCCGCCTCGCTGGAGGAAACCGCCGCGGCGATGCACGAGATCACGACGACGGTGAAGGAAACCGCCGAAACCGCCTCGCGCGCCGATGCGGTGGTGGTCGAGACGCGCCGCGATGCCGAGGCGTCGGGCGACGTGGTGCGCCGCGCGGTCGAGGCGATGAACGGCATCGAACGCTCGTCGAGCGAGATCAGCGAGATCATCGCGGTGATCGACGGCATCGCCTTCCAGACCAATCTGCTGGCGCTGAACGCGGGCGTCGAGGCGGCGCGCGCGGGCGATGCGGGCAAGGGCTTCGCGGTCGTCGCCAGCGAGGTGCGCGCGCTGGCGCAGCGCTCGGCCGACGCCGCTAAGGACGTGAAGAGCAAGATTACCGCCTCGACCGAGCAGGTCGATCTGGGCGTCGGGCTGGTTGCCGAAGCGGGCGCGGCGTTGCAGCGGATCACGTCGCGGATCGGCGAGATCAGCACCTTGGTCGGCAACATCGCCTCGGCGGCCGAACAGCAGGCGACTGGTCTGCAGCAGGTCAACACCGCCGTCTCCGAGATGGACGGCGTGACGCAGCAGAATGCGGCGATGGTCGAGGAAGCGACCGCCGCCGCGCGCAGCCTGGTCGAGGAAACCGACGTGATGGCGCGCGAGGTCGGGCGGTTCCGGCTGGCGGCGGGGGCGACCGCCTATGCCGCGCCGGCTGCCTCGCCGGTCCACCAGTTGCAGGCGCGCGCGGCGCAGGCCGGCGCCCGGATCGCCGCCAGCGCGCGCAGCCGCGGTGCGGCGGCGGTGGCGGTGCAGGACGACTGGTCGGAGTTCTGAGCGGGACTTAGCCCCTCCCCTTCAGGGGGGGGTTGGGGTGGGGCCTGACCACGGGCACCGGCTCCGCGGCACTGCCCCACCCCCAGCCCCTCCCCTGAAGGGGAGGGGTGAAGAGAAGAAGCCTACTTCCGCTCCCACGCCCGCGTGCCGCCGATCCACGTCTCCAGCACCTTGGTCTGGCGCAGATCCGCGGGGGACGCGGTGGTCGGATCGCGGTCGAGCAGCAGGAAGTCGGCGCGCTGCCCCGGCGCCAGCGTCCCGAACTTCTGTTCGGCGAACCCGGCATAGCTCGCGCCGCCGGTATAGGCCCACCACGCCTGTTCGCGCGACACCGCCTGTTCGGGGTGCCAGCCGCCGACCGGCTGCCCCTCGGCATCGGTGCGCGTGAACGCCGCCGCCCAGCCCGCCCATGGATCGGGCTTCTCGACCGGCGCGTCGGAGCCGAACGCCAGCGTCGCGCCGTCGTCGAGCAACGTCTTCCACGCATAGGCACCGGCCAGCCGCGCCGGCCCGAGCCGCGCCTCCGCCATCACGCGGTCGCTGGTCTGGTGGGTCGGCTGCATCGAGGCGACGATATGGTATTTGCCGAACGCCGCCATATCGACCGGATCGACGATCTGCGCATGTTCGATCCGCCAGCGGCGATCGCCCTTGTAGGTCTCGGACAGTTCGGCGATCGCGTCGAGCACCTGCTTGTCGGCGCGGTCGCCGATCGCGTGGACCGCGACCTGATAGCCGTCCATCGCCGCGCGGCTCATGATGTTCTGCAACTGGTCGTCGGCGAGGAAGCCGAGCCCGCGCTGCCCCGGCGCATCGGCGTAATCGGCCTTCAGCCACGCCCCGCGCGACCCGAGCGCGCCATCGGCGTAGAGCTTGACGCCCTCCAGCCGCAGCCGGTCGTCGTACAGCCACGGCGTCGGGCCGGTGCCGCCGATCGTCACCGCAGTGTCGATGCCGAGCCCATAGGACATGATCCGGACGCGCAGCGCGTTGATGTCGCCCATCCGGCGATAGGTCATCCAGTCGTCGACGCTGGTCCCCATGTCGGCGATCGCGGTGACGCCGTAGCCGAGCAGGATCTGCTGCGCCTTGAGGAAGGCGGCGGTGCGGTCCTTTGGGCTGACCTTCGGCACGACGTGCTCGACCAGCTCCTTGGCGCGATCGACCAGCACGCCGAGCGGTTTTTCGACGCGCCCGCCCGCCGGCGCTGCGGTTGCGGCGGTGACCCCGGCCAGCTTGAGCGCCGCGCTGTTCGCCCAGCCGGCATGGCCATCGGCGCGCGCCAGCCACACCGGGCGGTCGCCGACCACCGCGTCGAGATCGGCGGCGGTCGGGAAGCGGCCGAGCTGCCACACTTCCTGGTTCCAGCCGCGCCCGATGATCCACTGCCGGTCCGGGTTGGCGCGCGCATAGTCCGCGATCTTCGCCTTGGCCTCGTCGAGCGAGCGCGTATCGGACAGGTCGAGCGTCAGCGCCGCCAGCCCCAGTTCGATGACATGGCCGTGCGCGTCGATCATGCCCGGCACCAGCACGCGCCCCTTCATGTCGGCGCGCCAGTCGTAGCGCGGGCCGGGGTTCTTCTTGGTCGGCTTGGGCGGTTGCTCATCGGGGGCGATCAGGCGGACGACCCGCC
This sequence comes from uncultured Sphingomonas sp., assembly GCA_913776255.1. Taxonomy (GTDB): domain Bacteria; phylum Pseudomonadota; class Alphaproteobacteria; order Sphingomonadales; family Sphingomonadaceae; genus Sphingomonas. The sequence goes on along the minus strand of CAJYLV010000034.1, from coordinate 42,806 downwards.
CTTGCGCGTCGATCACCATCGCCTTGAAGCGCACCACCTGCCGGTCGCGGTTGAGCGTCAGGCCGTTGACGTTGTCGATCAGCGCGTCGGCCCCGGCGGGGAGCGTCGTCGCAAGCCCGGCGAGCGCGACGATCGCGGCGGTGAGATGGCGTCGGTTCATGTCCGCTGCCATATGGAAGCGGCACGGCTTTGGCGAGGGATGTCATGCGGCGGGTGATGGGGTTGATCTTGCTGGCATTGGCGATCCCCGCCACGGCGCAGACGACGGTCACGAAAAAGACCGTCGCGCTCGACTTCTCCTACGCCTACCCCGCCGCCGCCGCGCGGATTGCCCCGCTGCGCCGCTGGCTGGAGGCCGATCGCGGGCGGCTGCGCACCCGCGCCGCCGGGTTGGCGGCGAAGGATCGGCGCGAGGCGGCGAAGAGCGGCTTTCCCTTCCACCAGCATGACGCCACCCGCGAATGGAAGGTGGTGACCGAAACACCGCGGCTGCTGAGCCTGTCGGGCGAGAGCTACAGCTACACCGGCGGCGCGCACGGCAACACCGCGCTGGAGCCGCTGGTGTGGGACAAGGCCAAGGCGCGGCGGGTCGACCCGCGCACGATGTTCGAATCACCGGCCGCGATGCAACGTGTGCTGGGACCGGGCTGGTGCGCGTGGCTGAAGGGCGAGCGGCGCCGGCGGCTGGGGAGTGACCCGGGGACCGACGACATCTTCCCTTGCCCGCCGGTATCCGACCTGATCGTGCTGCTGGGTTCGACCGACCGGCGCGCGATCGATCGCATCGGGTTGGTCGCGGGGCAATATGTCGCGGGCTCCTATGCCGAGGGGATGTACGAGATGACGGTGCCGGTGACCCCGGCGCTGCTGACGATCGTGCGGCCCGAGTGGCGCGGGGCGTTTGCCACGAAGTAACGTCGCCCCTGCGCAGGCAGGGGCCTATGGCTGTGTCGTGCGTCGGGTCATCTGACACAATGCAAGCGGATGGTGTGTCAGCCTTGCTCTTTAACTCGACAGACATGGGCCCCTGCCTGCGCAGGGGCGACGGGAACCGGGTGGCGCGGGTGTTCCTTTCGTAACGGTGTTCCGCTACGCCCCCGCCATGGCAACCCAGCTCGCGTCCGCCCCGGCCCTTCCCGTCTCGATCGAGGATGTGCGCGCCGCGCAGATCCGCATCGGTGACGCGATCGTGCGGACGCCGACGCTGATCAGCCAGACGCTGTCGAAGCTGACCGGCGCGACCGTCTATCTGAAGTTCGAGAACCTGCAATTCACCGCCGCCTACAAGGAACGCGGCGCGCTCAACACGTTGCTGCAACTCTCCGACGAAGCGCGCGCCAAGGGCGTGATCGCGGCCTCGGCGGGCAACCATGCGCAGGGCCTTGCCTATCACGGCAACCGGCTGGGCGTGCCGGTGACGATCGTGATGCCGCGCAACACGCCGGTGGTGAAGGTGGTGCAGACGCAGGGCCACGGCGCGACCGTGATCCTGGAGGGCGACACGTTCGACGCCGCCTACGCGCATGCGCGGGTGCTGGAGGCGGAGCGCGGCTTCACCTTCGTCCACCCGTTCGACGATCCCCGGATCATCGCGGGTCAGGGCACCGTCGCGCTGGAGATGCTGGAGGAGCATCCCGAGATCGACCTGCTGGTGGTGCCGATCGGCGGCGGCGGGCTGATCTCGGGCATGGCGACGGTCGCGCGTGCCGCGGATCGCCCGGTCGAGGTGGTCGGGGTCGAGGCCGAGCTGTATCCGTCGATGTACAACCGCATCAACGGCACCGACATGCCGTGCGCCGGCGATACGCTGGCCGAGGGGATCGCGGTCAAGGAGCCGGGCGGGATCACCGCGCAGATGGTCGCGCGGCTGGTCGACGACATCGTGCTCGTCTCCGAACGCTATCTGGAGGAGGCGCTGAGCCTGCTGCTCCAGATCGAGAAGACCGTGGTCGAGGGCGCGGGGGCGGCGGGGCTCGCCGCGCTGCTGGCGCATCCGGAGCGGTTCCGCGGGCGGACGGTCGGTGTGGTACTGTGCGGCGGCAACATCGACACGCGGCTGCTCGCCAATGTGCTGCTGCGCGACCTCGCCCGGTCGGGACGGCTGGCGCGGCTGCGGCTGCGGCTGCAGGATCAGCCCGGTTCGCTCTATAATGTGATGCGGGTGTTCGATCGGGAGCGCGTCAACATCATCGAAATCTATCACCAGCGGGTGTTCACCACGTTGCCCGCCAAGGGGCTGATCACCGATATCGAGTGCGAGGCGCGCGACCGCGCGCATCTCGACGGGCTGATGGTCGGGCTGCGCGAGGCGGGGTTCGAGGTGAGCACCGTCGAGCTGGCCTGAAACGGGGCGCCGCTTCGATGGTAAAGCGGCTTTTCACCGGATCGGCGTCGTCGCATATGAAGCGTTTGAAGCGGAACGGCTTCGCGGCGAAGATGGGTGATCGGATGCACAGCGCGGGAAAGGGTCGGCACGCATGACGGCACCGTTCCGCTTCCCGCGCTTCTTCGTCACCAGCCCGCAGCCGTGCCCGTACCTGCCCGGCCGGCAGGAGCGGAAGGTGTTCACCGAATTGTCCGGCCCGGAGGCCGGCGAGCTGAACGACGCGCTCGGCCGGATCGGCTTCCGCCGCAGCCAGTCGGTCGCCTATCGCCCGAGCTGCGCCGGCTGCGCCGCCTGCGTCTCGGTGCGGGTGCGCACGCACGAGTTCGAGCCCAATGCGACGCAGCGCAAGCTGATGCGGCGTCACGCCGACCTCGATGTCGCGGCCTGCCGGCCATGGGCGACCGACGAGCAATATACGCTGATGCGCCGCTATCTGTCGGCGCGGCATCCCGGCGGCGGGATGGCGGCGATGGACGAGAGCGACTTCGCCGACATGATCGAACATTCGCCGGTCAATTCGGTGGTGGTCGAATATCGCGAGCCGTCCGACGGCGCGCGGCCGGGGAAGCTGGTCGGCTGTTGCCTGACCGACCGGCAGGCGGACGGGCTGTCGATGGTCTATAGCTTCTTCGACACCGATCAGGACGCGCGGCCCGCGCTCGGCAATTACATCATCCTCGATCATATCGCGCGCGCGCGCGAGGCGGGGCTGCCCTATGTGTATCTGGGATACTGGGTGAAGGGCTCGCAGCGTATGGCGTACAAGACGCGCTATCGCCCGATCGAGATGCTCGGCGCGCATGGCTGGGTGTTGATGCCTGAAGAGGCGACGGCGCCGGTGTCGGCCTGACGGCAAGCCGTCATTGCGAGCGCAGCGAAGCAATCCAGGGCGTCCTGGTCCGGCACTGGATTGCTTCGCTACGCTCGCAATGACGGATTAGACGAGCGCGCGCACCTCGCACGCGGCGCGGATGTCGGCGGCGAGCTGGTCGACGCGCGCCAGGTCGGCGTCCCATGCGAACATGAAGCGCGCCCCGCCGCCGATGAACGTGTAGAACCGCCAGCCGCGCGCGCGCAGTTCGTCGAGCACCGGATCGGGCGCGACGAGGAACACCGAATTGGCCTGCACCGGAAACAACAATCGCACCGCGGGCAGGTCGGCGACGCGCGCCGCCAGCCGCTCGGCGCAGGCGTTGCCGTGCTCGGCATTGCGCAGCCACGCACCGCTCTCGATCAACCCGATCCACGGCGCCGACAGGAAGCGCATCTTCGACGCGAGCTGCCCGGCCTGTTTGCAGCGATAATCGAAATCCTCGGCGAGCGCGCGGTCGAAGAAGATCACCGCCTCGCCGACCATCAGCCCGTTCTTTGTCCCGCCGAAGCACAAGACGTCGACCCCCGCCTCCCAGCTGATCGCGGCGGGGGTGCAGCCGAGCGCGGCGCAGGCATGCGCGAAGCGCGCGCCGTCCATGTGCAGCTTCAGCCCCAGTTCGCGGCATACGTCCGAGATCGCGCGCACCTCGGCAACCGAATAGACTTGGCCCGTTTCGGTCGGCTGGGTGATCGTGACGACGCGCGGCTTGGGGAAGTGGATGTCGGAGCGGCTGCCCGCGAGCGTGCGGATCGCCTCGGGGGTCAGCTTGCCGTCCGCCGACGGCGCGAGCAGCAGCTTGGAGCCGTTCGAAAAGAACTCGGGCGCGCCGCATTCGTCGGTTTCGACATGCGCCGCCGACGAGCAGATGACGCTGTGATAGCTCTGGCACAAGGAGGCGAGCGCGAGCGAGTTGGCGGCGGTGCCGTTGAAGACGAAGAACACTTCCGCGTCGGTTTCGAACAGCGTCCGGAAGCTGTCGGAGGCGCGCTGGGTCCAGCCGTCGTCGCCATACGCGACCGCCGAGCCGGCATTGGCGGCGAGCATCGCCTCCAGCGCCTCCGGACAGGCTCCGGCATAATTGTCGCTGGCGAATTGCTGGGGCTCGGTCGTCACGGTCGCTGGTCCTGTTGCTCGTTCGGGCATCAGGAGTCGGAACGACATGTGGCGAGGGGTCCCGTTGGTTGCCGGTCCGGCCACATCCCTCCGTTGCCGGAGGCGCCACCTTGCTCGGGAGCAGGTTGGCGTCGAACTACGTCGACTCTTGATGTTGGCGCGGGCGGTATACGATCGGGCGGACGCGGTCAATCCTGCCCGCTGACCTGCACCTCGACGTCGAGGCATTCGCGGCCCTCGCCGAGCCGCGAACCCGCGACCGGCGAGCAGCCGGCAGCGTCGAGCGCGACCGCGACGCGCACGTGATGCGCCTCGGGCGAGCAGCCGAGCGTCGGGTCGAACCCGACCCAGCCGAGCCCCTCGACCCACGCGTCGGCCCAGCCGTGCGGGGTCGGCCGGCCATTGGGCAGCGCGTCGCAATAGCCGGTGACATAGCGTGCCGGGAAGCCGGCGGCACGCGCGGCGGCGACGAAGATCTGCGCCAGATCGCGCGCGGTGGCGGTGTCGCGCGCGAAGGCGGCGGTGACGGTCAGCCCGGGTTCGGGGCGCCCGTCGACCAGCGTGAACCGCTCATGCACCGCGGCGTTGAGCGCGTGGAGCGCGGCGATCGGGGCGCGCCCCTCGGTCGTCGCCTGCGCGAAGGCGGCGAGCGCCGGCTCGGCATGGGTGGCGGGGGTGCTGCGCAGGAAGAGCGCGGCGGGCAGCGGCTCGAACGTGCCGTGGAGCACGCCGCTCGACGAACTCGTCACCACCTCGCCAGAGACGCTGATCTCGATCCCCGACAGCGGCCCTTCGGCATAGAGCATCGTCGTGATGTTGCCGAAGCCGTCGCGATGCTCGCGCAGCCGCGCGTCGCAGTCGATGTTGATGTCCCACGCCGCGACCGTCTGGTCGTGCGTGTTGCGCGGGGTCATGCGCAGCAGCTGCACCACCCGGCCCTGCGGCGCGGTGAAGCGATAGGTGGTGCGGTGCTCGATGGTCAGGCGCATGGCGGTTTTACTCTGTTCGGCGGAAACCAGCGACCGTCATCGCGAGGAGCGTAGCGACGCGGCGATCCAGAGCGTCGCGCGCCCGGCCCTGGATTGCTTCGCTGCGCTCGCAATGACGATGTCCCGCTAGTGGAACTTGAACTGGCGGCCGATCGCGTCGTGCAATTGCGCATTCTCGACGATCAGCGCCTGGAGATGCTGGTGGAGCCCGGCGGCGATCACGTCGCCGGTGCGGGTGCGTGCGACGCGGGCCTGCCGGGTGCGCGCCATGCGATCGGCCTCGCCCTGTGTCCCGCTCGCGCGCGCCAGCGCGGTGAGCGCGGAGACGGTCTCCTCGATCGAGGCGGCGAGGCTGCGCGGCAGTTCGGCGCGGCTGAGCAGCAGGTCGATGACGTTGGTCGGGTTGAGACCGTCGTTGTAAAGCCAGCGAAAGGCGGTCACCGCCGAGACGGTCTGGAGGATCGTCGTCCATTGGTCGCGGTCGACCGTCCCGCCGACCCGCTCTCCCTCGGGCAGCAGGATGTGATATTTGACGTCGAGTAACCGCGCGGTGTTGTCGGTGCGCTCGACCGCCTGCCCGAGCCGGATGAACGACGTCGTCTGGTTGCGCAGCATGCGGTGCACCGCGCCCTCGAAGCCGCGCGTCTCGGCCTTCACCGCATCGACCACTCCGAGCACCGCGGTCGGATCGAGTCGGCCGATTCGCTGGTCGAAGATCAGCCACGCGCCATTGATCGCCTGCCACGCCTCGCGGCTGAGTGCGGTGCGCACCGCGCGGGCATTGTCGCGCGCCATTGCGAGGCAGCGCAGGATCGAGCCCGGATGCGTGCTGTCGGCCAGCAGGAAGTGCGCGACCTCCTCGCGGCTGAGCGGGTGGCCGCCGTCAGCAAAGGCGTCGGCGGTCTCGCTGACCGCGAGCGCGGTGCGCCACGCGTCCTCGCCCGCCGAGCGTGGGGACAGGACGTCGAGACGCAGCGTCGCCTCGATCAGCCGAGCGACGAAATCGGCACGCTCGACATAACGGCCGAGCCAGTAGAGCGAGGCGGCGGTGCGGCTGAGCATCAGCGCTGCCCCCCGCCCAGCGTCTGCGTCATGGTGCCCCCCGCCCCCGACATCGTCTGGGTCATGCTGCGCGGCTCGTCCATCAGGACGAAACTGTCCTTGGTCCCGCCGCCCTGCGACGAATTGACGACCAGCGAGCCCTCACGCAGCGCGACGCGCGTCAGCCCGCCGGGGACGACCTGCACGCCCTTCGCGCCGGTCAGTACGAACGGGCGGAAGTCGACGTGCCGCGGTGCGACGCCCTGCTCGACTAGCGTCGGGACGGTCGACAGCGCCAGCGTCGGTTGCGCGATATAGCGTTCGGGCTCGGCGACCAGCGCGGCGCGGAAGCGCTCGATCTCGGCCGACGAGGCGGTGGGGCCGACCAGCATTCCATAGCCGCCCGACCCGTCGACCAGCTTGACGACCAGTTCGTCGAGATGGTCGAGGACGTATTTCAGCGCCTGCGGCTCACGGCAGCGATAGGTCTCGACGTTCGGCAACCGCGCGTCACCGCCCGAATAATATTTCACGATCTCCGGCATATAGCTGTAGATCGCCTTGTCGTCGGCGATGCCGTTGCCGGGCGCGTTGATGATCGCGACATTGCCTGCGGCATAAGCGGCGATCAGCCCGGGGACGCCGAGCATCGAATCGGGGCGGAAGACGAGCGGATCGAGATAATCGTCGTCGACGCGGCGATAGATGACATCGACGCGGACGCGGCCCTCGATCGTCCGCATGTAGACGACATCGTCATCGACGACGAGGTCGGCCGCCTCGACCAGCTCGACGCCCATCGAGTCGGCGAGGAAGCTGTGCTCGTAATAGGCCGAGTTGTAGTGACCGGGGGTGAGCACCACGCAGGTCGGGCGCGGGCCGCCGCAGCCGCGCGGCGCGACCGAACGCATCGTCTCCAGCAGCCGGTCGGGATAGCTGTCGACCGCCGCGACGCGGAACTTCGCGAACAGCTCCGGGCAGAGCCGCACCATCGCCTCACGGTTCTCGAGCATGTAGCTGACGCCCGAAGGCGTGCGGGCATTGTCCTCCAGCACGAAGAAATCGTCGGGACCGGTGCGGACGAGGTCGATCCCGCAGATATGCGCCCACACGTCGTGCGGCGGGCGGATGCCGGCGATCTCGGGGCGGAACTGCGCATTGCCGAGGACCAGGTCGGCGGGCAGCACGCCGTCGCGCAGGATCTTCTGGTCGCCGTAGATGTCGACGAGAAAGGCATTGATCGCCTCGACGCGCTGGACCAGCCCTTCGGACAGCCGCGCCCATTCGTCGGCGAGGAAGACGCGCGGGACGATGTCGAACGGGATGATCCGCTCGCCCGCCTCGCTCTCGCCATAAACCGCGAAGGTGATGCCGAGCTGGCGGAAGGTCGTCTCGGCCGATTGCTGGCGACGGCGCAATTCGCCGTCGGGCGTGTCGGCCAGCCAGCGACACAATTCCCGCAACTCGGGGCGCGCGCCGTCGGCGCTGCTGGCCCCCATGATCTCGTCGAACGCCGTTGTCCCCATTTGCCCCCTGCAACGTCCGACGATCGGATTCGTCGCATGCTGAGCGAGATCAACGGCGTGCGCAACATTTCATTGCAGTGCAGCAGTCCCTCAACGCAACGATGTGAGCATCGCGGGCGTCAGCACCTGCGGCAGCACGCGCGGCGTGGCGGCGTTGGGCGGATAGAAGAGGTAGAGCGGGACGCCGGCGCGGTTGTGCTGCGCGATGAAGCGGCCGAGCACCGGATCGCCATCGGTCCAGTCGCCGACCAGCACCGCGACCTTGTTGCCCTTGAAGGCGTCCGCCACCGCCTGCGTCTCGATCGCGGCCTTTTCGTTGACCTTGCACGTCAGGCACCAGTCGGCGGTGAAGTATGCGAACACCGGACGCCCTTCCGCGCGCAAGGCGGCGAGCCGCGCCTCGGTGAACGGTTCGGCGCCCGCGACGCCGGGGACCGCCGCACCGGCCGGCTGCGCCCGCACGGTGGCGATGGCGACGCTTCCCAGCAGCAGCGCGACCAGCGCCGGCGCCCACACCAGCCGGCCGCCCTGCGCCTGTCGCTGCCCGCTCCACCACAGACCGAGCCCGGCGAGCAACGCGGCGGCGAGGGCGATCGTCATCCCGTCGACCCCCGCCTGTCGCCCGAGCACCCAGGCGAGCGCGAGCGCGGTCGCGAACATCGGCACCGACAGGAGGTGGCGCAGCCGCACCATCCACATGCCCGGCTTCGGCAGCCGCCGCCGCAGCGCGGGGACGAAGCCGATCGCCAGGAACGGCAGCGCGATGCCGAGCCCCAGCCCCGCGAACACCAGCAGCGCCGCAACCGGCGGCAGCACCAGCGCCGCGCCGAGCGCCGCGCCCATGAACGGCCCGGTGCACGGCGTCGCGACGAACGCGGCGAGCGCCCCGGTCATGAACGCGCCGCTCGCGCCGCTGCGCCCGGCGAATTGCGGGGTCGGCAGCTCGAACAGCCCGGCGAGGTTGAGCGCGATCGCCACGACCAGCAGCAGCAGCACGCCGACGACGCGCGGATCCTGCAACTGGAATGCCCAGCCCGCGCTCGCCCCGCCCGCGCGCAGCACCAGCAGCGTCGCGCCGAGCGCGAGGCACACCAGCACCACGCCCGCGGTATAAGCGAGCGCCTCGCTGCGCGCATGGCCCTCGCTCTCGCCCGAGCGCGCGAGCCCGAGCGCCTTGAGGCTGAGGATCGGGAACACGCACGGCATGATGTTGAGCAGCAACCCGCCCAGCAATGCGCCACCGAACGCCGCCAGCGCGACGCCCCAGTCGAGCCCCGCCGACGCCGCCGCGGGCGCGGCGGTGCCGGGCTGCGCGACCAGCGCCAGCGCGGTGCCGTCGCCGAGCGTCAGCACGCCCTCCAGCGTGCCGCGCTCCGGCGTGGCGGCAGCCTTGGTCTCGATCACCAATCGCTCGCCGTCGCGGGTGACGGCCTGCTGCGCGGGATAGTCGGTCGCGCCGCTGCGCGCGGGGTAGAACCACGCCTGCCCCAGCGGCGCGTCGGCGGGATATGGCACCGACAGGCGGAAGCGCCCGGCGTCGATCTGCCATGTCGCGGTGCTGCCGAGCGGGCGCGGGAGCGCGCGGCGCCATGCGTCGAATTGCGCGCGACGCGCGGGCGTCACCGCGCCGTCACCGACCGTCAACCGTGTGCTCAATTCCTGCGTCTCGGGAACGCAGATCGTCTCGGTACAGACGAGATAGTCGAGCTTGACGCGGATCGGCAGCGCGGTGCCGGTGGCCAGTCCGTTCGGAACCGTCAGCGTCGTCAGCATCGTCCACGGGCGCTCGTAGACATGGTTCATCAGCCCGGCGATCACCAGCCGTCCCGGCGGGGGATAGGCGAGCACCCCCGCGGTCGCGCCCGCCGGCAGCGTCCAGGTCGCGCGCGTCGCGACCCCCGCGTCGCCGGGGTTGAGCCAGTATCCGTGCCAGCCGGCATCGGGAACCGCATGGATCGCCAGCGCGACCGTGCTGCCCGGCGCGGGCCGGTCGCTCTCGGCGAGCAATGTCATCGCGACGTGCCGCGCCTGCGCGTCCGCCACGGTGGGCAGCAGCAGCGAAACGGCTGTCATCAGAGTGAAAAGCGCCGCGCGCACTGCTTGCCTGATCATCGGAGCGGGATCATAGCCGCTTCGCCCCCCCGTTGCATCAAGGTTGCCCGATGAAATCGTTGATTGCCGCCGCTCTGCTGACCTCCGCCGCGCTGGTCTCTCCAGCCGGTGCCCAGGCCCCGGCCGCCGCGCCCGCGACCGCCGCGACGCCGCAGGGCAAGCCGAAGCTGATCGTCGCGATCTCGGTCGACCAATTCTCCGCCGACCTGTTCGCGCAATATCGCAACCGCTACACCGACGGCCTCGCGCGCTTGCAGCAGGGCGTGGTGTTTCCCTCCGGCTATCAGAGCCATGCCGCGACCGAAACCTGCCCCGGCCATTCGACGATCCTGACCGGCATGCGCCCCGCCCACACCGGGATCATCGCCAACACCTGGATCGACCAGCGCGCCGGCCGCCCGGACAAGGCGGTCTATTGCGCGGAGGACGAGCGCGCGCCGGGCTCGGACCACGACAAATACCAGCCCTCCGACCTGCACCTGCGCGTCGATACGCTGGGCGACATGATGAAGCGCGCCGACCCGCGCACCCGCGTCGTCGCGGTGGCGGGCAAGGACCGCGCGGCGATCATGATGGGCGGGCACCATACCGATCAGATGTGGTTCTGGGCGACCGACCATTTCATCACCCTGCCCTCGCGCAGCACCGCGCCGGTGCCGGCGGTGGTGACGCGCGCCAATGACGCGGTCGGCAAGCTGCTGGCGGGGGCGCAGGCGCCGCTGCCGCTGCCCGGCTATTGCAAGGGGCTGGCTCAGCCGATCGCGGTCGGCGGGCAGACGATCGGCACCGGGCAGTTCCAGCGCGCGGCCGGCGACGCCAAGTCGTTCCGCGCCTCCCCCGCGCTCGACGGTGCAGTTTTCGCGCTCGCCGCCGGGCTGATCCAGGACATGAAGCTCGGCCAGGGTGCGGGCACCGACCTGATCGCGGTCGGTGCGTCGGCGACCGATTATGTCGGCCACGCGCTGGGCACGCAGGGTTCGGAGATGTGCATCCAGATGGCGCAGCTCGACCAGACGATCGGTGCGTTCCTCGCGCAGCTCGACGAATGGGGGCTCGATTACGAAGTGATGCTGACCGCCGATCACGGCGCGCACGACATGACCGAACGCCAGCAGCAGCGCGCGATGCCGATGGAGCAACATGCCGACGCCAGCAACGCCGCCAAGCTGGTCGGCGCGGCGATCGGGCGCGACCTCGGCATTGCCGGCCCGGTGCTGATCGGGCCGGAAAGCGACGTGTACATCGCCGACAGCGTGCCCGCCGCCCGGCGCCAGCAGGTGCTGGCGGAGGCGAAGCGCCGCTATCTGGCGCTGCCGCAGGTCGCCGCGGCGTTCACCCGCGACGAGATCGCGGCGACGCCGTTCGCAAAGACGCCGCCGGAGACGTGGACGCTGCTGGAGCGCGCGCGCGCGTCCTATGATGCGGAGCGGTCCGGCGACCTGATGGTGATGCTCAAGCCGCGGGTGACGACGATCGTCAAGCCCGCGCCTTTCTATGTCGAGACGCACGGCAGCCCGTGGGATTACGACCGGCGCGTGCCGATCCTGTTCTGGCGCAAGGGGATGGTCGCGTTCGAGCAGCCGCTGTCGGTCGAGACGGTCGACATCGCACCGACGCTGGCGGCGACGATCGGGCTGCCGGTGTCGGGACTCGACGGGCGCTGCCTCGATCTGGACGCGGGCGCGGGGGACAGCTGCCCGAAGTGACGGGGATTACCGGACTCCAATAACGGCGTCGCCCCGGGCTCGACCCGGGGGCCCGCTTCTTCAGCTCGCACTGCGGTAAAAAGCGGGGCCGCGGATCACGTCCGGGGCGACGCAGAGGAATTACATGCCCGCGAGCATGTCGATGTGGTGCTGCACCACCGGCGCGATCTGGCTGGCGGCGGTCTTCAACGAACCGGCGGTGCCGTTGGCGGCATAGCCCTGATGCAGCGCCAGCGCCTGCTGGTGCGCGGTCTGCTGCTGGGTCAGGTAGGTGCGGTCGCGCGCGGCGCCGCTCTCCTTGCGGAGCTGCGCCACCATCCCGTTCTGCTCGGGCGTCATCACCGGCGGCTTGGGCTTCAGCCCGGCCTGGTGGGCGGCGCTCTTGACCATCGCGGTGCTCTTGTTGTGGTCTCGGATCATGCCTTGCGCGAACGTACGGACCTTGGGGTCCTTGGTCGATTGCAGGACGAGCTGGCTCGACGTCTTCTCGTACAGATCGCTCGCGCCGGCGGCGGCGACATAGCCGTCGGGGGTCGTTTGCTGCGCGACGGCCGGGGCGGCGAGCACGATGGCAAGGGTAGCGACCGGCAGGATACGCTTCATCTTCTCTCTCCGTCACATGCTTGGAAACATGCCGTCGCAAACGCGTCGCACGCCGAGAACGTCCCGGAAAAATGCCGGTATTTCTATGTGATGCCGATCAATGCAGCGGCCAGAAGAACAGGATCAACGGCGTCCCGACCAGCAGCACCAGCGCCGACAGCGGTGCGCCGAGCCGCGCATAATCGCCGAAGCGATAACCGCCCGGCCCCAGCACCAAGGTGTTGCACTGATGCCCGATCGGGGTGAGGAAATCGCTGCCGGCGCCGACCGCGGTCGCCATCAGGAACGCCTCCGGGCGATAGCCGAGGTCCCCCGCGAATTGCGCGGCGATCGGGGCCATCACCAGCACCGTCGCGGCATTGTTGAGGAACGGCGTCACCGCCATCGCCGCGGCGAGGATCAGCGCCACCGCGCCCCATGCCGGGAGCACCGCCGCGGTCTGCGCCAGCCACGTCGCGATCACGTCCGACGCGCCGGTGGTGCGCAGCGAGTCGGATACCGGGATCAGCGCGCCGAGCATCACGAGGATCGGCCATTCGATATGGTTGTACGCCTCGCGCACCGGCAGCAGCCCGGTCGCGACGACGATCCCCGCCGCCGCGAAGAAGGCGACGCCGACCGGCACCCAGCCCATCGCGGTCGCGAACATCGCCGCGCCGAGCACCGCGACCGGCAACCAGCCGCGCCGGCTGGTGCCGAGCCGCAACTCGCGCTCGGCGAGCGGCAGGCAGCCGAGTTCGCGCAGCTTCTCGGGCAAGGTGTCGAGCGTGCCCTGCAACACCACCACGTCGCCGGTGCGCAGCGCGATATTGCCGAGCCGTCGCGACAGCCGCTCGTCGCGCCGCGAGATCGCGATCAGATTGACGCCGTAGCGCGCCTGCAGGTCGAGCCGCCCGGCGGTTTGGCCTTCCAGCGGCGAGCCGAGATTAATGACCGCCTCGATCACGCCGATCTCGCTCTCGCCGCGATCGGTGCGCTTCTCGCGCTCCTCGCTCTCGAGCGTCAGCCGGTCGCCCGCGATCGCGCGTTCGAGCGCATCGGGGTCGCCGCCGAGGATCAGCGTATCGCCCGCGCGCAACTCGGTATCGGCGAGCGGATGGCTGCGCATCCCGGCGCGGACCATGCGGGTGATCGTCACCTCATGTTCGTGGCGGTCGAGGAATGCCGCGACCGTCTCACCGACCGCGGGCGAGCCCTCGGGGATCACGATCTCGGTGACATAGCCGGTGATGTCGAGCGCCTCGGCCATGCTCGGCGCCGCGCGCCGGTCGGCGGGGATCAGGCGATAGGCGACGCTGAGATACAGCAGGCCGACGACCAGCAGCCCGAAACCGACCGGCGTATAGTCGAACATCCCGAACGGCTCGCCGAGCATCTGTTCGCGCGAGCGGCTGACGATGATGTTCGGCGAGGTGCCGACCAAGGTCATCAGCCCGCCGAGCAGCGACGCGAACGACATCGGCATCAGGAACACCGAGGGCGAGGCGTTGTTCTTCTTCGCCATCTGGATCGCCGCCGGCATCAGCATCGCCAGCGCGCCGATGTTCTTGACCAGCGCGCTGGCGACGCCGACCGAGCCGGTCAGCACCAGCAACTGCCCACGGACGCGGCGGACGCGGCGCGCGACCTGCCGCAGCACGCGCTCGATCACGCCGGAGCGCTGTACCGCCGCCGAGAGGACGAGCGCCGAGGCGACGATGATGACGATGTCGTCGGAGAAGCCCTTGAAGGCATCGGCGGGCGCGACGATACCGAGCGCGAGGCTGGCGAGCAGCGCGATGATCGCGACGATGTCGTAGCGGAAGCGCCCCCAGATGAAGAGCGCCATCATCCCGATCAGGGTCGCGATCGAGAGAAGTTGGGGAGTCGTCATCGTTCCCCGCTCAACCATGGCGGGGTGGAGCGGTTCCAGCACCTTCCCCGAGATCGTCATTGCGAGCGCAGCGAAGCAATCCAGGGCGTCGCGCGCTTGGCTCTGGATTGCTTCGCTGCGCTCGCAATGACGCGCCGGTTCAATAATCCCGCGAAATGCGAACGTTGCCGCTCTGCCGCCCCAGCGTCGAAATCGAGGACAGCAGCGACAGCCAGCGCGTCACCTGGAACTCGACGCGCGTCGCGGAATAGCCCGCCCCATCGGTGATGATCTCCGCATAGAGCCGCCGCGTGACGTATTTTCCGGCCGCGATCGACGTGCCCTGCCCGGTCTGCGGATCGGCGGGGAGGATGCGCAGCCGGTCGAGCCCCGCGGCGCGGCGCACCGCGTTGATCGGGTTGAGCCCGTTGCCGCCATCCTGCAACGCCGCCACCGCGGCGGCGAGCTGGAGCGCCTCGGGCGCGGAGAGATTGGTGATCGAGGTGCCGAACAACAGCCGCGACAGCAACTCGTCCTGTGGCAGCGCCGGGGTGCTCGCAAAGCTGATCTCGGGTTTCTGCGCCACGCCGGTGACGCGGATCGTGGCGTTGAGCCCGGTGGTGTTCGCCGCCGCCTCGATATCGAGTGCAGGGTTGGCCGGCACCTCGCCGGCGAAGCGGATGATCCCGCGCGACAGCTCGAACTCGCGCCCCGCGAACTCGTAATCGCCGCGGACGAGATCGGCGCGTCCGGTGATCGCAGGATTGGTCGGCGAGCCGGCGATCTGCACGTCCGTGGTCCACTCGCTCGACAGCCCCAGCCCCGAGACCATCAGCCCGTTGCGCGCGCGGGCATGGACGTCGAGCCGCCACGGCGCGGCGGCATCGTCGTCGACCTGATCGCCGCCCGGCACGTTGATCTCGCGGACGTTGATCTGCGGCAGCGCGCTGGCGACGGTCGCCTGCCCCAGCCGGTAGCGGCTGCTGTCGAGCCGCACGTTCCCCGAAATGACTCCACCGACCCCGTCCGAGGTGAAGGCGAGCGGCCCGGTCGCGGTCGCGCCAATATCCTCACGGTCGATCAGCACCGCATGATCGGCGTCGATGCGCAGGTCGAACGCGACGCCGTTGGCGGCGGCGAAGTCGAACGTGCCGGTGCCGGTCACGCGCCCGCCGCGTCCGGCATCGCCGGTGAAGCGCTCGATCCGCAGCCGCGACCCGTCGAAGCGCCCGGCGGTCTGGATATTGGTGACGACGGTGCCGGTGGTCGCGCTCTGGATGCGCGCGTTGCTGGCGCGGACCAGCCCGCGGATCTGCGGACTGGCGACGGTGCCGGTCACGTCCGCCGACAGCGCCACCGGGCCGGACAGGTCGAACAGCTCGATACGGGTGAGCCGCCAGAGCGTATCGGCAGGGCCGGAATAGCGAAGCTGGGCGAACACGCCGGCCTTCGTCAGCCGCTGCACCAGATCGCCGCTGCCGAGCGGCTTGAGCAGCGCCTGCGCGCGACCCACGGTGCGGCCGCCCGACGCCATCACCATCCGCACGCCGAGCTTATCGGAGCTCAGCACCCCCGCCACCCCGATGTCGATCGGCGCCGACGAGCTGAGCAGCCCCGAACGGGTGAGCCCGCGGATCGTCAGGTTGGTGCGCCCGGTCGGCGCCGCACCGTCGCGCGCGTTGAGTTCGAGCGTCCCGGTCGCGGTGCCGCCGAGCCCGAGCCCGCTATAGCCGATGTCGAGCACGCCGAGCGGCAGCCGCGTGAGCGACGCGCGCACCGCGGTCTCGCCATTGCCGAGCCGGCCCGACACCTCCGCCGCGCCCCCGGCGAAGGTCAGCTTCGTCGGCGCGAGCGACCACAGATCGCCCTCGCGGCGGAAGACCGCTGGCGTCTCCAGCCGGATCGGCTGCGCGCCGATCGTCCCCGAGGCGCGGACCGCATAGCCGTCGGCGGTGATCTGCGTGACCGTATCGACGCGAAACCCGACCCCACGCGATCCGGCGATCGACGCGCGGACCTCGCCGGTGTCGCCGGTCAGCGCCGCCTGTCCCGAGAAGCGCGACACCGACAGCGCGCCGCGCCGCAGCCCCGCACCGCTGGTGGTGGCATTGACGCGCGCGCCATCGGGTTCGAGCAGCACGTTGAAGTCGACGCGCGCCTGGCGGACGGTCGCCGCGCCGGCCAGCCGCGCGTTGCGCGCGTCGATCCGGCCGCTGATCCGCTGCACCGCACCGACCGGCGCGAAATCGAGCGCGCCGGTGAAGCCGCCGCCCGTGACATTCATCCGCCCGCGGAACCCGCCATCGACGATGTCGAGCGTGCCGGTCGCGCGCGTGCCGCTGACGTCGAGCCGCGCGATCGCGATCTGCGCCTGCCCGCCCGGCGGCAGCAGGATCGCGCCCGCGCCCTCGAACGGACCGAGCCGCGACCCGCCCGTGGCGGTGAAGGCGAAGCCCTGCGGCGTGGGATCGAGATGCGCGCGGACGTTGCCGAGCCCCAATGCGGCATTGGGACGCGCGAAGACGAGATCGATGGTCGGCTTCTCGATCTTGCCGTCGAGCTTGAGCTGGACCGGGCCGTAGCTGCTCTGCGTTCCCGAACCCTCGAACACGAACGTGCCGTCGCGGCGACGATAGCCGCTGCCCGCCAGCCGCAACGACGGCGCGGTGAGCACGAGCCGCGTGAAGTGGAGGACGCCGTCGGGGGTGCGCTCGAGCAGGGTCTCGATCTGCGGCAGCCCGCCCGCGAGGCTGCGGAAGAAGCCGTTGTCGAGCCGCAGCATCCGCGCGGTACCGCGTCCGATCACGCGCGTGCCGTGGCCGTCGGGTCCGGGGACGACGCGCAGCTGCGACCGCACGTCGACCACGCCGAGCCCGGGGATCAGGTAACGCCCGAGCGCGCCCGACAGCGCGACGTCGTAGCGCCCGGTATGCAGGTCGAGCGTCAGCCCGATGTCGCCGGAGAGCTTGTCGGACCGCAGCTTGAGCCCCTCGCCGGTGACGGTGTCGGCGGTGACGCGCAGCACGCCCGCCACCGACAGGTTGCGCAGGATCCCGCCCGCGACATCGCCGACCCCGGTGACGCGCGCGGCGGTGAAGGCGACCGGCAGCGCGATCGGGCGTGGTCCCCAGTGCCCGCGCCCGGCGGCGCGCGCCTGCTCGAACCCGGTGTTGTCGAAGGCAAAGCGATCGGCGGTCAGGCGATAGTCGAAGGCGAAGGTGCGGAAATTGCCGTCGAGGATCGCGCGCAGCCGCAGGTCGCGCGCGGTCATGTTGCGGAACAGCGCCGGCGGGCGCAGCAGGCGACCGGTGACGCGCAGGTTGCGGAACGCGCTGTCGGCGAGATCGACCATCCCCTCGGCCTGCAGGGCCAGCGAGGGCGAGCGCAGCGACAGCGTGCCGTCGAGGCGGCGGCTGGCGAACGTCCCCGCGCCATTGACCAGCACACGCGGCGCGGTGAGCGACTGGAGCTTGCCGCGCGTCACGCTGGCCGGGGCGACCGTCCCGGTGAGCGTGTAACGCCCCGCGCGGTTGCCGAGCGCCAGGTCGGCGAGCCGGGTGCCGCCCGCCACCGCCACCGCCCGCCCGCGCCATTGCCGCCAGTCGCCCGCGCCGGTGATGTCGAGCGCGATCGTCCGGCGCAGCCCGGTCAATTGCGCGAGCACCCCGGTCGCCGCGCCCTGCGCGCGCGCGGCGATGTCGAACTTGCCCGCGGCGGGGCGCGAATCGAGCCGCAGCCGCACCCGGTCGCTGCCCGCCACCAGCGCATCGAGCGCGACGACCGCATGACCGCCGCGGATATCGGCTCGGCCAAGCAGCCGCCCGTCGCGAACGCGCCCGGTCACCGCCGGCGCCACGATCAGCCGCGCAACCGACAGACGGCCGATCGCGATGTCGAACTTCGGCAGCAGCGGCCCGGAGCGGCCGGTGTCGCGCGGCTCGGGCAGCTTGGCGAGCATCGCGACGGGAATGTCGAGCGCGGTGATGTCGAGCCGGTTGTGGAGCCACGCGAACGGCGACCAGTCGAGCCGCGCGCGCGGCACCGACAGCACCAATCCCTTGGGATCGTAGAGCCGGAAATCGACCAGCACGGCGGTGCCGTACAGCGACCCCTCGATCCGCCCGAGCCGGAAGCGCAGGCCGTTATCGGGCTTGAGCGCGTTGACGCGGTCGGCGACGATCCGGTGGCCGATGCCGGTGTCGATCACCACCGCGACGACCGCGACCAGCGCCAGCAGCGCGGCGATGACGAACCCGAGGATACGCAACGCGCGCATCAGAACGCCTGCCCCAGCGAGACATAGACCGCGATCCGCGAATCGCCGCGCTGCGGGTTGATCGGGGTGCCGACATCGACGCGGATCGGGCCGAAGTTGCTGTAATAGCGCACGCCGATCCCGGCACCGTAACGCAGCCCGCTGAAGTCGGGCAGCCCGCCGGTGTAGATGTTGCCGCCGTCGAGGAACGGCACGACGCCGAAATTGCCGAATGCCTTCACCCGCGCCTCGATCGCGAATTCGGCGAGGCTGCGTCCGCCGATCGGATCGTTGTTGACGTCGCGCGGGCCGATCGACTGGAAGCTGTAGCCGCGCACCGACGCGCCGCCGCCGGCATAGAAGCGCCGCGACGGCGCGATCTGGTCACGCGGTGCGCCGAGGATCGTGCCGATACGCAACCGCCCCGCCAGCACGACCGCATCGGTGACCGGCTGATATCTGCTCGCGTCGAGCTGGACGCGGGTGTAGCCGAACACACTGTCCTGCAACGACACTTCGGGGCTGACCCGCCCCGACAGGCGGAAGCCGCGCGTCGGGTTGAGCAGGTCGTCCGACCCGTCATAGCCGAGGCTGGTCGGCAGCGCGCCGATCAGGAAGGTGCGGCGGCGCGGCACGCCGGTCGCGGCGATCACGTCGCGTTCGTCGGTCGCGACCAGCTCGGCCCCCAGCGACCACGTCCAGGTCTTCTGGAAGAAGATGTTGGTCTGCCGCTCGAGCGCCGCCGACAGCGAGATCGTCTGCGCGTCGAACGCGTCGCGGCGCAGGTGCGCGGCCGAGAGCTGCGCGGTCAGCACGCGGTCGCGCGCGTGAAAGTTGTTGCGGCGGAAGGTGATCTGCCCGAGCTGCTCGCGCGTGCCGGCCACGCCGCGCAGCGTCACCGCACCTTCGGGCGGGAACAGATTGCGGTGAGTCCAGCTGATTTCGGAACGCGCGCCCTCGCCGGTGCCATAGCCCAGCTCGACCGCGACGGTGCGCGGCGGCGCGGGTTCGAGCCGCACCGCGACATCGACGATCCCGGGATCGGCACCGGGCACCGCGCGCACCTCGGCGGTCGAGACCAGCCCGGTCTGGACGAGCGCGCGGCGCAGATCGTCGACCTGCGAGGTTTCGAACGGCTGGCCGGGGGTGAAGCGCGCGATGTCCTGCACGTGCGCGGCGTCGAACACCTTGTTGTCGGAATTGACGGTGATCCGGCCGAAGCGCCGCGCGGTGCCGGGCGCGACCTCCAGCGCCAGCGTCGCGGTCTGCGTCGCGCGATCGACCACCACTTCGGGGTCGCCGACCTGCGCGAACGGGAAGCCTTCCTCGCCGATGCGGGTCTTCAGATTGGCCTCGGCGGCGGCGATCGCGTCGGCGTTGACCGGATCATCGGCTTTCACGCCGAAGGCCTCGCGCAGCGTCGGCGCCCTCGCGCCCGCCGCCTCAACCCCGGCGAGCGTCACCCCGGTGAAGCGATAGAGCGGCCCCGGCGTCGCGGCGAGCACCACGACGGGGCGGTTCTTCGCGCGCTCGACGCGTGTCGTGACGGTGGCGTCGTAATAGCCGCTGCCCTTGAGCAACGTGACCAGCAGGTCGGCGTCCTGCCGGGCGCGGCGATCGAGCTGCGCGGCATTCGCCTCCTTGCCCTCCGCACCCGCCAGCACCGACAATTCGCGGAACCGCTGTTGCAGCAACGCGCCGCCGACCGCGTCGACCCCGTCGATCCGCCAGCCGTAGCGGAAGCTGGCGGCGACGTTGCTCGCCGCCGCGGTCGGCTCGCCGGGGGCGGTGGCGAGATCGGGCCAGTCGACCCCGATGTCGGGCAAGGGCGCGAGCTGGTCGTTGGGATCGACGTCGCGCATCGGGGTCGGCGGCACGACCAGCGGCGGCGCGGGCGCGGTCTGCGCGAACGCCGGTCCCGTCACAATCATCGCGCCGCACACGACGTGACCCAGCACGCGGTGCCGCCCCACGTCCGGCCACATGCCCGCGGTCTAGCGGACCGATTCGCCGAGAAGAAGAGCCAATGCACAACGATTGCGAAACCATGTCCCGCGCGCGCCCCGGCCCGTCGCGGCGGCTGGCGCATCGCGGGCGGGCGTGGCACAGCGCGGCATGGCTCCTCCCCCGCGCACCCCCTCCGCCGGCGGCTTCCCCATCGCGATCGGCGCGCTGGGCGGCACCGCGATCGGCCTCTATGCCGGACAGCCCTCGATCGGGTTCCTCGCCGGGATCGCCGCGGGCGTCGCGCTGGCGGTGTTGATCTGGTGGCGCGAGCGGTAGACCGTCATTGCGAGCGTAGCGAAGCAATCCAGGGCCGGATCAGGACGCCGTGGATTGCTTCGCTACGCTCGCAATGACGGTTAGTTACTTGACCGGCGCGACCCACCCCAATGCCAGCGGCGATGGCGGCGTACCGATCTTGCGCGCGACGCGGTCGAGCCGCTCGTCGTAGCGGACGCGGTCGGCGACGTTGAGGTGCGCCTGCTCGTTGACCTCGCGCGGCACCGCCTTTTCGACATGGCGCAGCGTATGGCCGACATCGGCCGCGCGCATTTTGCCGATCGCCTCACGCTCGCGCTGTTCGGCGGTGGTGGCGCGCAGCGTCGCGACGCGGCGCGCGAACCGCTCCTGCTGGCGGCGATCGATCCGCCAATGTCCCTTGTAGCGCGCCGCCTCCAGCCCGCTGCCGCGCAGCGAGCGGTAGAGCGCGTCGCGCGGGATCATCCGCCCCTTCAGCCGCCGCGCCTGCTTGTCGGCGAGCAGCGTCGTATCTACCTCCATGAAGCAGCCCGACAGATGCGCGAGCGCCTGCACGCGCTCGTCCATTCGCTGCGCGGGCAGATCGACGCGCAGCTTCTCGCGCGTGCATTCCGCCGCGGCCGGCAGCGCGGCGAGCAGGGCACAGGCCGTGCCCAGCAGGGCGAGCGGACGGACGATCAGCGAGAACATGGACGGCACCCCCGGGGACAAGGACCATGGGTTAGCGCGCCGGCCTCAACCCGGCAACGCCCCGGCCGCGCGGCGGACGCCCTCCAACGCGACCCCGAAGACGAGGTGCGAGGCGAGGCCATAGGCGTTGCCGGGCACCTCCGCCTCCGGCCACGGTCCCCAGCCTGCCGCGGGCACCAGCACGTCGTCGAGCAGCAGCATCGTGATCAGCCCGGTCGGCACCCCCCAGCCCTTGGCGAGATCCGGCCATTGCCGCACCGCCAGCGCATAGCCGCCGCCGATCGCTGCTCCCAAAGCGTAATGCATCGCCGCGCCCGCCGCTTCGCGATGCTTCTGCGTGACCGGGCGACCCTCGACCGCCTTGCTGAGCGTGTCGGCGGCCTTGACCGTCGACGGGTCGTCATTGCCGCCGTCCATCCCGAAGGCGGGCGCGGCGAGGTCCTGAAAACGGTCCATGACGAACGAGGCTGCAAGGCCAGCGCCGACGCCGATCAGGGCAGTGGTGAACAACGAACGCATCACGATCTCCCGAGCCATCGCGCGCTCAACGCACGATCACGCCGGGCGACGCATCACCGGCGGCGGAAGGTCGCGCGCGCCAGCCACGCTCCCAGCGCCAGCAGCACCAGCGGGGCCAGCCACAACGGCAGCGTCGCGGCGCGCAGCGGCGGGGCGTAGCTGACGTAGTCGCCGTAGCGCGCGATCAGCCACGATCGCACCGCCTCGGGCGCTTCGCCGCGCGCGATCCGCTGCCGCACCAAGGCGCGCATCTCGCCCGCCATATCGGCATCCGAATCGGCGATCGACTGCCCCTGACAGACGACGCAGCGCAGCGTCTCCATCAGCGCGCGCGCCTGCCGCTCCTGATCGGGGTCGCGCAGCTGGGTATAGGCGAGCCGCGGCAGCGCGGTCTGCGCAGCGAGCGGCGCAGCGAGCAACAGCGCAACGATCGCCAGCGCCCTCATTTCGCGTCCGCCAGCGCTTGCAGGAGGTCGGGCACGTCCTCGGCGCGGATGTCGCCGACATGCTGCGCGCGGATCACGCCCTTGCCGTCGACCACGAACGTCTCGGGCACTCCCGACGAGCCGAGCGCGAGCTGGACGCGGCTGTGCGCGTCGGCGCCGACGCGGGCATAGGGGTCGCCGTTGCGGCGCAGGAAGGCGGCGACGTCGCCGGACGTGTCCTTGATCGCGATCGCGTCGATCGGCACGCCGGCGGCCTTGAGCGTCAGCAATTGCGGTGCTTCGGCGACGCACGGGACGCACCAGCTCGCAAAGACGTTGAGCAGCCGCGGACTGCCCTGTCTGAAGTCGGCGCTGGTCAGGCCGGGCTTGCCGGGGGCGATCGCGGGCAGGACGAAGTCGGGGAGCGGCCGCCCGACCAGCGCCGAGCGCACCGTGCGGTCGGCGGGCTGCCACAGCCCCCAGGCGATCACCGCGACGATGATGCCGAACGCGCAGAGCGGCAGCCACACCAGCCAGCGCTTCACGCGAACGCCTCCGCGCGCTGCTTGGTCCGCCACAGCCGGTATTGATGGCCGACCAGCGACAGCGCGCCGCCGATCGCGATCATCGCCCCGCCCAGCCAGATCAACGTCACGAACGGCTTCCACCACAAGCGCAGCTGCCAGCGCCCGTCGTCGCCCAAAGCGCCGAGCACGGTGTAGAGCTGCCCGTTCCACATCGTCGCGATCGCGCTCTCGTTGGTGGTCGTCACCGGCGTCGTGAAATAGCGGACCTGCGGACGCAGCACGAAGCGCGCGCCGCTCTCGTCGGTGATCGCCAGCCGTCCCTCGAGCGCGCTCCAATTGTCGCTGACCAGCGGGCGCACGCCCTCCAGCCGGACGGTATAGCCCGCGATGCGCGCCGGATCACCGACCCCGACCGCGAGCAACGTCTCCTGCGTATAGGCGGTGCTGATCGCCATCCCCGCCAGCGACACCGCGATGCCGAGATGCGCGATCACCATGCCCCACAGGTGCAGCGGCGCGCGCGCGAGGTTGCGCTTGGCGAGCGGCGCGACGCTCGCCACCGCCAGCCCGGCGGCCAGCGCCACGCCCGCCAGCGGCAGCACCCCGATCGGCCCGCCGAGCAGGAACACGCCGACCCCGGCGAACAGCGCTGCGGCGATCGCGGGGAAGGACCGCTGGATCAGCGCCTCGGCCTCGTCACGTCGCCAGCGCAGCAGCGGCCCCACCGCCATCACCGCGACCAGCAACAGCGCGATCGGCCCGGCGGTCGAATCGAAAAACGGCGGGCCGACCGACAGCTGGATGTCGAACGCCCCCGCGATGATCGGATAGAAGGTGCCGATCAGCACGATGCCGAGGATCACCGTCAGCAGCAGATTGTTGGCGACCAGCGAGCCCTCGCGGCTGAACGGCTCGAACAACTTGCCCTGCCGGACGGTGCCGACCCGCGCGCCGAACAGCGCCAGCGCACCCCCGATGTAGAGCAGCAGCAGCACGAGGATGAACGCGCCGCGCCGCGGGTCGACCGCAAAGGCGTGGACGCTGGTGAGGATGCCCGAGCGCACCAGGAAGGTGCCGATCATGCTCATCGAGAAGGCGACCACCGCCAGCATCACCGTCCACGCGCGCAGCCCGTCGCGGGTGGCGAGCACCGTCACCGAATGGAGCAAAGCGGTCGCGGCGAGCCACGGCATCAGGCTGGCGTTCTCGACCGGGTCCCAGAACCACCAGCCGCCCCAGCCGAGCTCGTAATAGGCCCAATAGCTGCCGGCGGTGATGCCGAGCGTCAGGAAGATCCACGCCCCCAGCACCCACGGCCGCATCGCGCGCGCGAACGCCGGGCCGACATCGCGCGTGACGAGCGCACCGACCGCGAAGGAGAAGGCGACCGACAGCCCGACATAGCCGGCGTAGAGCGTCGGCGGATGGAAGGCGAGCCCGGGGTCCTGCAGCAGCGGGTTGAGCCCCGCGCCATCGGGCGGTGACGGGTTGAGCCGAGCGAACGGGTTGGAGGCGAACAGCAGGAAGGCGTAGAAGCCGAGCGCGATCGCCGCCTGCGCCGCGAGCGTCGCGACCAGCGTCGGCTGCGCAAGGCGATGTTCGAACTTCGCGACCGCCGCCCCGGCGACGCCGAGGATCGTCACCCACAGCAGCATCGAGCCTTCGTGATTGCCCCACGCGCCCGCGAATTTGTAGAGCCACGGCTTCATCGAATGGCTGTTGGCGGCGACCAGCGCAACCGACAGATCGGTGTCGAGGAAGGCGCGGATCAGCGCCGCCATCGCGACCGCGGCGAGCGCGCCCTGCACGATCGCCACCGCACGGATCGCGCCGACCGCCTGCGGCATGTCGCGCCGCAGCGCGATGACGCCGAGCAGCACCTGCAAGGCGGCCAGCGCCGCGGCGAGCCACAGCGCGGCGAGCCCGGTTTCGGCGGTCATGCGGAAAAATGCCGTTGAATCACCCACCCGCCTTACGCCGGTTCGCCGGCGCGCGTCGAGACATTCGCGCCTCTTGAAACGGCGCCCGTCATCCCGGACTTGATCCGGGATCCCGCTTCTTCATCAGCGACCGAGAGCGGGCGATGCTCCCCTCGTTCGTCATTGCGAGCGCAGCGAAGCAATCCACGGCGTCTTGGTCCGGCACTGGATTGCGTCGCTGGGCGCGCAATGACCGAACTACTGACAAATGGTCGGTTCAGTCAGCAGACGCGGAGTGCCGGATCAAGTCCGGCGTGACGGGATGATCATCCACTTCGCCATTCCCGCGCCGGCGAGACCTCCGTGAAAGTGCGGGGCCATGAACTTCGTAATCCGTACCCCGGCGGAGGCCGGGGTCCAGTCGGGAAGGTGCTTCAGCTGATTACAAGCCTCCCCCAACTGTGCCCCGGCCTTCGCCGGGGTACAGGAAGGAGGCATTTTCAGAGGTCTCGCGCCGGGGGGTATCCCGAAGCTCGGACGGTTGCCGCCCGCGCGAGAACGACGAAACGCCGCTCAGATCCGCCGGTGCTTCCCGCCGTAATGCTGGCCGATGTAATCCTTGATTCGCACCATCTCGGTCGCGGCGGCGCGGGTCGCCTCGGCGCAGCACGGCAGCGGGTCCCGCTCGGCGGCCGAGGCGCGCATCGCGACGCGCTCGCACAACGTCTCGACATCGGCGCGCGACAGGATGTTCTTTTCGCGCAGCACGCACAGCAAGCTCTGGAGAATCACCAGGCTTTCCTCGCCTGCGCGCACGTCCGGGGTGACCATCGCCAAATCCTCTCCGTCGTCTTTTCAAGGAGAGGGTACGCCGTTCACCGCCGGACGCAAGAGGCGTCAGCGATCGGTCGCCGCCGGCACCTCTCCCGCCAATCCGCCGCCCAGCGCGCGGTACAGCTCGATCAGGTTGTTGGCCTGGGTCAGCCGCGTCGTCACCAGCTGCTGCTGCGCCGAATAGGCGGTACGCTGCGCATCGAGCGAGGTCAGGAACGAATCGACCCCGGCGCGATAGCGCGCGTCGGACAGTCGCGCCGCCACCGACGCCGCATTGGCGCGCGCGCCCTGCGCCGACAGCTGCTCGCCGATCGTGCCGCGCTGCGCCAGCGCGTCGGCGACCTCGCGGAAGGCGGTCTGGATCGCCTTCTCATAGGTGGCGACCGCCGCGTCGCGCGACGCCTTGGCATAGTCGAGGTTGCCGGCGTTGCGCCCGCCGTCGAACAGCGGCAGCTGCACCGACGGCGCGGCATTGTAGTTGAAGGTCCCCCCGCCGAAGAGCCCCGACAGCGCCGAGGAGATCGTCCCGATCGTCGCGGTCAGCGAGATGCGCGGGAAGAACGCCGCGCGCGCCGCGCCGATATTGGCGTTCTGCGCGATCAGCTGATGCTCGGCCTGCAGCACGTCGGGCCGGCGCAGCAGCACCGCCGACGATACGTCGCCGGGCAGCGAGTCGCGGGTGAAGGCGACGGCGCCGAGCGAGTCGGGCAGCTGCGCCGCGGTGACGGTGGTGCCGGCCAGCAGGTTGAGCGCATTCTGGTCGCGCGCGACCTGCGCGGTCAGCGTCGCGATGTCGTTGCGCGCCGCCTGATAATTGGTTTCGGCCTGCCGCGCCTCCAGCTCGGAGGCGACCCCGATCCGGAACTGTGCGCTGGTGAGCCGCACCGTCTCCTCGAAGGTCTTGAGCGTCTCGCGGCTTAGCCGGAGCTGCTCCTGATCGGCGGCGAGTTGCAGCCACGCGCTCGCCACTTCGGCGATCAGGCTGATCCGCGCGCTGCGCTGCGCTTCCTCGGTCGCGAAATACTGTTCGAGCGCGGCGCGGTTCAGGTTGCGGACGCGCCCGAACAGATCGAGCTCGAACGCCGAGAAGCCGACATTGGCCGAGTAGAACTGGATGTTCGACGAACTTTCGCCGACCGCGCCGCCGGCTGCGGCGCCCGTGCCGCCACCGGTGCCGCCGGTTCCGGTGCCTGCCCCAGTGCCAGTGCCAGTGCCAGTGCCAGTGCCAGTGCCAGTGCCAGTGCCGGTTCCACCGGCAGCAGCGCCGCCGCCGGCCGCACCGATCGCGCCGAACAGATTGTTGGTATAGGTCGCCGAGCCGGTGACGCCGGTGGTCGGAACGATCGCCGAGCGCTGGACGCGATATTGCGCGCGCGCCTGGAGCACGTTGGCGGCCGCGACGCGCAGGTCGCGGTTGTTGGCCAGCGACGTCTCGATCACCTGCCGCAGCCGGGGGTCGAGGAAGAAGTCGCGCCAGCCGATCTGCGTCACGTCGGGCGCGTCGGTGGCGGCGCGCGGGTAGACGCCGCCCTCCGGCAAAGCGAGCGGCACCGCGCCGGTCGGGCGTTCGTATTTGGGTGCCATGTTGCACCCGGCGAGCGCGCTGGTCAGCGCCAGCGCGGCGAGAAACGAACTAGTCTTCACGTCAGGCCCCCTGATGGGCGGTATCGCCCGTGGGATGATCGTCATGCGCAGGCGTATCGTCGTGCGACTTCTTCTCGTCCTTGCCCCCCTCGTCCTTGCCATGCCCGAACAGGCGCAGCACGACGACGAAGAACATCGGCACGAAGAAGATCGCCAGCACCGTCGCGGACAACATGCCGCCGACCACGGCGCGGCCGATCGCATTCTGGCCACCCGCGCCCGCGCCGGTCGAGATCGCCAAGGGCATCACCCCGAATACGAAGGCGAGGCTGGTCATCAGGATCGGGCGGAGTCGCAGCTTGGCCGCCTCCACCGCCGCGTCGAAAGCGCTCAGCCCCTCGGCGATCCGCTCTTCGGCGAATTCGACGATCAGGATCGCGTTCTTGGCGGACACGCCGATCGTGGTGATGAGCCCGACCTGCAGGTAGATGTCCTTGTTCAGGCCCGTCAGCCACGCCGCCAGCACCGCCCCGATGATGCCCAGCGGCACGACCAGCAGCACCGAGATCGGCACCGACCAGCTTTCGTACAGCGCGGCGAGGCAGAGGAAGACGATCAGCAGCGACAGCCCGTAGAGCGCCGGCGCCTGCCCGCCCGACAGCCGTTCCTCATAGGACAGGCCGGTCCATTCCAGCGTCGTGCCCGGGGGCAGCTTCGCGTGGATCTCCTGCAACGCCTCCATTGCGGCGCCGGTGCTCTGCCCCGGCCCCGGCGAGCCCTGGAGCTGCATTGCCGGCTGCCCGTTGTAGCGGGTCAGCGAGACGGGAGCATTGGCCCATTCCAGCGTCGAGAAGGCGGTGAACGGCGCCATCTGCCCGTTCGCGCCGCGGACATAGAGTTCCCCGACATCCTCGGGCGACATGCGGTACGGCGCGTCGTTCTGGACATAGACGCGCTTCACGCGACCGCGGTCGATGAAGTCGTTGATATAGCCGCCGCCCCAGGCGGTCGCGATCGTCGAATTAACCGCCGACAGATCGAGGCCGAGCGCGCGCGCCTTGTCCTCGTCGATCTTGACCTTGAGCTGCGGCGCGTCCTCCAGGCTGAGCGGGCGAACCTGTGCCAGCCGTTTGTCCTGCGCGGCCATGCCGAGCATCATGTTGCGCGCCTGCACCAGCTTCTCGTGCCCGATGCCGCCCGTATCGACCAGCTGCACGTCGAAACCGGTGGCATTGCCCAGCTCCTGCACCGCCGGCGGGATCAGCGCGAAGATCAGCCCGTCCTTATATTGCGACAGCGATCCCATCGCGCGGCCGACGATCGCCTGCGCGCGATTGTCGCCGCCCGACCGGTCTTCCCACGGCTTCAGGTTGACGAAGACGAGGCCGGTGTTCTGGCCCTGACCCGCGAAGCTGAAGCCGTTGATCGTGAAGACGCCCTGGACGTTCTTGCCTTCCTGCTTGAGGAAGTGGTCGCGGGTGATCGCCAGCCCCTTGTCGGTGCGGGCGGTGCTCGCGCCCGCCGGGCCCTGCACCAGCGCGATCACGAAGCCCTGGTCCTCGTCCGGCAGGAAGCCCGAGGGCAGCCGGATGAAGATCAGCGCCATGCCCGCGACGATCAGCAGATAGACGAGCAGCGAGCGCTTCCAGTGGCGCGCGGTGCTCTTCACCCCGCCCTCGTAGCGATGCTGCGCACGGTCGAACTTGTCGTTGAACCAGCGGAAGAAGCGCGCCAGCGGACCGTTGCCCTCCTGCTTGTTCGGGTCGTGCGGCTTGAGGATCGTCGCGCACAAGGCCGGCGTCAGGATCAACGCCACCAGCACCGAGAGCACCATCGCCGAGACGATCGTGATCGAGAACTGGCGATAGATCACGCCGGTCGACCCGCCGAAGAACGCCATTGGCAGGAACACCGCCGACAGCACGAGGCCGATGCCGACCAGCGCGCTGCTGATCTCGTCCATCGACTTGCGCGCGGCTTCCTTCGGCGAAAGATGCTCGGTGACGATCAGGCGCTCGACGTTCTCGACGACGACGATCGCGTCGTCGACGAGCAGGCCGATCGCCAGCACCATGCCGAACAGGGTCAGCGTGTTGATCGTGTACCCGGCCAGCGCCATCACCGCGAAGGTGCCGAGCAAGACGACCGGCACCGCGATCGTCGGGATCAGCGTCGCGCGCCAGTTCTGGAGGAACAGGAACATGACGAGGAAGACGAGCACCACCGCCTCGATCAGCGTATGGATCACCTGCTCCACCGACAGCCGCACGAACGGCGTGATGTCGTAGGGGTAGATGACCTTCACGTCGGCGGGCAGCGTCTTGCCGATCTCGGCGACGCGCGCCTTGAGCAGGTCGACGGTGTCGAGCGCGTTCGCTCCCGCGGCCAGCCGCACGCCGAAGCCCGACGCCGGCTTGCCGTTATACTGGACGTCGAAGCCGTAATTCTCGGCGCCGATCTCGACGCGCGCGACGTCGCGCAGCCGGACCACCGAGCCGTCCGTGCCCGTCTTCAGCCGGATGTTGCCGAACTGCTCGGGGGTCTGGAGCCGCGACTGCACCGAGACGGTCGCGTTGAGCATCTGCTCCTTGGGGGCGGGCTGCGCCCCGATCTGCCCGGCGGAAACCTGCGCATTCTGCGCCTGCACCGCCGAGGTCACGTCGGCAACGGTCAGCGCGTAGTTGTTGAGCTTGAGCGGATCGAGCCAGATGCGCATCGCATATTGCGAGCCGAACACCTGCAACTCGCCGACGCCGTTGATGCGGCTGACCGGATCCTGGAACTTCGACACGACCATGTCGGCCAGATCGTTGTTGCTGTGCGAGCCGTCGGTCGAGACGAGCCCGACGACCGCCAGGAAGCTGGCCGCCGACTTGGTCACCTGAATGCCCTGCCGCTGCACTTCCTGCGGCAGCAGCGGGGTCGCCGCCTGCAACTTGTTCTGGACCTGCACCTGCGCGATGTCAGGATCGGTGCCCTGTTCGAAGGTCAGCGTGATCGTGACCACGCCCGCCGACGAGGAGGACGAGGAGAAATAGCGCAGATTGTCGATGCCGCGCAGCTGCTGTTCGATGATCTGCGTGGTGGTGCGCTCGAGCGTTTCGGCGTCGGCGCCCGGATAGTTGGCGGTGATCGCGACCGCCGGGGGCGCGATCTCGGGGAATTGGGCGATCGGCAGGCTGCGGATCGCGATGATCCCCGCCAGCATGAGGCCCACGGCGATGACCCATGCGAAGATGGGCCGGTCGATGAAAAAGCGCGACATGCGGCGTTACTTCCCCTGGGCCGGCTGGCCCTGCGCGGCGCCGCCCGGCGCACCGGGTTGCGCGGGCGCGGCGTTCGGATTGTAGGGAACGGCCTTCACCGGCATTCCCGGGCGCAGCATCATCGCGCCCTCCATCACCACCTTGTCGCCCGGGTTGAGCCCGGCGGTGACCAGCCAGTTGTCGCCGATCGTGCGCGGCGCGGTCAGCTGGCGCGGCTGGAGCTTGCCGTCGGCGCCGACCACCAGCACGCTGGGGTTGCCGCGCTCGTCACGCGTCACCGCGCGCTGCGGCACCAGGATCGCATTGCCCTTCGTCCCCTCGACCAGCTCGGCACGGACGTACATGCCCGGCAGCAGCAGCCCCTTCGGGTTCGGGAACAGCGCGCGGATCGTCTGGGTGCCGGTGTTCGGGTCGACGCTGACGTCGGCGAACTGCAGCTTGCCCTCGATCGGATAGACCGACCCATCCTCCAGCCGCAGCCGGACGCGCGCCGCGGTGCCACCGCGCGCCAGATCGCCCGCGGCGATCTGCTGGCGCAGCTTGAGCAGGTCGGCGCTCGACTGCGCGACGTCGACATAGATCGGGTCGAGCCGCTGGATCGTGGTCAGCGGGTTGGTCTGCGCCGCGCTGACCAGCGCGCCGGTGGTCGTCACCGACCGGCCGATCCGGCCCGAGATCGGCGCGCGGATCGTGGTGCGCGCGAGATCGATCTGCGCCGAGCGCAGCGCCGCCTGCTGCGCGGCGACGTCGGCGCGCGCCTGCGCGGCGGCGGTCACGGCGTTTTCGTAATCCTGCCGCGCGATCGCGTTGATCTTGACCAGCTCGCCATAGCGGCGCTGGAGCGCAGCGCTCGACGCGATCGCAGCGCGGGCACGCGCCACGGCGGCACGCGCGCTGGCGACCTGCGCCTGATAAGGTTGCGAGTCGATGCGGTAGAGCGGCTGCCCCGCGCGCACCAGATCGCCCTCGGTGAAGAGTCGCGCGGTGACGAGGCCGTTGACCTGCGGCCGCACCTCAGAGGTTTCGAAGGCGGTCGTCCGCCCCGGCAAGGTGGTGGTCAGCGTCACCGACTGCGGTTGCACGGCCAACACGCTCACCTGCGGCGGCCCGGCCTGCGCCTGCTGTTGTTGCTGCTGCTGCTGCTCGGCGTCGTTTCCGCCGCCGCACGCCGCGAGCGGCACCAGCATCATCGCGGCGACCGCGAACCCCGTTTTCGGCCCCATTTTCGGCATGGACATCTCTTATGAAGTGTGTGAGTGATCGCTCACTCACGAATGCTGCTACTGCGAAGAGCTGGCACCGTCAAGCTGGGAAGAACATGGTCGGCGCGAATTGATACAGCATTGTAAAGAAGGGTGTCCTGACACCGACACCACCTTCGCCCGCGACCGCAGCGGGAAAGCAAACGCACGTCGTGCGAAAATAGTTCAGGCCGCCCGGGAACTTTTTGCCGAGCATGGCTTCCACGCGACCAGCATGGCGAAACTCTCGGAACGCTCGGGCGTGCTGGTCGGGCAGATCTACCGCGACTTCGCCAACAAGGAGGCGATCGTCGCCGCGCTGGTCGAGCACGATCTCGACGAGTTTCTGGCCGGTGACGAACTGTGTGCGGCGCGCTGCACCGCCGATCGCACGATGGTGCGCGACTGGATCGCGCGCTTCATCGCGTGCAACGAGCTCAACGACACGCGGCTGATCTCGGAGATCATGGCCGAGGCGAACCGCAACCAGCGGATCGCCGAGATCTTCGATGCGATGGACGACCGGCTGCGCGGGCAACTGGTCCGCGCGTTGCGGATCATCGCCCCCGGCGCCACCGACGAGGGCCGCATCGCGCGGCTCGGCGAGTCGATCCTCATCATGGCGGGGGGCATGTGCCAGCGGCGGCTGATGAACGCGCGGTGCACCGATCCCGACGTGCTCAAGCTGCTGATGGACTTCATCGACGGTGAGATCGCCGCGATCGAGCGCGAACAGCGCTGATCGCGCGACCCGCGACCATGACGCGCATTGCGGCGCGGCGCCGACCGCTTATGAAGAACTCGAACAAAGCGGGGACATGACGCGGTGCCGACGGCGATGAAGCTGGCCGATCTGGCCGTAATGGCAGGGGTTTCGACGGCGACCGTCTCGCGGGCGCTGTCGGGGCACCCGTCGGTCAGCAAGACGACTCAGGAGCGGATCCGCGCGCTGGCCCGCGAACATGGCGTGCGCCCCAACCAGCTGGCGCGCAACCTGCGGCTGCGCAGCACCGGCGCGATCGCGCTGGCGATGCCGCTCGGCCACGCGCGCACCCAGCATCTGACCGACCCGTTCTTCCTCAGCCTGCTCGGCTTCCTCGCCGACCTGCTCGTCGATCGCGGCTACGACATCCTGTTGTCGCGGGTGCTGCCGGAGAACGACGAATGGCTCGACCGGCTGGTCGACAGCGGCCGGGTCGACGGCGTGCTGCTGGTCGGGCAGTCCGACCAATATGACACGATCGAGCAGGTCGCGGGGCGCTACGCGCCGCTGGTCGTCTGGGGCGTCAACCGTCCGGGGCAGCAGCATCTGACGATCGGTTCCGACAACATCCTCGGCGGACGGATCGCCGCCGACCATCTGCGCGGTCTCGGGCGGCAGCGGCTGCTCTTCCTCGGCGACCCCGCCCCGCCCGAATTCGCCGACCGGCTGGCGGGCTTCCGCGCGGCGGCCGGAACGCATCCGGTCGAGGTCCTCGCCTGCGAGATGGACCCTGATGCCGTCCACGCCGCGGTGCGCGCGCGGCTGGCGGCCGGCACCCCGCCCGACGCGATCTTCGCCGCCTCCGACGTCGCGGCGATGAGCGCGTTGCGCGCGCTGACCGAGGCCGGGCTCGACGTGCCCGGCGATGTCGCTGTGATCGGCTATGACGACGTGACGCTCGCCGCGCATACCTCGCCGCCCCTCACCACGATCCGGCAGGATCTGGTCACCGGCACCCGGCTGATGGTCGAGACCCTGTTGCGACGGATCGCCGGCGAAGCGGCGAGCAGCGCGATCGTCCCCCCCGAGCTGATCGTCCGCAGCTCCGCCTGACCCGCCGACACGGTACGACCGGGTTCTTGCAAACGATTGCAAAGATGCTATGCCCGCGTCGACGCTCGCAGAAGCGACGGCATGGCAGAGGAACCAGCGCACGATGACGATGGAGCAGCGCCTCGCGGCGATCGGGCCGCGACTACGCCGCCAACTGTCGCGGCTCTACCCCGGCCATGACGGCGAGTCGCTGTGGCACCAGGTCGAAGCGCTCCTCCATGAACGCGCGCGCGAGCGGCCCGCGGCGATGCAGGCGCTCGATGCCGCGCGCGTCGCCGATCCTGACTGGTTCGTGCAGCCTGACATGCTCGGCTATTCGACCTATGTCGACCGCTTCGGCGGGACGGTGAACGGCCTCGCCGCGCACATCGACCATCTCGAGGCGCTCGGGATCCGCTATCTCCATGTCCTCGCGCTGCTCAAGGCGCGCGCGGGCGACAGCGACGGCGGGTTCGCGGTCGCCGATTATCTGAGCGTCGAGCCGCGGCTCGGGACGATGGCGGATGTCGAGCGGCTGACCGAACGGCTGCGCGCGGCACGTATCAGCCTGTGCGTCGACCTCGCGCTCAACCACACCGCCGACGACCATGAATGGGCGAAGGCGGCGCGGGCGGGCGACCCCTTCTATCGCGACTTCTACATGGTGCTCGACGATGCCGAGGCGGCGGCGCGCGACGCCGAGCTGCCACAGGTCTTCCCGACCACCGCGCCGGGCAATTTCACCGCCGTGCCGGCGATGGGCGGGAACGTCTGGACGACCTTCTATCCTTTCCAGTGGGACCTGAACTGGCGCAATCCGCAGGTGTTCGTCGCGATCCTCGACGCCGCGCTGCGCCTCGCCAACCACGGGTTCGAGGCGTTCCGGCTCGACAGCACCGCCTTCCTGTGGAAGCAGCCGGGCACGACGTGCCGCAATCTGCCGGAGGCGCATCATATCGTCCGCGGCCTGCGCGCCGCGCTCGACATCGTCGCCCCCGCCACCCTCCTGAAGGCGGAAGCGATCGTGCCGACCGCGTTCGTCCCGCCCTATTTCGGGATGGACGAGGGCGACGGGTTCGAGCCCGAATGCCATCTGGTCTACAACAATTCGCTGATGGTCGCGGGCTGGGTCGGGCTCGCCGAACGCTCCGCGCAACTGCCCGCCGCGATCGTCGCCGCCAGCGGCGGGCTGCCGACGGGCGCGAACTGGCTTAGCTATGCGCGCTGCCACGACGACATCGGCTGGGGCGCGGTGCTCGGCGACCTGCGCGCGATCGACGCGGCGCCCGAGGCACGACTGCGCGCCGCCGCCGCCTTCCTGCACGGCGCGGGCGACAGCTGGGCGCGCGGCGTGCCGTTCCAGTCGGACGGCGCGGCGCTGCACGGCACCAACGGCACGCTCGCCTCGCTCGCCGGGCTGGAAGCGGCGGAAACCGACGAGGCGCGCGAGGCGGCCTTCCGCCGGATCGCGCTGCTCAACGCGCTGTCGATCGCCAGCGGCGGTCTCGCCACCACCTATATGGGCGACGAGGCCGGGCTGCTCAACGATTACGATTACGCCGACGACCCCGCCCTGGCGCACGAGGGCCGCTGGATCCATCGCCCCGGCATGGACTGGTGGGCGCTGGAGACGCCCACGGCGCTGCGGATCAGCGCCGACCTCGCGGCGCTGCGCGATGCGCGGATCGCGAGCGGCGGGGCGGGCGCGCCGACGCCGATCGCGACCGGCGACGCGGCGGTGCTGGGGATGGCATGCGGGCACGACCGGGTGTTCCTCAACTTCGGTGATCGCGAGGTCGCGGTGCCGGAGGGTGGCCGCGACCGGTTGAGCGGCGCGATGGTCGATGCGGTGCCGGCATGGGGGGTCGTGTGGCTGGAGGGCGGCGCATGATGCCCTGCGATCCGTCATTCCCGCGCAGGCGGGAACCCAGACGCGCGACGGTCGCGCTTCTTCTCGTTGGGCCGGAGGTTGCGGATTTCCGCCTCACCCAAACAGGAGCCGTGAGATGAGCAAGCCGCGCCTGTCGCTGGCCCGGATCGTCGAGATGAACCTCGGCTTCCTCGGGCTGCAATTCTCGTTCGGGCTGCAACAGGCCAATATGGCGCCGATCTACGGCTATCTCGGCGCCGACGAGGCCAGCCTGCCGCTGCTCTGGCTCGCCGGACCCGTCACCGGGCTGCTCGTCCAGCCGCTGATCGGCGCGATGAGCGACCGGACCAACACGCGGCTCGGGCGGCGCACGCCCTATTTCCTGATCGGCGCAATGCTGTGCAGCCTGTGCCTGTTCGCAATGCCGTACAGCCGCGCGCTATGGATCGCCGCCAGCCTGCTCTGGATCCTCGACGCCGCCAACAACGTGACGATGGAGCCGTATCGCGCCTATGTCGGCGACCGGCTGGCGGAGGACCAGCGCGCAACCGGGTTCCTGACGCAATCGGCGTTCACCGGGCTGGCGCAAACGCTGTCGTATCTGTCGCCGTCGCTGCTGGTGTGGATCGGGTTCGACAAGGACGCGGTCGACGCCAACGGCATCCCCGACATCACGCGGATCGCGTTTCTGATCGGCGCGGTGCTGTCGCTGTCGACGATCCTGTGGTCGGTGTGGCGCGTCCCCGAACTGCCCTTGCCGGCGGAAGAGCAGGCGCGGCTGGCGACCGAGCCGCTGACTTTGCGCGCGACGCTGGCCGATCTCAAGGCGGCGCTGGTCGAGATGCCGAAGC
Source organism: uncultured Sphingomonas sp. (assembly GCA_913776255.1). GTDB lineage: Bacteria > Pseudomonadota > Alphaproteobacteria > Sphingomonadales > Sphingomonadaceae > Sphingomonas. The sequence continues at coordinate 6,566 of CAJYLV010000034.1, read as the reverse complement.
CGATGCGGCAGCTCGCGCTGGCGATGCTGTGCCAATGGTATGCGATGTTCGCCTATTGGCAGTTCATCACCTTCGCGCTGGCGCGCTCGCTGCACGGCACCGTCGAGACCGGCAGCGCCGCCTTCCGCGACACCGTGCTGACGGTCGGGCAGCTCGGCGCCTTCTACAATGCGGTCGCGTTCGTCGCGGCGCTGGCGCTGATGCCGCTGGCGAAGCGGCACGGCGCGAAGGCGGTCCACGCCTGCTGCCTCGCCGCATCGGGCCTGGCGATGCTGGCGATCCCGGCGCTGCCCTCGGAGGGGTGGCTGTTCGTCGCGATGATCGGCATCGGCGTCGGCTGGGCGGGGATGATGGGCAATCCGTACATCATGCTGACCGGGATGATCCCGCCCGAGCGCAACGGCGTCTATATGGGCATCTTCAACATGTTCATCGTCATTCCGATGATGATCGAGAGCCTGTCGATCCCGCTGTTCTACAAGAGCCTGCTCGGCGGTGATGCGCGCGGGGTGATCGTGCTCGGCGGCGTGCTGATGCTGGTCGGCGCGGTCGCGACGGTGATGGTCGGGCGGGGAAAGCAGAAGCAGGTGGCCATGTAGCCCGTCATTGCGAGCGTAGCGAAGCAATCCAGGGAGTCCTGGTCCGGCTCTGGATTGCTTCGCTGCGCTCGCAATGACGAACGCCGCTCACTCCGCATCGGGCTGCCGCGCCGGCGCGGCATCGGCGAACGCCGGTAGCGCGAGGCACGCCGCCTCCACAGCGAGCAGCCGCGGCCACGTCAGCGCGACCCCGAACCGCCGCGCATTGACCAGCTGCGGGACCAGACACACGTCGGCGAGCGTCACCTGCGCACCGAAGCAATAGGGCCCTTGCCCGTCCGCGAGCAGCGCGTCGCACGCGGCGAGCCCGTCGGCGATCGTGTCGTGCGCCCAACCGTCGACCGCGGCCTCGTCCAGCCCGACCGCGCGCAATCGTTGCAGCACGCGCAGGTTCTGCACCGGATGCGTGTCACACGCGATCACCTGCGCGAACGCCCGCACCTGCGCCCGCGCGACCGGATCGGCGGGCAGCAGCGGCGGAGCCGGAACGCGCTCGTCGAGATATTCGCAGATGGCGAGGCTCTGCGTCAGCACCGCGCCGTCCCATTCCAGCGCCGGCACCAGCCCCTGCGGGTTGACACGCAGGTAATCGGGTGCGCGCTGCTCGCCGCGGCGTAGGTGGTGGAAGGCGTCGTGCCACGCCAACCGCTTGAGGTTGAGCGCGATCCGCACGCGATAGGCGGCGGTCGAGCGGAAATAGCCGTGCAGCACCGGCGCGTCGGTCGTCGCGGTCATCCATCCTCCCCCTGTTTTCAGGGCAGTCTAGGCGGGGGGCGTCAGTTGCGCAGCAACGGAATGATCCCCTTGCGCCGCCCCGCCCCATCGGCCGCCGCGCGCAGCGCCGCCGCCTCGGCGGCCAGCCGCTGCGCCTCGCCGAGCGACAGCGTCTCGCGCGCCTTCGCCTCCAGCGCCGTCGCCCGCTCGCGTGCGATCGTGCGGTGATCCGACCACCAGCTACGCCAGCGCCGCCACAGCATCGACACGAGGGGGCGGTGGCGCGGGAGACTGGTCATGCTCCCCCAACGCGCCGCCGCGCTATCGGTGGCGCGCCGATACGTCCGAAATGGCGAAATAAATGCGGTCGAGATCGTCGTCGCCGATGCAATAGGGCGGCATGACGTAGAGCGTGTCGCCGAGCGGGCGCAGCAGCACGTCGCGCGCGCGGAACGCCGCCATCAGCCGTGGCGCAAGGTCGGAGAGATAGCCCTCGCCCGCGCCGATCTCGAACGCCGCGATCGTCCCCAGCACGCGCGGGTTGCGGATGCCGTCGAGCGTCGCCAGCCGCGCCGCCTGCGCGTCGCCCAGCCGCGCGACCCGCTCCAGCACCGGCTCCTCGCGCCAGATCGAGAGGTTGGCGGCAGCCGCGGCGCAGGCGATCGGGTTGGCGGTGTAGCTCGACGAGTGGAAGAACATCCTCGCGCGGTCGGTCGACCAATGCGCGTCGAAGACCGGCTCGCTCGCCATCGTCACCGCCAGCGGCAGCGCGCCGCCGGTCAGCCCCTTGGACAGGCACAGGATGTCGGGCTCGACGCCCGCCTGCTCGCACGCCAGCAACGTGCCGGTGCGACCCCAGCCGGTCATCACCTCGTCGGCGATGAACAGCACGCCGTGCCGCGCGCAGACGTCGCGCATCTGCCGCAGCACGTCGGCCGAATAGAACAGCATCCCGCCCGCGCCGAGCACCAAAGGCTCGACGATGAACGCCGCCGCCCCTGCGGCGCAGGCGCGATCGAGCGCGTCGAGCGTCGCCTGTTCCGCGCCCGCGGCCGGGAACGGGATCGTCTCGACGTCGAACAGCAGCGGCGCATAGGCGCGGTTGAAGACGCCGCGCTGCCCGACCGACATCGCGCCGATCGTGTCGCCGTGATAGCCATGCTCCATGACGAGGATGCGGTGGCGCGGCGCGTCTCTCGCCAGCCAGTAGCCGAGTGCCATCTTCAGCGCGACCTCGACGCTGGTCGATCCCGAATCGGAGAAGAACACCCGCGTCAGCGACGGCGGCATGATCGCGCGCAAGCCCGCGGCGACCTCCTCGGCGGGCTCGTGCGTCCAGCCCGCGAAGATCATCTGGTCGAGCCGCCCGGCCTGTTCCCGGATCGCGGCGGCGATCCTGGGGTGCGCATGGCCGTGCGTCGTCACCCACCACGACGAGATCGCATCGATCACGCGCCGTCCGTCGGCGGTATGCAGCACCGCCCCCTCGCCGCGCACGACGCACGGGATCGGCTCCCGAAGGCCGTGCTGGGTGAAGGGATGCCAGACCGAACTCACCGGAAATCCTCGACATCGAAATTGTCGGCGAAGGCGGCGGCGAGCGTCGCGGCGTTCAGGTCGGCGAGGCGCGGCAGCCGCCCGAGCCGGCGGACCTTGCCGATCTCGGCGATCACCGCCTCGCTGTCCTCGACCGCCTCACCGATGAACGCGACGCCGAGCAGCGGCACGCCGCGCGCGCGCAGCGCCTCGATCGACAACAGGCTGTGGTTGATCGTGCCGAGCGCAGTGCGCGCGACCAGCACCACCGGCTGCCCCCAGGCCGCGGCCTGATCGGCGAACGACCACTCGCGGGTCAGCGGCACCAGCACCCCGCCCGCGCCCTCGACCACCAGCGGCCCGTCGCCCGCCGGCAGCGCGAGCCGCGCGCGGTCGATCGTCACGCCGTCGATCTCGGCGGCGCGATGCGGCGAGCACGGCGTGTCCAGCCGATACGCCTCGGGCACCACCCGCGCCGGGTCGACGCCCAGCTGCACGACGCTGCCCGCATCGCTGCCGTCGGCGAGCCCGGCCTGCACCGGCTTCCAGTAGCGCGCGCCGAGCGCGACGGTCAGCGCGGCGGCGAACACCGTCTTGCCGACATCGGTGTCGGTGCCGGTGACGACGATCGTCCCGCTCATGGCAATAGCTCCCTCAACACATCCGCCAGCGCGGCGATCTCCGCTTCGGTGACATGGAGCGTCAGCGCGATCCGCAGCCGTGCGGTCCCCGCCGGCACCGTCGGCGGGCGGATGCCGCGCACGTCGAACCCCGCCGCCTGCACCGCCGCCGCGATGCGCATCGCCTCGCGGTCGTCACCGATCACCAGCGGCACGATCTGCGACTCGACGCGCGCGCCGAGCGGGGCGAGATGCCGCCGTGCCGCCTCGATCAACGCGTGGAGGCTTGCGCGCCGTTCGGGCTCGTCGGCGACGATGCACAGGCTCTCGCGCGCCACCGCGGCGCTCAGCGGCGACGGCGCGGTCGAGAAGATGAACGGCCGCGCGCGCGCTACCAGAAAGTCGCGCACCAGCGCCGGCCCGCACAGCACCGCGCCCTCGCAGCCCAGCGCCTTGCCGAAGGTATTGAGCGTGACGAGGTTGGCGCGCCCATGCCATTGTTCCGCCACGCCGCGCCCGCCCGCACCCCACACCCCGGTCGCGTGCGCCTCGTCGACGATCAGCATCGCGTCGTGCCGGTCGGCGACCGCCAGATAGGCGGCAACGTCGGTCAGGTCGCCGTCCATGCTGTACAGGCTCTCGACCGCGATCCACGGCGTGCCGGTGCCGCCGCCCGCGCGCCACGCCGTTATCGCGTCGTCGGCGGCCTGCGCGTCGCCATGCGCCGCCGCGACGCAGGTCGCGCGCCCCAGCCGCATCCCGTCGTGCATGCTGGCATGGACCAGCGCGTCGTAAACGATCAGGTCGCCCGGCTGCGGCACCGACGACAGCAAGGCGGTGTTCGCGGCATAGCCCGAGCCGAACGACAGCGCCGCCTCGGCACCGAAGAACGCCGCCGCCTCGGCCTCCAGCGCCTCATGCTCGACGTCGTTGCCGCGCAGCAGCCGCGACCCGCCCGAGCCGAGCGCGACGCCGCGCGCCAGCGCCGCCTGTGCCGCCGCTACCAGCCGCGGCGCGCTCGACAGCGCGAGATAATCGTTCGAGGACAGGTCGACGCCGCGCCGCGGCGCCAGCGTGCGCAGGCGGCCGGCATCGGCGAGCGCGGAGAGATGGGCGCGTTGGGCGACAAGCTGCATCGGCGCGGCTATGCCGTCGCGGGTGCCGCTTGGCCAGTATCCGTGCCACCGATCGCGGCGCTCGGGCGTTGGCAGCGCTCGATCGACGGATGCAGAGGGAGCTGACCGATGGACCGCAACACCAAGATCGCGCTGGGCGGCGCGGCGGTCGCCGCCGGTGCGGTCGCCTGGCTGGCGGCGCGCGAACGCCGCAGCGACGCGCCGGCCAGCTACCCGCCGCTCGACGTGCTGAAGGCATTCGGCAAGGATGTGTGGATCGTCAACAGCGGGCCGATGATCGCTTCCGGCCTGTCGCTGCCGATCCGCATGACGGTGCTGCGGCTGCCCGACCGCTCGCTGATGCTGCACTCGCCGACGCGCTTCACCCCGGCGCTGGCGGCGGCGCTCGCCGAGCTAGGCGTGGTGCGGCACCTGATCGCGCCCAATATCGCGCACTGGACGCGGTTGCCGGTGTGGCAGCGCGCCTATCCCAAGGCGCTGCTCTGGGCGGCGCCGGGGCTCGGCGAGCGCGGGCAGGTCCAGCGCAGCGGGCTGCGGATCGACCGCGAGCTGGGCGCGGTGCCGCCCGCCGAATGGGCCGAGGCGGTCGACCAGGGGCTGATCGCGGGCGCGGCGGGGTTCAACGAAGTGTGGTTCCACCACCGCGCGTCGCGCACATTGGTCCTTACCGACGTCGTCCAGCATATGGAGCCCGAGCGACTGCCGCCGATCACCGCCTTGATCGCGCGGCTGAGCGGCGGGGCATGGGGCACGACGCCGCGCTATCTGCGCCCGGTGCTGCGCTTCGGCGGGCGCGACCTGCGCGCGGCGGTGGCGACACTGGTCGCGCTCGCGCCGGAACGGGTGGTGTTCGCGCACGGCCGGCCGTTCACCGAGGACGCCGCCGGGCAGTTGCGCCGCGCGCTCGCCTGGGCTGAATAGGCGCGCCTTGCTCCTGCCGCGCGCATCCGCCTAAGCTGCGGCATGACAGCAGGAGGCATGGTGGAGAGAAGCGGGCGGCGCGGGCCGGCGCATGTGACGATCGCGCACGATCTGGGCGTGGCGATCGTCACCGGACGGCATCCGGCGAGCGTCACGCTGCCCGGCGAGCTGGAGCTGGCCGAACAGTTCGGCGTTTCGCGCAGCGTCATTCGCGAATCGCTCAGGATGCTCAGCGCCAAGGGGCTGGTCGAGAGCCGACCCAAGGCGGGAACGCGGGTCCGCGACCGCGCGCACTGGAACCTGCTCGATCCCGACATGCTGGCGTGGATGTTCGAGGGCGCGCCGTCGCTCGATTTCGTGCGCAGCCTGTTCCAGCTCCGCCTGATCGTCGAGCCCGCCGCCGCCGAGCTGGCCGCGCGCCAGCGCAGCGCCGCCGAGCTGTCGCGGATGGGCCATGCGCTGGAGATCATGGCAGCGCACGGGCTGCGCACGCAGGAGGGGCAGAGCGCCGACCAGCGCTTCCACGCCACGATCCTGCAGGCGACCCGCAACGAGCTGCTGGTCAGCCTGTCGAGCAGCATCGCCGCGGCGGTGCGCTGGACGACGTTCTTCAAATACCGCACGCCGGCGCAATATCAGGACCCGATCCCGCTCCACCGCGCGCTTTTCGAGGCGATCGCCAACGGCGACGCCCCGGGCGCGCGTGCGGTAACCGAGCGGCTGATCGGACAGGCGCAGCGCGATACCGAGGTGGCGCTGGCGGCCTGACGGCAGGCGCGAGGCGGCTCTGCGGTAAGCGTCGCGCGATCGTGCATAAGAGGGGGCGGTCCTACGGGGCCGCCCTTTTTTGTTCGCGCGGAGGCGCGGAGCTGTTCCGCCCGGCGCCGCAGGCATGTCGAAAATCAAGCCACATCCGTCATTGCGAGCGCAGCGAAGCAATCCAGAGCCGGATCAGGACGCCCTGGATTGCTTCGCTGCGCTCGCAATGACGAGAATGGTGTCTGGCCCGGCGCGGCAGGCGCACCCGCTCTGCGCCTCCG
>CAJYLV010000033.1 GCA_913776255.1 uncultured Sphingomonas sp. | reverse complement strand
TCACCAAGGCGTCGCTGCAGACCCGCAGCTTCATCTCGGCGGCGTCGTTCCAGGAGACCACCCGCGTCCTCACCGAGGCGGCGGTCCAGGGCAAGCAGGACACGCTGATGGGCCTTAAGGAGAACGTGATCGTCGGCCGGCTGATCCCGGCGGGCACCGGCGCGGGCATGAACCGCCTGCGCGTGGCGGCCTCGTCGCGCGACGCGGCGCTGCGCGTCCAGCAGCGCAAGCTGCAGGAGGCGATGGTCGCGGCCGGCTCGGCCGGCACCGCGGCGCAGACCCGCGCCGCCGAGGAAAAGCGCAGCCCGCGCGAGGACGTCGGCACCGGCAGCGATCCGCTGGCGGCGGTCGTCCCCTCGGGCACCGGCACCGACGCCGATGCCGGCGAGTATCTGAACGAGGAGTGATCCTCGCTTCGGGCGCTGGCCTGACGTGAAAGAGCCGCCGTCCGGGATGCTGGGCGGCGGCTCTTTCATGTGTGATGGGTTCAATGCGCGTCGGCGAGCTGGAACGAGCAGCGCATCACCCTTTCGTCATTCCCGCCTGTGCGAAACCTTTGCGAAATTGCGGGACCACGCCGCCGCCAAGCCGTACCCCGACGGAGGCCGGGGTCCAGTTGGGAAGGTGTTTGAGTTAGTCACAAACCTCCCCCGACTGGGCCCCGGCCTCCGCCGGGGTACAGGAAGGGGGCTTTCGCCAAGGTCTCGCCTGCGCGGGAATGATGATGGTGGATCGGGTCGCGGCTGCCTTCAGGCCGTCATTGCGAGCGTAGCGAAGCAATCCAGGGCGTCCTGATCCGGCCCTGGATTGCTTCGCTACCCTCGCAATGACGAAACTTCGCCTATCGCAGCGGCGTTATCGTAATCCGCGCTGCCGGGTCGAGCCCGCCCTGATGCGCGGGGCAGCGTGTGTAGCGGAAGCGCTTGTCAGTGCAGAGCCACACCTCGTCGAGCGCCCCGCCCTTGGTCCCCGTGACGCGCATCATGTCGGCGCGCAGCCCCGGATTGGCGGCGGCGATTGTCTCCGCCAGCCGCCCCGCGGTCAGCGGCGTCTGCGCCAGCCGCGCCATGTCGGGGAAGCGCAGCGCATGGAACATCGCGTTCGATTTCGTGAAATACCGCTCCGGCGTATAGCCGGCCATGCAGGTGCCGTGCTTCGACCATTCGTGCTGGAGCAGCTGCGGCGACGGCGTGGTGCAGACGTGGCGGCGGATCACCTGCCGCGACAGGATCGGCGTCGCGCGGCAATATTGCGGCCAGTCCTTCCCCACCCCGTCCGGCCACAGCCCGTGCAGCACGAAGCCGAAGCGGTTGCTGCCCCCGCATTGGAACCGCGCGGTCGGGCGGTCGCCGCTGGTGCGGCAATATTCGGGGCTCCAGCTGATCGCGAGCGTGTAGCTGCCGATCGGCAGGCGCCGGACCGGCTGGCTCGCCGAGGGCAGATCGGGGCGCGGCCGCGGCAGATCGGTCGGGATCGCGCACGACAGCGCCTGCGCCGCCGCCACGCCCGGCGTCGCGATCGCGGCCAGCGCGCCCAGCATCGTCACGCGCTTCATCATCATCGTCATGCTTCTTCTTCCTCGGGCTCCAGCCCCTCGCCGAACCACAGCCGCGCGTCCGGCCTGAACAGATGGACAACCGCCGCGACGCCGAGCACCAGGATCGCCGCCGATAGCAACAGCGCCAGCACCGGAACCTTGCCGCGCGCCACAACCAGCAGGTTGATCGCGAAGCGCACCGCCGCCAGTCCGGTCAGGATCGTCACCACCCATTTGGCGGCGAGACTGGCGCGGCGCGCGACCAGATACCACAGGGTCAGCGCGATCGCGCAGCTCAGCAGCAACGCCGCCGGCAACAGCCAGGTATAGCCTGCGGTCTTGGGATCGATCGCCAGCCGGTCGGCGGTCTGCTGCCAGCTGACCGCCCAGCCGATCAGCGACACGACGAACGACGCGAGATACAGCCGCTCGAACCGCACGATCGACGGCGGGCGGCCGTCCGCCCCGAAGAACGCCAGCGGCGACCCTTTCTCCACCGGCGTAACCGTCTTCTTCCTGCGCTCGCTCATAGCTCTGCAAAGTCCAGCCCGATGTCGGCGGCGGGAGCCGACTGGGTGATCCGCCCGACGCTGACGTAACGCACGCCGCTGCGTGCGATCGCGCCGATCGTCGCCAGCGTGACCCCGCCCGACGCCTCGGTCGGCACCCGACCCGCGACGATCGTCACCGCCGTGCGCAGCATGTCGGGCGGCATGTTGTCGAGCAAGAGATGCGTGGCGCCCGCGGCGATGGCTGGCTCGATCTGGTCGACGCGGTCGACCTCGACGATGATCGTCGCGATCCCCGCGGCCTTCGCCAGCGCCGCCGCCGGGCCGACCCCGCCCGCCACCGCGACGTGATTGTCCTTGATCATCGCCGCGTCCCACAGCCCCATGCGATGGTTCTGCGCGCCGCCGGTGCGCGTCGCATATTTCTCGAGCCGCCGCAGGCCGGGAATCGTCTTGCGCGTGTCGAGCAGCGTCGCGCCGCTGTCGGCGATCGCCGCGACATAGGCCGCGGTCAGCGTCGCAATACCCGACAAATGCTGGACGGTGTTGAGCGCCGACCGCTCGGCGGTCAGTAGCGCGCGCGCGTTGCCGGTGACGCGCAGCAGCGCGGTGCCGGGCGCGACACGGTCGCCGTCCTCCACCAGCGACGTGACCTGCGCCGCCGGATCGAGATGCCGGAAGAACGCCGCCGCGATCTCCAGCCCGCAGACCGTGATCGCGTCGCGGCTGTCCATCACCGCCTCGAACCGCGCCGCGGCCGGGATCACCGCCGCGGAGGTGACGTCGCCGCCCTCGCCCAGGTCCTCGGCGAGCGTCGCGGCGACGAACGCGTCGAGATCGAACCCGTCGAGCGTGAAGGTCATGGCACTTGCTCCGTCGCCTCGACACCCCAGATCCGGTCGGTCTGGATGAACCCCGCCTGCCCCTTCACGTCGAACCGGCACCAGCCGTTGCCGCAGCGGTTGACGCGCCCGACCACGCCCGGCTGCACCCGCCACACGATCGTCGGCCCGCCGGGGCGGTCGCGCAGCTCGGCCGGCTCGGTCCCGCGCACGATCGCGGTGCGGCGGCTGCTGAGCAACGCGTTGAGCATCCACCCCTGCGTCCCGTCGGGATCCTCGACGCGGCGCCATTCCTTGAACGCCTCGAGCACCCGCACCGGCAAATCGGCGCGGACATAGATCCAGCTCGCCGGGAAATTGCGTCCTGGCCCGGTGCGCATCCGCGCGCGCGAGGCGGCGATCGAACCGGTGAAGGGCGGCTTCTTCGGCTCGCTGTCCGCCGCGGCGGGCACGGGGACGAGCAGCGCCATTGCCGCCGCCGCTGCCACGATCGTGAGATGGTCCCTGTTCACTTCCGCCCTCTGGTTATCTTCGCCCTGTAGCCAAGCGGAGCCTGCCGCATCAACCGTTGACGCATGCGCACGGCTTCGCCAAGCCGCGTGCATGGCCGATACGCGACGCTGCGCCCATCCCAAGGTGATCGTGACGCGGGCGCTCCCCGACGTCGTGATGCGGCGACTGGACGAATTGTTCGAGGTCACCGGCAATGCCGACGACGTGCCGCTGTCGCGCGCCGCGCTCGCCGCCGCGATGGCGGACTGCGACGTGCTGGTGCCCGCGGTCACCGACACGATCGATGCCGGGTTGATCGCGGATGCAGGTCCGCGCCTGCGGCTGATCGCCAATTTCGGGGCGGGCGTGAACCATATCGACCTGAAGGCGGCGCGCGCGCGCGGCGTCATCGTCACCAACACCCCCGGCGTGCTCACCGAGGACACCGCCGACATGACGATGGCGCTGATCGTCTCGGTGCCGCGGCGGCTGGCGGAGGGCGAGAAACTGGTGCGCGCCGGCGCGTGGAAGGGGTGGAGCCCGGGCGGAATGCTGGGCTACCGGATCGGCGGCAAGGCGCTGGGGATCGTCGGCATGGGGCGGATCGGCCAGGCGGTGGCGCGGCGTGCGCGCGCCTTCGGACTGTCGATCCACTACCACAACCGTCACCGCTTGCCGAAGGTGGTCGAGGCGGAGCTGAACGCGGTCTGGCACCCGAACCTCGACGAGCTGCTCGGCGCGATCGACATCCTGACGCTCCACACCCCGCTCAACGCCGACAGCCGCGACCTGATCGACGCGCGGCGCATCGCGTTGTTGCGCCCGCACGTCTATGTCATTAACGCCAGCCGCGGCGGGATCCTCGACGAGGATGCGCTGGTCGACGCGCTGGAGAATGGCCGGCTCGCCGGCGCCGGGCTCGACGTCTGGCGGCACGAACCCGAGATCGACCCGCGGCTGCTCGCGCTGCCGAACGTGGTGATGACCCCGCACATGGGCTCGGCGACCTGGGAGGGACGCGTCGCGTCGGGCGAGAAGGTGATCGCCAACATCCGCATGTGGGCCGACGGCCACCGCCCGCCCGATCAGGTGCTCGAAGGCTGGGCGTGACGCGCGCGTTCACCCCGGCGCAGTGAACCGGAGTCGGGGCGGCGACGGCTATTCCATCCCCTTCCCCACCGCGCCGAGGATCAGCGCGGCGATCACGCGCCCGCTGTAGCGCAGGCACAGCTCCTGGTGGATCGCCGCCGCGTCCGGCGTGGCGGCGCTGATCGCGCGGACGGCTTCGCCGCGGGCGCGGTCGGCATGATAGGCGGCGTGACGATCGTGCGGCATCGGGGTTCTCCGGCAAGGCCATATTGCTCTGACCGTCCGAGGTTGCGCGCTTGTGTCGGGTGCGTTGCCCCGTCGCAAACTGTGTCGCGGCGGCGCGATGCGTTACGAAGCATGTCTGGTCGGAACCGCCGCTCCCTGCGCTGCATTAAGCCGCCATTCATTCAAAAACCGGAGCTTTTCCATGAAGAAGATCGCACTTTCCGCCCTGCTTGTCGCCGCGGCGGTGTCGACCTCGGCCTGCTCGACGCTGCGCGGCGCGGCGATCGGCGGCGCGGGCGGCGCGGGTGTCGCGGCGGCGACCGGCGGCAGCGTCGAGAAGGGCGCGGCGGTCGGCGGCGTCGGCGGCGCGGTGGTGGGCACCGTCGTCGACTGACGCAGCGCGCCGGATCGACGACCTTGACGGCGCGTCACCCCGCCGGGCGGCGCGCCGTTGTGCTTTCCGAAGGCGCGAGAGTCGAGATCGGTGTCAGATGAAGCGCCAGTCTTGGCTCACTGGACCCTTGACGATGCGTCATCCCGGACTTGATCCGGGATCCCGCTTCTTGCCCCCGCGGGTAGCGAAACGCTGGATCGGATCCGGAATGACGACGGATGGCAGCTGATCGTCGAACGCCGACCGGCGCCAGATCATGGGGGCACGAAGTCGACCATCTCGATTGTCATTGCGAGCGCAGCGAAGCAATCCAGAGCCGGACCAGGACGCTCTGGATTGCTTCGCTACGCTCGCAATGACGGATCAAGTTGACGTTCTCCCGCCCTATCCCGCAATCCCCGCGGCGATCCGCCCCACCGCTGCCAGCACCGCCTCGGCGTCCGCCGACGGCATCGCCGCTGGCGGTTCGAAATAGGCGCTAACGATCAGCGGCGCGCGGCCACGCGGCGCGGCGAACGCGAGGTCGACGAAGATCAGGTGCCCCGCCCCGCCGCCGGTGCCGGTCTTGTCGCCCGCCCGCCAGTCGCCCGGAAAGCCGGCGCGGAGCCGCTGTCGTCCGGTCTCCGCGGCGATCATCCAGTCGCCGAGCAGGGCGCGGCTCGCCGGCCGGAGCACGGTGCCGCGCACCAGCCTGGCGACGGTCGCCGCCATCGCCGCCGGGGTGGTCGTATCGAGGGTCGTCCCCGGCGGCGTCACGTTCAGCTCGGGCTCGTAGCGGTCGAGGCGGCTGATGCGGTCGCCGGTCGCGCGCCAGAAGGCGGTCACGCGCGCCGGGCCGCCGATCCTGCGCAGCAGGACGTTGGCGGCAGTATTGTCGCTGGTGACCACCGCGGCGCGCGCCAGCTCGCGGATCGACAGCGCCCCGCTGGCGGTCGCGGCAGTGACCGGGCTGTGCGGAAGCAGGTCGCCCCGCGACCAGCGCAGCTCGTCGCTGAGCGCGAGCCGGCCGCGCTCCGCCTCGGCGAGGACCAGCGCCGCCAGGGACAGCTTGAACGAACTGGCCTGCGTGAAGCGCTCGTGCTGCCGCCAGCCCTGCGCCGTACCGCGCGCGGTGTCGACGATGCCGACCCCGAGCCGGCCACCTGAACGGCGTTCGAGGTCGCGCAGCGCCGCGGTGACGGACTCCTCCCGCGGCCCCGCGCCGATCAGCGTGGCCGCGCCGCCCAGCAGAAGATGACGTCGATGAAAGAGGCTGCTCATCGTCGAATTATAGCAGCCTGCCGGTATGAAGGAACGACGTCATTCGCGCACCGGCCCGCGCCCGGCTTCAGCCATCGCCCGATCGCGCGCCCGGCGGGTTCAGCAAGGCCGCGCGTGCCAAATCCTTTTCGCGTCCGAACGCCCGCAGGATCGCGCGCAACTCGTCACGATCGGGGACGAAAACGTCCCCGCGCGCGACGCGCGTCACAGGCCGCACCGGCTGCCAGCCGGTCGCGGTGCAAAGTTCGAGATCGGCCATCACTTCGACGGGCAAGGCCGCACCGTCCAGCCGCGCGAACGGATGCGACCGGAACCGCGCGCTTGCGCCGCCGATCGTCACCTTGCCCGGCCATGTCGCGAGCAACCGCTCCGCGTCGCGCGCACTCGTCAGCACGTCGATGTCGGCCACCGACGTTGCGCCGCCGTGCAGCCGCACCGCTGCGCTGCCGATCACCCACCACGGATCGCGCGCCGAACGCAGCGCCGTCGCTACTTGCGCCAGCGCCGCGTCGAACATCAGTCGCCGGTCAGGATGCGGTCGACGAGCTGCTTCACCGTCGGCACGAAGCCGTTCGAATAGAAGGGATCGCGCTTGAAATTATACGCGGCATGCCCCGCGAACATCAGGTTCGCATCGGTATCGCCGCCGTGCGCGATGTCCTGCAGCGTCTTCTGGATGCAGAAGCTGCGCGGATCGGCGAGCCGCCCGGTCGAGTTGGTCTCGGTATCCGCCCAGCTCGAGAACAGGCACTGGCTGAGGCAGCCCATGCAATCGGCCTGGTCCTTGCGGATCTCGCTCTTCTCCTGCGGCGTCACGAAGACGAGCGTATTGTCGGGAGTCTTGAGCGCATCGGTGAAGCCCGCGCCGAACCATTCGCGCGCGCGCAGCAGGTCGTTGCGCGTCACCCAGAAGTTCTTGCCCTTCACCCCGACGTCGAGCTGGAAGACATGGTCGCCCGCTTCCTGCGTCGAAAAGGCGATCTGCCGCTCAGACCGCGCCTCGAGAGCGCGCAGGAACGGGTTGCGGACCGCGGACGAATAGAAACCGGTCGGCGAGAAACGGTGCAGCAGCACCTCGCCTTCCTCGATCTGCGTCAGCTTGGCCTTCCACTCCTCGGGGATCGGGCTTTCCTGCGTCAGCAGCGGGCGCGTGCCGTACTGGAAGGCGATCTGCCCGAGTTCGGGATTGTCGATCCACTCGTTCCAGTCGCGCAGATACCAGACGCCGCCCGCCATCACGATCGGGGTGGTGTCGGGGATGCCGCCCTCGCGCATCGTCTCGCGCAGCGCCTTGACGCGCGGGTAGGGGTCCTCGGGCTTCAGCGGGTCCTCGGCGTTCGACAAACCGTTGTGCCCGCCCGCCAGCCACGGGTCCTCGTAGACGACCGCCGCCAGCCACTCGCTCGCCTTGGAATAGGCGCGCTTCCACAGCGCGCGGAACGCGCGGCCCGAGCTGACGATCGGCAGGTAGTTGACGTTGTACGACGCCGCGATCTCGCTGAGCTTGTACGGCATCCCCGCGCCGCAGGTGACGCCCGCCACCAGCCCGCGCGTCCGCTCCAGCACGCCGTGCAGCACGCGCGGCGCGCCGCCCATCTCCCACAGCACGTTGATGTTGATCGCGCCCTTGCCGCCCGCGATCTCCCACGCGCGCTGCACCTGCTGCACCGCGCCCTCGATCGCATAGGCGATCAGTTCCTCGTGCCGCTCACGCCGGGTCAGCGCGCGATAAATCTGCGGGATGATCTTGCCGTCGGGATCGTAGCTGTCCGCGTTGACCGCCGAGACCGTCCCGATCCCGCCCGCCGCCGCCCAGGCGCCCGCCGAGGCGTGATTGGTGGCGGCAACCCCCTTGCCCCCTTCCACCAGCGGCCAGACCTCGCGGCCTCCATAGACGATCGGCTTCAGCCCCTTGAACACGCGATTTCCCGTTTTCACCAATGATGCAGCGGCCTCATATAAAGCAATCGGGCCGCAACGCGACCGAAATGCGACTCACCCGGCCAAAGCCGGTCGCCCGAGCGCCGCCGCATAGACCGCCGCCGAGCGCGCGATCGTCGCCGCAGCGTCGTGCGTGGCCAGCGCCTGCGCGCGATTGGCCGTGCCGGTCGCCGCGCGCAGCGTCGCGTCGCTGGCGAGCGGCTGGAGCGCGTCGCGCAGCGAGACCTCGGCGGCGTGCGGCGACAGCAGCGCGCGATTCTCCGGCGCGAGCAGGTCGTCCGCGCCGCTGCCGCGCAGCGCCATCACCGGCACGCCGGCCGCCATCGCCTCGACCACGATCGGCGCCGCCGCACCGAGCCGCAGCGGCAGCAGCAGCACGTCGACGCCGCCGAGCCACGCCGTGGTCGGGGTCAGCGCCCCGGGCAGCACCAGCCGGTCGTCGATCCCCATCGCCAGCGCGGCGCGCTCGACCGCCGCACGCCCTTCGCCGTCGCCGATCACGACCAGCCGGAAGCGCGCCGCCAGCCCCGCGACCGCACGCACCAGCAACGTCAGCTCGTCGTCGCTGGCCCCGACGAGCGTCACGCCGATCGCGACCTCGCTGGCCTTGCGGCGGAAACCGCCGACCGTCTTCGCGTCCGGCGCCCGCGCGAACGCCGACAGGTCGACGCCGTCGGGGATCGTATGCAGCCGCTCGTTCGGCACCTTCCAGCGCGCCGCTGCGGCCGCCGCGGCGGCGTCGCTGCGCACCACCAGCCCCGCCGCCGCGCCCAGCGCGATCCGGCGATACAGCCGCGCGCTGCCGCCGCAGGTTGCCGCCACCGGATCCTCGTGGTGGACGATCGGCGGCGTACCGCGTGGGAAGGCGCGCCGCGCCATCACCGCGTCGATCGCGCCCGCCCCGAAACTCAGCACCAGATCGTGCCCGCGCATCGCGCGCGCGATCGCCTCGTAGCGCGCGACCGACACCGCGCCGGCGAGCGGCGGCGGGTTCTGCGCGAGCGTCGCCGGCACGCCGTCCGGCAGGGTGTCGGCGGCGACGACCTGCCGGGCACGATCGGCGAAGACGGTCATCAGCTGCACCGCGCGACGACGCCACGGATCGGCGTCGTGCGCGGCACCCTCGCCGAACAGGTAAAGAAGGGACAGCGACTGTGACATACCCGCCACATACTACGGCAAATGCTGCCGCGCACCATGTTCTGCTTCCCCTGCACCGAGGAACCGGACAAGGAATAGCCTGTTATCCGCCACTAACAGGAGACGTGCCCATGAAGATCGCTTCGATGTCCGCCGCTGCCGCCGCGCTTACGCTGGCAGCCGCCCCCGCCCTCGCCGCCCCGGCCGCCAGCCCGGCGGCGTCGCTGTCGGTCGCGAAGTCGGCGCGTGCCGCCACCGCCACCTCGGGCAAGAGCAAGCTGGCCGCGCCGGGTTCGATCGTCGCGCTGGTGCTCGCCGCTGCCATCGTCGCCGCCGGCGTCGTGATCGCGGTCGACGACAACAACGATTCGGACAGCAACTGATCCGACATGTGGCGTCGCTTCGGCGGCGTGCTGCTGAAGGGCCCGGCACGCACGACGCGCGCCGGGCCCTTCTCGTTCGTCATCCCGGACTCGATCCGGGATCCCGCTTCTTTCCTTCGGCCTGCAGAGAGAAAGCGGGGTCCCGGATCAAGTCCGGGACGACGAGCCAGGGAAGCGTATGGCTTCTAGCCGCCGATGTCCCGAACGGCTCGACCGTTGGTCGACCTCACCCGATCCGGTCCTTCGGCACATGCGTGATCCGGCACGCCAGATCGGCCTCGCCGCTCGCCACCACCCACTGATCGCCGCCGTCGGCGATCCCGGTCGTGAACACCACGTCGGTGACGTAGAGCAGATCCTCCAGCGGCTTGAGCAACGCCGGCGCCGGCTCCAGCAGCGGCGCATGATCGGTCGCCAGCGCCCGCGACGGATCGCCGCGGTCGAGCAGCGTCCAGTACGTCCGATAGATGCCGACCACCCCCGACGGCTCGACGCCATGCCACAGCGACAGCCAGCCGCGCTGCCCGCCGATCTCCGCCAGCACCGGCGGCGCGCCGCCGCCCATCCGCGCGGTTGCCATCGTCTGCGCATGCGGGCGGATGCCGGGCTTGTCGTACGGCTTCCAGTGCAGCGCGTCGGGCGAGGTGGCGAGATTGATCGACGGCCCCGCGCGCCATTCGGACTCGGGCGGATAGGCGAAATACAGGTCGCCAAGCGGCCGCGTCTGCGCGCAGAACTTGCCCCCGACCTTGCCCTCGAAGATCAGCATGTCCTTGTTCTGATGGTCGAGGACGATCCCCTTCAGCGTCCAGTCGAGCGCATCCTCGCTGGTGTAGAGCGTGGTCGAATGGCGCTCCGGGCTGACCGAGCAGGTGGTCATGTAATAGCGCCCGTCGACCTGCGTGATCCGCGCATCCTCGACGCCATAGCATTGATAGTCGGTGCGCGGCGCGATCGCGCGATCGTAGTGGATCGCCACCACCGCGCGCCCCGCCGCGTCCAGCTCGACCGGCAACAGCCACGACAGCGAGGTCAGCGCCATCACCTTCCACCCGCCGCCGCGCATCATGAACTTGCGCGGATCCGACGTGTCGACCAGCGACAGCGGCCAGGCATCGAGCACATAGCCGTCGTCGTGCCAGCGGATCGCATGGATTTGCTGATCGTGGATCGGCTGGCGCAGCGCCTCGGCGACGCGCACCATCAACAGCAGATTGCCGTTCGGCAGCCGCGTCATCCCCGGATTGAACGCGCCCAGCACATAGGTCTCGGCGTCGATCTTCCCCGCCAGCGGCGAGCGCGTCAGATCGATGTCGTGCGGGGTCAGCACCAATGCGTCATGCGGCCAGTCGGCCATCATTCCTCCTCCTGCACGTGCGGGCTGATCGTCAGCCGCTGGATCACGGTGCGGCGCGGCTGCGTCAGCAGATACTGGACACCGACCGCGATGTCCTCGGCGCGCAGCATCGTCCCCGCCTCGATCTGTTCGCGCTGCGCTGCGGGGCTGACGTCGGGCATCTGCATGTCCGAGCCGGTCTTGCCGGGCTCGACCAGCGCGACGCGGATGTCCTTGCCGCCCAGCTCGCGGCGCAGCGCGATCGAGAAGCCCTGCAGCCCGTGCTTGATCGCCGCATAGACGGTCGAATGCGGCCCGAGCACATAGGCGCTGGTCGAGCCGATCATCACGATATCGCCGCCGGGCGCCATCGTCGCGGCGGCGCGGTGCGCGAGCAGCAGATATTGGGTGAAGTTGAGCGCGATCGCGTGCCGCACCGCCGCCTCGTTTATCTCGCTCAGCCCCGACGCTGCCTCGGCGGCATTGGCGACGACGATGTCATAGCCGCCGAGCGCCGCGTCGGCGGCGGACAGGAACGCGCCGACATTGTCGGGGTCGGACAGGTCGTGCAGCGCGCCCTCGCCGGTGCCGACCTTGCGGATATCCGCCAGCGCGGCGTCGAGATGCGCCTGATCGGTGCCGCCGATGAACACCGACGCGCCCTCGGCGGCGAGCAGCCGCGCGATCGCGCGCCCGATGCCCGTCGTGCCACCGGTGATCGCCGCGCGGCGGCCCTTTAGGGGCAGCACGTTGGTGTGGGCGTCCCGAACGTCAGTCATGCGGACGCTCCGTAATCAGGCCGCGCTACCACCCCACAGTACGTCGCCCCGGACTTGATCCGGGGCCCCGCTTCTTCTTCTCGGTCAGGGCAGAAGCGGGATCCCGGATCAAGTCCGGGATGACGGGGAAAACTGATCATGCGGGCTCTCCAAACGTCCGTGGTAAAGCCCCGCGACAGCGCCTCAGTCCGCCGGGCGGTTCCCGGTCCGCGCCAGCCAGTGCATCAACGCAGGTTGCACCGCCGGCTCATCCAGCATCGGCGCATGGCCGACGCCCGGCACCGTCACCAGCGTCGCATCTGGCAGCGTCGCCACCATCCGCTCGGCGGTGCGAACGGACAGGATGTCGCTCAGCGCGCCGCGCACCACCAGCACCGGCACCCCCGCCAGCGCCGCCAGCGCGCGCCACATGTCCGGCCCCGCCTCGTTGCCGGGCAGGCGGAACGGCTCGGCGATCTTCATGTCATAGTCGAGCACGATCCGCCCGGCGGAATTGACGCGGTACAGCCGCTTGGCCATCGCCAGCCATTGCTCGATCTCCCAATCGGGATAGGCGGCGGCATTGCTCTCCTGCACCCCGCGCGCGGCGTGCATCCACGTCGGATAGGTGCTCGGCTTCCCGACATAGCCGCGGATGCGCGCGAGCCCGGCCGGTTCGATCTCCGGCCCGACATCGTTGAGCAGCGCGCCCGCCAGGCGCTCCGGCACCAGCCCGGCGAGCAGCATCGTGACGATCCCGCCCAGCGAGGTGCCGATCGTCACGAAGCGGTCGATCTTCTGATCGTCGAGCAGCGCGACCACGTCCTGCGCATAGCTGAGCGGGACATAGCTCATCGGGTCCTTGGCATAGGCACTTTCACCCCGCCCGCGGAATTCGACCGCGATCACGCGCCGCGCTGGCGCGATCGTCCGCGCCACCTCGGCGAAGTCGCGGGCGTTGCGGGTCAGCCCGGGCAGGCACAGCACCGGCGGCGCGTTGTCGGCACCGGGATAGTCGCGCGCATGGAGCCGCAGCCCGTCGCTCGACCACCAGTAGATGTCCCGAAACTCCGCCATCGCTTGCGCCCCCTGCCGACCGCCCCCCATATCGCGGCATGGCCGTCCACCCGCAAGCATATCACCCCGAGCGCACCCTCACCGTGCTCGGCGACCCCTTTTACGACGACGTCGCCGCGGCGCGCTTCCCGCAGGCGATCCTGCGCTTCCGCAACGATCGCGCCGCCGCGCAGGTCGGGCTCGACACGCTCGACGATGCCGAATGGGTCGCGCATTTCGGCCGCTTCGCGCCGCTCCCCGGCACGCTCGAACGACCGCTGGCGCTGCGTTATCACGGACATCAGTTCCGCGTGTACAATCCCGACATCGGCGACGGACGCGGCTTCACCTTCGCACAGCTCCGCGACGACCGCGGGCGATTGATGGACCTCGGCACAAAGGGCTCGGGGCAGACGCCGTGGAGCCGCTTCGGCGACGGCCGTCTGACGCTGAAGGGCGGCGTGCGCGAGGTGCTCGCGACCGAGATGCTCGAGGCGCTCAACGTCCCGACCTCGCGCAGCTTCTCGCTGATCGAGACCGGCGAGGCGCTGGAGCGCAACGACGAACCCTCGCCGACGCGCGGCAGCGTGCTGGTGCGGCTCAGCCACTCGCATATCCGCATCGGGACGTTTCAGCGGCTCGCCTATCACCGCGACGAGGATGCGCTGCGCCGCCTGACCGGCTATGTGCTGCGCGAACTCTACGGCGAGGACAGCGACGATCCCGTCCGGCTGCTGGAACGGGTCGTGGCGCGCACTGCCGTGCTGGCGGCGCGCTACATGGCGGCGGGGTTCGTCCACGGCGTGCTCAATTCCGACAATATCAACGTCACCGGCGAGAGCTTCGATTACGGCCCGTGGCGGTTCGCCCCGGTCTGGGACCCGGGGTTCGTCGCCGCCTATTTCGACCACGCCGGGCTCTATGCCTTCGGTCGCCAGCCCGAGGCGATCCTGTGGGACGTGATGCAGCTCGCCTCGTCACTCGCGCAGATCGCCGAGTCCGAACCGCTGATCGCCGCGCTCGACGCGTTCGCCGGCCAGTATAAGCCCGCGATCGCCGAGGCGGTGCTATGGCGGCTCGGCCGGGTGCCGCGCGCGCCGGAGCAGGATCGCGCGCTCGTGCAGGCAGTCGAGCGCGCGCTGCGCGCGACGCTGACGCCGGTCGATCGGTTCTTCTTCGACGCCTTCGCGCAGCCGCTGCCGCCAACATACGGCCCCGAATGGGACGACGTGCGCAAACATCTGGAACCCTATGCGGCCCGTCGCGCGCGCGATCACGCCTATTGGCAGGGTGAGCCGTGCTCGATGCTGATCGACGAGGTCGAGGCGATCTGGGCGCCGATCGCGGATGCCGACGATTGGGGGCCGTTTGGCGCAACCATCGCCAACATCCGCGCGATGGGCGACGCGTTGCGCTGACGATCCCCCCTTCCGCCCTGATCAAAGTTACGGCTAAGACCAGCGGCATGGCAGAGCTGATCTCCTTCGAACCCGCCACCGGCGCGGAACTGTGGCGTGCGGAGACGAGCGACGTCGATGCAGAGGTCGCGGCGGCGCGCGTCGGCTTCGTGCCCTGGGCGGCCAAGTCCCTATCGTTCCGCATCGAAACGCTGCGGCGCTTCGCCAATGTCGTCCGCCAGCGCGCCGACGCCTTCACCGACCTGATCGCACGCGAAACCGGCAAGCCGCTCTGGGAAGCGCGCACCGAGGTCGACACCGTCGCCGCCAAGGTCGACATCTCGGTCAGCGCCTATGCCGAGCGCACCGCGCAGCGCCGGCTCGACGCGCCGATGAACACCCGCATGGCGCTACGCCACAAGCCGCATGGCGTGCTGGCGGTGTTGGGCCCGTACAATTTCCCCGCGCATCTGCCCAACGGCCACATCGTCCCCGCGCTGATCGCGGGCAATGCCATCGTCTTCAAACCATCCGAGAAAACCCCGGCGACCGGCGCGTTTCTGGTCGACTGCTTCCACGCCGCCGGGGTGCCGCCCGAGACGCTGCGGCTGGTGATCGGCGGCCCCGACGAGGGCCGCGCCCTGGCGGCGCATGACGGGATCGACGGGTTGCTGTTCACCGGCTCGGCGCGCACCGGCATCGCGCTCAATCGCGCCTTCGCGGAGAAGCCCGAGAAGATCCTCGCGCTGGAGATGGGCGGCAACAACCCGATCCTGGTGTGGGACACACCCGACCTGCACGCCGCCGCAGTGCTGATCGTCCAGTCCGCCTTCACCACCGCCGGGCAGCGCTGCACCGCCGCGCGGCGGCTGATCGTGCAGGAATCCCTGGCCGAACCGTTGCTTGCCGAGCTGGCGTCGCTGACCCGCCGGCTGATCGTCGGCGCGCCGCACGACGATCCGGCGCCGTTCATGGGGCCGGTGATCGACAACGACACCGCCGACGGGCTGACCGAAAGCTTCCTCGCGCTGATGATGAAGGGCGGCCGGCCGATCGAGCATATGGCGCGCCCGGTCGAGGATCGGCCGTTCGTGACGCCGGGCATCATCGACGTCACCGACGTCGGCGACCGGCCCGATATCGAGCTGTTCGGCCCCTTGCTCCAGGTGATCCGCGCCGACGACTTCGACGGCGCGATCGCCGAGGCCAACAACACTCGCTACGGCCTGTCGGCGTCGCTGATCAGCCAGACCCCGGCGCTGTTCGACCGCTTCTGGGCGGGGGCGCGCGCCGGGATCGTCAACTGGAACCGCCCGACCAACGGGGCATCGTCCGCCGCGCCGTTCGGCGGCATCGGCTGGTCGGGCAATCACCGCCCAAGCGCCTATTACGCCGCCGATTATTGCGCCTATCCGGTCGTCTCGAACGAGGCCGAGGCGGCGCGCGCGACGATCGGCATCGGCCTCGCCGACGCCTGATTTCAAAAGGGATCGAACGACATGGCAAGCGGACTGGTCGCGCTGCTCGACGACATCGCCGGATTGACGCGACTGGCGGCGGCGTCGCTCGATGACGTCGGGGCAGCCGCCACCAAGGCCGGCACGAAGGCGGCCGGCGTGGTGATCGACGACACCGCGGTCACCCCGCGCTATGTCGTCGGGCTGTCGCCGAAGCGAGAGCTGCCGATCATCGGCAAGATCGCGCTCGGATCGATCCGCAACAAATTGCTGTTCCTGCTGCCCGCCGCGCTGATCCTGAGCGCGGTCGCGCCCTGGGCGCTCGCGCCGCTGCTGATGCTGGGCGGCGCGTTCCTGTGCTTCGAGGGCGCGGAGAAGGTGATCGAGGCGGTGTCCGGCGGGCATGGCGCGGACGAGGAAACGGTGACGACCGATCCGGTCGCGCTGGAGAAGCAGAAGGTGTCGAGCGCGATCCGCACCGACTTTATCCTGTCGGCCGAGATCATGGTGATCGCCTTGCGCGAGGTGTCGGACCAGCCGCTGCTGACGCAGGCGGTGACGCTGGCGATCGTCGCGGTGGCGATCACCGCGGGCGTCTACGGCGTCGTCGCGCTGATCGTGAAGGCGGACGACGTCGGCCTGTATCTGGCGCAGCGGCCCTCGGCAGCGGCGCAGGCGATCGGCCGCGGGCTGGTCAAAAGCGTGCCGGTGCTGATGCAGGTGCTGACGGTCGTCGGCACGGCCGCGATGCTGTGGGTCGGCGGCGACCTGCTGATCCACAATGCCGCCGACGTCGGCGTGCCGGCGCCGGCCGCGTTCGTCCACCACCTCGCCGAGGGCGCGGGCGGCGGCGCACTTGGCTGGCTGGTCAGCGCGGGAATCGCCGGGGTGTTCGGGCTGATCGTCGGCGGGGTGATCGCGCTGGTGCTGCACAGGGTACATGCGGCGCGGCATTGAGGGGCCGACACATTCTCGTCGGGCACGAGGCAGCCTTTCCACCCAGACTAGACAGACATAGGCCCCTGCCTTCGCAGGGGCGACGGTGTTTGTTGATAGCGCCCTTAACCACCACTACCGTCGCCCCTGCGGAGGCAGGGGCCTATGTCTGTCGAGTTGACACGATCGGTAGCCCCGGACGGCAAACCGCTGTGTCCCCCAGCAACAACCACCACAAAACCAATCCTTCGCCACCGCCAAGCATCGCTCGATTGCACCCTCCGCCGCCCTGCCCCATGTGCGGTGGCATCATGGCGACGCTTCTTGATCCCGACGCGCGCGGCCGCGTCATCCTCGTCGGTGCCGGCCCCGGCGATCCCGGCCTCCTCACCGTCCGTGCGGTCGAGGCGCTGCGCTGCGCCGACGTCGTCGTCCACGACGGGCTGATCGACCCGCGCGTCCTCGATCTCGCCCCGCCCGAAGCGCATCGCATCTCGGTCGCCAAGCGCCGCGCGCGCCACACCCTGCCGCAGGAGGCGATCAACGCGCTGATCGTCGCGCACGTCATGGCCGGCAGCGTCGTCGTCCGGCTGAAGGGCGGCGATCCGTTCATCTTCGGCCGCGGCGGCGAAGAGGTCGAGGCGGTGCGCGCCGCCGGGCTGGCGGTGGAGGTGATCCCGGGCGTGTCGGCCGCGCTCGGCTGCGCCGCCGAGGCGATGCTCCCGCTCACCCATCGCGACCATAGCTCGGCGGTCACCTTCGTCGCCGGTCAGTGCAAGGGGCTGACCGATCAGGACTGGTCGGGGCTCGCCGGGCAGGGCCGCACGCTGGTGATTTACATGGGCGTCGCGACCGCCGAGGCGATCGCCGACAAGCTGATGGCTGACGGCGTCGCCCCCGACATGCCGGTCGCGGTACTGGAGAAGGGGACGCTGCCCGGTCATCGCGCGTTGCGCACGTTGCTCGCCGACCTCGGCGCGATGGTGGCGCGCGAGCAGGTGGCGAGCCCGGCGATCATCGTCGTCGGCGAAGTGGTGGAATTGTCCGACGCCGAGGACCGGCTGGCGGGCTATGCGAAGGTGGCGGAGACGATGGCATGAGGCTGGTGACCGGCAACGATCTGGCGACCGGCGACGTGGTGTGGTGGACCGGCCGCGACTGGTCGCGCCACATCGCCGAGGCCGGCGACGCCGGTGAGCGTGCCGAGGCGATCGCGCGCGAGGAAGAGGCGGCGCGGCGCGTCAACGTCCCCTATGTGATCGAGGCGAGCGAGACGCCCGACGGACCGCGTCCGGCGCATATCAAGGACCGGATCCGCGCGCTCGGCCCGACGGTCCGCCCCGACCTGACGCTCAAGCCCGCCGACGCCCTCGCGGGCGACTGGGTGATCTGAACCCCTCCCCGCCGCCGGTGCGGGGATCGAGGAAGCAACGATGTACAAGTACGACGAATATGATCAGTCGATCGTCGATGCGCGAGTCGAGGAGTTCCGCGACCAGTGCCAGCGGCGGCTGTCGGGCGAACTGAGCGAGGATCAGTTCAAGCCGCTGCGGCTGATGAACGGACTCTACCTCCAACTGCATGCCTATATGCTGCGCGTCGCGGTGCCTTATGGCACGCTCAACGCACGGCAGATGCGGATGCTGGCGCATGTCGCGCGCAAGTACGACCGCGGCTACGGCCATTTCACCACCCGCCAGAACATCCAGTATAATTGGATCAAGCTGGAGGACGCCGCCGACATCCTCGCCGAGCTGGCGACGGTCGAAATGCACGCGATTCAGACCAGCGGCAATTGCATCCGCAACATCAGCTCGGACCAGTTCGCGGGCGCGGCCGCCGACGAGGTCACCGATCCGCGCCCGTTCGCGGAATTGCTGCGGCAGTGGAGCACCTTCCACCCCGAATTCAGCTATCTCCCGCGCAAGTTCAAGATCGCGGTGATCGCCGCCGACGAGGATCGTGCGGCGATGCGACTCCACGATATCGGGCTGCAGTTGCTCGAGCGCGACGGGGTGCTCGGCGCGAAGGTGTTCGTCGGCGGCGGGATGGGCCGCACCCCGATGATCGCGCCGGAGATCAAGGACTTCATCCCCGCCGACCAGCTGATGAGCTATCTGGAGGCGTGCTTGCGCGTCTACAATCGCTACGGCCGGCGCGACAATATCTACAAGGCGCGGATCAAGATCCTGATCCACGAGCTGGGCGCGGACAAATATCGCGCCGAGGTAGAGGAGGAATTCGCGCAGGTCCGCCAGCTCGGCATCGACCCGCCTGCCGCGGAACTGGCGCGGATCAGCGCGATGTTTGCCGCGCCCGCCTTCGCCGCCGACGACGGCGCGGTCGCGGACCGCAGCGACCCCGACTTCGCGGTGTGGCTCGACCAGAACGTCCGCGCGCACAAGCAGCCGGGCCATGCGATCGTCACGATCTCGCTCAAGCCGATCGGCGGAATCCCCGGCGACGCTTCCGCCGAGCAGATCGACGTGATGGCCGACCTCGCCGAGCGCTACAGCTTCGACGAGCTGCGCGTGACGCACGCGCAGAACATCGTCCTGCCGCACGTCCGGGTCGCCGATCTCAAGGCGGTGTGGGAGGCGCTTGCCGAGGCCGGGCTGGCCGACGCCAACCTCGACCTGATCAGCGACATCATCGCCTGCCCCGGGCTCGATTATTGCGCGCTCGCCAATGCGCGCTCGATCCCGCTCGCGCAGAAGATCGGGCAGCGCTTCGCCGACCTCGACCGGCAGCGCGATCTCGGCGAGTTGAAGCTCAAGATCAGCGGCTGCATCAACGCCTGCGGCCACCATCACGCCGGGCATATCGGCATCCTCGGCGTCGACCGGAAGGGCACCGAGAATTACCAGCTGCTGCTCGGTGGCTCGGGCGCGGAGGACGTGTCGCTCGGCAAGATCACCGGCCCCGGCTTCGACGAGGACGGCGTGGTCGACGCGATCGAGCGCGTCACCGACACTTATGTCCGTATCCGCGAGACCGGCGAGCGCTTCGTCGACACCTATCGTCGCGTGGGCATGCAGCCGTTCAAGGAGGCAATCTATGGTTGATGCGTTCGAGGTCGATGTGATCGACGACCGCGCGCATCTGCGCTTCCGCGACGGCGGCGCACATGAGGAGCCGGCGGTGACGCTCGACGCGTTCCTCGCTGGCCAGTCGAACGCGACCGCGGTGCGGATCGAGCCCGGCGACGATGCGCGCGCGCTGATCCCGCACCTCGACCGGCTGGCGCTGGTCGAGGTGTCGTTCCCGACCTTCCGCGACGGGCGCGGCTATTCGGTCGCGCGGATCCTGCGCGAGGCTGGCTATGCCGGCGAGCTGCGCGCCGAGGGCGATGTGCTGGTCGATCAGATCCCGCTGATGCGCCGCTGCGGCTTCGACGCCTTCGCGCCGCATGCCGCGGTCGATCCGGTCGTGCTCAAGCGTTCGCTGGAACGCTACGACCATGTCTATCAGAAGGCCGCCGATGCGGCGGTCCCGGTGTGGAAACTGCGCCATGGGTGAACCGGCTCACGATCTGCCTCTGCACGATCTTGACGTCATCGACGTCCGCCCCGCCTTCACCTCCGCCGATGCCGCGGCGATGCAGGCGCGGTTCGAGGGCGTGGCCGCGCCCGACATGCTCCGCGAGCTGCTGACCGGCGAGCTGGCCGGGCGGATCGCGGCGGTGTCGTCGTTTGGCGCCGAATCGGCGGTGCTGCTGCACATGATCGCGGCGGTCGACCGTGACGTGCCGGTGATCTTCACCAACACGCAGAAGATGTTCGGCGAAACCCTCGCCTATCGCGATGAATTGTCCGAGCGGCTGGGGCTGACCGACCTGCGCGTGTTCCGCCCCGACCCGCGGCTGTTGCGGCTAAAGGACGAAAAGGGGCTGCGCTGGTCCTACGACCCCGACGGCTGCTGCGACCTGCGCAAGGTCGAGCCGCTGCGCCGCGCGCTGCTGCCGTTCCAGTCGTGGATTTCGGGGCGCAAGGGCTTCCAGGCGAAGACCCGCAAGGCGCTGCCGCGCTTCGAGGAGGATGAAGGCCGGTTGAAGATCAACCCGCTTGCCGACTGGTCGAAGGAAAAGCTCGACGGCTATTTCGCCGAGCACGACCTGCCGCGCCATCCGCTCGAAGCGCAAGGCTATCTGTCGATCGGCTGCGCGCCGTGCACCTCGAAGGTGCGCCCGGGCGAGGATCCGCGCGCCGGGCGCTGGCGCGGCTGGGACAAGGTCGAGTGCGGCATGCACGTCGCCGAGAAGCCGGGCGAAGAGCCCGCGTTCTGACCAGCCCGCCGCGCGGCGCGCCGATCAGCCCGGTTCGTGGATCGGGCAGCGGTTGACCCGCTGGCGATAGTCGGCGGAGTGGCGATAGGTGTCGCGGCGCGCACGGTTGATATTGCCGAGCGGCTGGTGCGCGGCGAGGCCGGTCCACACGCTGAAACGCAGCTGCTCGTTGACCTGCGCGACTCGCGCCTCGTCCCAGCTGTCCTGCGCCGTGGTGCGGATCGTGCCGACGCGGACGAAGGGCGCTTCCGCCTCGTCCCATTCGACGGTCGCATCCTCGACCGGCTGGCGCGCGAGATCGCGGGCGAGCTGGACGCGGAACTCCCACTCGCCGGAGATCGAGCGTAGCTCCTCACGGACGGTGTGGCGGATCGCGTCGCGGTCCCCGGCGGTGTCGATGATCGCGCCGGTGCGCTCCTTGAGGCCGGGCGCGATCGGCGCGAGGCTGAACTTGGCGATATGGTCGCCGTAGCGGAACGGCGTGGCGCTGTAATAGGTCTCGCCGACCGGATCGACGTTGGGCGCGCCGCCGAGCGTGTTGATCGTCGCGCTCTCGATCCCGATCGCGCTCAGCGCGCTGCTGACCCCGCGCAACACCGCGGACAACGCCTTCTTGCCGCCCTCCGCCTTGTCGGTGGTGCGCGCCAGCAGCTTGAGATTGCCGAGGAACTTGTCGGCGGTCTTCGCCTGGAAGGCAGTGGCGTTGACCATGATGAAGTCCTGCGAGCGCCCCTCCGCACCGGACAGGCGTTCGCCGTCGACGTCGAAGACCTTGATCGCCAGCCCACGCGGCAGCGAGATCGCGTCGTCGAGGATGTCGCCGGGGTTGGTCGAGAAGCGCATCAGCACCTTGTGCGCGCCGGGCGTCGCGAACAGGCCCTGCGCCAGCTCGGGCGGGAGATCGGCGTCGATGGTCAGCGTGCCTTCGAGGATCGCATGCGCCTTGGCATGGACCGCGCGGACGGCGTGGCCGTAATCCTCGGCGGTGGTGTCGAGGACGATGTCGAACTGCTCGTTGAGCTGGGCGATCGTTGCCGCCTCGTCGGGCTGCGGCTGCTCGATGTCGGGGGTGTAGAGGACGGGGGCGGGCATCGGGCGACTCTCCTGTGGATGGAGGGTCAACACAGGTTAGCTGCGGGCGTTCCCGGCGCGGCGGTGAATGACGGTCAGCCTCAACGCGTCATTATGCTCAGACCGCGGTCTTGCCGAAATCTTGCCGCGTGACCGGGTGGCTCGACGACAGGCCGCCGTCCGCCGCAAGCGCCTGTCCGTTGACGTAGCTCGCGTCGTCACAGGCGAGGAACAGCGCGACGCGCGCCAGCTCCTCTGCTTTCGCACCGCGGCGCAAAGGGTTGAGGCGGCCGATGCGGTCCACCTTGCCGGCGTCGCGGGCGTAGTCGAAGGTCGGCCGCGTCATGCCGGTCTCGGTCAACCCAGGGCAGAGCGCGTTCACCCGCACCCCCGATCCCGACAATTGCTGTGCCGCGGTGGTCGCGAGGTTGATGACGCCGGCCTTCGACGCCGAATAGGCCGGCGAGCCCGCGCCCGAGCGCAGCCCGGCGACGCTGGCGGTCAGCACGATCGCCCCGCCGCCGCGCGCGGCGATCGGCGGCGAGGCGTGCTTCACCGCCAGCCATGGGCCGATCAGATTGACGCGCAACACCTCGGCGAACAGCGCGACATCGGTGTCGAAGATGTTCGCCATCCCGCCCGAGATGCCGGCATTGGCGAACATCACGTCGAGGCCACCGAAGCGCTCGACGGCGCACGCGACGGTGCGGGCGACATCGCCCTCATCACCCGCGTCCATGCGGATCGGGACCGCCACGCCACCCGCGGCGGTGATCGCCTGCGCCGCCTCCTCCGCCTGATCGGTGATGTCGGCGACGACCACCTGCCCGCCCTCCGCTGCGAACAGCGACGCCGCCGCACGACCGATCCCTGACCCCGCGCCGGTGACGACGATCGACTTGCCCGCGAACCGCCTCACGCCCCTGCCCTTTGCGCGAAATGCCACGCGGCATCGACCAGCCCGCCCATCCTGGCCGCGGTCTCGTGCGCGCGCGGGTTGGCGGCGGTGCCGGTGACGATCCGCTTCTTGATGCCCTGCACGATCCCGGCGAGGCGGAAGAGATTGAACGCGAAATACCAGTCGAGCGCGATCGGCGCGCTGCGCACAGTGCGCGCGCAATAGCGATCGAGCATCTCGGGCATTTCCGGGATGCCGGTCGCCGCGCCGGTGCGGCCGAGCACGCCCGAGCGGCCTTCGGGCTCGGTCACCCAGCTCATCAGGAAATAGGTGAGGTCGGCAATCGGATCGCCGAGCGTCGACAATTCCCAGTCGAGCACCGCGGCGACGCGGGGCTCGGTGCCCGGCGCGAAACGGAGATTGTCGACGCGGTAGTCGCCGTGAACGATGCTGGTCCGCTCCTGCGCGGGGACGGTGCGCGGCAGGAAGTCGATCAGCCTTTCCATCGCCGGCATCGGCTCTGTTTCCGCGCCGCGATATTGCTTGGTCCAGCGCGCGACCTGCCGTTCAAAATAATTGCCGGGGCGGCCATAATCCCCGAGCCCAATCGTGATGTGATCGCTGTTGTGGAGATCGGCCAGCGTGTCGATCATCGCCTCGTAATGCGCGCGGCGCTGGTCCGGGGTCAGATCGGGCATCGTCCCGTCCCAGATCGTGCGTCCTTCGATCATCGCCATCACGTAAAAGGCCGAACCGATCACCGCATCATCCATGCACAGCCCGTAGGGACGCGGCACCGGGAAGCCGGTCGGGTGGAGCGCGGCGATTACACGATATTCGCGGTCGACCTGATGCGCAGACGGCAGCAGCGCGCCGACGGGCTTGCGGCGCAGGACGTAGCTGCCGGTCTCGGTATCGACGCGATAGGTGGGGTTGGACTGGCCGCCCTCGAGCCGCTGCTCCCCGGTGATCGCGCCGGCACCGGGGACATGCGCCGCCAGCCAGTCACCGAGCCGCGCAGTATCGAGGTCGCTCATGCGTATTTGCCGAACTCGTGCCGCGCGATCGCACGCGCATGGACCTCGTCGGGACCATCGGCGAAGCGCAGCGTGCGCATCGACGCCCAGGCGTGCGCGAGGTCGAAGTCGCCCGACACGCCCGCGCCGCCATGCGCCTGTACCGCATCGTCGAGGATGCGCAGCGCCATGTTGGGCGCCTGCACCTTGATCATCGCGATTTCCTGCTGCGCGGCCTTGTTGCCGGCCTTGTCCATCATGTCGGCGGCCTTGAGGCACAACAGCCGCGTCATCTCGATGTCGATCCGCGCGCGCGCGATCCGTTCCTCCCAGACGCTGTGATCGGCGATGCGCTTGCCGAACGCGGTGCGGGTGACCAGCCGCCGCGCCATCGCCTCGATCGCGCTTTCGGCGACGCCGATCGTGCGCATACAATGGTGGATGCGCCCCGGCCCGAGCCGCCCCTGCGCGATCTCGAACCCCCGGCCCTCGCCGAGCAGGATGTTCTCGACCGGGACACGCACGTCGGTGAAACTGACTTCACCGTGCCCGTGCGGGGCATGGTCATAGCCATAGACCGACAGCATCCGCTCGATCCGCACGCCCGGCGTGTCGAGCGGCACCAGCACCATGCTCTGCTGCTGGTGCCGCGCCGCGCCGGTGTCGGTCTTGCCCATCAGGATGCCGATCCGGCAGCGCGGGTCGCCGATCCCCGACGACCACCATTTGCGGCCGTTGATGACATAGTGATCGCCGTCGCGATCGATGCGCGTTTCGATGTTCGTCGCATCGGAGGAGGCGACCGCGGGTTCGGTCATCAGGAAGACCGAGCGGATCTCACCGTGCATCAGCGGACGCAGCCATTCTTCCTTCTGCGCCAGCGTGCCGTAGCGATGGAGCACCTCCATGTTGCCGGTGTCGGGCGCCGAACAGTTGAAGCATTCGCTCGCCCAGTCGATCCGCCCCATTTCCTCGGCGCACAGTGCATATTCGAGGTTCGAGAGCTGCGTGCCCTCGAACACGAACGTGTCGTCGACATGGGTCTGCCCGGAATGCGGCGGCATGAAGAAATTCCACAGCCCGGCGGCCTTGGCGCGTGCCTTCACGTCCTCGATCACGGGGAGTACCTTCCAAGGATCGCCGTCGTGATGCTGGCGGTCGTGCTCGGCGCGGCGCGGCGCGATCTCGCGGGCGATGAAATCGCGTACCCGATCGCGGAAATGCGTCTCGCGCTCGCTGAGGGTGAAATCCACCGCGCTTCCTCTCCATGGCTGTCGGCTGGGCGGTGTAAGCCATACCGGATGTTCGGTAAAGCCGCCGGATACGCGATCCACGCTCTAGGCGAAAAAGGACTGCATCTTCGAAACGAGCCATGCTAACGCTACGTCATGGGGGATATCACGACCGAAGACACCGGCAGCACGCGGCGCTTTCGCGAGAAGCGTCAGGCGATCCTCGCCGCCGCGGCCGATGCGATCAACGAGCAGAGCGCGAAGGGCATGACCTTCGCCGATGTCGCGCGCCGCGTCGGGCTGAACACGACCAGCGTGACCTATTATTTCAAGCGCAAGGAGGATCTGGCCACCGCCGCCTTCGAGCAGACGCTCGACAGCCTGATGGCGATGCTCGACGATGCCGCGCGCGAGCCGACGCCCCAGGCGCGGGTCGCGCGGATGGTGACGCTCAACGTCGAGCGGCTGATGCGGATCGAGCGCGGCGAGGAGCGCGCGCTGGCGGTGCTGTCCGACCTGCGTGCGATGGACGAGCCGATGCGCGCGACGCTGATGAACCGCTGGCGCGAGGTGTTCCGGCGGACGCGCGCGCTATGGGGCAGCGGGCTGTCGCGCGCGGCGACCGATCTGGCCGGGGCGCGCGCGCATGTGCTGCTCGAGAACATCTTCTGGCTGCCGCTGTGGCTGCCGCGCTACGAGGTCGATCAATATCCGCGCGCCGCGGCGCGGCTGATCGCGTTGCTGCGCGACGGGCTGGCGGTGGACGGCGCGCGATGGGATCCGGCGGCGGTGGCGTTGCCGCACGACGATCCGGTGCCGGGGCGCGAGGCGTTCCTGCTCGCGGCGACGCGGCTCATCAACGAATTGGGCTATCGCGGCGCGTCGGTGCAGCGGATCGCGTCGGAGCTGAACGTCACCAAGGGCAGCTTCTACCATCATCTCGACGCCAAGGACGATCTGGTCGTCGCCTGTTACCGCCGCAGCTTCGACACGATCGCCGCGGCGCAACGGCTCGCGGATGAGCGTGGCGGGAGCTATTGGCAGCGGCTGTCCGACACGGTGGCGACGCTGGTGGCGGTACAGTTTTCGGAACGCGAATCGCTGTTGCGCACCACCGCGCTGAGCGGGCTGCCCGCGGGCGAGCGGCAGCAGATGATCGACCGCTCGACGCGGATCGCGCGCCGCTTTGCCGGGACGATGATGGACGGGATTGCCGAGGGCACGGTGCGGCCGGTCGACAGCCTGATCGCGTCGCAGGCGCTGATGGGGATGCTCAACGCCGCCTTCGACATGCGCAAATGGGCGTGGAGCATGGAGCGCGACCAGGCGATCCATTATTATGCGTCGACGCTGATGTTCGGGATGTTCGACGATCGCGCGCTGATCGGGTGAGCGTCCGGTCCTCCTAGGGCCGATCGACGTTCGGTATTCTCATGACCGACCGGCCATTCGATGGATCGTCAGCCTCGTTCTTCGTCGCCTCGGACTTGATCCGGGGCCCCGCTTTTTCGGCAGCCGCGGCAAAAGCAGGATCCCGGATCAAGTCCGGGATGACGAAGGAGGGGAGAGCGCGGAGACTGTCGATCAGTCCTAGACCGGCGTTCCCAATGCCTGGATCCGCGCCATGATCGCGACCTGATTGTGCGGACCGCGGCGGCGGGTGAACTCGCGCACCGAGCAGCCGAGGAACAGGTGGCTGTCGCGCAGGAAATGCGACCGGTCCCAATAGCCCGCCACCTCCAGCGCAGCCGGTCCGCCTTCGGGATCGGTCAGCACCGTGGTCACCGCGCGCAGGAAGCGCGTCCGCCGCAGCAGCAATTTGGGGGTGAAGCCGAAATTGAAGCGCGTCATCGCCGCCAGCGCGCGCGGCGACATGTCGAGCGTCTCCGCGACCGTCTCGATCCGCGTCGTCGCCGGGTCGCGCAACAGCTCGCACAGGATCTCGATCCGCGGATCGGCGGGGGGCCGGCGCTCCAGCCGCGCCTCCAGCCAGGCCTCGAACGCGACGTCGAACGGCTGATCGCCCTCCAGCGCCTCGCGCAGCATGTTGGCGCCCGGGTCGATGTCGCCCAGCGCGACGACGCGATTGGCGTAGCGCGACACGTCGCCGCCGAAGATCTGCGCCCAGCCGAGCGGTTGCAGCCCGACGCCAACCAGCTCGCCACCGTAGCAGGTGAGATAGCCGGCATAACTGGTCGGTCCGGTCAGTGCGACCGGCGGCATCGGGTCGACGGTTCGGCTGCCGATCTTGAGCGACCACGACGGGCTGTTGCGCAACGACACGCGGATCGTCGCGACGCTCGGAAAGAACGCGTCGTGCATTTCGCGCGTCGGACAGACCGGTGCCGCGAAACGATGATAGCCGGTCACGTAGCGCGCCAGCCGTTCGCCGGGCGGCACATAGCGCACATCGACCATCGTCGCCCCGTTGTCCTTCCCCGTCACGTCGCCCCCCAGCAACTTCTTAGCGCAGGTTCATAATCTTTTGTTACGCCGCTGCAAGCATCTGTCGCTTTCCCGGATCGTCGGGATACGATTTCGGGAACGGATCCGAACGGCGGTGCGATCTGCTGCACATGTCCGTGGCATGAGGAGCTGAACGCGATGATCGACCTCCATTTCTGGCCGACGCCCAATGGGTACAAGATTTTGATCTTCCTTGAGGAAGCCGGACTGGAGCACGAGATCCATCCCGTCAACATCGGCGCCGGCGAGCAATTCAGGCCCGAGTTTCTGCGGATCTCGCCCAACAACCGGATGCCGGCGATAGTCGATCACGCGCCCACCGACGGCGGCGCGCCGATCAGCGTCTTCGAGAGCGGCGCGATCCTCCTCTATCTCGCGCACAAGACCGGGTCGTTCGGCGGGCGCGATCCGCGCGCGCATGTCGACGTGCTGCAATGGCTGATGTGGCAGATGGGCGGACTCGGCCCGATGCTGGGGCAGAACCACCATTTCACGCGCTTCGCCCCCGAGAAGGTGCCGTATGCGATCGACCGTTACACCAAGGAGACCGCGCGGCTGTATGGCGTGCTCGACCGGCAGCTGGCGGGCCGCACGTTCGTCACCGGCGAGGATTACACGATCGCAGACATGGCCTGTTACCCCTGGATCCTGCCGGACGCGCAGGGGCAGGATCTGGCCGACTTCCCGAACGTCGCGCGCTGGCATGCGACGATCGCGGCGCGCCCGGCGGTGGTGCGCGCCTATGAGCGTGGCAAGCAGGTGGCCGCACCCAAGTAACCAGCGCGCGCGGCGTTGATACAAGTCGCGACAGTTTTGCCCCGTGCCCGACATTTTCGCGCGACGCGCCGGCCGCACAAGGCGGCGATCGGGGCGTCGATCGCTCCACGGGCATGAAGGGGAAAGACGATGAAGACGTGGATCACCGCCGCTGCGCTGGGCGCCGCGATGCTGGGCGGGCTGGGCGTCGCGAGCGTTCAGGCGCAGACCCCGCCCCCGCCCCCCGCGCCGATGCAGCAATCCGATGCGGACGGGGACGGCGTCGTCACGCGCGACGAGGCAGCGGCCGACGCCGACCGACGATTTGCGGCGATGGACACCAACCACGATGGCAAGCTGACGCGCGACGAGCGGCGCGCGTGGCGCGAGCAACGCCGCGCGCCGCCGCCTCCCCGTGATGGTAGAGGCGACGGTGACGGTGACGGTGCGCGCCGTGGCCGTCGCGATGCCGACCAGACGCAAGCCGAGTTCCGCGACCGGGCGCTCAAGCGCTTCGACCGGATCGACACCAACCATGACGGACGGATCGACGCCAACGAACGCGAGGCGATGATGATGCTGATGCGCTCGCGCCGGCTCGGCCATGATCGCCGGCCTGACGGGCAGATGCCGCCCGCCGATGCCGCCGCGCCGATCAGCTGAGCCCTTTCCGCGTGGCGACGATTGTGTCAGGTGCCATGACCATGGGTGAAATGCCGCACCTCCTGCTGGTCGATGACGAGCGGTCGATCCGCGAACCATTGGCCAGCTATCTGACGAAGCAGGGTTTTCGCGTCACCCAGGCGGGTGACGCGGAGGCGGCGCGCACCCGGCTTGCGGCCTATGCGATCGATTTGATCGTGCTCGACATCATGATGCCGGGCGAGGACGGGTTGTCGCTGTGCCGACACGTCCGCGCCACCGGCGAGACGCCGGTGATCCTGCTGACCGCGAAGAGCGAGGAGACCGACCGGATCGTCGGGCTGGAGATGGGCGCCGACGATTATGTCGTTAAGCCCTTCTCGCCGCGGGAACTGGCCGCGCGGATCAAGACCGTGCTGCGGCGGACCGCCGGCGGCGGCGGGGTGCGGCATCACGCGCCGGAAAGCGGCTCCTACGCCTTCGCCGGCTGGGTGCTCAAGACCGGTGAGCGCGCGCTGGTCGACCGCGAAGGCGTGTCGGTGCCGCTGTCGACCGGAGAATACAACCTGCTTCTGGCGCTGGTGCAGCGTCCGCGGCAGGTTTTGACGCGCGATCAGCTTCTCGATCTGACGCAGGGACGCGAAGCCGCCGCCTTCGACCGCGCGATCGACAATCAGGTCAGTCGGCTGCGTCGCAAGATCGAACCCGACCCGAAGAATCCCGAGATCATCAAGACGGTTTGGGGCGGCGGCTATGCGCTGTCGACGGACGTGACGCGGCTGTGACGCTACGGATGCCCTGGCCGCGCAGTCTGGCGGGGCAGATGGCGTTGCTGGTCGCGCTGGCGCTGTTCATGGCGCAGGCGATCAATCTCGCGCTGCTGCTGCGCGAGCGCGGGGCGGTGCGGATGGCGCAGATCACGCGGCCCGCCGCCTACCGGATCGCCGACGCGCTGGACCAGGAGGCCGCCGGGCGGCCGGTGGTCGCCGATCGCGGCCGTGTACGGCTGGTGCCGCGCGATCCGATCACCCCCGCGATGCAGCCGCAGCCGGCGGTGGCGCACGAGCTCGCGAGTCAGCTCGCCGACATGGGCGTGCGGGTCGCCGCGGTCGATGTCGCAGTCGCCAAGCCGTGGCAATATGTCATCCCGCTCAGCCGCTTCGAGCGCCGGATGGCGATGCGCGCCGCACGCGACGACGGCCCGCGCGACTCGATCGTCATCGCGGTGAAGCGCACCGACGGCCGCTGGATGGCGCTGGCCGGCGGGCTGCCGCGCGACGACCTGCGGCTGTTCTGGCGACTGCTCGGGCAGACGTTGATCCTGTATGTCGTGGTGCTGGTGCCGGTGCTGTGGGTCGCACGCCGCATCTCGCGGCCGCTACGCGAGCTGGCGGCGGCGGCGCGCGGCTATTCCCCCGCGGTGACGCCCGAGCCGCTCGAGGAGAGCGGTCCGCCCGACGTCTGCGCGGTGATCGCGGCGTTCAACGCGCTGCGGCTGCGCGTCACCGCCATGCTCGACGAGAAGGACCGGATGCTCGGTGCGATCGGCCACGACCTGCGCACCCCGCTCGCCGCGCTGCGCGTGCGGATCGAGTCGGTCGAGGACGATCAGGACCGCCTGCGGATGGCGGACACGATCGCGGAGATGAACCGGACGCTCGACGACATCCTGTCGCTGGCGCGGCTGGGGCGGCCGAGCGAACCGGAAACCGAGGTCGATCTGGCGGCGCTGGTCGATGCGGTGGTCGAGGACTTCCGCGATCTCGGCGAGGCGGTGACGTTCGAGGAAGCCGAGCGGCTGCGGATGCGGTTACGGCCGTCGCTGATCCGGCGCGCGGTCCGCAACCTGATCGAGAATGCGGTGAAATATGCCGGCGCGGCGGAGGTGTCGCTGGCGTCGGATACGCGCGTGGCGGCGATCATGGTCGAGGATCGCGGGCCGGGGATCCCGCCCGAGCGACTGGATCAGGTGTTCGATCCGTTCTTCCGGCTCGAAAGCTCGCGCAACCGGCACACCGGCGGGATCGGACTGGGCCTCGCCTTGTCGCGCGCAATCGTCGAGGAAGCCGGCGGGCGGATCGTGCTGGCGGCGCGCGAGGGCGGCGGGCTGGTGGCAACGATCACCTTGCCGCGGGGGTGATGCCCGCAGCGTCATCCCGGACGTGATCCAGGACGACGGCTTGAAGAGAGAGTTTGGACCCACTCCGCGACCGCGTCAGGCCGTACCCCGGCGAAGGCCGGGGTCCAGTTGGGAAGGTGTTTCGGTTAGTTACAAACCTCCCCCAACTGGGCCTCGGCCTTCGCCGGGGTACAAGAAGGGCTATTTGTTGAGGTTCCGCGTCATTGCTTCGCTACGCTCGCCATGACGGAGAGATCAGCGCAGCGCCTGCGCGACCATCTTGTGCAGCTTGTTGTGGAGCGCATCGTTCGCGGCGAGGAATTCGTTGCGTTCGATCGCGCGGTCGCCGCCGCGGAAGTCGGTGACGTACCCGCCGGCTTCCTTGACCAGCAGCATCCCGGCCGCGACGTCCCACAGCTTCAGGTCGCTTTCCCAATAGCCGTCGAACCGCCCGGCGGCGACCCACGCAAGGTCGAGCGCCGCTGCGCCGAGCCGGCGGATGCCCGCGACCTGCGGTGCGACCGCGCCGAAGATCCGCGTCCACTGCACGAAATCGCCATGTCCCATGAACGGGATGCCGGTCGCGATCAGCGCCTCGGACGGCTCGCGCCGCGACGACACGCGCAGCCGCTGGTCCTGCAACCACGCGCCGCGGCCCTTCTCGGCCCAGAAGCTCTCGTCGGTGAGCGGTTGGTAGACGAGCGCGGTCGTGATCTCGCGCTTGCCGTTCGGCAGCGGCTCCTCGACCGCGATCGAGATGCAGAAATGCGGGATGCCGTGGAGGAAGTTCGACGTGCCGTCGAGCGGGTCAATGATGAAGCGCGGCTTGTTCGGATCGCCCTCGATCGTCCCGCCTTCTTCCATGACGAAACCCCAATCGGGGCGCGCCTTCGACAATTCGTCGTACAGCGTCCGCTCGCAGCGCTGGTCGGCCTGGCTGACGAAATCGGCCGGCCCCTTCCGGCTGACCTGCAGGTGCTGGACCTCGTTGAAGTCGCGACGCAGCCGCGGCGCGGCCTTGCGCGCCGCGCGTTCGATGACGGTGAACAGGCCGGAATGGGATGGCATTTTCGTTCTCCCCCCTCCCTTTCACGGGAGGGGATTGGGGTGGGTACAGGCCGGGTGGTACGATTTTCGCTTTGGGTGCGTCCGCGTATCGCGAACCCGCTTCCCCTCACCCCGGCCCTCTCCCCAGGGGGGGAGGGAGTTTCAACGTGGCCCGCCGCGGGCAGAGCCCACGTCGTCGGACGCGCCATGCGCGCCGGCCGGGCGGCGGGCTGTGCGAATAGCTACGCTATTCGTCTCAGTCCGCGCGCCGGACGTAGGTCTGCTCGTACACGTCCACGACGATCCGCACGCCGGCGGCGATATGCGGCGGCACCATCACGCGCACGCCATTGTCGAGGATCGCCGGCTTGTAGCTCGACGAGGCGGTCTGCCCCTTCACCACCGCGTCGGCCTCGACGATCGTCGCCTCGATCGTGTCGGGCAGCTGCACGCTGATCGGTTCTTCGTCATAGAGTTCCATGACGACGTCCATGCCGTCCTGCAGGAAGGCGGCGGCGTCGCCGAGCAGGTCGCGCGGCAGCGTCACCTGCTCGTAGGTTTCCTTGTCCATGAAGACCAGCCCGTCGCCCTCGGCGAACAGGAACTGGAAGTCCTTGGTGTCGAGGCGGACGCGCTCGACCGTCTCGGCGGAGCGGAAGCGGACGTTGTTCTTGCGGCCGTCGCGCAGGTTCTTCAGCTCGACCTGCATGTACGCGCCGCCCTTGCCGGGCTGCGTGTGCTGGATCTTGACCGCGCGCCAGATGCCGCCTTCGTACTCGATGATGTTGCCGGGACGGATGTCCACGCCGCTGATCTTCATGGGGCTTCGCCTGTGTAAAAAGAGCCGCGGCGCC
>CAJYLV010000032.1 GCA_913776255.1 uncultured Sphingomonas sp. | reverse complement strand
CAGCTCCTCCAGCGTCAGCCCGAAGTTCAGATAGCGCTCCAGATACAGCGCCGTCATGTCGATGTTCGCCGGATTGTCGAACCACGCACGGCTGCGCAGCTTCGTCGGATCGTGGGGGGCGGTCATGTCAGCAAACTCCGGGGATCAGCGCGCCACCGAGACGCGGTACACCATGCGGTGATGATAGGGCTTGCCCGGGTCGACCCGCGCCGAGCCGAACGACGGCTGGTTGGGGGTGTTCGGGAATTTCTGCGGTTCCAGCGCGAAGCCGTCGCCCATGCGATACACATGGCGCTGCTTGCCGACGAAGCTGCCGTCGATGAAATTGCCGGAATAGAATTGCACGCCCGGCTCGGTGGTCAGCACCTCGAGCACGCGCCCCGACGCGGTGTCCTCGACGCGCGCCGCCAGCCCCGGCTCCTTGGTCGCGCCCTTGTCGAGCACGAAATTGTGATCGTAGCCGCGCCCGATCACGATCTGCGCGTCGCTGCCGTCGCGCACGCTCTGCCCGATCGCACGCGGCCTGGTGAAGTCGAACACCGTGCCCGCCACCGGCGCCAGCTCGCCGGTCGGGATCAGCGCGGCGTTGACGGGCGTGTAGCGCGCCGCCGGGATCGTCAGCAATTGCGGATAGATGCCCGTGGCCGAGCCCTCGCCCGCCAGATCGAACAGCGCGTGGTTGGTCAGGTTGACGACCGTCGCGGCATCGGTCTTCGCGTCGAGATCGATGGTCAGCGCGCCGTTATCGTCGAGGCTGTATGTCGCCGACACCTGGAGCGTGCCGGGATAGCCCTGATCGCCCGCCGGGCTGGTGATCACCATCGTCACGCTCGCCTGCGGGCCCGACTTCACCGACGCGATCCGCCAGATATATTTGTCGAAACCCTTGGTCCCGCCGTGCAGCGAGTTGGTCTTGTCGTTGAGCGGCAGCTGATAGGCCTTGCCGTCGATCGTGAACCTGCCGCCCGCGATCCGGTTGGCATAGCGGCCGACGGTCTGGCCCCAGAAATTGGGATTGGTGACATAGCTGGCGGCATCGTCATAGCCGAGCGTGATGTCGGCGACCTTGCCGTTGCGGTCGGGCGCGTTAAACGACTGGAGCGTCGCGCCGAGCGTCATGATCCGCGCGCTGACGCCGTTGCTGCCCTTGAGCGTCACCGCCTCGATCGCGGTGCCGTCGGGGAGCGTCCCGAACGCGGCGCGCTCGGCGGTCGCCGCCGAGGCCGAGGAGGCCGCCAAAACACCCGCCAGCGCCATGCCTGCGCCCACCATCCAACGCGTCACTGAAATGCTCACCGACACCCCTCCCGCACTTGCCAGCCAACCGCGTTTGCCGCATTGACCGCTTCTTCGCGGCGAATATAGTCAGACATATCTCTGCGGCGCAACCCCGCCGCGCGAACATGATCAGGTTGAGGAGAGGACGATGGCCGGACCCCCCATTTCACCGGGCGCGACGCGCGCGGGCGGCAGCACGGGCGCGATGCCCGGCTATGGCCGCGCGCTGACGCTGCTCGCCAGCCTGTTCTTCATGTGGGGGTTCATCACCGTCATCAACAACACGCTGCTGCCCCACCTGCGCAGCGTGTTCGACCTGAACTACACGCAGACCACGCTGATCGAAAGCGTCTGGTTCATCGCCTATTTCTTCGCCTCGATCCCCGCCGCCAAGCTGATCGAGCGGATCGGCTACCAGAAGTCGCTGGTCGTCGGGCTGCTGATCATGGCGGCCGGCGCGCTGGGCATGGTGCTCGCCGCCAGCCTGCCGAGCTATGGCGTGACGCTGGTCATGCTGTTCGTGATCGCCAGCGGGATCACGCTGCTGCAGGTCGCCGCCAATCCTTACGTCGCGGTGATCGGCCCGGC
Source organism: uncultured Sphingomonas sp. (assembly GCA_913776255.1). Classification (GTDB taxonomy): domain Bacteria; phylum Pseudomonadota; class Alphaproteobacteria; order Sphingomonadales; family Sphingomonadaceae; genus Sphingomonas. The sequence goes on along the minus strand of CAJYLV010000032.1, from coordinate 18,876 downwards.
CGAAACCGCGTCGTCGCGCCTCAATCTGGTGCAGGCGCTCAACTCGGCCGGCACGATGCTCGCGCCGCTGTTCGGCGCCTATCTCATTCTGGGTCGCTCCAAGGGCGGCACCGCCGCGACGGGCACGGTGCTGACCGAGGCCGAGCGGCTCGCCGACGCGCAGTCGGTGGTCCTCCCGTACGTGCTGGTCGCGATCGTGCTGGTCGTGCTCGCCGTCGTCATCGCGCGCTTCCCGCTGCCGGCGATGGGCTCCTCGACGAGCCGCGTCGCCAAGGAGGATCGCAAGAACCATTCGCTGTGGAAGCACCGCAATCTGGTGTTCGGCATCCCGGCGATCTTCATCTACCTGATCGCCGAGATCGGCGTCGCCAACCTGTTCGTGAATTTCGTCAGCCAGCCGCAGATCGCCAACGTCACCGCCGAACAGGCCGGGCGTTACCTGACGCTGCTGTGGGGCGGGATGATGGTCGGGCGCTTTGCGGGCTCGGCGATCATGCAGCGCATCCCGGCGGAGACGGTGCTCGCCGCCTTCTCGATCGGCGCGTTCGTCGTCATGCTCATCACCGTGTTCACGACCGGACCGGTCGCGATGTGGGCGCTGATCTCGGTCGGGCTGTTCCACTCGATCATGTTCCCGACGATCTTCACGCTCGGCATCAAGGGGCTGGGGCCGCTCACCGAGGAAGGCTCAGGGCTGCTCATCATGGCGATCGCCGGCGGCGCGCTGGTGGTGGTGCAGGGCAAGCTGGCCGATGCCTATGGGTTGCAGCCGTCCTTCCTGCTGACCGCGGCGTGCGAGCTGTACATCCTCTTCTATGCCTTGTGGGGCGCCAAGGCGACCAACGCGCTGCCCGACGTGCCGGTCGAAGAGGCGGCTCACTGATCGCAATCACCGTCGCCCCGGACCTGATCCGGGGCCCCGCTTCTTCTCGGTCGACGGGATACGAGCGGGATCCCGGATCAGGTCCGGGATGACGAGCCAAAGAAAGGCCGGCGGCTCCCGCGAGCCGCCGGCCTTTTTCGTGTCAGCCGAGCCGCGCCGGCGCGAGCGGCTGGCCGGCGACCTCGACCGCGAACGCGAACAACCCGCCCGCATCGGGCTGCTCAGCGAGCGCGGCGTCGTCGAGCCCCTTGCGCGCCGTGGTGGCATAAGCGGTCTTCAGGTCCGGGCCGCCGAGCGCGATCTTGGTGACGTTGGCGGCGGGCAGCCTCACCTCCTGCCGCAGCGTGCCGTCGGGCGCATAGCAGCGCGCGCACCAGCCGTCCCACAGCCCGACCCAGACATTGCCGCCCGAGTCGACCGTCACGCCGTCCGGCCAGCCATCGGCCGGGTCGATCGTCGCGAACACCCGCGCCGCGCCGGTCGTCCCGTCCGGCGACAGCGCGACGGCATGGATCACCCCGCCCAGCGTATCGACGTGGTAGAGCGTCGCGCCATCGGGCGAGAGGCCGGGGCCGTTGGTGATCGCGACCGCGTCGATCGCGGTGGTCGTCACCTGCTGCCCGTCCCAGCGGTGAACGCGCCCGGTGATCGCGCTTTCGCCATCGTCCATTGACCCGAAATAGACCGACCCGTCCTGCGCGACCGTCGCGTCGTTGAGCCGGTTGCCCGGCAGGTCGGGCTCGACATCGGCGAGATGCGAGAATTCGCCGGTGTCGGGATCGAAGCGCGCGAGCCCGGTCTGCAATCCGGCCAGCAGCATCCCGCCGCCGCCGGGCAGCACCCAGCCGACCTGCGCCGGTGCGGCCCAGGCGGCGACCTCACCGGAAACCGGGTCGTAGCGATGGACGCGCTGTTGCTTGATGTCGACGAACCACAGGACCTTCTGCACCGGATCCCACGCCGGGCCCTCGCCCAGCGTCGCCGCGCCGCGCCACAACGTCCGCACTTCGGTCATCTGTCTCTCCATTGTCCCGAATGGGTCGACCTACAGGATCGCGCGCGCGGCGCACAGCCTTGACCTCGTCGCGGAAGGCTTTATGTCCTACAAATAAATGGGAGGATGACGTGTCGGGCGGCTATATCGCCATCGATTGGGGAACGACGAACCGGCGCGCGTGGCGGATGTCCGCGGCGGGCGTAACGGAGGCGTCGGTCAAGGACGCGCGCGGCATCCTGTCGCTGACGCCAGACGATTATCCTTCGGAGATGAGCGCGATCCGTGCGCAGCTCGGCGAATTGCCGGTGATTGCGGCCGGCATGGTCGGGTCCAACCGCGGCTGGCGCGAGGTGCCCTATGTCGACGCGCCCGCCGGGCTGGACACGCTGGCGGCGGGCTGTCTGACGATCGGCGAGGCGGCGGCGACCTTGGTGCCGGGCGTCGCGCTGCGCGGCGCGGCGCGCGCCGACGTGATGCGCGGCGAGGAGGTACAGGTGCTCGGCGCGATCGCCGCCGGGCTCGCCCCCACCGACGCCTTGTTCTGCCAGCCGGGCACGCACAACAAGTGGATCGCGACCGAGGCGGGACGCGTCACCGACATCGCCACTGCGCTGACCGGCGAGCTGTTCGCGTTGCTGCGCGGGCATGGCATTCTGTCGGGGATGCTCGACGGCGCGGTCGCGGACGGCGCGGCGTTCCGGGACGGGCTGGCGCGCGGCGCGGGCGCGCGCGACCTGACCGTGGCGCTGTTCGAGGTGCGCGCGCGCGTGCTGCTCGGGCGACTCGCGCCGGACGATGCGGCGGCGTTCGCGAGCGGGGTGCTGATCGGCGCCGATGTCGGCGCGCGGAGCGATCTCGCCGGGCGCACCGTGCAATTGCTGGCGGGCGGCGCGCTCGCCGATCTCTATGCCGCCGCGATCCGGCATGGCGGCGGGACGCCGGTGACGCTCGACAGCGAGCGCGCCTTCGCCGCCGGTATCCACCGCCTCTGGGAATTGACACGATGACCGAGACACATACGCGCTTCGACGCGGCGTTCGCCGCCGCGCCTTTGGTCGCGATCCTGCGCGGGCTGACCCCGGCCGAGGCACCCGCGGTCGGCGATGCGCTGGTCGACGCCGGCTTCACGCTGATCGAGGTACCGCTCAACTCGCCCGATCCGTTCGACAGCATCAGGCTGCTGGTCGAGCGCGTGGGCGACCGCGCGCTGATCGGCGCCGGCACCGTCCTGACCGTCGATGACGTCGCGCGCGTGCAGGACGTCGGCGGGACGCTGATCGTCTCGCCGAACACCGACACCGACGTGATCGCGGCGACCGCGGCGCGCGGCATGATCTCGATGCCGGGCTATTTCACCCCGAGCGAGGCGTTCGCCGCACTCGCCGCGGGTGCGACCGCGCTCAAGCTATTCCCCGCCGACGGCACCACCCCCGGCTATCTCAAGGCGCAGCGCGCGGTGCTGCCGAAGGCGACCCGGATGCTCGCGGTCGGCGGGATCGTGCCCGAGAATGTCGCCGCGTGGCGCGCTGCCGGGGCCGATGGCTTCGGGCTCGGCTCCAACCTCTATCGTCCCGGCAAGTCCGCCGACGCGGTCGCCGCCGAGGCGCGCCGCTATCTTTCTGCGCTCAAGGACCTCGCATGACCGATACCCGTCTGCTTCAACATCGCGGTGACGACGGGCGTCGCCGCGTGATCCTCGCCGAAGGGGACCGCGCGGTCTTCCTGACCGGCGTCGCGACGACCCGCGAGCTGGCGCTGGCGGCGATCGCCGCGGGCACGACGCTCGCCGAGGCCGCCGCGCAGCGCCGCAGCGACGAGCGCGTCGACATCGCCGCCGAACTCGACGCCGGGCACCTGCTGCCCGCGATCGACCATGAGGACAGCGCGCGGCTGATGCTGGCGGGCACCGGGCTGACCCATCTCGGCTCGGCGTCGGGGCGCGACGCGATGCACAAGGCGGCGTCGTCGGGCGAGCACCAGACCGATTCGATGCGGATGTTCCTCGAAGGCGTCGAGGGCGGCAAGCCGGCCGAGGGCGTGGTCGGGCAGCAGCCGGAATGGTTCTACAAGGGCGATGGCCAGTCGCTGGTCGCGCCCGAAGCGCCGTTCGCGTCGCCGGCCTTCGCGCAGGACGGCGGCGAGGAGCCCGAGCTGGCCGGCATCTACCTGATCGGTGACGACGGCACGCCGTACCGGCTGGGCGTCGCGCTCGCCAACGAGTTCAGCGACCATGTGACCGAGAAGCACAATTATCTGTGGCTCGCGCACAGCAAGCTGCGGCAGGCGTCGCTCGGCGCGGAGCTGCTGCTCGGCACGCCTCCGTCGGACATCCGCGGCACCAGCAAGATCGTCCGCGATGGCCAGACCTTGTGGGAAAAGCCGTTCCTGACCGGCGAGGACAATATGTCGCACCACCTCGCCAATCTGGAGCATCATCACTTCAAATATGCCGGGTTCCGCCGGCCGGGCGACGTCCACGTGCACTTCTTCGGCACCGCGACGCTGTCGGTCGCCGATGGCGTGAAGACGCAGCCGGGTGATGTGTTCGAGATCGCCGCCGCGCCGTTCGCGCTGCCGCTCCGCAACACGCTGACCGATGCGGCCGACGCTCCGGTCGTGGTGCGCGCGCTGTGACCGCGCCGATCCGTCTCGCGCTGGTCGGCATGGGCAAGATCGCCCACGACCAGCATCTGCCCGCGATCGCCGCGGGCAAGAGCTTCGATCTCGTCGCCACCGTCAGCCGCAGCGGCGAGAGCGTGGGCGGCCTGCCGTTCTTCCGCGACGTCTACGAACTCGCCGCCAGCGGCCTTGAGGTCGACGCGGTGTCGCTGTGCACCCCGCCGCAGGTGCGCCGCACGATCGCGCAATATTGCATCGAGCAGGGCTGGCACGTCTTCCTCGAAAAGCCGCCGGGCGCGACGCTGGCCGAGGTGATCGCGCTGCGCGACGCCGCCGCGGCAAAGGGCGTCAGCCTGTTCGCGAGCTGGCACTCGCGCTACGCCGACGGGGTCGAGCCGGCGCGGGCATGGCTCGCCGAGCGCGAGGTGAAGCGCGCGCGGATCACGTGGCGCGAGGACGTGCGCGTCTGGCATCCGGGGCAGGACTGGATCTGGGAGCCGGGCGGCTTCGGCGTGTTCGATCCGGGCATCAACGCGCTGTCGATCGCGACCCGCATCCTGCCGCGCCCGTTCTTCGTCGAGACCGCCGAACTGGACGTGCCGTCGAACCGCGCGGCGCCGATCGCGGCGCGCGTGTCGTTCCGCGACACCGCCGGCGCCGAGATCGCGATGGACCTCGACTTCCGCCAGGAAGGCCCGCAGCATTGGGACATCGAGGTCGAAACCGACGACGGCACGCTGCTGCTGTCGAAGGGCGGATCGGTGCTGACGATCGACGGCAAGGAAGCGCTGGCGCACGACGCCGACCTGCACGGCGAATATCCGGGGCTCTACCACCGCTTCGGCGCGATCGTCCGCGCGGGCGTGTCGGACGTCGACGTCTCGCCGCTGCGCGCGGTGGCCGATGTGTTCCTGCGCGGCCGGCACATCAGCGTCGAGCCGTTCGTCGAGTAAGCCTTATTCCGTCATTGCGAGCGGAGCGAAGCAATCCAGGGCCGGACCAGGATGCGCTGGATTGCTTCGCTCCGCTCGCAATAACGACGGGTGGGGCCGCCCCTATTCCCTCACCCGCAGCATCGCGACCGCCGCGCCGGCCATCGTCACCGCGGCGAAGGCCATCGTCCAGATCGGCTCGGTCGGGAAGAAGTGGCGGGTGATCGACCCCATCACCGTCGCGACCAGCAATTGTGGCGTCACGACGAAGACGTTGAACAATCCCATATAGATGCCGAGCTTGCGCTGCGGCAGCGCCGAGGCGAGGATCGCGTAGGGCATCGCGAGGATCGTCGACCAGGCGATGCCGATCCCGATCTCGCTGACCAGCAGCCAGCGCGCGTCGGGCATCACGAAGATGCTCGCGAAGCCGCCCGCGCCGCACAGCAGCCCGACGACATGCGTCCGCGCCTTGCCGATTCGCGCCGATAGCCACGGCAGCAGCACCAGCGCCGATATTGCGGCGACGCCGTTATAGGTCGCGAACAGCACGTCGACCCAGTTCGCGCCGCGCTGATACGCCGGGCTGGCGGCGTCGGGCGCGGCGAAGAACACCTGCGTGACGACCGGCGTGGTGTTGATCCACATGATGAACAGCGCCGACCAGCTGAAGAACTGGACCACCGCCAGCCGCTTCATCAGCGCCGGCATCCCTGCGAAATCGCCGACGATATGCCCGAGCAGCCCCGGCGAACGCCCCGCCCGCGCCGCGCGGATCGCGACGAGGCTCGCCGCGCCATAGCCGGCGAGCAGCGCGCCGAGCAGGTACATCTCCTTCTCCAGCCGCGCGAGCGCGACCAGCACGACCACCGCCGCGCCCGCCGCGATCCATAGCAACGGTGCGGTCGCGCGCCGTGCGGCGAGCACGCGCGCGGTGCTGCCGTCGTCCGCCTCCGCCGCCCCGTCGAACGCGGCCATTTCGGCGGGCGAATATTCGCGGGTCGTGACCACGGTCCACAGCACGCTGGCGAGCAGCGCCGCGCCGCCGAACCAGAAGGCGAACCTGACCGAATCGGGGAGCTGTCCCGGCGCGGCGACGTTCGACACGCCAGCCTGTTCGAGCAGCCACGGGAAGATCGACCCGAACACCGCCCCCGCGCCGATGAAGGCGGTCTGCACGCCGTAACCGGCGGCGTGCTGGTCACGGTCGAGCATGTCGCCGACGAAGGCGCGGAACGGCTCCATCGAGATGTTGAGCGACGCGTCGAGCACCCACAGCATCAGCGCCGCGACGAGCAGCGCCGGGCTCAGCGGCATCACCACCAGCGACAGCGCCGCGAGCAGCGCCCCGGCGAGAAAGTAGGGCCGCCGCCGCCCGAACCGGCCGAGCCACGTCCGGTCGCTGAAATGCCCGATGATCGGCTGGACGAGCAGCCCGGTCAGCGGCGCGGCGACCCACAGCGCCGGGAGGTCGTCGAGCGAGGTGCCGAGCGACTGGAAGATCCGGCTCATGTTGGCGTTCTGGAGCGCGAAGCCGATCTGGATGCCGAAGAAGCCGAACGAGATGTTCGCCAGCCCGGCGAGCGATTGGTGACGGCGGCGCGGGGCAGTCATGCAGCGACCCCCTCACCACAACCACCCGCCACCCCGGCGGATGCCGGGGCCCAGTTGGAAGCGGTTCGCGAGATGCTGCTACGTCCCCCATCTGGGCCCCGGCCTCCGCCGGGGTACAGGTTCATGTTTGAGGCGGACATCACATGACCCTCGCGATCAGCGCGCCGTAGCCAGCGAAGCGCGCGCCCTCGACGCCACACGCCAGCAGCACCTCGCCATAAGCCCGCGCCACGTCACGCGGCGCCGGCGACAGATTCACCACGCACAGCACGCGCTCGCCGTCATGCGCGCGCTCGAACGCGACCACATCGGCCGGCGCGTCCACGAACCGCAGCGTCCCCCATCGCAGCGCCGGCGCCGCGCGCCGCACCGCCAGCACGATCCTCGTCCAATGCAGCAGCGACCCGGCATCCGCCTCCTGCACATCGACCGCCATCGCGGCATGATCGCTGCCGAACGGCAGCCACGGCTCGCCGCTGGTGAAGCCATGGCCCGCGCCGTCGGCCGTCCACGGCATCGGCGTCCGCGCGCCGTCGCGGCTGAGCGTCAGCGGCCAGTTGGCGATCGCCTCGGGGTCGCGCAGTTTCTCGAACGGCACCGCGGTCTGCGTCAGCCCCAGTTCCTCGCCCTGATAAAGGAAGATGTTGCCGCGCAGCCCCGCCAGCAGCACCATCTTGGCGCGCGCGAAGGCGTCGCGATGCTCGGGCAGCGCCCAGCGCGACACCGCGCGCGGCGCGTCGTGGTTCTCGAACGCCCAGCTCGGCCAGCCCTCGCCCGCCCCTCCCGGCCATTGCGACAGCGCGGCGCTCACCGCCGCCGGGGTCAGGTGGTCGGCATAGAGGAAGTCGAAGCCATAAGCGGTCTCCAACCGCCCCGGCTGCGTATAGGCCTTGCGCACCCAGTCGCTTTCGTCGCCGCCGATCTCCGCCACCGAGAAGCGGGCGTCATATTCGTCGGTCAGCGCGCGGATGCGCGCGACGAACGGCAGCATGTCGGGCTGGTCCTGGCTGTGCGTCTTCTGCTGGAAATCGAACGAGCGCGTGCGCGGCTTGTTCGACGGCGCGGCGGGCGGATTGTCGCGCAGATCGGCCGCGCCCATCGCATGGTTGATCGCGTCGAGCCGAAAGCCGTCGACGCCCCGCTCCAGCCAGAAGCGCCCGACCCCGAGCAGCGCCGCCTGCACCGCCGCATTGCGGACGTTGAGCTGCGGCTGTTCCTTTAGGAAGGTGTGGAGATAATATTGCTGGCGGCGTGCATCCCACGTCCATGCCGGGCCGCCGAACACCGACTGCCAATTGTTGGGCGGCGAGCCGTCCGGCTTGGCGTCGGCCCAGACGTACCAGTCGGCCTTGTCGCCGTCGCGCGTGGCACGGCTCTGCACGAACCACGCGTGACGGTCGGAGGTGTGCGACCACACCTGATCGGTGATGACGCGCAGCCCCAGCGCGTGCGCGCGCGCGATCAGTGCATCGAAATCCGCAAGCGTCCCGAACACCGGATCGACGTCGCAATAATCGGCGACGTCATAGCCGAAGTCGGCCATCGGCGAGGTGTAGAAAGGCGAGATCCAGATCGCATCGACGCCCAGCGACGCGACATGATCCAGGTGCGCGGTGATGCCGCGCAGGTCGCCGACGCCGTCGCCGTTCGCATCGGCGAAGCTGCGCGGGTAGATCTGGTAGACGGCGGCACCCTGCCACCACGGATAGGTCATCGTGTCGCTCCGATCGCGCAGACGGCATAGCCTAAAGCAGGAAGGCGGACGCGCAACGATCCCGGCGCGGCGGTCTGCGCGGCGCAGCCCTCCCCGGCCAGCATCGTCGCGCGGCCCGCGCCGGTCACCTCGACCAGCCGGTCGAGCGGGGTCGTGGCGGTGTTGAAGGCGAGCAGGATCTCCTGCCCGGTCGCCGGATCGATGCGCGACACGGCGAGCAGCCCCGGCGTTTCCTCGCGCGCGCGCAGCAGCGTGCGGCCGCGCGTCAACGCCGGCTGCGCGCGCCGCACCCGCGCCAGCGTCGCGATCTGGCGGAACAGCGGATGGTCCTGTCGGAAATGCGCGGTGGCGGTAGTGGTGTCGGTGCCGAGCAGGCGATTGTCGTTGTAGCTGGCAACGCGGCTGGCGAACATGTCTTCGCGCGCATCCTGATCGCCGCCGTCGCCGGTGAAGCCCTGTTCGTCGCCCGAATAGATCGTCGGCACGCCGCGCAATGTCAGCAGCATCGCGTTGGCGAGCATCGTGCGCTTCAGCACCTCGGCGTCATCGGCCTTGGGGAAGGCCTGTCGCACGAAAAATGCGAAGCGGCCGTTGTCGTGATTGCTGACGAAGGTCGGCAGCCGCTCCGCCGCCGCCGCGCCGCCCTCGTAAAGCGCGTCGCCGGCGATCAGCGTCTCGAACGCATCGGTCCCACGCGTCCCCGCGACGGTATCGAGCACCGCGCGGCGGAACGCGAAGTCGAGCACCGCCGGCAACTTGTCGACCCGCGTGTGGACCGCGAGCGGGCCGGCATCGAGCTGGTCGGCGGCGACCTCGCCGAAGATGTGGAAATTGGGGATGCCCTTGGCGGTGGCGCGCGCCTGCATCGCGGGCACGAACGCCTGCCAGAACTCGGGATTGACGTGGCGCGCGGTGTCGATGCGGAACCCGTCGACGCCGAAGCGGCCGATCCAGCCGCCGAAGATGTCGATCATCCCCGCGACGACGCGCGGGTTCTCGGTCATCAGATCGTCGAGCCCGACAAAATCGCCCATCGTCGAATTCTCGTTGCGGAAGGTGGTGTTGCCGCGATTGTGATAGAGCGTGACGTCGTTGAGCCACGCCGGCGACTTGGCGCGCGCCTCGCCCTTGGGCACGTAGGGCGTGTAGGCATAGGTCGGATCGGTCAGCTTCGCGAAATTGGCCGCGGTCTGCACCTGATCGCCCGCGAAGCCGGTGTTGATCGCGGCGCCGTCCACCCCGCCGCGCCGCTGATACGGATAGTCGGCGCGCGAGCGATAGACGCAGTCGCCACACTCACGGTAACGGATCACGTCGGCGGTGTGGTTGACGATGATGTCCATATAGACCTTCATCCCCCGCGCATGCGCCGCCGCCACCAGCGCCGCGAACTCGGCGTCGGTGCCGAAATGCGGATCGACATGCTCGAAGTCGGTGATCCAGTAACCGTGATAGCCGGCGCTCTCCTGCCCCTTCGGCCCTTGCACGGGCTTGTTGCGGAAGATCGGCCCGACCCAGATCGCGGTCGCGCCGAGCGCCGCGATATAATCGAGCCGGCGCGTCAGCCCCTTGAGGTCGCCGCCGTGATAGAAGCCCTTCGCGGTCGGATCATAGCCGGTGCGCAGCCGGTCGCCGGTCAACCCGCCGCGATCGTTCGCCGGATCGCCATTGTCGAAGCGGTCAGGGAGCGCGAAATAGATCACCTCGTCCTGTGGCAGGCGCGCGCGATAATCCTGTGCCGACGCACCGGTGGCCAGCGACAGCGCCGCCAGCGCGCCCGCGATGATGCTTTTCATGCTCTCTCTCCCGATCGCGGCGTGATGCGCAGCCGGCCTCTGCTTTGCCAAGCGCGCAGCATACGTATTCACAGCCCATGCGCCGCGCATTAGGATATGGACTTTCCGTCATCACGGGCCGCCCTACCTGTCCGATCGCGTCACCTCCTTCGACATCGCCGCCGCGGCGGGTGTCTCGCAACCGACCGTTTCGCGTGCGCTGCGCGGCGATCGCACGGTCAGCGCCGCGACGCGGCTGCGGATCGCGGCGATCGCCGAGCAGCTCGGCTACAAGGTCGACCGCGCCGCCTCGTCGCTGCGGCGGGGCGAGGCGAGGACGCTGGCGCTGCTGTTCTTCGAGGACCCGCTGCCCGATGCGACCGCGATCAACCCGTTCTTCCTGTCGATGCTCGGCTCGATCCTGAAGACCTGCGCGCTGCGCGGCTACGATCTGCTCACCTCGTTCCAGCAGCTCTCGGCGGACTGGCACAAGGATTACGAGGACAGCCGCAAGGCCGACGGGCTGATCCTGCTCGGCTATGGCGACTGGGAAACCTATCGCGTACGGCTGGAGCAGCTGGTCGGGCAGAAGACGCGCTACGTGCGCTGGGGGTCGGTGGAGCCGAACGGGCTCGGGCTGGTGCTTGGCTGCGACAATATCGGCGGCGGGCGCGACGTGGCGCGGCATTTGCTCAATCGCGGGAGGAAGAACGTTGCCTTCGTCGGCACCGCGAGCGACCATTATCCCGAGTTCCGCGATCGTTACCGTGGCCTGTGCGACGTGCTGCGCGGCGCGGGGCTGCCGGTCGATCCGGGGCTGCACGTCGATGCCTTGTCGTCGGAGCAGGTCGGCTATGAGGCGACGCGGCGGCTGCTTGCGCGCGATATCCCGTTCGATGCGCTGTTCGCCGCCTCCGATCTGATCGCTTTGGGGGCGTTGCGCGCGCTCGACGAGGCGGGCCGGCGCGTGCCCGAGGATGTCGCGGTGGCGGGGTTCGACGACATCCCGGCCGCACGCCTGTCGCGCCCGCCGCTGACGACGGTGGCGCAGGATTATGCCCGCGCCGGGGCGCTGCTGGTCGATACGCTGGTCCGCCAGATCGCGGGCGAGACGACCGAGAATGTCATGCTGCCCGCGACGCTGATGGTGCGCGCGTCGGCATAAGGCTCGTCATTGCGAGCGAAGCGCGGCAATCCAGGGTTGCGCGTGACGCCCTGGATTGCTTCGCTCCGCTCGCAATGACGGTTAAGATCAGAACCGGTAGGTCAGCCCGAGGTAATAGTCCGTCCCGTACCGCTGGTAGCGCCGCACCTGCCGCGGATCGCCGTTGGTGTACTGGAAGAACTCCTGATCGGTCAGGTTCTTGGCTTGCGCGAGGATCGTCAGTCCCTGCAACGGGCCGCTCTGGAATTCATAGCCGATCTGCGCGTCGAGGATCGTCTCGCCCTTGGCGGTGTTCAGCTCCGGCGTCGCCGACAGTCCGCGCACCTCGGCGAGGAAGCTCGAGCGATAGCGATAGGTCGCGCGTGCCTGGAAACCGTTTTTCTCGAAATAGGCCGTGCCGTTGAGCACCCACTTCGACAGCCCCGGCACCGTCTGCACCGTCGCGGGCGCACTGTCGTAGCGGACCGCCGAATGCGTGTAGCTGCCGCTGCCGAACAGCCCGAAGCCGTCGAGCGCGGTGGTGAGCATCCGCAGCGGCAGCGACGCGGTCGCCTCCGCACCCATGATCTCGCCGCGCCCCGAATTGGCCGGGTTCTTGAACAGCCCGAACTGCGCGTTTTGCGACAGCACGATCGCCTGCTGCGCGGGCGTCAACGACGACAGCAACGGCGAGAAGTCGTACAGCACGTTGTTGTTCGGATCGACATAGTCGGTCAGGTGTTTGAAATAGCCCGACAGCGCGACATAGCCGCCGGCGCGGAAATACTTCTCCAGCGACAGGTCGATGTTGGTCGACTTGTACGGGCGCAGCTGCGCATTGCCGCCGTCCGACGAGAACGGGCTGAGCAGCGGGTCCGATCCCGACCCGACCCGGCCCGGATTGATCGACACGTTCTGCGAGATGCGCTCCTGGTCGAGCCGCGGGCGCACCATCGTCTGCGACGCGCCCATCTTGATGAAGCCGTTCGGGATCAGCTCGACCGAGAAGGTCGCGCTCGGCAGGACGTTGGTATATTTGTCGCCGCCCGACACGTCGGACAGCGTGACCACGCCGCCGTTCAGCCCGGCGATCCGGCCGTCCGAGCTTTGGTCGGTATGCACCACCTGCACGCCGATCGAGCCCTTCACCGCCTTGCCGCCGGCCTCGCCGTCGATCACCAGCTTGGCATAGCCGGTCGTCACCTTCTCCTTCACGCCCCACACCTTGGCGAGCGATTCCGGACGGTTGTCGAACACCGGCGTCAGCAGCCCCAGCACGCCGCGCGGGTCGAGCGTCAGCATCCGCGGCACGCCGAGGAAGGCGAGCGACACCTGCTCGTCGAGCACCACGTCGCTCGGCACCGCGATCGACTGCGTCGTGCCGCTGGCGACGGTGCAGTTGGTGCCGCCGCCCGGCGGGCAGTAGAAATAGGAGGTGAAGCGCGCCTTCTTCTCGCGCTGCGAATAATTGGCGCCGACTTCCCAGCCCTTGATGACGCCCAGCGCGCCTTGGAAATCGCCGGTCAGGTTCGCGCGCAGCGACTTCAGGTCGTCGCTGAACTTCGGCCGGTTCTGGAAGCCGGCCTGCACGACGGCGTTGGTGCCGTTATAGCCCCAGCCGCCCGGATCGGTGATGCGGATGACGTTGGTGTCGGCATAATCCAGCGTCGGGACGATCTGGTAGGTGCCGTTGCCCTGGCGCGTGATCGTGATCGTGTCGCGCTGCCCGGAGCCGGCATAGCCGGTGCCCGAATAGGTCTCGATCAGCTCGTCCTGCCGCGTCGCGCGCGACCAGGCGGCGTCGACGTTGAGCTGGATCGCGTCGTTGAGCCGGACATTGTTGTTCCAGCCGAGCGAGAACATGTCGGACGTGCGATCGTTCAGGTCGTTGCGCTGCACCGTATATTGCGGGCTGAACATCGCCTTGTCGACGAAGCCGTCGGTGACGGTCACCGTCCCCGCGGTCGGCGCGACGTTATAGGCGAGCGGGAATTCGATCCCGCGCAGCTTCTGCGTCTCGGTGAAATGCGTGTAGAGCGCGTCGAAAGTCGAGTGGAACGCGTCGCTCGGCGCCCATTCGATCGTGCCCACCCCGCCGTAGCGCTTGAGCATGTTCGACTGCACATAGGGCTTGGCGCCGCCCAGCACGCACGGCCCGGCCGCGTCGCCGGTGCAATTCTGCGAGAGGTTGTTGAGGTTGGGATAGCCCCATGCCTCGTAGCGGTCGTAGTTGGTCGGCGATTCCTGCGCCGCGACGCCCAGCGCGATGCCCAGCGTGTCGTTGGCAAACTTGTCGACATAGGTGGCGGTGGCGCGATAGCCCCAGCGCTCGCCGTCCGGGTTCCGCTTGCCGATGCCGTTGAGCTGGCCGCGTGCCGAGACGATGAACAGCCGCTCTTTCTGGTCGAGCGGGCGCAGCATCCTGAGGTCGACGGTGCCCGACACGCCCGCCGCGATCAGCGAGGCGTCGGCGGACTTGTAGACGTTGACGTTGCTGAAGAATTCCGACGGATACTGGTCGAACTCGACGCCGCGGTTGTCGCCGACCGTCACCTGCTCGCGACCGTTGAGCAACGTGGTCGAGAAATCGGGGCCGAGCCCGCGGATCGACAGGCTCTGGTCACGCCCCTCGACGCGCTGCGCGGTGACGCCCGGCAGGCGCGCGAGCGAGTCGGCGATCGACACGTCGGGCAGCTTGCCGACGTCCTCGGCCGATACCGAGTCGACGATCAGCGTCGAGCGGCGCTTGATGTCCGCCGACTTGGCGAGGCTGGCGCGAATGCCGGTGACGACGATCTCGTCGGCGCCGGTCGCGGTCGGATCGGGATTGGCGTTGGCGTCGGGGGTCGGGTCGGCGGCGGGCGCGGGCTGGGTGGCGGTGACCTTGGCGGTGGGGTTGCCGGTCGGCGCGTCCGCCTGCGGCGTCGCTTCCTGCGCCAGCGCCGGCGTGGCGATCAGCAGCGCGAGGGCACTGGCCCCGGCCCAGCGGCGGCGCGCGATCGGCGTAAGAGACAGACCGTTCATGTGGAAATCCTCCCCTGCTCCCGGCGTCCGCGTTCATGCGGGCGATCTTCGGGTGTCATGGGCGGCGACTAGGCCCGCACCGGCCCTGCCGCCAAGGAAGTCACATACGTATTCAATGTTATGCTGCTTGGGTTCCGCTCGTCATTGCGAGCGCAGCGCGGCAATCCAGGGCGTCCCGGTCCGGCCCTGGATTGCTTCGCTACGCTCGCGATGACGACGGGGTCACGCCGCCTCCTCCTGCGGCGCGCCCGCCGCCGCCGCCAGCAGTCTCTTCTCCAGCGCCCGCACGCGCGTGGTCGACGCGATCTTGTCCCCGGTCAGATCGGTCAGGTAGAAGACGTCGACCGCGCGCTCGCCATAGGTGGCGACATGCGCCGAATGGATCGTCACCTTCGACAGGAACAGCGCATAGGCGAGCTGGTTGAGCAGCGCCGGGCGGTCGCGCGCCGCGACCTCGACGACGGTGAAGCGGTTCGAGGCCTTGTTGTCGATCAGCACGTTGGGCTCGATCCGGAACGCATCGGCGCGCGCGCGCGGCAGCGGCTTGGCCTTCAACCGGTCGGTGAGCTTGCCGCGTCCCGCCAGCGCATCCTCGATCGCGGTCTTGAGCCGGGTCAGCTGCCCCGCCTCGTCGAACGGCCGCCCGAGCGGGTCCTGCACGAGGAAATTGTCGAGCGCCATGCCGTCGCGCGTGGTGTGGATGCGCGCGTCGATGATATTGCCGCCCGCAACGTGGATCGCGCCGGCGATGCGGCTAAACAGCCCGGGATGATCGGCGGCATAGACCGTCACCAGCGTCGCGCCGCGCTCGGGATAGACCTGCGCGTCGATCGCGAGCTGCACGTCGCCGGTCTGCGTCACGAACGCGGCATTGTGCGCCAGCACGTCGTCGGGCTCGGCGATCCAGTAAGGCTCGGGCAGCCGGCGCACATAGCCCGCCAGCGTCTCGGCATCCCATTGCAGCGCGGTGCGCAGCGTCTCCTGCTTGGCAAGCACGCGCTCGCCGCGCCCCTTCTGCTTGTGGCCGAGCCGCAGCACCTCCTCGGCGCGGTCGTAGAGGTCGCCGAGCAGCTGCCCCTTCCAGCCGTTCCACGTCCCCGGCCCGACCGCGCGGATGTCGACCACGGTCAGCACCAGCAGCAGCCGCAGGCGCTCGGGGCTCTGCACCACCTCGGTGAAGTCGAGGATCGTCTTGAAATCGGTCAGGTCGCGCCGGAACGCGGTCGCGCTCATCAACAGATGGTGCCGCACCAGCCACGCGACCGTCTCGGTCTCGGCCGGGGTCAGCCCGAAGCGCGGGCACAGCCGCTCCGCGACCTCCGCGCCGAGGATCGAATGATCGCCGCCGCGCCCCTTGGCGATATCGTGCAGCAGCACCGCGACATACAGCACACGCCGCGACACGATCTGCGCCATGATCTCGCTGGGCAGCGGATGATCGTCCGCGAGCGCCCCCGCCTCCATCCGCGCGAGCAGCCCGATCGCGCGAATCGTATGCTCGTCGACGGTGTAATGATGGTACATGTCGAACTGCATCTGCGCGACGATCCGCGCCCAGTCCGGCACGAACCGCCCCAGCACCCCGGTCTCGTTCATCCAGCGCAGCGGCAATTCGGGATCGTGCGCCCCGGCGAGCAGGTCGAGGAAGCGCGCATTGGCGCGCGCGTCGCGCCGCACCGCGGTGACCAGCCGTGCGTCGCGCGTCGCACAGCGCAAGGCGAGCGGGTGGATCTCCATCCCCTGTTCGGCGGCGAGCGCGAAGATCTCGACCAGCCGCCGCGGGTCCTGCTGGAAGAAGTCGTCCGACGGCAGCGCGATCCGCCCGCCGTCGTTGGCGAACCCCTCCAGCTTGCGCGGCGTCCGCGCGATCTTCAGCCCCAGCCGCCGGCGGCGCGAGAAACGCTCGTCCATATGCGCGAGGAACAGCCCGGTCAGCGACCCGACCGTGCGCGCCTGCAGAAAATAGAATTGCATGAAGCGCTCGACCGCCGGTTTGCCGGGCCGGTCGGCATAATGCATCCGCTGCGCGATTTCGCGCTGATAGTCGAAGGTCAGCCGGTCCTCGGCGCGGCCCGCGATCAGGTGCAGGTGGCAGCGCACCGCCCACAGGAAGTTGTCGGCGCGCTGGAACAGCCGGTACTCCTCGCGCGTGAACAGCCCGACGGCGACCAGCTCGTTCGAGCGCTGCACCTGATAGGTATATTTGCCGATCCAGAACAAGGCGTGGAGATCGCGCAGGCCGCCCTTGCCCTCCTTGATGTTGGGCTCGACGACGTAGCGCGTGTCGCCCATCCGGACGTGCCGCGCGTTGCGCTCGGCGAGTTTGTCGGCGGCGAACTGCCGCTCGGTGCCGCGCCGCACGTCGTCGTGGAAGCGCCGCGACGCCTCGCCGTACAGGTCCTCGTCGCCCCAGACATAGCGACCCTCGAGCAGCGCGGTGCGCACCGTCACGTCGGCCTTCGCCTGCCGCACCATCTCGTCGAGCGAGCGGCTCGAATGGCCGATCTTCAGCCCCAGGTCCCACAAGGCATAGAGCATCGACTCGATGACCTGCTCGGCCCACGGCGTCTGCTTGCCCGGGGTGAGGAAGCCGATGTCGACGTCGGAGAACGGCGCCATCTCGCCGCGCCCGTAGCCGCCGACCGCGAGCAGCAGCAGCCGCTCGCCGGTGGTCGGATTGGCGAGCGGATACAGCCGCTGCGTCGTGAAGTCGGCGAGCACGCGCAGCAATTGATCGACCAGATACGCCTGCGCGTTCGCGGCCTCGATCCCGCGCGAGGGGTTGGCGGTCAGCCGCCGTGCGATCTCGGCGCGCCCGGCTTCGAGCGCGCTCTTGAGCAACAGGCTGACCTGATGGCGCAGCGCCGCGGTGTCCTTGCCGGTCGCGGCGGCGACCTGCTCGGCGAGCAAGCGACGGTCGACG
This sequence comes from uncultured Sphingomonas sp., assembly GCA_913776255.1. Lineage (GTDB taxonomy): Bacteria > Pseudomonadota > Alphaproteobacteria > Sphingomonadales > Sphingomonadaceae > Sphingomonas. The sequence continues at coordinate 1,251 of CAJYLV010000032.1, read as the reverse complement.
ATCGCGCGGCGATTGGGGAGGTGGTCGAAACGGCCGATCATGTGGGGCGAGATAGCGGGTCGGGGTTAACGCGTCGCGTGTTTTGAGGAATCGGTTGATGGCTCCGGCTGGCCGTCGTTGGATGGTGAGCTTTCCCGTTTCCTCTTTTCAGGGTGTGCGTTTCGGGAAAGTGCATTCGGGAACAGGTTTCGGGAAAGCAGAGCCCACAGGCGACCGTCAGCGCAATCGGCGCGGCGGGATTCCCGTCAATCCTTCCCAATCGGGAAGGCTGATCCTTTGCCAACTGGCGGGGTTCATTGCGGCGCGCCGTGGCAGAGGATATTCGTTATGTCGTGATGCGGAGAGGTGATGTGGCCACAGACAGCGTTAGCGGAACCTCGTTGCAGAAATGCTTTGGCTGTGGGGGCCTATTTCCTGGAATGTCGGGCACGACGCATAAATATATGCTGTCCACCGCAGGTTGCTGGTCCTCATACGGCGATCTGCTGGCGCGGGAGTATGAGAACCCGGTGCTTTTCGGGGCCGTTCATAGACTTACTGTTGACGCTTATGCGCTACAACATCCGGGCGATACCAACGACCGCCGAGCTGTCCAGTCGGTGTGGGTGCATTATGCGGCCCTCCAATTAGCTTTCGAGCATAAACGTCCGCTCGCGGATATCCCGCCCGTCATGCAGAAGTTGGCGGGGGGTAGCTTCCCGCCCTTGCCGACGATCCCCGAGCGATTTGCGGTTACTCACGCCGACGTGATCGCTCGGCCAATCGACAACCATTCCGCTTTGGTGCGCGATTGGGCGCATTGCGCCTATGACGCTTGGAGCGATCTAAATAAGCCAATCAAGGAGCTTCTCAATCGGATAGGGCTCTGATCGCACTACGATCGCGGCTTTCCCGATATTCGATCCTAATTGAGAAGCCCTACCCCTCACGCGCCAGCGCCTTTAGCCGGTAGAGCGTCTCGAGCGCCTCGCGCGGCGTCAGTGCGTCCACATCCAGCGCCTCCACCTCCGCGCGGATCGCGTCGCATTTGTCCTCCTCGGCCTGCGCGGCGGCGGCGAACAGCGGGAGGTCGTCGAGCCCCGCCGCCAGTCCGCCGGTCTTGGCGCGCCCCGCCTCCAGCTTCGCGAGCACCGCCTTGGCGCGCGACACCGTCGCCGGCGGCATCCCCGCCAGCCGCGCGACCGCCAGGCCGTAGCTACGATCCGCCGGCCCGTCGGCGAGTTCGTGGAGCAGCACCAGCTCGCCCTTCCA
>CAJYLV010000031.1 GCA_913776255.1 uncultured Sphingomonas sp. | reverse complement strand
CAGGCTTCGCGGGACTGTACAAGGCGCTGGGCTATCCGGTGGTGCCGATCGCGCTCGACAGCGGCCGACTGGGGCTGCGTGCCGGCACGGTGACGCCGGGCGAGGTGACGATGCGGCTCGGCGCGCCGATCCCGCCGGGGCTGCCGCGACGCGAGATCGAGGCGCGCGTGCACGCGGCGATCAACGCGCTGAATGCGCGGGATGCGAGCGCGGGCGAGGCTTAGACGTCGAGCTTAGCCGCCGGCGTCATCCTGAGCTCGCCTCAGAAGTCACCGTGCCGCACATCCGAACGCCGCCGCACTCGCGGGCGGGTGGATGCTGAAACGAGTTCAGCATGACGCCAGCCGGGAGGGCGAGCCCTCAGTCGTGCCGGCGCCCGAAGTCGGCGGCGGCGTCGTCCTGGCCCTGGTCGACGATCGAGCGGCGGATGGCGCGCGTCCGGGCGAAACGGTCGTACAGCGCGTCGCCGTCGCCCCAGCGGATCGCGCGCTGCAACTGGCTGAGGTCCTCGCTGAAGCGCTGCAGCATCTCCAGCACCGCCTCCTTGTTGGCGAGGAAGACGTCGCGCCACATCACCGGGTCGGACGCGGCGATGCGGGTGAAGTCGCGGAAGCCGCCGGCGGAGAATTTGATCACCTCGGACTCGGTCACCTGGCCGAGATCATCAGCGGTGCCGACGATCGTGTAGGCGATCAGGTGCGGCAGATGGCTCGTCACCGCGAGCACGCGGTCGTGATGATCCGGCGCCATCCGCTCGACGTCGGCGCCGAGCCGGCGCCAGAACTCCTCGACCCGCGCGACCGCGAGGGAGTCGCTCTCGGCGAGCGGCGTGACGATGCACCAGCGGCCGCGGAACAGCGAGGCGAAGCCCGCCTCCGGGCCGCTCTGCTCGGTCCCTGCCACCGGGTGCGCGGGCACGACACGCTCGGGCGGCAGCACCGCGGCGAGCGCCTGCGCCACCGCGGTCTTGCAGCTACCGACGTCGCTGACGATCGCGTCGGCGGGCAGCTCGTCGGCGAGCTCGGCGGCGACCGCGGCCATCGCGCCGACCGGCACGCACAGGATGACGAGATCGGCGTCGGTCACCGCCGCGGCGGCGCTGTCGGCGACGTCGTCGACTAGCTCGATCCGGCGCGCGGTCTCGCGCACCGCGGCGCTGGCGTCATGCCCGGTGAGCCGCACCGTCGGCAGATATTGGCGCACCGCGCGCGCCACCGACGAGCCGATCAGCCCGAGCCCGATAACCGAGACGCGGCTGAACGGCAGCATCAACCGCGCTCGATCCCGGCGTCCGCCGCCTCGGCATGCACCGGGGCGGTGCCGCGCTCGACCAGTGCGCGCAGCGCCGCGGCGACGCCGCGCGTCTCGGCCTCGGTGCCGATGGTGATGCGCAGCCCCTGCGCCAGCCCCTGGCCGGGCAGCCAGCGGACGATATAGCCCGCGTCCATCAGCCCCTTGTAGGCCGTTTCGGCGGTCAGCGCGCCCTCGAACACCACCAGCACGAAGTTCGCCTCGCTCGGGATCGCGCGCAGGCCGGCATTGCCCAGCCTGGCGATCTCGTCGGCGAACCAGGCGCGCCAGGCGGCGTTGTGCGCGCGCGTGTGCGCGACGAAGGCGCGGTCCTCGATCGCGGCGACCGCGGCGCGCTGGCCGCCGATGGTGATGTTGAACGGCAGCCGGATGCGGTGGAGCGCCTGGACGATGTCGGCATGCGCATAGCCCCAGCCGATGCGCTCCGCGGCGAGCCCGTGGATCTTGGAGAAGGTGCGCGTCACCAGCACGTTGCGCGCGGTGGCGGCGAGCTCGAGGCCGCCGTCGTCGTCCTCGTCGGCAAGATATTCGGCATAGGCCTGGTCGAGCACCAGCAGCACCGTCGGCGGCAGTGCGGCGTGGAGCCGCGCGATCTCGGCGCGCGGCGCGAAGGTGCCGGTCGGGTTGTTGGGATTGGCGACGTAGACGACGCGGGTCCGCTCGCTGACGCAGGCGAGGATCGAGTCGACGTCGGTGGCATAGTCGCGGTCGGGCGCGATCACCGGGGTGGCGCCGACACGCCGCGCCGCGATCTCGTACACGGCGAAGCCGTAGCGGACGAAGATTACCTCATCGCCCGGCCCGGCGAAGGCGCCCGCGGCGAGGTGGAGGATCTCGTCCGAGCCGTTGCCGTAGATGATCCGCGCCGGGTCGAGCCCGAGGCGCGCCGCGATCGCCTCGCGCACGATCGCCCCGCTCGCGTCGGGGTAGCGCTCGAGCGAGTCGGCGGCCGAGGCGAAGGCGGCGCGCGCCGCGGGCGAGGTGCCGAGCGGGTTCTCGTTCGAGCTGAGCTTGGCGACCGTGCGCCCGTCGTCGGTGGTGGAGCGCCCCGGGACGTAGGGTGCGATGTCCATGATCCAGGACTTGGGGCGGGGCGCGTCACTCATGCGCGATCGGGTAGCGGGTGTGAGGCGCGTGGGGAAGGGGGCGGGACGTCACAGCTCCTGCCGCACCTGCGCGTGCGCGAGCAGCGCGAACAGCCCGGTGCCGCCGATCACGTTGCCGATCAGCGCCGGCAGGATTAGCCCGACGAGCGCCTGTGCGAAGCTCACCTCGCCCGCGAAGGCGAGCAGCCATGCCTCGCCCGAGCCGGCGACGACGTGCGCGAAGCCTCCCAGCGCGATGAAGTAGGTGAGGACGAACACCACCCAGAATTCCTGTCCGCGCGACGAGGGCAGCGCCCAGGGCACCGCCGCGATCAGGAAGCCGGCGGGGATGCCGAGCCGCAGCGTCGCCCAGAAGTCATGCGCGAGCAGCTCGCGCGACGTCTCCAGCATCGCCACGCCGCCCTCGGGCGAGCCGATCAGGCGGTGGTGGACCAGCCCCGCGATCAGCAGCGTGCCGAGCAGGTTGGTGCCGAGCACCAGCGCCCACAGCCGCAGCAGCCGCGCGAGGTTGCCGAGGCCGGGATGGGTCGCCACCGGGATCACCGCGGACAAGGTGCTCTCGGTGAAGAGCTGGAGCCGCCCGAGGATCACCACGAGGAAGCCCAGCGTGTAGCCGACGCTGGTCACCAGCGGCGTCCAGCCCGCCTCGGGCAGGTCGCGCGCGATCAGCGACTTGCCCAGCACCGAGGCGCTGATCGCCACGCCGCCGGCGAGCCCGGACCAGACCAGCGACCAGCTCGGCCGTTCCAGCTCCTCGTCGCCCGCGCGGCGGATCACCTCGTGGATCACGCGCGGGCTGGCGGCCTGGCGCTGCTCCACCGCGGCGCGCTCGTCGGGATCGAGGTCGATGTCGCGCTCGCGCGCCTCGGCGTCGTCCGCCATGAAGGGCCTCCCGCGTCGGGCTGACGCTGGGCGCCAACGCGGCGCGAGCGCGCGCGGGTCCGGCTCGACTTGGGCGGGGCGGCGCGGGTAAAGCGGCTTCCCGATGCTCACCACGCCCTCCTCGCTGGACCAGCGCTTCGGCCTGTCGCGTCACGTCGTGCTGCCGGGGCCGTTGCGGCTCGACGGCGGCGCTTTGCTCGCGCCGGTCGAGATCGCCTATGAAACCTATGGCACGCTGGCGGCGGACGGCGGCAATGCGATGCTGGTCTGCCATGCGCTGACCGGCGACCAGCATCTGGCGAGCGCGCACCCGCGCACCGGCAAGCCGGGGTGGTGGCAGCGGATGGTCGGCCCGGGCAAGCCGATCGACACCGATCGCTATTTCGTGATCTGCACCAACGTGCTCGGCTCGTGCATGGGGTCGACGGGGCCGGCGAGCGTCGATCCGTCGACCGGCCGCCCCTATGCGATGGCGTTCCCGGTCATCACGATCCGCGACATGGTGCGCGCGCAGGCGCTGCTGCTCGATCATCTCGGCGTCGCGCGGCTGATGGCGGTGGTCGGCGGGTCGATGGGCGGGATGCAGGCGCTCAGCTGGGCGGCGACCTTCCCCGACCGGGTCGAGAAGTGCGTCGTGATCGCCTCGACCGCGCGGCATTCGGCGCAAAACATCGCCTTCCACGAGGTCGGGCGGCAGGCGGTGATGGCCGATCCGAACTGGCGCGGCGGCGACTATTACGATGGCGATCCGCCCGCCGCGGGGCTGGCGGTGGCGCGGATGGCGGCGCACATCACCTATCTCTCCGAGGCGGGGCTGACCGAGAAATTCGGCCGGCGCCTGCAGGCGCGCGCGCAAAAGTCGTTCGGATTCGACGCCGATTTCCAGGTCGAGAGCTATCTGCGGCATCAGGGGCTGGCGTTCACCGATCGGTTCGACGCCAACAGCTATCTCTACATCACGCGCGCGCTCGATTATTTCGACCTCGCCGAGGAGCATGGCGGGCTGCTCGCCAATGCTTTCCGCGGCACCGCGACGCGCTTCTGCCTCGTCAGCTTCGACACCGACTGGCTGTACCCAACCGCCGAATCGCGCAGCATCGTCCATGCGCTGATGGCGGCGGGCGCACCGGCGAGCTTCGTCGAACTGTCGAGCCCGTTCGGGCATGACGCCTTCCTGCTCGACTCGCCGGAACTCGACCGCGTCATCCACGGCTTTCTGAGCGCCGGGCGATGAGCCTGCGGCCCGATCTGGCGATCATCGCCGCGCATCTGCCCGCCGGGGCGCGCGCGCTCGACGTCGGATGCGGCGACGGCGAGTTGATGGCGGCCTTGCGCGACGAGCGCGGCGCGGACGTGCGCGGGCTGGAACTCGACCCCGGCAATGTCGCGGCGGCGGTCGGGCGCGGGCTGTCGGTGATCCAGGGCGATGCCGACACCGATCTCGCCGGCTATCCCGACCAGAGCTTCGACTATGCGATCCTCAGCCAGACGCTGCAGACCGCGCGCGCGCCCGACCGGGTGCTCGACGAACTGCTGCGGATCGGCCGGTTCGCGTTCGTCAGCTTCCCCAATTTCGCGCATTGGCGCGTGCGGCTGTCGCTGTTGTGGGGCGGGCGGATGCCGGTGACGCGGCTGCTGCCCGAGCGCTGGTACGACACGCCCAACATCCACCATCTGACGATCGACGACTTTCGCGCGCATCTCGCCGAGCGCGGGGTGATCGTCGAGGGGGCGTGGTTCCTGTCGGGCGACAAGCAGACCGGCGGCGCGGCGGCGAACTTCCTCGCCGAACATGCGATCTTCCTGCTGCGTCGGGAACAAAGCAAAGTTGATCGGGGTTAAGGCGGGCGTGCTTGAGCGTTCATCATGACCCATACGGCCCTGATCGTCGAGGACGAGATCTTCGTCGCGCTCGATCTCGAGCGCATTCTGGAAGACGCGGGCTATCGCGTCGCGGCGATCGCCGCCGATGCCGAGACCGCGCTTGAGGCGGCGCCCGGGTGTCGCTTCGCGTTCGTCGACGTCAACCTGCGCGATGGCGCGACCGGCCCGGCGATCGCGGAGCGGATCGCGCGCGACTACGGCGTGAAGGTGGTGTTCGTCACCGCTAATCCCGGCCAGATCACCAACCGCGACGCTGCGCTGGGCTATGTCCGTAAGCCGTTCAACGAGGAAGCGATCCTCGCCGCGGCGTATACCGCGACCCAGGCCGATGGCATCACCGCCGAAGGCAATCTGGACTTCGTGCAATGGTCGGCGACATCGCCGACCGGCAACGACGGCGCCCTGCCGGCGGGCTGAGCGGCCGACGGCAGCTCGGACGGCGTCGGCGGGCCGGGTGTCCGGCGCCGGATCGCGGCGTTAACGGCTGAACGCCACCTGCGGCACGCGCGCCGTCACTTCCAGCCCCGTAGCCGGCCATTCGCGCACCACGCTTCCGCCCAGCTGGCGCGATGCGCTCATCTCGATCAGCTGCGACCCGAACCCCGTAGCGCGCGGCGCGCCCGCGACTGGCGGCCCGCCGCGCTCGCACCAGTGGAGCACGACGTCGGGTGCCTCGGCGGCGATCGTCAGCTGGACGGTGCCGCCGGCCGTCGACAGCGCGCCATATTTGCTCGCGTTGGTGGCCAGCTCGTGGAAGATCAGCGCGAGCGGGGTGGCGGCGCGATCGTCGACGGTCACGTCGTCGCCAGCGATCCGGATCCGCTCGCCGGGATGCGCCTGATAGGGGGAGAACAGCTCGGTGAGCAGGCCGTGCAGACTGTCCTGCCGCAGCGACGGGCGCGACTGGTCGCTGTGGGGCCGGACGAAGTCGTGCGCGCGCCCCAGCGCGGTGATTCGGTGCCGCAACTCGCCGAGCAGCCCCGCCAGCTCGGGATGTGTGCGGCCGGTCAGATGCACCAGCCCGGCCACCACCGAGAAGATGTTCTTGATGCGGTGGCTCAGCTCCTGGCTGACGATCTCGCGCTGTTCGAGCGCGATGCGCTGTTCGTGGATATCGGTGCAGGTCCCGAACCAGCGCGTGATCGCGCCCTCGGCGTCGCGCATCGGCAGCGCCCGGCCGAGCACCCAGCGATAGCTGCCGTCATGGTGGCGCAGGCGATATTCGATCTCATAGGGCTCGCCGGTCGTCAGCGAATGCCGCCACGCCGTCCAGGCGCGCGCCTGATCGTCCGCATGGAACATGTCGTTCCACGCCTCGCCATCGGTCGATCCTTCCGGCATGCCGGTGAAGGCATACCAGCGGGCATTGTAATAATCGTGGAAGCCGTCGGGGAGGGTGGACCACACCATCTGCGGCATCGTGTCCGCGAGGATGCGGAAGCGCGTGTCGCTTTCCACCGCCTCCGCCTGCGCGGCCTGCGAGACGGCATGGTCGCGCGAGCCGTGGATGCGTGCCATCACCGCGCCCGCCAGCACCCGCAGGCCGTCCTTCTGAAAGGCGGTCAGCCCGGCGGGACGGGGCACGGTATCGAGGATGCACAGCGCGCCGAGCGGTACGCCTTTGTCGGTGACCAGCGGTGCGCCCGCATAGAAGCGGACCCCGGGATCGATCAGCAACGGATTGTCGACGAAGCGCGCGTCCTGCGTCGCATCGGGAACGATCATCAGATCGTCCTGCCACATCGCATGCGCGCAGAAGGACATGGCGCGCGGGGTGCCGGTCAGCGCGGTGCCGGTCGCGGACAGGAACGTCTGCTCGCGCTCCTCGACCAGCGACACCAACGCGATCGGCGCGGCGCACAGCCCGGCCGCGAAATCGGTGATCTGCTTCAGCGCCGCGGCACGGTGCAGCGAGGCGAGATCAAGCGACTCGATCGTGGCGCACCGCTCCCGTTCGTCGACCCGCCCGGGGGTGACGGTTTCGGCGGGCCGGTCGAGGGGAGGAGCGTTCACGAGGCGGACCGATCCTAGAATGGCACGTCGTCGTCGAGATCGTCCGCGAAGCCACCGCCGTAATTGCCGCCACCGCCACCGCGCGACCCGCCGCCGGTGCTGCCGCCGCCGCCACGCGCGCCGCCGCTGCCGCCGCCGCCGCGCGAACCGCCACCATAGCCGCCACCGCCGCCGAAATCGTCGCCGCCGCCGCCGCCGAAGTCGTCACGGCCGCCGCCACCGCCGCCCGAATTGCCGCCGGGACCATCGAGCATCGTCAGGACCGAGTTGAAGCCCTGCAGCACGACTTCGGTGCTGTACTTGTCGTTGCCCTGCTGGTCCTGCCACTTCCGGGTCTGGAGCTGGCCCTCGATATAGACCTTGCTGCCCTTGCGCAGGAAGCGCTCGGCGACGTTCGCCAGCCCTTCGTTGAAGATCGCAACCGAATGCCATTCGGTCTTTTCCTTGCGCTCTCCGGTGTTGCGGTCCTTCCACGATTCCGATGTCGCGATGCGCAGGTTCACCACCTTGCCGCCGTTCTGGAACGAGCGCGACTCGGGATCGCGCCCGAGATTGCCGACGAGAATGACCTTGTTGACGCTGCCTGCCATGGGATCCTCTTAGAGACCGGCGAACGTCGCCAGCCAGAATGTGATCCCCGCCATGACATAGGCAGTCGCGAAAAGGTAGCCGAGCATGAAGATCGGCCACTTCCAGCCGTTGGTCTCGCGGCGCGTCACCGCGATCGTGCTGATGCATTGCGGGGCGAAGACGAACCACATCAGGAAGGCGAGCGCGGTGGGCAGCGACCAGCGCCCGCGCAGATGATCGACGAGGCTCTTCGCGCCCGACGCATCCTCGGTATCGTCGATCGCATAGACGGTGCCGATCGCCGCCACCGCGATCTCGCGCGCCGCCATCGCCGGGATCAGTGCCAGCGCGATGTCGTGGTTGAAGCCGATCGGACGGATGACCACCTCCAGCCCGCTAGCGATCCGCCCGGCGACCGAATAATCGACCTGTTTCTGTCCGGCGGGCGCCTGCGGGAAGCTGAGCAGCGCCCAGAGCACGACCGTGGTCAGCGCGATCGTGGTGCCCGCGCGCTTCAGGAAGATCGTCGTGCGGCTCCACAGCCCGATCGCGACATCCTGGAGGCGCGGCAGCTGGTATTTGGGCATCTCCATCATAAAGCCCGAGCTTTCGCCCTTGGTCACGGTGCGGCGCAGCACCAGCGCGGCCACGAACGCGCCGACGATCCCCATCAGATACAGGCCGAGCAGCACCAGCCCCTGCAACCCGACGAACGGTGCCACCTGCCGCGCCGGGATGAACGCGCCGATGATGATCGTATAGACCGGCAGCCGCGCCGAACAGGTCATCAGCGGCGCGATCAGGATCGTGGTCAGCCGGTCCTTTTCGTCGTCGATCGTGCGCGTCGCCATGATCCCGGGCACCGCGCAGGCGAAGCTGGACAGCAGCGGGATGAACGCGCGCCCCGACAGCCCGACCCCGGCCATCAATCGGTCGAGCAGGAAGGCGGCGCGGACCATATAGCCCGACGCCTCCAGCACGAGGATGAACAGGAACAGGATCAGGATCAGCGGCAGGAACACCACCACCGCGCCGACCCCGGCGATCACGCCATCGGTGAGCAGCGAGCGCAGGAACCCGTCCGGCATCATGCCCTTGATCGCGGCCTCCAGCGCGGCGAACCCGTCCTCGATCCAGCTGACCGGGGCTTCCGACCAGCTGAACACCGCCTGGAACATCACGAACAGCAGGGCGACGAGGAGGATCGGCCCGATCACCGGGTGCAGCGCGACGCTGTCGAGCGCATGGTGCCAGCGGCGCGTCGGCGTCTCGCTGACCGTCGCGGCCTTGGACAGCGCGCGGGCGCGGCGCTGCAGCGTGCGGATATCCTCGACCGGTGCGGCAGGCGCGACCGGCGCGACCGGCGCGGCGGCGGTCCCGACCAGCCCGGTCAGCGTCGCGCGCAGCGTGTCGATCCCGCGCCGCCGCACCGCCACCGTCGGGACGACCGGCACGCCCAGCTCGCGCGCCAGCACCGTCGGATCGAGCACCAGCCCGTCGCGCTCGGCGAGATCGACCATGTTGAGCGCGACCACCACCGGCAGCCCGAGCGCGATCAATTGCATCGCGAAGCGCAGGTGATTGTCGAGGTTGGCGGCGTCGAGCACCACCACCAAGGCGTCGGGACGCCGCTCGCCGCTCTGCGCGCCGAGCAAGACGTCGCGAGTCACGCGCTCGTCGGGCGAGGAGGGTTCGAGACTGTAGGCGCCGGGCAGGTCGACCAGCTCGACCGGGCGTCCGTCGTCGAGCGCGAGCCGGCCCGAATGGCGCTCGACGGTGACGCCGGGATAATTGCCGACCTTCTGCCGCGCGCCGGTCAGCGCGTTGAACAGCGCGCTCTTGCCGGCATTGGGGTTGCCGACCATCGCGACCAGCGGGGGCATTTCCATCACGCGTTGCGCCGGTGGCGCGTCACTCGGCGGCCAGCGGCTCGACCGAGACGCGGATCGCCCCGGCGACCGGGCGGCGCAGCGCCACCGTCATCCGCCCGATCCGGCATGCGACCGGCCCGGCGCCGAGCCGCGCACGATGCAGCACCTGCACCGGCACCCCCGAATCGAACCCCAGTTCGCGCAGTCGCCGCGCCTCGGGCGTGGCGAGCCGCGTCCAGTCAATATCGTCGACGATGGCGGCCTGATGCCGCGGGAGCGTTTCGAGGCTGATGGGCGTGGTCACCGGGCTTCTATAAGCACAATGAGATTGATTATCAATTCGCCTTTGGCCCGATCTGGCGCGTCACACGACCGGATAGCGCAGCCGTCCGATGAAGCGGCTGAGACTCGGGCGGTGCTGCGTGCGACGGGTGAATTGCGCCTTGGCCTTTTCGAAGCGCATGATCCCGTCGATCCGCCGCGCGAGGAAGGCGCGCGTGTCCGCCTGCGCCTCGCTGTCGTCGTCGAGGAAGACGGTAGTGGTCGCGGCATAGACCGCCAGCAGCATCGCGCGTTTCGTATAGTGGTTGTAATCGGTCGCCGTATCGCCCGCGAGACGCCACATCGCGTCGACGCTGCGCCAGCCGAGCCGCGCGGCGGCGGCGACGTTGACCGGCAGCACGAGGATCGCGCGCGCGCGGCGCAGCGCCTCGCGCTCCGGCGCGAGCAGCGCCAGCCGCGCCTCGACCAAGGCGGTGATCCGCTGGCGGATCTTCATCGCCGCCAGCGTCTCCGGCGGCAGCGCCGCGGCCATCTCGGCATCGACGTGCGCGAACCACGCGTCGATCATCGCCACCGGGCCCTCCGCGAAGGCGAGCCGCGCGACATCGAGGTCGACGCCCTGCTGCTCGGCGGCGAGATCGCGCGCGGTGTCGCCCCAGCCGTCGAACGCGGCATTGGCGGCGATCGCGGGCGCGAGCCGTGCGCGCACCTCGTCCAGCGTCAGGTCGACCGGCGTCAGGTCGTCCGGCGTCAGGTCGTCGGTCATCGCATTTCCTCCGGCACCGGATTGGTGGATGCTGGCTCCTTAGCAGGGCGCCGCGGGTCGCGCACCAGCACCAATGCCGCAGCGATCATCGCGATCCCGGCAAAATCGGGCGCGCTGAGCGCCTCGCCGAAATGCACCCAGCCGATCGCCGCCGCCACCGTCGGCTGGATCAGCAGCGCCAGCCCGATCACCAGCGGCGGGAGGCGCCCGAGCGCATAGATCATGCAGCCCTGCCCGAGCAGCTGGCAGACCAGGGCCAGCGCGAGCAGCGGCGTCCAGTGCTGCGGCATCACGCGCTCGCCGAGCACCAGCGCATAGCCGAGCAGCGGCAACAGCGAGGCGAGCGACGACAAGGCCAGCGCCGGCCACGGTGCGAGCGCGCGGCGCACGTCGGACATCAGAATGAAGTAGAGCGCGTAGAGCACCCCCGCGACGATACACAGCAGGTCGCCGGCCAGATGCCGCGGGTCGAGCTGGTACGAGCGCCCCATCAACAGCGTCGCGCCGGCGGCGGCGAGCAGCAGCGCGACGCCCTGCATCCGCGTCGGCCAGGCGCGCGCGACGAGGAACCCCCATAGCGGAAACAGGAAGGTCGCCGAATTGCCGAGCAACGTGGCATTGGCCATCGTCGTGTGGAGGATGCCGAGGTGCCACGTCCCGAGATCGGCGGCGAAGGCGACCCCCGCGAGCCCCACGAACAGCCACACGCGCAGCGACGGCGCGGCCGCGCCGGGCTTGCGGGTGACGAGCGCGATCGCCGCGAGCATCGGTACGGCGAGCGCCATCCGCCAGAATGCCGCCGCGACCGGGCCGGTATCGGCGAGGCGGACGAACAGCGGCCCGAACGCGAGCGCCGCATTCGCGACGATCACCGCGACGAGCGCGGGCGCGGTGCTGGTGGGGGCGGGGCGGGTCATGATGTTCCTGTCAGGATCGTCATTGCGAGCGTAGCGAAGCAATCCAGGGCGTCCTGGTTCGGCTCTGGATTGCTTCGCTACGCTCGCAATGACGGAGAAGGCAGTGGTCGTGACGGGAGCGCTACGCCGCCTCGGCGAGCAGCGCCTTCGCCTCCGCGCCGGTCCAGTCCATGTCGCCGGTCACGCGCCAGATCTCCTTGCCGTCGGCGCCGTACAGGATCGTCGTCGGCAGGTTCGCGCCATAGCCGGTGCTCAGCCCGAGCTTGGGGTCGAGGAACGGGCGCAGATGCGCGAACTTGCGCTCGGCGAGGAAGGCGGTGGCCTTGGCGGGCTCCATGTCCTGGCTGATCGCGAGCACCGGCAGCGTGTCGCCCAGCGTCGCGGCGGCGGCGTCGAGCGTCGGCATCTCCTTGACGCACGGCGCACACCACGTCGCCCACAGGTTGACCAGCACCGGCTTGCCCCTGAACGCCGCCAGCGTGGTCGCCGCGTCGCCCGCGGCGGGGGTGAAGGACACACCGGGCGCGGCCTCGCCCTTGTGGCTGCGGTCGATCTTGTCGACCTTCGGCGCGGCGGTGGCGGGAACTTCGTCGCTGCTGGCCACCTCCGCTTGCCCGTTGCCTGGGGACGGCTTATCGCACGCCGCCAGAGCCAGCGCGGTGCCGAGGAGACAGACGATCGCGACGCGGGATGCCATGAGCGGTTCCAACCAGATGTGGGGCGGGCGGTTCGCCGAAGGGCCGGCCGCGGTGATGCGCGAGATAAACGCGTCCATCCCCTTCGACAAGCGGATGTGGCGGCAGGACGTCGCGGGCAGCCGCGCGCATGTCGCGATGCTCGCCGAACAGGGCATCGTCGCGCCGGCGGATGCGGCGGCGATCCGCGCCGGGCTGGAGCAGGTCGCGGCCGGCTATGCCGCGGACGGCGTCCCCGACGATCTGGCGATGGAAGACATCCATATGCTGACCGAGGCGCGGCTGGCCGATGCGATCGGTGCGGCGGCGGGGCGACTGCACACCGCGCGCAGCCGCAACGATCAGGTCGCGACCGACTTCCGGCTGTGGGTGCGCGACGCCACCGATCAGGTGCTGGCCGCGCTGGACGCGCTCGACGCCGCGCTGCTCGCGCGCGCCGAGGAACATGCCGGCAGCGTGATGCCGGGCTTCACGCACCTGCAATCCGCGCAGCCGGTGACGCTGGGGCACCATCTGATGGCCTATCACGAGATGGTGTCGCGCGACATCAGCCGCTTCCGCGACAATCGCGCGCGCGGCAACCTCTGTCCGCTGGGTGCGGCGGCGCTTGCCGGGACCGGCTTCCCGGTCGATCGCCACGCCACCGCCGCCGCGCTCGGCTTCGACGGGCCGACGCGCAACAGCCTCGATTCGGTCAGCGACCGCGATTTCGCGCTCGATTATCTGACTGCCGCCGCGCAATGCTCGCTGCATCTCAGCCGGCTCGCCGAGGAGTTCGTGCTATGGGCGTCGCAGCCGTTCGGCTTCGTGTCGCTCAGCGACCAATGGTCGACCGGCAGCTCGATCATGCCGCAGAAGCGCAACCCCGACGCGGCCGAGCTGGTGCGCGGGCACAGCGGGCGGATCACCGGCTGCCTCGTCAGCCTGATGGTGACGATGAAGGGGCTGCCGCTCGCTTATTCCAAGGACATGCAGGACGACAAACCGCCGGTGTTCGAGTGCCACGACCTGCTGGCGATCTCGATCGCGGCGATGACCGGCATGATCGAGAGCGCGACGTTCCGCACCGAGCGGATGCGCGCGCTGGCGGAAAGCGGCTTCGCGACCGCCACCGACCTCGCCGACTGGCTGGTGCGCGAGGCCGACGTGCCGTTCCGCGAGGCGCATCACATCACCGGCCGTGCGGTGGCGCGCGCCGAGGCGCTCGGCTGCACGCTCGACAAGGTGCCGCTCGCCGATCTGCAGGCGATCGACGCGCGGATCACCGACGCGGTGTACGGCGTGCTGTCGGTCGACGCCTCGGTGGCGAGCCGCAGGAGCTTCGGCGGCACCGCCCCCGACAATGTCCGCGCCGCGATCCGGGCGGCGCGCGCATGAGGGCGCTGCTGCTGCTCGCCGCGCTTCCGCTCGGCGCATGCGGATCGACGCAGGCGCTGAAGCCCGCGCCGGGGCAGGCGATGCCGGTCACGCCCTATGGCGCGGCGCAACAGCCGGCGGTTGCCGACCTGCTCACCCCCTCGGTGCAGGCGCGGCCGCAGCGCACCGGGGAAGTCCTCAAAAGCTCGCAGAAACGGGAGCCCGACCCGTTCGACCTTCCCCCACGCTGACGATTTCCTGCGAGTGACCATGGACCATTTTCATTACCGCGACGGCGCCCTGTGGTGCGAGGGCGTGCCGCTGACGCGCATCGCCGACGAGGTGGGCACCCCCGTCTACGTCTACTCCGCCGCCGCCTTCCGCGCGCAGGCGCGTGCGTTCCGCGACGCGCTGTCCGGGGTGCCCGACGTGCATCTCGCCTATGCGATCAAGGCCAACCCCAATGTCGCGGTGCTGCGCGTCGTCGCCGCCGAGGGCTATGGCGCCGACGTCGTCTCGGGCGGCGAGATGGCGCGCGCGCTGGCGGCCGGGATCCCGGCGAGCGGGATCGTCTTCTCGGGCGTCGGCAAGACCCGCGCCGAGCTGCTGCGCGGGCTGGAAGCCGGGATCGGCCAGTTCAACCTCGAGCTGGAAGAAGAAGGCGTCGTTCTCGCGCAGCTGGCGCACGAACGCGGGCTGACCGCGCGCGCGGTGCTGCGGGTCAATCCGGACGTCGATGCGGGCACGCACGCGAAGATCTCGACCGGGCGCAAGGAGAACAAGTTCGGTGTGCCGATCGATCAGGCCTCGGCGATGTATGCGCGGCTGTCGGCGCTGCCCGGCCTGTCGATGCAGGGCGTCGCGATCCATATCGGCAGCCAGTTGTTCGACCTCGCCCCGCTCGAGGCCGCCTATCGACGCGTCAAGCAGCTGGTCGACGAGCTGCGCGCGGCGGGTCATCAGGTGGCACGGGTCGATCTCGGCGGCGGGCTCGGCGTGCGCTACAAGGCCGGCGACGATCCGCGCACCCCGGCCGAATATGGCGCGATGGTCGAGCGCGTCACCAAGGACTGGGACGTGCAGTTGATGTTCGAGCCGGGCCGCGTGATCGCGGGCAATGCCGGCGTGCTGCTGACGCGCGTGATCTGGGTGAAGCCGGGGGTGGTGCACCCTTATGTGATCGTCGACGCGGCGATGAACGATCTCGCGCGTCCGGCGCTGTACGACGCATGGCACGATGTCGATGCGGTGACGCCGAGCGGCGAGCGGATGACGGCGAACGTCGCCGGCCCGGTGTGCGAGACCGGCGACACCTTCGCGATGGCGCGCGAAATGGACGCGGTGCAGGGCGGCGACCTCGCCGTGCTGCGCACCGCCGGGGCCTATGGCGCGACGATGGCGTCGACCTACAACAGCCGCGCGCTGGTGCCCGAGGTGCTGGTGGACGGCGATCGCTATGCGGTGGTCGCCGACCGCATCGCCGCCGAGACGATCCTCGCCGCGGAGCGCGTGCCGGAGTGGCTGTAGGGGTGGTGTGTTCCGGCGCTTCCCGTCGCCCCGGCACAGGCCGGGGCCCAGTTCGGGGACGTAGCCGCTTCACACGCGCCGCTCGCCATCGGACCCCGGCCATAGCCGTGGTAACGACACGGGAGGGGAGTGTCCCTGCTCGTCATTGCGAGCGCAGCGACGCAACCCAGAGCCCCGCGCGCCACGCCCTGGATTGCTTCGCTACGCTCGCAATGACGGCTTGGGGTCGCGCGGCATGACCCTCCACAGCCTCCCGCTGTTCGTCCGGCTCAACGGCCGCCCGGTGATCCTCGTCGGCGACGGCGAGGCGGCCGAGCCGAAGCGGCGCTTGCTCGAACGCGCCGGGGCGATCGTCGTCGGCGAGGATCACCCCGACGCCCGGCTCGCGATCGTCGCCGACGATGAGGCGGCGGTCGCGCGGCTCAAGGCGCGGGGCGTGCTGGTCAATGCGGTCGACCGTCCCGAACTCTGCGACTTCACCTTGCCCGCGATCGTCGATCGGGCGCCGGTGCTGGTCGCGATCGGCACCGGCGGCGTCTCGGCCGGGCTGGCGGCGGCGGTGCGGCAGCGGCTGGAGGCGATGTTGCCCGCCTCGCTCGGGCGGCTCGCCGAGGCGCTGCACGGTGCGCGTGCGGCGTTGCGCGCCGCGCTGCCGGACGGCGGCGCGCGGCGGCGCGCGATCGGTGCGGCGCTTGCCCCCGGCGCGGCGCTCGATCCGCTCGCCGACTATGACGGGCGCGACGCGGCGCAGGCGGTGCTGGCCGGGCGGGCGACGACCGGCGTCGTGCGGCTCGACCTCGCCTCGCGCGACCCCGACGACCTCACGCTGCGGCAGGCGCGGCTGCTCGCCGCCGCCGACCGCGTCACGCACCGTGCCGACGTCCCGCTCGCGATCATCGAGCGCGCGCGCGCCGACGCCGCGCGCGAGCAATGCGACGCACCGCCGACGGGCGGCACCGGGCTGACCGTCGACATCGGGATGCGATCATGAGCGGCGTCGCTTGGTGCGTTCGTGACGACGGCACGGTCGAGAAGGTCGCGCCGAAAGCGGCACTGGCGGGCAAGGCGGCGTTCCGCTGGGTGCATCTCGCCTCCAATGCGGCCGAGGCACAGGCGTGGCTGCGCGACGCCGCCGGGCTCGTCACCTTCACCGTCGATGCGCTGACCGCCGCCGAGACGCGCCCGCGCGCCGAGAAGATCGGGCACGGCGCGTTCGTCAACCTGCGCGGACGCACCGACGAGCCGCTCGACACGTCGGACGTGCTCGCCTCGATCCGCATCTGGGCGACCAAGGGCCGCGTCATTACCGTGTCGCGCAAGCGGCTGGTAACGCTGGCGCGCGTCGAGCAGGAGATGGAACGCGGCGAGCTTCGCGACCCCGGCGACCTGATCGCGGCGATCGCCACCGCGATCACCGAGGATCTCGATCCGGTCGTCGCCGACCTCGGCGACGGGCTCGACGATTGCGAGCAGAGGCTGAGCGCGCACCGCGTGTTCGAGCTGCGTCGTTCGGTGACGCGGATGCGCTCGGAGGCGATCAACTACCGCCGTTTCCTCAGCCCGCAGCGCGCCGCGCTGGAGCGGCTGGCGACGCTGCCCGGCGACTGGCTGGCCGAGGACGATCGCGCGCATCTTGCCGCCGCCGCCGACCGCGCCGCGCGCATGGCCGAGGAGGTCGAGGCGATCCGCGAGCGCGCCGCGCTGATGCACGAGGCGCTGACCGACCTGCGCGCCGAGCAGCTCGACCAGCGCAGCCTGGTGATCGCGATGGTGGCGATGATCTTCCTGCCGCTGACGTTCCTGACCGGGCTGTACGGGATGAACGTCAAGGGGCTGCCCTATGCCGAGGAGCCGTGGGCGTTCGACGCGATCGCCGGCGCCTGCTCGGTGATCGCGGCGGGGATCGTGATATGGTTCGTCCAGCGCCACTGGTTCCGGGGGTAGATGTCGACGTCATTGCGAGCGTAGCGAAGCAATCCAGGGCGTCCTGATCCGGCCCTGGATTGCTTCGCTACGCTCGCAATGACGGCCGATTACGCCGCGCGCGCCTGCCGCCAGGCGCTGGCGATCTCTTCCAGCTCGGCGGCGACCGCGCGGAACGGGCTGCCGTCGGTGCCGATGCTTGCCTCGATCACCTGCCGCCGGCATCCGCCGTAGAAGCGCGCCAGCGCGCGCGACACGTCGCCGCCCTTCTCGAAGTCGAGATTGGCCTCCAGCGCGAACAGGATCGCGGTGGCGCGGGTGATGCGTTCGCTCCGGGTCGCGAACTGCTTGTGATCGGCCGCCCAGGCGGCGACGCGCAGCGCCTGCGTCAGCTCCTCGTAGAGCAGCTGGACGAGCGCCGGGCCATCGGCCGCGGCGGTACGGCCGGCAAGGTCGATCTCGCGATAGGTGCGCGCCGGATCGCGCAGCAGGGAAGAGGCATAGGCCATGGTCTGTCGTCTCTCCCGATCAGCTCGACTTGTACCAGCCGTCGATCTGTTGCTTCATGAACGACTGCGTCTGCTTGTAGGCCGACACGCGCGAGTTCATGCTGGCATATTGCTGCGTCAGCCGCGCCGAGAAGCGCGTCGACTGTTCGTCGATCTTGGCGCTTTCCTTGGTCAGGTCGTCCTGCGCCTTGCGCAGCTTCAGGTCGGTCGCGCCGAGCCCGTAGAGCGTGCTGCCCGACGACAGCTTCAGCGACTGCATCGCGGCGTTCAGACCGGTCGCGCCGAAGCTGGCGGGGTTGAACATCGCCTGGATCGAGTCGGGCGAGTCCTTCATCGCCTTGGTCAGCGCGGCGTCGTCGATCGTCAGCTCGCCGGTGGTCTTGTCGGTGGTGACGCCGATCCCGGCCAGCGTCGAGGGCGTGCCCGCAGCGGCATCGGGGAGCAAGGTCTTGCTCGCGAAACCCTGCAGGTTGCGCAGCAGCTGCTTGGCGGCCGGATCGGCGCGCAGGCTGCCGTCGACCGCATTGGTCTGCTGCTTCACCTCGTTGAGCAACTGGTTGAAGGTCTCGACGAAATCCTTGACGCCGTTGGTCAGCGCAGTGTCGGGGCGCGTGCCGGTCAACGTCATCGAGCCGGTGCCGGCCAGCGTCAGCTTCACGCCGGGAACCAGATCGCTGATCTCGTTGCTCGGCCGCTCGACCGACACACCGTCGACCGACAGCTTGGCATTGGCGGACTGGCCGACGACCGCCAGCTTCGAGGTCGCGGTCGCGTCCTTGCCGATGCTGAGCGTGTCGAGCGTGCCGCCGGTACCGGTCATCGAAAACGCCTGTGCGGTGCCGCTCTGCCCCTTGAGCGACAGGAACGCGCCGCCGTCGGCATCGGTGATGATCGCGGCGGTGACGCCGGTGTTCCTGGCGTTGATCGCGGCGGCGATGCCCGAGAGCGTGTCGTTGGGCGGCGCGATATCGACGTCGAACGACAGGTCGGTGCCGTCGCTGGCCTTGCCGACCGCCAGATCGGTCATCTTGCCCGCGCTGTACGTGGCGGTGCCGATGTTGATCGTCAGCTTGCCGGTGCCGAACTGGTCGGTCTTGCCGAGCTTGGCGCTGGTGACGGTCTGCACGGTCGCCAGCGAGCTGACGGTGACGTTCGCCGAGGCGGTGGCCGACATCGGCGCGCCGGAGATCGCGGTCGCGCCGGCGACCTTGGGGTCGCTGACGTTCGGCTGCGTGGCGAGCGTGCCGCCGGTGACGAGCGTGTTGACCGCCTTGGCGAAGTCGCTGACGAAATTCTTGAGCGTCGCCGCGTCGGAGATCTGTGCGGTCAGCTTCTCGGTCTTCGAGGCGATCTGCGCGCGCTTGGCCGCGAACTGCGCGTCGACCAGCTGCGTGACCAGCGTATCGGTGTCGACGCCCGAGCCGGAGCCGAGCGAGGTCAGGATCGAGTTGGCGGTCGACTTGTTGATCGACGCCGCGGTCGACGTCTTGGTGGTCGACGTCGTCGACGACGTTTTCGTCGTCGTCGCCGTGCTGCTCGTGCTCGTGCTGCTGATCGTCGCCATGATGCTCTCCTAAACGGCCGCGCGCGGCGATTCTTTATGACTGGCGGACACCATTTTCGTCGAAGCGCGCGGTGTCGGGCACCTCGACCGGCGGCTGCGTCCCACCGGCCTGCGCATTGAGTCCAAAGACAAAAGCCAGCACGGTGGCGATGGCGAGGTACAGGTCGTCGCGGACCTCCTGTCCCTCGCGGCTGGTATAGTAAACGGCGCGCGCCAGCGCCGGATATTCGAGGATCGGCAGCGCGCGGTCCTTCGCCGCGGAACGGATCGCGAGCGCCAGCGCGCCGCGCCCCTTGGCGACCACCACCGGCACTTCGTCGCGCCCGCGCTCGTAGCGCAGCGCGACCGCGAAATGCGTCGGGTTGGTGAGCACGACATGCGCCTGGTCGAGCGCCTTGTGCATGCCCCCCGACAGCATCTCGCGCTGCTTCATGCGCATATGCCCCTTCATCTCGGGGTTGCCCTCGCTCTCCTTGTGCTCGTCCTTCACTTCCTGCTTGGTCATGCGCAGCTTCTTGAGCAGCTGCATGATCTGGGTCGGCACGTCGATCATGCCGATCGCAATCAGCCCCATCGCCATGACGAGCAGGACATGCGTCAGCGTCGACCCCAGCCCGGCCAGCGCGACCGGCAGGTTGGAGGCGGCGAGCCCGAAGCTGAAATGCGCGGTCTGCCACAGCATCCACGCGCCGATCGCGCCGAGCAGGATGACCTTGAGCAGCGACTTGCCCAGCTCGATCCAGCCCTGCATGCCGACGATGCGCATGATCCCCGAGCCGGGATTGATCCGCGACGCCTTGGGGGCGAGCAATTTGGCGTTGAAGCTCAGCGAGCCGAGCCCGGCCTGGCTGGCGATCGCGGCGGCGATCGTGATCGCGAACAACGTGCCGAGCGGCGCGGCGAGCTTCCACCCGGCCTGCACCAGCGGCCGCCACGGCTGGAAATCCTCGACATCGGCGTGGCTGAAGCTGAAGCTCGCCGCCATCACCTCGCGGCACGCGGCGAGCAGCGCCGGGCCGAAGAACATGATCCAGGTAATGCCGGCCAGCACGACGAACGCGGTCGCGAGGTCGCGGCTCTTGAGGACGTCACCCTTCTCCTTGGCGTCGTCGCGACGCTTCTGGGTTGGAGCTTCTGTCTTGTCGCCACCCTCCGACATCAGCCGAGCACCAGGCTTTGCGCGGCGGCGAGGCCCTCACGGACGATCACCTGCATGTAATCGCCCATCGCGGGCAGCGCGATCGCGAGGCTGATGACGCCGACCGCGAGGCTGGCGGGCAGGCCGATCGAGAACAGGTTGAGCGACGGCGCCGAGCGCGACACCATCCCCATCACGAGGTTGAGGCACAGCAACAGGAAGCCGACCGGCAGCGCGAGCAGCAGCCCGGCCATGAAGGCATAGCCGCCGAACAGCGCGATGTCGCGCAGCTGGCCCACGTTCATCCACGCCGCGCCGGGCGGCAGCGCGGTGTAGCTCTTCACCACCATGTCGACGAGCACGAGATGCCCGTCGAGCGACAGGAACAGCAAGGTCAGCAGGATCGACAGGAACTGGCCGATCGCCGGGCTGGAGCGCCCCGAATTGGGGTCGATCATGTTGGCGAAGCCGATCCCCATCGACCCGCCGATGATCTCGCCCGCGATCAGCGGCGCGGCGAAGGCGATCTGGACGATGAAGCCGAGCGCGAGCCCGACCAGCGCCTCGGCCGCGACCGCGACGAAGGTGGACAATGCGAAGATCGTCGCGGGCGGCTGGATCGACGTGGTGCCGAGCACCAGTACCCCGACCGCCCCGGCCAGCGTGATCCGCACCGGCAACGGCACGGAGACGTTGCCGAACACCGGCGCGGCAATGAACGCCGCGCCGACGCGGATCATGACGAAGATCAGCGCCCAGAGCTGCGGTTCGATGGAGAGGCCGAAACCCAACACGTTAGTTGTGCCGCCTGTGCCCCGGCGAAGGGCGGGGCCCAGTTACGGGCCGATCGTTGTCAGCACGATCGTTCCGCAGCTGGACCCCGGCCTTCGCCGGGGTACGATAAAGGGCCAAAGTCAGGCTCAATGCACCAGATCCGGGATGCGCGCGAAGATCTCGGTCGTGAAGTCGCTCAGCAGCCCGAGGATCATCGCGCCGAACACCATGATCGACACCGCGACGACGATCAGCTTCGGGACGAAGCTCAGCGTCTGCTCGTTGATCGAGGTCGCGGCCTGCACCATCCCGAGGATCAGCCCCGACAGCAGCGCCGGGATCAGGATCGGCGCGGAGACGAGCGCCAGCACCCACATGGTCTGGTTGGCGACGGTCAGGAAGTAATCGGCGTCGACGAGCGGTTGCATGTCACTCTCTCATTCCGGTCCCACGCCCGTCATTGCGAGCGCAGCGAAGCAATCCAAAGCGGCACGCGAAACACTGGATTGCTTCGCTGCGCTCGCAATGACGGGCGCTAGGTGGCGAACGAATTGGCCAGACTGCCCATCGTCAGCGCCCAGCCGTCGATCAGCACGAACAGCAGCAGCTTGAACGGCAGCGAGATGATCGTCGGGCTGAGCATCGCCATGCCGAGCGCCATCAGCACCGTCGCGACGACCAGGTCGATGACGATGAACGGCAGGAACAGCAGGAAGCCGATCTGGAACGCGGTCTTCAGCTCCGAGGTGACGAACGCCGGCAGCAGCACCGAATAGGGAATGTCCTTCGGCGTGGCGTAGGGGCCGGACTTCGCCATTTGCGCGAACATCGTCACGTCCTTCACGCGCGTCTGCTTCGACATAAAGGCGTGGAGCGGCGCGGCGGCGGTCTGGATCAGCTCGGTGCCGCCGATCCGCCCCTGCGAATAGGGCTGGATCGCGGTCGTGTTGATCTGGTTGATCGCCGGCGCCATGATGAAGAAGCTGAGGAACAGCGACAGGCCGATCAGCACCTGGTTGGGCGGCGTCTGTTGCAGCCCCATCGCCTGCCGCAGGATCGACAGCACGATGATGATCCGCGTAAAGCTGGTCATCATCAGCACGATGCCCGGCAGCACCGTGAGCAGGCCCATGATGATGAGCACCTGCAGCGACAGCGACAACGAGCCGTTGTTGTTCTGCGCGCCGGCATCGCCGCGCGACAATTGCCCGAGCGCGCGGTCGACCGCGTCGCCGACGCCCGGCGCGGGCGCGGCCGGAGCACCCTGCACTGCCGGCTGCGACGGGGCGGGGAAGGTCTGCGCCAGCGCCGGCATCGCGACGCACAGCGCAACGACGATCGCGAGCAGCGCGAGGATCAGGTGCGAGCGCCGTCCCGCGGCGCGCGTGCGCGGGCGGATCAGCGCGCCGCTGTGCATCGCCGAGGCGCTCACGCGGCCGGCTCCACCGGCACGCGCCCTTCGGCCTTGTCGACCAGCGTCACGCCGGCGCGGTTGACCGAGACGAGCAGGCGACGCCCCTCGAAATCGACCACCGCCAGCTTGACGCCCGGCGAGATCATCATCGTCTCGCGCACCGCGATCCCGCGCGTCGACGGCTTGCCGGGCATCCGCGCCTCGAGCCGCCGCCAGAGATACAGGCATCCGATCATCAACCCGCAAACGAGCGGGAGCATCACGACCAGCTTCAGGATATAGGTCCACATCATCGCGTGCGTGCCCCTCAGCCGCGCTTCTCGGGCGAGACCAGCTCGGTCATCTTGACGCCGTAGCGCTCACCGACCGTCACGATCTCGCCGCGCCCGATCAGCGTGCCATTGACCAGCACGTCGAGCAGCTCGCCGGCCTGCCGGTCCAGCTCGATCACGCTCGATTCGCCCAGTGCGAGCAGCTCGCGCAGCGATAGAGTGGTCGAGCCGATCTCGACGGTCAGCTTGACGTCGACGCCCTGCAGAAGCCGCAGGTTGGCGGCGACGGCGGCGTCGATCGCGAATCCGCCGGTCATGTCGTTCATTGCAGGGGTCCTTCGAACTTGGAGATGCGAATGGCCGCACGGCCGTTGGACGTGCCCACGGTGCCCAGCCCCAGCGCCATCCCGCCGACCACGATCGGCACGTCGGCGCCGAAGCTGATCGGGATGATGTCGCCTTCCTTGAGATCCATGAGCCGCGAGAGCGGGATGGTCGGCTCGGCAAGCACCGAGCGGACCGGGAAGCGCACGCCCATCGCCGCGCGGGTCAGCTGGGTGCGCCATTCGGCGTCGACCTCGCTCGGCTTGGCGACGACCTTGCCGGTCAACGCGACCGTGTGCGGCTTGAGCGTCGCGACCGGATAGAGGATGTCGACGAACGCCGGCTTGGCGCTGCCGCGCGCGATCGCGAAGCGGGTGGCGATCACCACCTCGTCGGCCTCGACACCGGGGACCATGTTCCCGCCCAGCTCGAACGGCTCGGCGGTGAAGCGCGCACGCGCCAGCGGCTCCCACGCCACTTCCAGCGCGCGCGCCAGCGCCTTGGCGATGCGCGCGACGATCACGTCGCAGGCGGGGGTGAATTCGAGCGCGAGCACCGGCGAGACGTCGCCGGTGCCGCCGAAGAACAGGTCGATGATCTCGACGACGAACTGGCTGTCGAGCACGCACAGCGCCGGGCGGCCGTCCATCGACAGCGGCAGCCACGCGGTCAGCTTGTCGCCGCGTGCCGCGCGATAGTCGGCGAAGCGCAGCACCTCGAGCGGTTCGGCCCAGGCGCGCGTCTCGGCGCGCCAATAGCTCTCGAAGGTCTGGCGCACCCCGCGCGCGGCGCGTGCCGACAGATGCTGCAACGTGTGCAGGTCGCCGAACGGATGCAGCTTGGCAGGCGCGCCCGACCCCCCGCCCAACGCGGCAGCGGTGCCGATCGGCGTGCCGGAATCGAATCCGGCGTCGGGAGAGGCGGGCCTGTTAACCATCTCCGTTCACTGAACCACGAAAGTGGTAAAGTAGACGTTACTGATCCCGCCAAACCCTTCCTTTTCCCGCAGAACCTGGTTGATCGTCGCGACGAGCCGCTTCTGGAGCTGCGCCTTGCCGGCGCCGGTGAACACCTGATCCTCGGGCGTGTCGCCCAGCGTCATCAGGATCGCCGAGCGAATCGCGATGTCGTTGGTCTTGAGGTTGGTGATGACCTTGTCGTCATAGGGCGTCGACACCGCGAGCCCGATCTGGATGAAGTGCACCGAATCCTGCAGGTTCGAGGTGAACTCCTTCTCCATCGCGAAATAATTGGAGGCATAGGGCTCGCCGCCATGCCCCTCGGGAGTCGGCGCGCCGTGCGCCTCGCCGCCGCTGTCGCCACCCTCGCCGCCCTCGGCCGCCGCCTCGCCGCCGCCGTGGCCGCCTTCGCCGCCCTCGCCGCCTTCACCACCCGCGCCGGGGTGCTTCTGCTCGCTCTTGGGGACGAGCTTGGGCTTGTTGGGGTCCTCGTGCGCGGCGGGCTTGCCGCTGCCGCCGCCGACCATGCCCGAGCCCGCGGCATAGAGACCGGCGCCGACGCCACCGCCCAGCAGGACGATGACGCCGACGGCGCCGATCACGATCATCTTCATCTTGCCCTTCTTCTTGGGCGCGGCGTCTGCGGCCGGAGCGTCACTCATCGTTCGATTCCCTCAATCAGGCGATTCGGTGTTCGGTGTCGTCGGCGTCCGCGGTGGCGGCGCGACGGGCGGACGGCGGCGCGGCCGGAACCGGCGCGGCGCGTTGCTGGGATTGTTGCTGCTGCTGCGACGGCTGGCGGTCGCCTTGCGCAGTCGTGCCGCCCGACGGCGCATGGTGGAGCTTGAGCCCGCGCGCCTCGGCCATTTCGGTCAGCCGCGGCTGCGCATCGGCGAGCAGCGCGCGCGTCTGCGGTTGTTCGGCGGTGAGCTGGACCTGCACGCTGTCGCCCTCGCGGTGCAGCGCGACGTCGATCGCGCCCAGTGCGTCGGGGACGACGCGGATGCGCATGTCGTTGGCATCGGCCATGTCGCGCAGCTTATCGATGTGCTGGATCATCGCGGCGGGCCAGTGCGGCTGGCGCATGTCGAGCGTCTGCTGCTGCGCCTGGCCGGTCGCGGTGACCGCGGCGGCGGAGATCGCGGCGGTCGCCTGCGGCGGCGTGACCGGTGCGGTCGGATCGGCGGGGCGCGCGCGATCCTCGGCGGTGACCGCGCGGTGGATCGCCTCGGCGAAGGTGCGCGCGGCGCTGGCGATCACCGGCGCGGGCGCGGCATCGGTCGCGACCGGGAGCGGGGCGGGCGTGGCGCGCGCCGGCTCGCGCCCGGTCGGCGCCGGGTCGCCGATCGGGACCGGGAGATCGGTCGCCGAAGCGTCGATGCTCGCCACGGGTGTGACCGGCATTGCCAGCGGTGCAGCGCTGCCGGCAAGCGGCACGGTGGCGTCGGCGAGCGGCGGAATCGCGGGAGCGACGACGCTCGCAACCGGCTGCGGCACGGGAGCGACCGCGTTGACGACCGGCGGGGTCGCGGTAGCGATGGCGTTCGCGAGTGGCTGCGCCACTGGAGCGGCGGCCTTTGCGAGCGGCACCGTCACGGGCGCGAGCACCGGCGCATCGACGCGCACCGCCGCCGCGCTCGCGATCACCGCTGGCGGCGCGACCGGCGCGCGGTCGGCGGCCGATGCGGGCGTGACAACGGGGCTGAGCGGCTCGACGCCGCGCGGCGCGGCCGGGCGAGGTGCTTCCGCCGCCGGTGCTGCGACCGGGCGTGCGTCCGCGCCCGCCATCGCGCGCGTGGCCGGCATGATCGTCACCGGCGCGTCCGCCACGGATGGCAGCGGAGCAGCCGGAGCCGCGTCGATCGGCGCGGCGGTCGTCGCCTCGGGCACGCGAAGGGCGGCTGGCGTGCTGTCGATCCGTGCGGTGGCCGTGCTCGCCGCAGCAGTGCGGGGCGGGGTGGTGCCGCGCTCGGGTGTGAGCGGTGGCGTCGCCGGCGGCGCGGCATCGGCGACGATCGCGGCGGCGGTGTCGGCGGTGATCTCGATCACGGGCGGCGCGTCGCGGTTCGCGGGCGGTGCGACGATGGGCGCTGCCGCCGATGAAGCCGGCGGCGCGGCGGCGCGTGGCGATGCGTCGCGCGGCACCGCTCGTGCAAGCGCCGGTTGTGCCGCTGGCACGTCCGCAGGAGACACGCCGAGCGGCTGCGGCACCTCGGCATCGGCGTGCGTGGGGGCGGCCGCTGCCGTCGGCAGCGGGGACGCGGTGCTCGCGACCGGCGACGGCGTTGCTGGCGGTGTGACGCTACGCACCGGCGCCGACACCTGCGCGGGTTGTGCGGCCGGCGCGGGAGCTTCGTTCACCGGTGTGGCGTCGCTCGCCGGACCGGGAAGGGGCGCATCGGACGAATGCGGCGCAGGCCGCGCTTCGGCGCGCCCGTCGCGCACGGGAGACTCGGCGGCGAGCGCAGTGCGGCCACGGGCCGGGGAACGCGTCGGCGCGACCGTCGCCGGAGCGGCCACGTCGGTCTGAGCAATTGGCGGAGCATCCGCTGCCGGCGCGCTTGCCAGCGCGGCGGCGACCATGTCCGGTGTCGGCGTAACCGGAGCCGCTGCGGCCGACGCGGTGACCGCGGCGGCTGGATCGGCGGGCGGCGCATCATCCTCGCCCGGCACGGTCGACGCTGGCGTGTCGGCCGCGGCGAACGGCGCGACATGATCGCTCCCCGGCACCTGCACCGGAACATCGGGCGTAACGACCCGCAGCCGCGGCCGGGCTGCAGGCGGCGGCGTCTCCGCGACCACGGGCGCGGGCGCGAGCGCCGCCACCACGACCTTCGCCGCGGTCGGCGTCGTCGCCACCGGCGTTTCGACCGGCAGTGCGGGGGGCGCCGGCGGCACCGGCACGCCGGTCGCGTCGGCCAGCCACGCCAGCGCCGCCTCGCCGCTCGACAGCACCGCATCGACCAGCGGCAGCCCGGTGCCGGAACCGGCAAGATCCTGCCGCCCCGGCTCACCGGCAACGGTCGGGACCCCAACCGCAAGCCCGTCGCCGCATCCGGGGAGCACCAGCTTCAGAAAGTCGCCGCTCGCGCCCGCCACGCCAGGAACGGGCGAGGCGGCACCCGGCAGCATCGCGCCCGGTGCCGTCGTCAGGAGAAGGCTTGCGATCGTGGTCAAGGGTCAGGCCGCTTTCGTGGACAGGGTTCGTCTGTCACACTGCAAGGAGCGTGCCGTTTACTTCTTCGGACGCGCGGGCACGTCCTCGAGCGCCTTCATCTCGGCGCGCAGATCGGCGGCATGCTGCCGCTCCATCAGCTTTTCGACCGCGCTTTGGTCGCGGCGCGCGCCGCGCGTCGCCTCGGCGCTGCGCTCGACCTGTGCCTCGGCGGCGCGGACGCGGTTCAGCGCCGCCTCCGCCGAACGGTGCAGCCGCTCCCGGAAATGCGCGGTCGCGGCGAGCTTGGCCGCGCCGGCGAAGGTGGAGGGGGCGGGCGCGACCGCATCGGCGAGTTGCGCGATGCGCTGCGCCAATTGCGTTTCGCTGGTCAGCTGCGCCTGGGTGCGCGCCTCGTCGGCACGCGCCAGCCCGAGCTGAAGCGTGCGGACGCGGTGCAGGCGCTTCAGCCTTTTGGCGTCAGGCATCGCCGAAGACGCCAACCAGCTCCAGCTCGGCATCGGCCAGCGACACCATCTGGTGCGTGTCCTGGCGCACGAATTCCATGATCGCGGGCTGATAGGCGATCGCGGCGTCGATCGCCGGATCGCTGCCGCTACGATACGCACCCATCAGCACGAGGTCGCGGTTTTCCTCATAGGTCGCCAGATGGCGGCGCAGGACGCGCGCGGCCTGCTGGTGATGCTGCGGCACGATGTCGTTCATCACGCGGCTGATCGACTTGGAGATATCGATCGCGGGATAGACCGCGCGTTCGGCCATCGCGCGGCTGAGCACGATATGCCCGTCGAGGATCGAACGCGCCGAATCGACGACGGGATCGTTGCCGTCGTCGCCGTCCGCCAGCACGGTGTAGATGCCGGTGATCGACCCGCCGGTGTTCACGTCCGACCCGGCGCGCTCCAGCAAATTGGGGAGCATCGCGATCGCGGAGGGCGGATAGCCGCGCGCCGACGCCGGCTCGCCCAGCGCCAGCCCGATCTCGCGCCCGGCGTGCGCGACGCGGGTCAGCGAATCGATGATGAGCAGCACGCTCTTGCCCTCGGCGCGGAACGCCTCGGCGATCGCGGTGGCGCGCAACGCGCCGCGGATGCGCAGCACCGGCGAGTGGTTGGCGGGCACCGCGACCACTACCGAGCGCTGGCGCGCCTCGCCGGCGACCTTGGTTTCGAGAAAGTCGGCGACCTCACGGCTGCGCTCGCCGATCAGCCCGATCACGACGACATCGGCCTGCGCCGCGCGCACCATCATGCCGAGCAGCACCGACTTGCCGACCCCCGATCCAGCCATGATCCCGACGCGCTGGCCCTGGCCGACGGTGAGCAGCCCGTTGATCGCGCGCACCCCGACGTCCATCGGCGCGAGCACGCGGCCGCGGTCGAGCGGCGACTGCATATGCCCGGCGAGCGGCCAGCGCCCGGCGCCGCGGATCGGGCCGAGCCCGTCGATCGGATTGCCCGCGCCGTCGACGACGCGCCCCAGCATCGCCGCGCCGACCTCCGCCTCGCCCGGCGGGCCCAGCGGACGCACCGGCACATTGGGAAGCAGCGCGGCCGGCCCCCCGAGATTCATCATCAGCGTGCGGCCGTTGCGGAAGCCGATCACCTCGGCCTCGACCTGCTGCCCGCCCTCCGCGCCGATCTTGCAGACGGTGCCGACCGGCAGCGACAGCCCGACCGCTTCCATCAGCAAGCCGTCATAGGACGACAGCCGCCCGGCGACGCGCGGCTTCGGCCGCGATCCGGCGAGCGCGAGCGTGCCGAGATATTCCTCGGCGAACCGGTTCAGCACGCCGGCACCGCCGCGCGCTCGATCGCGGTCGACAGCTGATCGAGCCACATCGCCGGGCCGTCCTCGACGATCGTCGACGCGGCCTCCATCACGAAGCTGCCGCGCGCGACGCTCTCGTCGCCGACCGGGAAGACGGTGCCGGGCACGCGGCCTTCCAGCAGCGGCAGATCCTCGGGATGGACGCGCAGCATCGCCGATTCGCTGGCGTCGGCGAGCAGCTCGGTCGCGGCCTCGACGCGGGCGGCGAGCAACGGCGCGGAGACGCCGATCTCGCCGACCAATTGCGTGACCAGCATCGTGACGGTGCGGCGAAGCGCCTCGGCCAGTGCGACGCGATCGATCGCGCCGCCGGCCTTCATCGCGCCCGCCACCGCCTCCAGCAGCTCGCGCTCGCGCGACACCACTGCGTCGGCCGCCATCGCGGCATCGGCGAGCCCTTCGTGATAGCCGGCGATCCGCGCCGCCTCGATCTGCTCGACGCACGCCGGGATTGGCGCGTCGGCGTCCAGCATGTCCCAGCCCGCGGTCGGATCGGCATCCGGATCGGCGGGCGAGAAATGCCGCGGCTGGTCGCCGGCCATGTCGTCCGACATCTCCTCCGCCGACGAAGGCGCAGGCGAACGCGCGCCGAACGCCTGTTCGATGCGGGCGATCAGGTCCGCCGGCGTGAAGCCCGGCGCGATCCCGGATTGCGCGCGCGTGCGGCTGAGCGCCGCGGCATCGGCGCGCGATGGCATCCCACTGACGAAATCCGCCTCAGACATAATCGTCGTCGCCTGCCCCCAGATTGATCGTGCCGTCCTTGGCAAGGTTGCGCGCGATCTGGATGATCGCCTTCTGCGCCTCGAGCACTTCGCTCAGCTTCATCGGCCCGCGCGCTTCCATATCGTCGCGGATGCCCGATGCGGCGCGCGCCGACATGCAGCCGAGGATGCGGTTGCGCGCCGCCTCGTCCACGCCCTTCAGCGCGCGGCCCAGCGTATCGCCGTCGACGTTGCGGATGAGCGTGCCCAGCCCCTTGTCGTCCAGCTCCAGCAAATTGTCGAAGACGAACATCGCCTCCTCGATCTGCCGCGCGATGTCGCGGTCCATCTTGAGCAGCTTGGGCATGACGCGCTGTTCGGTCGACTTGCGCGCGCCCTGCAGGATCTTCGCTGCCTCGCGCGCGCCGCCCAGTTGCAGCGCGGTCGACGACGCACCGCCGCCGCCGCTCGCACCGCCGCCACCGGTGCGGCTGGCGATCAGCGTGCGCAGCGCGTCGACCGCATCGGGGGTGATCGGCCCCAGTCGCGCGATGCGGTGCAGGATGTCGGGCTGCACCAGCTCGGGCAGCAGTTCGAGCACCTGGCTGCCGATCGACGGGTCGAGATTGGCGATCATCACCGCGCAGATCTGCGGATGCTCCTTGTCGAGCATCGCCGCGATCTCCTTGGCGTCGAGCCAGTCGAGCAGGTCGATCTCGCACACCGCCTCGGCGGGCGTGATCTGCGCCAGCACGCTCTCGGCCTTGTCGCGGCCGAGCGCGCGCGTCATCACCGCCTCGACCTTCGGGCCGGGGTTGAAGGTGATGCCGGTGCGCTCGCGCGCCTTGCCGACGAAATCGTCGAGCACCAGCTCGACCTCGTCCTCGCTGACGTCGGCGACCGCGAACATCGCGGTGCCGAGCTTGCGCACCTCTTCCGGATCGAGCTTCTGGAGGATCGCGGCGGCCTCTTCCTCGCCGACGAGCATCATCAGCACCGCGGCGCGCTCGACGCCGGTGAAGGTCCGCGGGGCGGCGGCGACATCGCTCACGGCTTGGCGTCCGCGCCGAGCATGTCACGCACCGCCAGCGCCGCGCGCGCCGGATTGTCGCGCGTGAAGCCGCGCACCGCGTCGATCCGCTCCTCGTAGCTCTGGCTGGTCTCGATCTGGTCGAGGCTGACCGGCGGCTGCACCGCGATCTGCTCGCCGTCCGGGCCGATGCCCGCCGCGCCGCCGTCGCCCGCCGCCGCGGTGAGCGCCGCGCCATCGCCCTTCGTGCCATCCGCGAGTGCGGCGGCGTCCTTGGGGGCGGCGGCATCCTCGCGCTTCTTCATCAGCGCCTTGGCGATCGGGCGCACGCCGAGCAGCAGCACCAGCAGCGCGATGACCAGCGCGGTCAGGTTGCGCGCGAGCATCGGCACCAGCGCATTGTCGTACCATTTCGGCGCGGCGCTCGCGTCGGCGCTGGCGTCGGCGAACTTGCGGCTGATGACCGTGACATTGTCGTTGCGCGACTGGTCGAAGCCGACCGCGCTCTTCACCAGATCGTTGATCTGCTGGATCTCCATCGCGGTACGCTTGGTCTTCTCCGGGTCGCGCAACAGCACCGCGACCGACAGCCGCTTGATATTGCCCGGCGCGGCGCGCGTCACCGAGACTTCCTTGTTGAGGTCGTAGGCGCGCTGGAACGCGTCGGTCTGCTTGGCCGGATCCGGCGCCGGGCCACCGGCGGTCGGCTGCGCGGCGGGCGTGCCGGGATTGCCGGTCGCCGGCTGCGGCGTCGACAGCTGCGAGGCGGGCGGGGGCGTGTTGCTCAGCGCGCCGGGGATGCCGCCGGGTGCCTGACCCGTCGCCATGTTGCCGGTCCAGTTGCCGGTCTCGGCGCGCAGCCGGCCTTCCTTGTCGTAGCTTTCGCGCGTCGCGCTGGTTTCGTCGAGATTGACGTCGGCCTGCACCTCGGCGGTGAAATTGCCCGCGCCGACCAAGGGCGTGAGCAGCTGGATCAGCTGCTGGCGATATTTGTCCTCGACGCGGCGCTGGAACTCGATGCGCTTGTCGTTGGCGCTGTCGGCGCCGTCGCCCGACTTGGTGAGCAGCCCGCCCATCTGGTCGACGATCGTCACGGCATCGGGCTTCAGCCCCGGCACCGACGAGGCGACGAGGTTGACGATCGACTGGACCTGCGCGTCGCTCAGCGAGCGCCCGCCCTGCAGCTTGACCACCACCGACGCCGACGGCGCGGCATTGTCGCGCACGAACACGCTCGCCTCGGGCATCGCGAGATGGACGCGCGCCTCGGCGACCGCGTCGATCTCCTGGATCGAGCGCGCCAACTCGGTCTCGCGCGCCTGGCGCAGGCGTTCGCCCTCTACCGCGCGGCTGACGCCCATCGGCAGCTCGTCGAGGATCGCGTAGCCGCCCGGCGCGGCCTTGGGCAGGCCCTGTCCGGCGAGCAGCAGCCGCGCCTTGGAATAATCCTCTTCGTTGACGGTCAGCGTGCCCGCCGAATCGTCGATATGACTGGGGATGTTCGCGGCCGACAGCGCGGTGGTGACCGCGGCCTTGTCCGAATCGGGCAGCCCCGAGAACAGCGTCTTCTGCGGCGGGGTCGACAGCGCCGACCAGGCGAGCCCGGCCGCGCCGATCAGCCCGACCATCAACGCCATCGGTCCGGCGCGCCGCACCGCGGGCTGCGCCATCACGCCCTGGATCTGGCGCAGCGGGTTGGCGAACTTCTCGGGCACCAGCGTGACCGGCACCGGGTTCTGCGGGGTGAGAGCGTTGCTCATATCAGACCGGCATGCTCATGATGTCCTTGTACGCGGACAGGATTTTGTTGCGGACCTGCAGGGTGGCCTCGAAGCCGACCGACGCTTCCTGACGCGCGAGCATCACCTTCGCGATGTCGACGGTTTCGCCGCGTTCATACTGCTCCGACAGCGCCGAGGCCTTTTGCTGGCCGTCGTTCACCTTGGCGATCGCCGACTGCATCGTGTCGGCGAAGCTGGTCGCGTTGGCCGCGCCGCCGGTGACCGGGGCGGGGGTGGCCGAGGCCGCACCGCTGGTGCGGTTCAGCGCGGCGTTGCGTTCGAGGATCTGCGCGCGCAGCGCCATCACCCGGTCGACGCCGCCGATCCCTCCGACCGCGCTCATGCCGACAGCATCCGGCCGGTGCCGGCGGCCAGGTCGTCACCCTGTTCGCGTGCCTTGGCCAGGCGATAGCGCAGCGTCCGCTCGGAAATGCCCAGCCGCTTCGCGGTTTCGATCCGGCTGCCGCCGCATGCCGCCAGCGTCTCGCGGATCGCGGCGAATTCGGAGAATTGCACCACCTGCCCCAGCGTCGCGTCATCCGCGACGGGCGCGCCGCGCGGGGCCGTGGGACGGTCGAACACGATATGGCTCGCCTCGATCGTGTCGCCGTTCGCGAACAGCAGCGCGCGCTGGATCACGTTTTCCAGCTCGCGGACGTTGCCCGGCCAATCGTGCGCGACCAGCGCGGCGACCGCCTCGTCGCTCGGCCACGGCAGCGTCTGGCGGTTGCCGGCGTGGCGCAGGATCATCGTCGCGGCCAGCGCCGGAATGTCCTGCGGCCGGTCGGCGAGCGCGCGGGTCGACAGCGGGAAGACGGACAGGCGGTAGTAGAGATCGGCGCGGAACCGGCCCGCGGCCACTTCGGCCTGCAGGTCGCGGTTGGCGCACGCGACGACGCGCACGTTCACCGGCTGCGGCGCGGTCGCGCCGATCGGCACCACCTCGCGCTCCTGCAACACGCGCAGCAGCTTGGCCTGCAGGTTCAGCGGCATCTCCGCCACCTCGTCGAGCAGCAGCGTGCCGCCGTCCGCGGCCCGGAAGAAGCCTTCACCGCCGGACGACGCCCCGGTGAACGCGCCCTTCTGGTGGCCGAACAGCATCGCCTCCAGCATCGTCTCGGGCAGCGCGGCGCAGTTGATCGCGATGAACGGCCCGTCGCGGCGCGCCGAATTCAGGTGGATCGTGCGCGCCAGCACTTCCTTGCCGGTGCCGGTCGGCCCGTTGATCAGCACGGTGATGTCGGCCTGCGCGACGCGCTCCGCCAGCGCCAGCAGCGCGAGCGACTCCGGGTCGGCGGCGGTCGGCAGTTCCGGCCCGCCGATCAGCGCGCGGGCGAAGGCGTTGCCGATCGCGGCATCCTCATGCCCGTAGGAGATGCGCGCGGGCTGGCCGTCGCGGTGCGGGATCACCTGCCGGCCTTCGTTGCCGACGATCAGCGTGCGCGCCGGGGCCGGCACCGCCTCGCCGTCCGCGACCAGATAGGCGACGTTCGGCTGCGGGCGGGCGGCGGGCGCCTCCACCGCGAACCCCTGCGCGCGCAGCGAGGACACGAGCGTCAGGTGCGCGCGCTCCACGGTGGCTGTCGGCATGATCGAACGCATGGCGAGAAAATCCCTCGAATCAGTGTGCTCGTGATGCGGCCGAACTGGTTAACGCGCGGTATAATTGCCGCCTTGCCGGCAGGTATTTTCCGGGCGCGTGAGGGCACGCGCGCGCGGGCGCATGTGTGTTCCTATGGGACGGATCGGGCGCCGCCGCCGCGAAGAAATCGCTTGCGAAAAGCGCTAAAGGTCCGGCGCGGGCAGCCGTTTGATGCGGTGACGGCACGGCCACCTGCTCATTCGGGGGCGGCGGGACGAGCCGGAAGATGGAGCTTTTCCCATGACCGTGATCAACACCAACACCTCGGCAATGCGCGCCACCAATGCTTCGTCGATGGCGAGCAAGGCGCTGTCGACCTCGATGGAGCGCCTG
The DNA here is from genome assembly GCA_913776255.1 of uncultured Sphingomonas sp. GTDB lineage: Bacteria > Pseudomonadota > Alphaproteobacteria > Sphingomonadales > Sphingomonadaceae > Sphingomonas. The sequence goes on along the minus strand of CAJYLV010000031.1, from coordinate 6,896 downwards.
TCGACCGGCAAGCGCATCAACTCGGCGAAGGACGACGCCGCCGGCCTGGCGATCGCCAACCGCATGTCGAGCCAGACCAAGAGCATGGCGATGGCGGTCCGCAACGCCAACGACGGCATCAGCCTGGCGCAGACCGCCGAAGGCGCGATGAGCGAAGTCACCAACATGCTGACCCGCATGAAGGAACTGGCTACCCAGTCGGCCAACGGCACGCTGCAGGACTCGGACCGCACCGCGCTCCAGTCGGAAATGACCCAGCTGACCGCCGAAGTGAACAACGTCTCCAAGACGACCTCGTTCAACGGCGTCAACCTGCTCGACGGCAGCTCCAACTCGGTCAAGCTGCAGACCGGCATCAACGCTAACCAGAACATCAGCATGGCGCTGACCGACACGCGCGCTTCGACGCTGGGCCTGACCGCGCAGGTCGTGAGCACGCAGATCAGCGCTACCGCCTTCGCCGCTCCGGCGGGTACGCCGCCGGTGCCCAACATCACGGTCAACGGGCAGGACATCAACGCTGTCGCCGCCACGCCCAAGGATGCGAAGGCGATCGCCGCCTTGGTGAACGCGACCACGGCCAACTCCGGCGTCACCGCCACCGCGAAGAACAGCATCAGCGCGACGGTCGGCACCATCTCCACCGGCAACACGCTGACCATCGGTGACGGTACGACCAACACGGTCGTCACGATGACGGCTGCCGAGAAGGACGTGAATTCCCTCGCCGCGAAGATCAACAGCACCCTGAGCAACGTCAGCGGCAACCAGATTAACGCCAGCGTGGACAGCAACGGCAAGTTGCAGCTGACCAGCAAGGACGGCAGCAACATCTCGCTTGCCAACTCGTCGGGCAGCATCGTCACCAACATCACGGATGCCGGCAACAACAGCACGGCACCCTCGGGCACCACGGCGGTCGTGTCGCGCGGTACGGTGACGCTTGAGGGCGCGGGTGGCACGGGTGTCACGATCGGCGGCGCCGATCCGGGCAAGGCCGGGTTCACGGCAGGCAGCACGTCGGCGATCTCGATCGCTTCGCAAACCGGCGCGTCGGCGGCGATGTCGGTCATCGACAACGCGCTGGATCAGGTCTCGGCCGCTCGCGGCACGATGGGTGCGGCGCAGAACCGCCTGGAATCGACGGTCAACAACCTGACCACCACGTCGACCAACCTGTCGGACGCCAAGAGCCGGATCGAGGACGCGGACTTCTCGACCGAGACGACCGCGCTCGCCAAGGCGCAGATCCTCGGCCAGGCCTCGACCGCGATGCTGGCGCAGGCCAACCAGTCGCAGCAGGGCGTGATGAAGCTGCTCGGCTAAGTCCGGCAGCCGATCACCGGCCTCTTGCCCCCGATCAGAGCGGGGCCGGTGCCGGACTAAGGGAACCCCGTCAGCGCGACGCTGGCGGGGGTTTTCCGTTTTGCAGGCACGCCATGTCGTGCCTTCCGCCGTCATTGCGAGCGCAGCGAAGCAATCCAGCGCGTCCTGATCCGGCCCTGGATTGCTTCGCTGCGCTCGCAATGACGAAATGCGTGTGCCACCCGAAGATCGCTTACGCGCACGTCGCGCTGACACGGCGCGGGGGACGACGCCCGCCGGCATTCGGGTTCCTGTCAACCCGCCGCGCTTTCAGCCTTCCTCCGTCACCCCGGCCTTCGCCTGGATGACAAAAGTGCGGGACGATCGGCGAGGGGACGGAACGCGCCGCTCCCTGCCTATTCCTCGCCGCCGACCGTCAGGTCATCCGGATTATCCTCCGGCTCGCCGGCGGGCAGCTCATCGGGGTCGCCGCCGCTGTCGGGATCGCGTTGTTCCTCGGTCAGGGCGGGGTGGCTGCGGGGTTCGGTCATCGCATCGCTCTCCTTCTGCCCCGACCCAACGCGCAAGCCGCGCGTCCGGCACAAAAAAAGGCCCGGCTGACGGTACAGCCGGGCCGATCGTAGGCGACGTGGAAACCCCCGGTCAGCGGTGCGCCATCGCCTTCTTCAGCTTGGCGTGCGCCGCGCTCTTGATCTGGCAGACGCGCGCGGCGCCGATGTTCAGCACCTGGCCGATCTCCTCCAGGTTCAGTTCCTCGACATGGTAGAGCTGGATCACCAGCTGCTCGCGCTCGGGCAGCGCGGCAATCGCGGCGATCAGGCGCTCGCGGGTCTGCGTCTCGGCCAGTTGCGCGAAGGCGTCGGGCTCGTCGCTGGCGAACCACGGCTGGTCGTCGGCATACACCTCGTCGATCGATTCGTACTTCACCGCCTCGGCGGCGGCATAGTCCGTGCGCAGCTTCTCGGGGCTGACCTCCAGCCGCGCCGCCAGCTCGCGCTCGGTCGGCGCGCGGCCATAATGATGGCTCAGCTGGTTCACCGCGCGCGCATATTCGCGGCGGCGGCGGATCGCGCCGCGCGTCATCGCGGCGTGGCGGCGCAGCTCGTCGATCATCGCGCCACGCAGGCGGGTGACCAGATATTGCTTGAGCGTCGCGGTGCCGCGATCCTCGAACGCGGCGACCGCCTCGACCAGCGCGACCAGCCCGACCTGCACCAGATCCTCGACCTCGATCGCGGTCGAGACGCTGCCATGGACATGCCACGCCAGCCGCCGGACGAGCGGCAGATGCTCGCGCACCAGCGCATTCTCGTCCCGCGCGCGCGCACGCGGCTTATAGGTGAGCGGCGCGTCGAGCGGGATCGGCGCGGGCTGCGGGACCGGCTGTGCGGCGGTGAACGCCTGCGGCATCGGTTCCGCGCTCATGCCGCCAGCGCCTGTTGCTGCGGCTGGTTGCCGATGATCGCGACGACCTCGACGGCCTTGTCCTCGGGGACTTCGAAGAAGCTCATGACGGGCGTATCCGGTAGAACGGTGCGGATGAGTTTGCGGATCGCGACGCGGATCGCGGGCTGGACGACCAGCGCGAACGGCTTCGCTTCCGCGATCAGCGGCTGGGCCGCGGCTTGCAGCGCGTCGACGATGCGCCGGCCGAGTTCGGGTTCGATGACGTGCCGGCCCGGATCCTGGCGCGCGGCCTGGCCGAGCAGTTGCTCCAGCCCGCCCTCCAGCGTCATCACGCGCAGCGGCTCGCGCACGCCCGCCAGCTTGGCGATGATCAGCGAGCCGAGCTCGGGGCGGATCAGCTCGATGATCTCGGACGGATCGACGGTGCGCTGCGCGGCGAGCGAGATCGCGGCGGCGATGCGGCGGAATTCGCGGAGCTGGATGCCTTCGGACAACAGGCCCTTCAGGACGGTCGCCAGCGAGGTCAGCGGCAGCGGGGCCAGCGCGGCGACCAGTTGCGGCGCGCGCTCCTTCAGCTCGTCGAGCAGCGACTGTACCTCGTCCGCGCCCAGCAGGTCGCCGGCGTTGGCGCCCAGCGCGTGGTTCAGGTGCGTGGCGATCACGGTGCCCGAATCGACCACCAGATAGCCCTGGCCCGTCGCGACATCGGCGTCGCCGGTCGCGATCCACGTGGCGTCCAGCCCGAAGGTGGGATCCTTGGCCTTCTTGCCGATCAGCTCGCCGAAGCCTTGCCCGGTGTCGAGCGCCAGCATCTCGTCGGGCGACACCTGATCCTCGCCGACGCACACGCCGCCCAGCATTACGCGGTACGTGTAGGGCGGCAGGTTGATGTCGTCGCGCACGCGCACCTGCGGCACGACGAAGCCGAGTTCCTTCGACAGCTGGCGGCGCACGCCGGTGATGCGGCCCATCAGCGGCGCACCGCGACGCTCGTCGACCAGCGGGACCAGCCCGTATCCGATGTCGAGGTTGACCAGCATCGTCTCCGACACTTCGTCCCAGCCGATCTTGGACGGATCGGGTGCCTCGACGGGGGCGGGTGCCTCCACGATCGCGGGGCGCTTGGCGATCTGGTGCAGCTTCCACGCGGCGAACCCGGCGGCGGCGGCAAGCGGCAGGATCACGAGATGCGGCATCCCCGGCAGCACGCCGAGCAGCGTCAGGATCGCGGCGACCGGGGTCCAGGTGCGCGCCGAGCCGAACTGGCTGCCGATCTGCCCCGCCAGATCCTTTTCGGACTTCACGCGGGTGACGATCGCGGCGGCGGCGATCGACAGCAGCAGCGCGGGCACCTGCGCCACCAGCGCGTCGCCGATCGCGAGCATCGTATAGGTCTGCGCGGCCTTGGCGATCGTCAGCGAGTGGCTGACCGGTCCCAGAATCAAGCCGCCGACGATGTTGGCGGCCAGGATCAGCAGCCCGGCGACCGCGTCGCCCTTCACGAACTTGGACGAGCCGTCCATCGAGCCGTAGAACTCGGCTTCGGTCGCGACGTCGACGCGGCGCTTCTTGGCCTCGTCCGGCGTGATGAGGCCGGCGTTCAGGTCGGCGTCGATCGCCATCTGCTTGCCGGGCAGCGCGTCGAGGGTGAAGCGCGCCGACACTTCGGACACGCGGCCCGCGCCCTTGGTGACGACGATCAGGTTGATGATGACGATGATCGCGAACACGAACAGGCCGACGACATAGTCGCCGCCGATCACGAACGATCCGAACGCCTCGATGACATGCCCCGCCGCCGCCGAACCGGTATGGCCGTGGACCAGCACGATCCGCGTCGACGCGACGTTCAGGCCGAGGCGGAACAGCGTCGCGAACAGCAGCACGGTGGGGAAGGACGAGAAGTCGAGCGGCTTCTCGGCGTTCAGCGCGACCATCAGCACGGCCAGGCTGATCGTGATGTTCATGATGAAGAACACGTCGAGCATGAACGCCGGGATCGGCACGACCATCAGGACGACGAGCAGCAGGATCGCGGCGGGAAGCGCACCCTGGCGCGCGGCGGCGAGGATCTTCATCGCTTAGCGCCCCAGCCCGGCGAGCATCATGTACGCCAGCCGCGCATTGTCGGGCGACGGGCGCAACAGGCTGCCCTGCGTCCCGCGCGCGCCCAGCGCCGACTTCGCCCAGTCGAGCGCGTCGCTGGCGCTCTGCCCGGTGCCGGTGACGACGGTGGCGTCCTGGCCCATCGCCAGCGCCTGCGCGGCGAACTGCCACTGGTTGTTCGCCTTGGCGGTGGCGGCGGCGTCGGAGCCGCCGCCCAGCTTGTCGGCGAAGCGCTGATACACTTCGGAGAGCGAGCGGGGCGAGCCGTCGCGTTCATAGAAGACGCTGCGGTTGGCGCGGGCGGCGGTCGGGAAGACCGCGGCGGCGCTGCGATCCGGGTTGCTCTGCATCGCCGACAGGAAGGTGCGCGCGCCGCCGATGCCCAGGAAATGCGCCATGTACAAATCGGTGCCGGTCGCCTCGCGCCCCGTCACCGCCTCGATCGCGCCCTTGTTGTCGCTGGCGTGCTCGGCGGCCATCAGCGCGGAGATCTCGGGATTGTTGCGCAGCCCCAGGATCGCCTGGCGGTTGCCGCCGCTCACGACGTAGCGCCCACCCGACTTCTGGATGCTGTCGGCGGCCCAGCCCAGCCCGTGCTCGCCGCCATGCTGCTTGACCACCGCCAGCCAGCTCTGGTCGAGGAACTGGTACAGCCCCGCCGCCGAGGAGGTGCCCGAGCGCGCGTTGGCGTTCAGCCCGCTTTCCAGCCGCGCCTGACCCATCAGATAGTCGAAGTCGACGCCGGTGCGCTGCGCCGCGCGCTGAATCGCGGACGTGACGCGCTGGCTGGCAGAGGTGATCGCGGAAACGGTCATGCCCCGCATTTATGCAAGGGGCGTGCCAAAGGGCGCCTACGTCATTGCGAGCGCAGCGAAGCAATCCAGGGCGTCCTGGTTCAGCACTGGATCGCGTCGCTGCGCGCGCGGTGACGATACCCTTGAATCACAACGCCCCGGCGGTGGGGGCCGGGGCGTGTCGGTGTCAGCGGTGATGCCGGTCAGGCGTAGGCGGCGGCGGGGCCGCGGCCATAGGCGTTGCCGCCCTGACCGGAAAGAAGTTGCAGGCGGCGGCGAACATTTGCCGCCATCAGGTTCACGTAGATGCGGCAGGTGTCGTTCAGGCGATCCGCTTCCTCGACCAGCCCGCGCAGCTCCGGCGTGGCCGGGCCGTCGCCGAGCTGTTGCAGCTCCTCGATCGCGCGCAGCTTGTTCGCGGTCGCGCGCTCCAGCGCGTTCATGTCGTTGCTCTTCAGCGCGGCGATCTCGGCATGCAGCATGTCGATCACGCGCACCAGCGCATCACGCCTGTTCATTGCGGGACATCCAATCGTAGCGCAGCGCGATGAATTGATCCGCGATCGTCGAGGGCGACAGCGGGAAGGTGCCGTTGGCGAGCGCGGTCTTGATCTGCTGCACGCGATCCGCGTTGACCGGCGGCGACGATGCCATCGCGCTGGCCATCGCGCCGGGCGCCTGCGTCGCGTCCGCACCCGCCGGGCTTGCCGCCTTGGCGACCGGTGCCGTCTCGGCGACCGGCCCGGCCTTGCCGGCGCGTTGGACGGTCGAGACGGGGGATAACCCCGCCCTCACCGTCGCTGATCCTATTGAGTCCACCATGTCCACACCTGTCGCTTTCCGCTGACACCGGCAGAAACGACCGCTGGAGGGGGGGCTTTAGCACTTTTTTATTCCGGCCATCCGGGCAGGGTCGCGCGCCCCGCCTCGACCGCCACCGCCTGCACCGGGCGCGCGGTGTCGGCGACGCGGATCATCACGCGACCGCCCGGCGCCGCGTCGGCCATCGCCACGCCTTCGCGCGTGATCGAAAAGCCATCCGCGCCCGCCTCGATCACCACCGGGTCGCCGCGCCGGATCACCGGTTCGGCGCGCGCGGGCGGTGCGGCGGCGCCCGCGCGCAGCACGGCCGGGGAGGCGGCGGCGGCGCGGGGCGGCGCGATCACCGGCACGAAGATCCGCCACGCCGGCTCGGCACAGGCGACGACCACCGCGTCATGCGCCTCGGTACGCCATGACAGCGCGACCATCGAACAGGTCGCC
>CAJYLV010000030.1 GCA_913776255.1 uncultured Sphingomonas sp. | reverse complement strand
AGCAGCTTTTCGAGATACGGGTTCTTGACCGCGAAGCTGCCCGACAGCGTCTTGTGGGTGTAGATGTTGGCCGGGATCGGCTCGATGCAGGCGCTGGTGCCGCCACAGATGATGCTGATCGACGCGGTCGGCGCGATCGCCATCTTGCAGCTGAACCGCTCCATCACGCCGACATCGGCGGCGTCGGGGCACGGCCCCCGCTCGGCGGCGAGCGTCATCGACGCCTGATTCACCTGCGCGTTGATGTGCTTGAAGATGCGCAGGTTCCAGCTCTTGGCCATCGCGCCCTCGAACGGCAGCCCGCGCGCCTGCAGGAACGAGTGGAAGCCCATCACGCCCAGACCCACCGAGCGCTCGCGCGCCGCGCTGTAGGCCGCGCGCTCCATGCCGGGTTCGTGGCGGTCGATGTAATCCTGCAGGACGTTGTCGAGGAAGCGCATCACGTCCTCGACGAAGCCCTTCTCGTCCTTCCACTGGTCCCAGGTTTCGAGGTTGAGCGACGACAGACAGCAGACCGCGGTGCGATCGTTGCCGAGATGGTCGGTGCCGGTCGGCAGCGTGATCTCGCTGCACAGGTTCGAGGTCGACACCTTCAGCCCCAGTTCGCGGTGATGCTTGGGCATCGTCGAGTTCACGTGGTCGGCGAAGACGATGTACGGCTCACCGGTGGCGAGGCGGGTTTCGACCAGCTTCTGGAACAGCGCGCGCGCATCGACGGTCGCGCGGACCGACCCGTCCTTGGGCGACTTGAGCTGCCATTCGGCGCCGTCGCGCACCGCTTCCATGAAGGCGTCGGGGATCAGCACGCCGTGGTGAAGGTTGAGCGCCTTGCGGTTGAAGTCGCCCGAAGGTTTGCGGATTTCGAGGAATTCCTCGATCTCGGGATGCGAGATGTCGAGATAGCAGGCCGCCGAGCCGCGGCGCAGCGAGCCCTGCGAGATCGCGAGCGTCAGCGAGTCCATGACGCGGACGAACGGGATGATCCCGCTGGTCTTGCCGTTGAGCCCGACCGGCTCGCCGATCCCGCGGACGTTGCCCCAATAGGTGCCGATCCCGCCGCCACGCGAGGCGAGCCAGACGTTCTCGTTCCACGTCTTGACGATCCCGTCGAGGCTGTCGGGGACCGAGTTGAGATAGCAGCTGATTGGCAGCCCGCGTCCGGTGCCGCCGTTCGACAGCACCGGCGTGGCCGGCATGAACCACAATTTCGAGATATAGTCATACAGCCGCTGCGCATGCGCCTGATCGTCGGCATAGGCGCTGGCGACGCGGACGAAGAGATCCTGATAGCTCTCGCCGGGCAGCAGGTAGCGGTCCTTGAGCGTTTCCTTGCCGAAGTCGGTCAGCAGCGCGTCGCGGCTGTGGTCGACGTCGAGCGGATAGGGCGCGGTGCGCGCGCCATGCTTGGCGATCGCCTGCTCGGTGGCGGTCGCCTCCGCGGCGGCAGCTGCCGTCGCTTGGGCCGTCATGGCCTCGATCATGTCTGCGCTCATCGCCTCGGCGTCCGTGGTCGTGAAGTTCATGCTCTCGCGTCCCGCCTGTCAGTGGTGCGATCCGTGCGGATCGGCTATTCGAAAACCCCGACCGGTCGCGCCGACGGTGTGGGGCGTCACCCGCCACCTTACCACCGATAGCGCCGCTGCCCGGCCTCTACCTCTACAGATTGTGGCAGAAGCGCGCGGCGGGCAAGAGCCGCAAAAGGGTCCGGCTGCGGACCGATCCGCCACGACGCGCGGACTTCCGCCGCTTTCCGAAAGCGCAAGCGGGCAAATTTTTTTTCACCATCGCGGGTCGGCGGTCGCACGAACCGCGGCGCTGTTGCCCCGGCGCGGCGGCGCTTATAGAGCGTCGCCATGACGACCGTGATCCGTACCGCCGACCTGATCGAGAGCGTCGCCGACGCGCTCCAGTTCATCAGTTACTATCACCCGATGGATTATATCCGCGCGCTGGGCACCGCCTACGAGGCCGAGCAATCGCCCGCCGCCAAGGATGCGATCGCGCAGATCCTGACCAACAGCCGGATGTGCGCGGAGGGGCATCGCCCGATCTGCCAGGACACCGGGATCGTCAACGTCTTCGTCAAATGGGGCATGGACTGCCGGCTCGACGACAACAGCCGCTCGATGCAGGAGGTCGTCGACGAGGGGGTGCGCCGCGCCTACCTGCACCCGGAGAACAAGCTGCGCGCCTCGGTGCTCGCCGACCCGGCGTTCACGCGCCGCAACACCAAGGACAACACGCCGTGCGTGCTGCACGTCGAGATGGTGCCGGGCAACACCGTGTCGGTCGATGTCGCGGCCAAGGGCGGTGGCAGCGAGAACAAGTCCAAGTTCAAGATGATGAATCCCAGCGATTCGATCGTCGACTGGGTGGTCGAGATGCTGCCGCAGATGGGCGCGGGCTGGTGCCCGCCGGGGATGCTCGGGATCGGCATCGGCGGCACCGCGGAGCATTGCGTGCTGCTCGCCAAGCAGGCGCTGATGGAGCCGATCGACATGGGGCCGCTCAAGGCGCGCGGGCCGCGCAACGACATCGAGGCGCTGCGCATCGAGATCTTCGACAAGGTCAACGCGCTCGGCATCGGCGCGCAGGGGCTGGGCGGACTGTCGACGATCCTCGACGTCAAGATCAAGGACGCGCCCTGCCATGCCGCGGGCAAGCCGGTGGCGATGATCCCGAACTGCGCCGCGACCCGCCACGCGCATTTCACGCTCGACGGCTCGGGGCCGGCGTTCCTCGAGGCGCCGAAGCTCGCCGAATGGCCCGACGTCAACTGGACCCCCGACAAGGCCGCGATCCGCGTCGATCTCGACACGCTCACGCCCGAGGTGGTGCAGTCGTGGAAGCAGGGCGACCGGCTGCTGCTCAACGGCAAGATGCTGACCGGCCGCGACGCCGCGCACAAGCGCATCGCCGACATGCTGGCGAAGGGCGAGGAACTGCCGGTCGAGTTCAAGGGCCGCGTCATCTATTACGTCGGCCCGGTCGATCCGGTCGGCGAGGAAGTGGTGGGGCCGGCGGGTCCGACGACCGCGACGCGGATGGACAAGTTCACGCGGATGATGCTCGATCAGGGCTTGCTGGCGATGGTGGGCAAGGCGGAGCGCGGGCCGGCGGCGACCGAGGCGATCCGCGACGCGAAGAGCGCTTATCTGATGGCGGTCGGCGGCGCGGCCTATCTGGTCGCGCGCGCGATCAAGGGCAGCAAGGTGGTCGGGTTCGCGGACCTGGGGATGGAGGCGATCTACGAGTTCGAGGTGTCCGACTTCCCGGTGACGGTGGCGGTGGATGCCGAGGGCAACAACGTCCACCAGCTCGCGCCGCTGGTGTGGCGCGAGAAGATCGCGCGCGAGCGGTTGCTGGTGCCCGCCAATTGATGTCGTCCCGGACGTGATCCGGGATCCCGCTTTGTGCCGTCTCGTGCGAGAGAAGAGGCGGGGTCCCGGATCAAGTCCGGGACGACGGAGGTTCGTCATTGCGAGCGTAGCGAAGCAATCCAGAGCCGGACCAGGACGCCCTGGATTGCTTCGCTACGCTCGCAATGACGGAAGGGGTCAGGCGCGTGGGCGGCGTCCCCAAGGCTCCTCGCGGAACCATTTGGTGATGATGTATTTGGTGCCCTCCAGCACCGCCATCCCCTCGTGCAGCGTCGCGGTGTTGGGGCTGCCGTCGGGGTTCATGTTGTCCCACGCCAGCAACATCCCCTTGCGCGGCGCGACGCGCAGGCCGCCCTTGGGGAACCAGGTCGCGCCGCCTTCCTCGACGTCGTTGAGGTAGATCATCGCGGTGAAGGTGCGCTGCCCGCCGTTCTCGCGCATCGCCGGCCAATAGCTTTCGGCCTCGTGGAAATAATCGTGGTGCGCGCGGAACAGCTGGCCGGGCGCATAGCGCTGCCCCTGCATCGTCTCGCCGAACTCGGGCGCGATGCCGAGCGAGGCGGCGATATATTCGTCGATCTGGCGGATGCCGTCGGCGTTGCGGTCCATGTCGCAACTGTCGCTGGTGCGGCTGGCGGGGCCACCGCGGTCGCTGAACAGCGTCGAGGGGCGGCGGTTGCCGTCGATCACCTGCACCAGCCAGTCGCAATTGGCGGCGTCGAGGAAATCGGGGCAGCGCCACGCCGCGACCGCGTCGCTTGGCAGGCGCTGCATCCGCGGATCGGCGTCGAGCCGCGCCGCCACCGCCGCACCCTGCCGGGCACGGACGGCGGAGGGATGGCCGGGCGGGGTGGTGGCGAGCGACATGGCCAGACCAGTGTCGCGCGTCGCCCCGACTTTCAAGCCACCGCGCTCACTCGAAGATGTCGTGGATCACGTCGACGACGGTCCCGTCCTCGATATCGACCAGCAACGCGTCGTCGTAATAGCGCACCCAGCGATACGGCTCCTCGGCATCGGGCAGGCGATAGGCATAGGGATCGTAGATCCAGTAACGCGGCGTGTAGAGCATCGGCGCGATCGCGATCCCGACGCCGAACCGCCGATACCCGCGGTCCCAGCCATAAGGCGCGTAATAGCGCGGCAGGCGGAAGACCGAGCGGCGCTCGTTCCGGTAGCGGTTCCAGTCATATTGCGGTTCGCGTCGCCAGCCGCGGTCCCAGGGCCGGATGCTGTCGGCGCGCCAGACTGTCGCGGGCGGGCGGGGGGCATCGCGGCGCTCGAAGCCGCGGCGGCCCGGATCGTTGCTCCAGACGCGGTCGCGCGCCGGCGCGCGCCAGTCGTCGCGCCGCTCTTGCGGCGCGCGCGCGCTGCGCCAGTCGTCCCGCTCGCTGCGCCACGCGCCGTTCGGCGCCGGCGGACGGGGCAGGCCGGCGCCGCGCCGATCGTCGCGCGGCTCGGGCGGGCGCGCGCTGCGCCAGTCGCCGTTTGGCACCGGGGGGCGGTTCGGCTCGTCGGGGCGGCGGTCGACACGTTCCCAGCCGCCGGGTTTGCGACGGGTCGGCGCGCCTTCGCTTGCCCAGCGGCGCGGCGCGGGTTCGGGCGGGCGCGCGGCCTCCGCCCCCGGCGCGGGGCGCGGCGCGGCCTCCGGGGGCGGCGCCGGGCGCTCGGCGCGCCCGGGTCGCCATTGTCCGCGGTCCATCGACCGCCCATCCTGCGCGAGCGCCGGCGGCACCAGCGCCGTCATCGACAACAAGCCCGCGATCATCGCCTTCAGCATCGCCACCCTCCGACCATCGTGGCGTCGTTATGCGCGGCGATCCGACAACGAACACTGAACCGCTCGTGCAGCCGATTGAAAGCCGCGCGTCACGCCTCGGCAAGGATCGCGCGCACCCGCTCCAGCAGCACGCGGCGCGGATAGGGTTTGCGGATCAGCCGGTCCTCGCTGACCCCCTCCATGTCGGACGGGTCGGCGTGGCCGGTGACGAACAGCACCGCGACGCCGCGGTGCAGGTCCTGCAACCGCCGCGCGAACTGGATGCCGGTCATGCCGGGCATGGCGATGTCGGTGACGACCAGCCGGATCGCGGGTTCGTGGCGCAACGCCTCCAGCGCCGACTCGCCGTCAGCGGCCTCGATCACGCGACAGCCCGCCTCGCGCAGCGCCTCGACCGCGACCTGGCGGACGCGGTCGTCGTCGTCGAGCACCATCACCGTCGTCCCGTCGAGCGGCTCGACCGGCGCGGGCAACGGCGCGTCCTGCGCCACCCCTGCGGCGGCGGCGGCGCGCGGCACGAACACGCTGACGGTGGTGCCGCGCCCCGGCGCGCTGTCGATCCGCACCCCGCCGCCCGATTGCTTGGCGAAGCCAAACACCTGCGCCAGCCCGAGTCCCGAACCCTTGCCGACCTCCTTGGTGGTGAAGAACGGCTCGAACGCGCGCGCCAGCACCGCCTCGGACATGCCGGTGCCGGTGTCGGTCACCGCCACGCGCACGTAATCGCCCGGCGGCGGCTCCTCGGCGCGCTCCGGCGGCCCCAGCGTCGCATTGGCGACCGACAGCAGCAGCGTCCCGCCGCCGGGCATCGAATCGCGGGCGTTGATCGCGAGGTTGAGGATGATGAGTTCCATCTGCGTCGGATCGACGAGCGCCGGCCAGATGTCGGGCGGGGTGTGCGTCTCGATCGCGATGTCGCGGCCGAGCGTGCCGCCGAGCAGGTCGAGCAGCCCGGTGACGCTGCGGTTCAGATCGACGACCTTCGCCTCCAGCCGCTGCCGCCGCGAGAAGGCGAGCAATTGCGCGGTCAGCGCCGCGCCGCGCTCCGCCGCGATGCGGACATGGTCCAGCCGCGGTTCGAGCCGCGGATCGAGCAACCCGCGCTTTCCCGCCGCAACCAAGGAGTCGACATTGCCGAGGATCACGGTGAGCAGGTTGTTGAAATCGTGCGCCACGCCCGAGGTCAGCTGCCCGATCGCCTCCAGTCGCTGCATCTGGTGCAGCGTCTCCTCGACGCGTTCGCGCTCGGCGATCTGCGCGGTCAGCTCGGCGGTACGCTCGGCGACGCGCGCCTCCAGCCGCTCGCCGGCGAGATGCGAATCGGTCACGTCGATCGCGCAGGCGGTATAGCCCTGGAAAGCGGTGCCGATGAAGCGCGGGCGCGCCTCGATATGCATCCAGCGCGTCAGGCCGTCGGGGGTGAGCAGCGGATGTTCGCCGCTCAGCGTGCGCGGGGTCTCGAACCAGCTGCCGCGCGCGGCCAGCGCCGCATCGCGCCGGTCGGCGCGGAGCAGATCGCCCCAGCCGCGCGCCTCGACCAGCTCGGGCGCGACGCCCAGGATCGTCTCGAACCCACGGCTGGCGAAGGTCACCTGTCCGTGCGCATCGGTCATCCACACCAGCGCGGGCAGGCTGTCGGCGAGGGTGCGGAAGCGCGCCTCGCTCTCGCGCCACGCCTCGGCCTGCAATTTGCGCGCGGTGATGTCGATGATCGTGCCGACCACCCGCAGGCAGGTGTCGCCGTCGAAGATGCCGCGCCCGCGCACCGACAGCCAGCGGACGCCGCCGACCCGCTCGTGCGCGACCCGGTATTCGACGTCGAACAGCGCGCGCACCGCCGGATCGACGACTGGCAGAAAGGCTTCCTGGAGGATCGGGCGATCCTCGGGTTCGACCAGCGCGCGGAACGCCTCGCGCGTCAGCGGCGCGCTGCCGGGCGGCAGTCCATAGAGCGACATGCCGAGCGGCGAGCAGCTGAAGCGGTCGTGCCGGAGGTCATAGTCCCAAGTCGCGATCTCGCCGGCCTCGGTCGCCTGTTCAAGCGACGCGCGCCCGCGCGCCAGCGCCTCGCGCGCGCGGTGACGGTCGGTGCGGTCGATCCCCTCGATGAAGATCGCCGCCACTCCGCCGCGCTCGTCGGAGATCGGCTGGCAGATGAAGTCGATCCAGAAGTCGCGCAGCACGCCGGGCGTCGCGGTCGGCAGCTGCACCGGCATGTCGATGGCGCGGAACGGTTCGCCGGTGCGGCGGACCTCGTCGAGTTTGTCGATGAAGCCGATCGCGGCGACTTCGGGCAGCGCCTCGGCATAGCGCCGTCCGACCAGCTCGCGTCCGCCGCTCATCCGCCGGTAGGTGGCGTTCGCCAGTTCGATGACATAGTCCGGCCCGCGCAGCACCGCGATGAAGCCGGGGGCCTGGTCAAACATCTGACGCAGCCGCTCGCGCTCGCGCGTGGCGGCCTCGACGGTGCGCGTGCGCTCGGTGACGTCGGAGACCAGCCCCAAGACCCCGCCGACCGTTCCGTCGTCCAGCAGCACCGCGGACAGCGAGATGTCGAAATGCAGCGTGACGGGCTGGCCGTCGGCGAGGACCTCGAAGCGGCGATTGCCGACCGTCAGCGTCCGCGCGGTCGCGAAGACCGTATCGACCATTGGGCCGACCTCGTCCCACGCGCGGTGCCAGCGCTTGTCGGCGGGCTGACCGAGCGCGTCGGGATGGCGTTCGTGAAGCAGCGCGGCATAAGCGTCATTGTAGAAGACGCGGCGCTCCGGCCCCCAGATCAGCAACATCTGCGCGCCGACCGGCAGCAGCAGCTCCAGCGTCGTGCGCAGCGGCGCCGGCCATGCCGCGATCGGCCCCAGCGACGTGCCCGACCAGTCCATCGCCCGAAGCAGCTTCCCCACTTCTCCTGCGCGCGCAAAAGGTTGCGCGGCGCTGTCCTCGCGGGAATGGGAAGGCATCATCCTGACTGATGTAGCTTAGGCAAGGCGCCGCGAACAGTTGGCAAAGTCATGCCGCGACCGGTATTTGACGGGCATGAACCCAGCCTTCCGTTCGCTGCATCGCCACGGCATGCTGCGCGTCGCCGCCGCCACCCCGCTCGCCACGGTCGGCGACCCCGCCGCCAATGCCGAGGCCGCGATCGGCATCGCGCGGACCGCGCACGACGCGGGCGTCGACCTCGTCGTGTATCCCGAGCTGAACCTCAGCAGCTATGCGATCGACGATCTGCACCTGCAATCCGCGTTGCAGCGCGCGACGCGCGACGCGATCGCAGCGGTGGTGGCGGCGAGTGTCGCGCTGCGCCCGGTGCTGCTGGTCGGCGCGGCGCTGGAGCGCGGCGGCCGGCTCTACAATTGCGCGCTCGCCGTCGCGCGCGGGCGGGTGCTGGGGGTGGTGCCCAAGACCTTCCTGCCGAATTACCGCGAATATTACGAGAAGCGCTGGTTCGCGAGCGGGGCGGGGCTGACCGGGCTGACGATCGCGATCGACGGTGAGGACGTGCCGTTCGGGACTGACCTGCTGTTCGCCGCCGACGACCTGCCGGACTTCGTGATCCACGCCGAAATCTGCGAGGATTACTGGTCGCCGACTCCGCCCTCGACGCTCGGGGCGCTCGCCGGCGCGCTGATCTGCGCCAATCTTTCGGCTTCGAACGTCGTGATCGGCAAGTCGCGCGAGCGGATGATGCTGTCGGCGTCGCAATCGGCGCGGGCGATGTGCGCCTATGTCTATTCCGCCGCCGGGCCGGGGGAGAGCACCACCGATCTGGCGTGGGACGGGCAGGGGAGCATCCACGAACTGGGCGAGTTGCTGGCGACCTCCGAGCGGTTCGCGCACGAGCCGGGGCTGACGATCGCGGACGTCGATACCGGGCGGCTGGTGCAGGAGCGGCTGCGCAACGGCACGTTCAACGATGCTGCCGCCTTCGCCGGGCACCCCGAGACGTGCTTCCGCCGCATCGCGTTCCG
The DNA here is from genome assembly GCA_913776255.1 of uncultured Sphingomonas sp. Lineage (GTDB taxonomy): Bacteria > Pseudomonadota > Alphaproteobacteria > Sphingomonadales > Sphingomonadaceae > Sphingomonas. The sequence continues at coordinate 2,527 of CAJYLV010000030.1, read as the reverse complement.
GCACGAACCCGATTTCGCCGACGTCGGGCTGAAGCGCGAGATCCGCCGCTTCCCGTTCGTCCCCAACACGCCCGGCAAGCTCGACGAGGATTGCTACGAAGCCTTCAACATCCAGGTCGAGGGAATCGCCAAGCGGCTGGTCGCCGCGCGCGCGCAGCGGCTGGTGATCGGCGTGTCGGGCGGGCTCGACAGCACCCACGCGCTGATCGTCGCCGCCAAGGCGCTCGACCGGCTCGGGCGGCCGCGCAGCGACATTCTCGGCATCACCATGCCCGGCTTCGCGACCAGCGAGGGGACGAAGAGCAATGCGTGGAAGCTGATGCGCGCGCTCGGCATCACCGCCGAGGAGATCGACATCCGCCCCGCCGCGACGCGGATGCTGGAGGACATGGGGCATCCGTTCGGGCGCGGCGAGCCGGTCTATGACGTGACGTTCGAGAACGTGCAGGCGGGGCTGCGCACCGATTACCTGTTCCGCATCGCCAACCAGCGCGACGGGCTGGTGGTCGGCACCGGCGACCTGTCGGAGCTGGCGCTCGGCTGGTGCACCTATGGCGTCGGCGACCAGATGAGCCATTATGCGGTCAATGCCGGCGTGCCCAAGACGCTGATCCAGTTCCTGATCCGCTGGGCGATCGGCACCGACCAATATGATCGCGAGACCGATGCGGTGCTCGAGGCGATCCTCGGGCAGGAGATCAGCCCCGAGCTGGTGCCGGGCGCGGAGTTGCAGAGCACCGAGAGCAAGATCGGCCCGTATCCGCTCAACGACTTCTTCGCGCATTATCTGATCCGCCACGGCCTCGCGCCGTCGAAGGTCGCGTTCCTCGCCTGGCATGCGTGGCACGATGCGGCGGCCGGGCGCTGGCCGCTCGGCTATCCGGAGAGCGCGCGCACCGCCTATGATCTGACGACGATCGTGCACTGGCTGGAGCGGTTCCTGGTCCGCTTCTTCCAGACCAGCCAGTTCAAGCGCTCGGCGATCCCCAACGGGCCGAAGGTGTCGGCGGGCGGGGCGCTGTCGCCGCGCGGCGACTGGCGCGCGCCATCGGACGGCACCGCGGCGGCGTGGCTGGCCGAGCTGAAGGCGAACGGGCCGGGACTCTAGAGCCGCTCCAAACTCCTTCGTCATCCCGGACTTGATCCGGGATCCCGCTTGTTCTTCCCTCTGTGCACAAAAGAAGCGGGTCCCGGATCAAGTCCGGGGCGACGGGGGAGGATCTGGGCGTGATGCGTCAGTTCGCCCGCAGGCTTCCCTTCCTTACAAGCGGGTCGTAGAAGGCGGCATGCTACAGGCAAGCCCGGGTTTCTCGCTGTCCACGCGTCCGGCGGCGCTCGCGCGCTGGCTCTATTGGGTCGCCGCGCTGATCGTGGCGATGGTCGTGGTCGGCGGGATCACGCGCCTGACCGAGTCCGGCCTGTCGATCACGCAATGGAAGCCGATCAGCGGCGTCGTCCCGCCGCTCACGCAGGCGCAGTGGCAGGCCGAGTTCGCCAATTACCAGCGCATCCCGGAGTATCAGCAGCTCAACCGCGGCATGACGCTCGACGGGTTCAAGGCGATCTTCTTCTGGGAATATCTCCACCGGGTGCTCGGGCGCGTGATCGGGCTGGCGTTTGCGCTGCCGCTGCTGTGGTTCGCGGTGAAGCGGCAGATCCCGCGCGGCTATGGCTGGCGGTTGACGGCGCTGCTGGCGCTCGGCGGGCTGCAGGGGGCGATCGGCTGGTGGATGGTCGCCTCCGGCCTGTCGGTGCGCACCGACGTGAGCCACCTGCGGCTGGCGACGCATCTCGGGACGGCGCTGTTCATCCTCGGCGGGATCGTCTGGACCGCGCGCGACCTGAGCGCGCTCGCCGCCAACCCGCTCGCGCGCCCGGCGGCGCTGCGCACCGGTCCGGCGCTGGCGATCGCGGCGCTGGCGGTGCAGATCACGCTCGGCGCGCTGACCGCCGGGCTCGACGCCGGCTATGCCTTTTCGAGCTGGCCGCTGATGGGCGATGCGTGGTTCCCCGCCAACGTGCCGATGCTGGCGCCGGCGTGGAGCAATGCGGTCGACAACCCGGTCGTCGTGCAGTTCCTCCACCGCTGGATCGCGTTCGTCGCGGCCGGGGCGCTGGTCTGGCTGGCATATCAGGCGCGGAAGATGCGCGCGGATCGCGTCGCGGCCGCGGTCGTGCTGCTGGTCGTGGTGCAGATCGCGCTCGGCATCGCGACGTTGCTCTCGGGGGTCGAGATCGTCGTCGCGGTGGCGCATCAGGCGAACGCCGCACTGCTGCTGATCGCGACGGTCGTCGCCGCGCATTCGGTCAGCCGCCGCCGGGCATAGGGCGGCGACGACGCTGCCGGTATCAGAATACCCGTCAGCAAACCCGCGGAAACCTTGACAGGATCGTCACCGCGCGGCATTGCGCCGCCATCGACGCGTGCACCCGGCGGGGTGGCGCGTTTTTTCTCTTTCGACGCGAAATGAAGGTCACCAGGCACCATGAAGGCGCTGATGAAGACCACCAAGGCGGCCAAGCCGCA
>CAJYLV010000029.1 GCA_913776255.1 uncultured Sphingomonas sp. | reverse complement strand
ATAGCCAGCGATCCGCTCCCATTGCTCATCCGTCAGCGTGCGTCTGCTCAAGGCTAGGCTCCTTCGCCAGCCTTGAATCAGAACTCACCTCGAATGGGAATCCTGTAAATGCAGACGCGGCCTAGTGGAAAGGTTTCAAACTAACTGAAACGCCTTGCCAACTGGACCCCGGCCTTCGCCGGGGTACGGCCTGGCGACGGCATGGGCTCGCACGTTCGCAGAGGTCCCGCCTGCGCGGGAATGACGGGTCGGAGGGACCGCGCGAAAACCCGCCGCCGGGATGACGACGGCAGGCGGACGGGTTAGTTCACCGTCTCCGGCGGTGTCACCGGCAGCGGGAGCGGCGCGATCGGGACGCCTTCCTCGGCGAGCTGCTTCGCCTCCGCGAGGCTCGCCTGGCCGTGGATCGGCGCGTCGGGCTTGTCGCCGGCGTGCATCGCGCGCGCCTCGGCCGCGAAATCGCCGCCCACCCAACGCGACCCGGCCAGCGCGCGGCGTTGCGCCTCGGCGACCCTGGCGAGCAGCGCCTTCGCCTCGGCGGGCGCGACGCCGCGATTGCCCTTGGGCGCGACGTTCGGTGCCATCACCGCCTTATCGATCTCCGCCGCGCCGCATGACGGGCAGGCAAGCAACCCGCGCGAGCGCTGCTCGTCATAGGCCGCCGAGGATGCGAACCACGCCTCGAACACGTGCCCGTCGCGGGCGCAGCGCAGATCGAAGACGATCATCGCATCGCCGCAGCCGTCAGCGACCGAGCAGCGCGTCGAGCTTGCCGGCGCGGTCGAGCGCGGCGAGATCGTCGGAGCCGCCGACATGCGTGCCGTCGATGAAGATCTGCGGGACGGTGGTGCGACCGCCCGCGCGCTCGATCATCTCGCCGCGCTTGGCGGTGTTCATGCCGATGTCCGTCTCCTCGACCGCGACGTCCTTCGACGCCAGCAGGTTCATCGCGCGCGCGCAATAGGGACAGAATGCCTTGGTGTAGATCTCGACCTGTGCCATCGCCCCTAGGTGTGAGCGACGACCCGCGCTGTCAATCGCTTGCGCCCGCGATCACCCGCGCCCAGGCGAGGATCGTCACCGACGCCGCGCCCGCGCCGCGCAGCACCCGCACGCACGCTTCGGCGGTCGCGCCGCTGGTATAGACGTCGTCGACCAGCACCACCGACGCACCGTTCATCATCATGCGGCCGCGCGACGTGACGCGGAACGCCCCCGCGACGGTGGCGCGGCGCTCGCGCGCGGAGCGATCGCGTAGCGGCGGGGTGGCGCGGTGCCGCTCAAGCGCGTGCAGCGCGACCGGTATCCGTGCGCGGCGCGCCAGTTCGGTCGCGATCAGCGCCGCCTGATTGTAGCCGCGCGACCAGATCCGGCGGCGATGGAGCGGCACCGGCACCAGAATCGTCGCTTCCGTGGGCAGATGCCGCAGCATCAGCGCCGCCATCGTCGCGGCATAGAAGGGCCGCGCGCCATATTTGAGCCGCAGCGCGACGGTGCGGGCGATCTCGCCATAGGCGACCGCGGCGCGAACGCCGGCATGGTCGGGCGGCGCGGCGAGGCAGGCGGCGCAGCGCGCGCCCTCGCCACGGTCGAACGCGAACGGCAGGTTGCACCCCGCGCACCACGGCGGCGTGAGGAAGCGCAGCCGCGACCAGCACGACGCGCAGAAGCGCCCCTGCCCCGCGACGGTGGCGCCGCAGCCGGGACAACGCGGCGGCAGGACGAGATCGAGCAGGCGGCCGGGCACACCCGACCTTGTGGCGCGCGCCGCGAACGGGCACAAGCCGCCGGCATCATGGCCGCTCCCGACATCTTCGACCGCGCCGCGCGCCGGCGCCGCCGCGACCGCGCCGCGCCCGGCTACGCCGAGCACGACTTCCTGCGCGCCGCGATGATCGACGGGATCGCCGACCGGCTCGACGCGGTGAAGCGCGACTTCAGCGACGTGCTCGATCTCGGCTGTTTCGACGCGTCGTTCGTGCCGCCGCCGGGCGCGCGGGTGGCGCGGTTCGACCCCGGGTTCGCCTTCGCACGCGCGGCCGGCGGCGTGCAGGGCGATGAGGATCGCCTGCCGTTCGCGGACGGCGCGTTCGATCTGGTGGTGGCGGCCGGGACGCTCGACAGCGTCGGTGACCTGCCGGGCGCGCTGACGTTGATCCGGCGCACGCTGCGCCCCGACGGGCTGTTCCTCGGCGCGTTCGTCGGCGGCAACAGCCTGTCGACGCTGCGCGCGGTGCTGCGCGAGGCGGAGGGCGAGCGGCCGGTCGCGCGGCTGCATCCGCAGGTCGACCTGCGCTCGGCGGGCGATCTGCTGGTGCGCGCCGGGCTGACGCTGCCGGTCGCGGACAGCGAGACGCTGACGGTGCGCTACGGCGCGTTCGGCCGCTTGCTCGACGATCTGCGCGGGATGGCGGGGAGCAACGTGCTCGCGACGCGGCATGCGCTTGGCCGCGAGGTGCTGGCGCGCGCGGCGGCGGCGTTCACGGCGCGGGCGGCACCGGACGGACGGACCGCCGAACGCTTCGACCTGATCTTCCTGACCGGCTGGTCGCCCTCCCCCGATCAGCCGAAGCCAGCGCGGCGCGGGAGTGCGGGAGCGTCGCTAGCGGCCGCGTTGCGGCGGACCGAAAGCTAGAGTTTGATCCACCCAACTTGAACCGCTTCCCATCGTCACCCCGGCGAAGGCCGGGGCCCGGTTGGGAGGGTCAGAGAGATGAGGCGCAACCTACATCATCAGTGTCCCCCGACTGGGCCGCGGCCTTCGCCGGGGTGACGCTTCAGCTTGGATGGATCAGACGCTAGGGCCTGTTCGGGCTCATGAAACGGCGCAGGGTAACAGGATTTTTCGCGCGGAGGCGCGGAGGGCGCAGAGATGTTGCGCTTTCCGCATCTGGAGCGATCTGGAATGAGAGGGTTATGCATGTGCCGCGCGGTACGTCTCCGCGCCCTTCGCGCCTCCGCGTGAGCAAATGCTTCTTTTGGCGTCCTGCGTGCCGGGTCGGGGGCGACGAGGTTCAACGACCGGATTTCGGTGATTGCAAGCGAAGTGAAGCAATCCAGCGGGCCTGGGTTCGGCTCTGATTTGCTTCGCTACGCTGCCAATCGCGTACAGCGGGCGGCGTTCAGATCAGCGCGGCGTCGCCGTCCTCGGCCAGCAGCCGGCCCATTGCGTCGAACAATTCGTCCATCGCCACCGGCTTGAAGATCACGTCGTTGGCGCCGGCCGCGATGCAGCGCTGGCGCAGATCGATTGCGGTGTCGGCGGTGACGACGATGATCGGCAGCCGGGCCTTGGCATCGGTGCGCGCACGGATGTGGCCGATCGCGGTCAGCCCGTCCATGCCCGGCATCCGCAGGTCGATCAATGCGATCGCGAAATCATGCGTGTCGATCAGCGCGAGGCCGATCTCGGCGCTCTCCGCCTCGACCATCTCGACCTCGGCGACGTCCAGCATGTCGCGCACGACCCGACGGTTCATCCTGTCATCCTCGATGAACAGCACCGTCATCGCCGCCATGTTTCGCCTTCCCTGCTAACGCCACGCCAGCGAAACCGCCGACGATGGATGCCCGTTACGCGGCATCCCTGACGGGGTGCCTGAGCATGGCACCTATTGCGTCCACCAACACCTGTTTGGAAACAGGCTTTTCGATAACATTTGTGATACCGGCATCGAACGCGTCGTGGCGCTCGGCATCGGTGAGCGTCGGGGCCAGCAGCGCGACCGGCATGCCGCGTGCGGCGGCGACGAGCGCGGCGAGATCGGCCGGCGCGCGCCCATAGGTTCCCGCGTCGATCAGCACGCCGCGCGGGCGCACGACCGCCACGCGCGCGACCGCCTCGTCCGCGTCGCAGAAGCTCACCACCGCCGCCTCGGCGGCGAACAGCGTCCGGAGCATCGCGCGCGCGATCGGGTGGCGTTCGACGATCAGCAACCCGCCCGTGGCCACGGGCGCTGCGGGGGCGTCGGCGCGGACGAGCGGGAGGTCGACGATGAAGCGCGATCCCCGACCGGGGGCGCTTTCCACGGTCACGTCGCCGTCCATCGCGCGGGCGAGATTGCGGCAGATCGCCAGCCCCAGACCGGTGCCGCCGAACCGCCGCGTGGTGCTGGTATCAGCCTGCCGAAACGATTCGAAGATGATCCGCTGGGTCGCCTCGTCCATGCCGATGCCCTGGTCGGTCACCTCGATCCGCAACCGATCGCCCGTTGCCGCGGCGCGCAGCGACACCTGCCCCGATTCAGTGAATTTGACCGCGTTCGACAGCAGGTTGAACACGATCTGCCGCAGCCGCGCGGCATCGCCGCTGATCCATTGCGGCGCGTTCACCACGTCCACCTCGAAGCGCAGCCCTTTTGCGATCGCGGGATCGCGCCATAGCCGCGCCGCGGCGTCGAGCGTCGCGTTCAGGTCGAACGGCGCCGCCTCCAGCGTCAGCTGTCCGGTCTCGATCTTCGCCATGTCCAGGATATCGTCGACGAGCGTCCGCATCGTCTGACCGGCACCATGGACCACATCCAGCCGCTCGCGCACCAGCGGGTCGAGCGTCGGATCGGCGATCAACACCTGCGTCATGCCGAGGATGCCGTTCAGCGGGGTGCGAATTTCGTGGCTGGTGGTCGCCAGAAACTCGGTCTTCGCGCGCGAAAGCTTCTCGAGCTGCACGTTGCTTTCGGCAAGCCCGCGATTGGCGGCGCGCTCGCGATTGCGGCTGCGGCCGATCAGCGCCAGCCCGGTGACGAGCAGCGCGATCACCAGCAGCGTGGCGCCGATCACGCCGATCAAGATCAGCCGTTGCGACCGGGCGGTGGCGCGCTGGAACTCGATCGTCCGGGCGAGGCCGGTCGCCTTCAGCCGCGCGATCCGCAATTCCTGATTGGCATAGTCGAAGCGCGCCGCCGCCAGCGCCGCACTGGTCGACCGCGCGATCTCGGTCGCCTGCGCATCGAGCCGCTGCATCGCGGCGAGATGCGGCAGCGCCGCGGCCGTGTCGCCCTCGGCGAGGAAGGTGCGGTAGGCGACGTCGTGCGCGTGACGGTCAGCGAGGATCGTATGCTTCAGGTCGATCCCGGCGAAGCGTTGCTCGACCAGTCGGCGCGCGCGCGCGCGATCGCCGCTACGCAACGCCACGTCGGCCGCCGCGGCCAATACCTGCGGGCGCATCGCCACCGCGTCGGGGCGGCGGGCGCTTTCCAGCGCCGCCTCGACGCTTCGCGCCGCACCGGCCAGATCGCCGCCGCGCAGCTGCGCCAGCGACAGATCGCCCAGCGACTGCGTGACGCCGGGCACGCTGCGCAGCTGGCGCGCGGCGGCCAACGCCTCGCGGAACTCGTGCTGCGCCTCTGTGAACCGCCCGAGCGCGAGCAGCGCATTGCCGCGCCCGCTCTCAACCGACACCGCCAGACCGGGATCGTTGGGATAGGTGCCATCGACCTGATCGAAATAGCGCAGCGCCATCGCATGATCCTGCGCGCTGGCGTAAAGCAGCGCGATGAGGATCAATGCCCGGGCCTGGCTGCGATGATCCTGCAACGCCACGAACATACGATGCGCGCGCTGCAGCGTCGACAAGGCGTCGGCGATCTGCCCGGCATCGGTCAGCGCGCCGCCCTGCGAGAGGGTGATGTCGGCGAGCAACCGCGCGGACGCCGGGGCGCGTGCCGCGCCGCGCCGCGCCGCGTCAAGCGTGCGCAGCCCACCACGCGGATCGCCGATGCGGACCTGCGCCTCGCCCGCCAGCCAGAGCAACGTCGCGCCTTCCGCACTCCGCGAGGCGGCGGGTGACAGCCGCGCGCGCGCCGCGCGTGCCAGCGCCAGCGCCGCCTCGGGGTCACTCGCCATGCGCTTCTCGATCGCGGCGACGTCGACCGGCGCGGCCTGCGCGGGCATCGTGACCAGCGTCAGGACGGCGAGGACGGCGCCGAGCGCGCCCCGCGCCCGCGAGCTCATCCGCGTTTCCAGCCGGCGGCGCGGCGCGTGAACGAACCGCGGACGTCCTGGGTCGCCTGGCGGTGCTGTTCGGCGGCGAGGAACGCCGCCAGCGGCGCGAGGGCGAGCGGCGGGCTGATGAAATACCCCTGCGCCATGTCGCAGCCCATTACGGACAGCAGCGCGAGCGCCGCCTGCGTCTCGACGCCCTCGGCGACCACCTCCATGTCGAGCGCATGCGCAAGGTCGATCGTCGAGCGGACGATCAGCGGATCACGGTTGGAACTGGTCAGCTGCGTGATGAACAATTTGTCGATCTTCAGCTCGCACGCCGGCAATTGCTTGAGATAGGCGAGGCTCGACAGGCCGGCGCCATAATCGTCAATCGAGATGCGCACGCCGATCCGGTCGAACTCGCGAAGATGCGCGATCGCGCCGGCAGGGTCGCGGATCACCGACGTTTCGGTGACTTCGAACCCAAGCCGCGCGTCGGGGGCGGCGGCGATCGCCGCACAGGCCAGCCGCACGAACTCGGCGTCGGCGAGCAGATGGCCCGACATGTTGATGAAGATCCGGACGTTCTGCCCCTGCGCGCGCAGGGCGCGCTGGTCGGTGATCGCCTGCGCGATCGTCCAGAGCGTCAGCCGTTCCATCCGCTGCGCGCGTTCGGTGGCCGGGAGGAACTCGCCGGGCAGCACCAGCCCGCGCTCCGGATGCGCCCAGCGGACCAACGCCTCGACACAGTCGATCGCCTGCCGGCGAATGTGCACCTTCGGTTGATAATGCAGCAGCATCTCGCCGCGATCGAGCGCGCGATCGACGTCCTCGATCATACGGGCGTCGAGGACGCCGGGCACGGGCGCGGCGGGCGCCGCCACGGCACGCTCCGCGTCGGCGAGCGCCGCCTCCGCCCGCTCGATCAGCAACGTCGGGTCGCCGGCGGCCTGCCCGGTCGCGCCGGACGCCACCAATTTGGGTATGCAGGAAAAATTATCGATCTGTACCGGGGTGAGGCAGGCGGTGCGACAAATCGCGATGACGAGCGGCAGCGCGTCGGGGTTCGTGGCGATGAAACCGACCTCGATCACATCGCGGGCGACCGCCGTCACGACGGCGTCCGGTAGCGCCGCGACGATCCGGGCGACCAGCGCCTGCAACAGCCGCGGCATCGCAGCGATGCCAATCTCGCGGCGTAACACGTTGTGATTGCTAAGTTTTACCAGCACGCATCCCCGCCGCCCCACTGGGGGCACGGCGTCGCTGTCGGACGACGTCAACGGGGCAAGATGGTACAGGCTGGCCATATCCTTCGCGATCGTAGAACCCACTCTTGAAGAATGACTTAAGTCGTCACGCCCGATGGTGAATAAAGGGTTAACGCCATTGAGCGATGCCTAACGATCAATTAAGTAGAAGTCACCCTTCGGGGGGTCACATAAGGGAGAGACCCATGCTCGCTTTCATCGTCGCGCTTGCTGTCGGCATCGTCATCAAGCCCTGGTAATTCCAGCGGCGGTTCGGCCCGAGGCCGGACCGCCGAACCAGCGACGAGGGGCGGCACGGCCACCCGCGCGCAGATGAGCATTCGGGCATCGAGGCGCTCCTGACGCCTCCGCCGCATCTTCGGCCGATCGCCCGCCCCTTTCCGTCATCCCGGACTAGATCCGGGGTCCCGCTTTTAACGCGGACCGCCGACAAGAAACGGGGCCCCGGATCACGTCCGAGGCGACGCGGAAAAATTCAGCGGTGCCGCCGCTTGGCGCCGGCTGTTTGGCTGCCCCTGAGCCCTTCGCATCTCCGCCCCGGCACGAGGCCGGGGCGACGGCGATTACCAGTCGCGCGAGTAGCGGAGCTGGACGTTCGATCCGCCGAACGACCCGGCCTGCGACAACAGGCTGATCGACTTGGTCAGCGCGATCGTCAGTTGGGTGGCGGTGAAGCCGCGGGCGTCGGTGACGATCTCGATATAGATATCGTTCGTCAGATACTTGCCTGCCGCCAGCGCCGAACCGCGCCCGCTCGCCTCGTCGGCGCCGAGGATGCGCAGCCGGTCGAAGCCGGTCGCCGAGCGCAGCTTGCCGAGCGGATTGAGCCCGCCGCCCGACCCGCGCAGCGAGTTGAGCGCGGAGGCGAGTTGCAGCGCCTCGGTCGCCGACAGATTCTCCGGGTTGGTGCCGAAGAGCAGCCGGCTGAGCACCTCGTCCTGCGGCAGCGACGGGGTCGAGGTGAAGGCGATCTGCGGGCGCTGCCCGGTGCCGGTGATGTTGATGTTGAACGTCACGCCATCGTTGCTGGTGGTGGCGAGGATGTTGATGTCCGGATCGGTGAGCGCCGCGCCGCCGCGGAAGCGCACCTGCCCGCGCGACACCTCGAAGCGCTTGCCCGCGAAGGAATAGGTGCCGCGGACCAGATCCAGCCCGCCGCCGATCGTCGGCGCCGCGCTGGTGCCGCCGATCCGCAGGTCCATCGACCATTCGCTCTCCAGCCCCATCCCCGAGACGAACAGCTGGTTGTCGGCGTGGACGCGCAGGTCGAGCTTGAACAGCCCCACCGCCGGCGCGGCGGGCCGGTCGGTCGGCCGCGGCGCGCGCGGCGCGTCGCTCTTGCGGCGGATACCGGTCAGCTCGGGCACTTCGGCGGCGCCCTGACGGATGATCTCGTAGCGGGCGTTGGGGACGAGGATGTCGCCCGAGATCAGCCCGCCAGTGGCGTTGTTCTGGATGCGGATGTCGCCGGTCGCGGTCGCGCCGAGCGCGTCGGACTTGGCGAGCCGCGCATTGCGCATCGCGACCCGCACGTCGAGCGGGAAGCCCTGCGCCGCCGCCAGACTGACGTTGCCCTGCGCCTGCACCGTGCCGTCACCCGCACGCGCCTGCAGCTGCGACAGCTCCAAGCGATCGTTGTTGAAGCGCGCGCCGATCCGCATGTTGGTCAGGCGGGTGCCATAGGTCTCGTTAGTGTAGGTGAGATTGTCGGCGCGGATCAGGCCGTTGATGCGCGGCGCGCCGACGGTTCCGCCGAAGTCCGCCGCGATCGCGATCGGCCCCGACAATTGCTGCTCGGCGAGCCCGGCGAGGCTGAACAGCACGCCCGCCGGCCCGTTGTAGCGGATCCCGCCCGAAAGCGGCCCCTGCATCAGCCGCGTCGTCCAGCTGCCGCTGCCGCTCGGCGTCAGGGTCGCGACCATCCGGCCGACCGGGGTGCCGCCGCGCTTGATGAGCGCGCGCCCCTCGCCCGCCGCGCTGGTCAGCCGGCCCTGGAAAACGACGTCGACCGGCTCGGACACCGAGGTCAGGCTGGAGCGGGTGAAATTGGCGATGTTGACACGCGCATCGGCGGTCGGGAAGGCCTGCCCGGCCTGCTGCACGTAATCGACGCTGCCGGTCGCCTGCCCGCCAAGCCCGAGATTGGGGACGAGCGCGTTGAGCAGGGCGAGGTCGAGCCGGTCGAGCCGCAGCTGCGCCTGTGTCGCACCGCCGCCGAACTTGCCCGCCAGCCGCATCGAGCCCTTGTCGAAGTCGAGCCGTGCCGGATCGAGGCGATAGCCCTTGCCGTCGGGGACGATCCGCGCCGGGGCGGCGGTGCGGAAGTTGACGCCGTTGGCCGCGCCTTGCAGCGCCACCAGATATTGCGATGGCGACAGCCGCGCATTGGCGGCGAGACGGAACGGCACGCTGTTCGAGCCGGTCAGCAGCGCCTGCGCGGTGCCCGAGCCGTTGGCGTAGTTCACGCGCACGCGGCCGGCCTCGATCACCGTCGCGCCGTAGCGCATGTCGGCGATCTGCGCGTCGGCGCGGACCTGCGGCTTGTCAAAGAGGACGACGTCGGCGTTGATCAGCGCGCGCCCGATCGTGAAGTCGACCGCGCCCGGAATCTTCGCGGCGAGCGCGCGGGCATTGACGCTGGCGCGCTGATATTTGCCCTCGGCGCCCAGCGTCGCGAGGCCGTTGAGTCCCTGCCCGTTGAAGCGCACCTGCCCGGCGAATGGCCCGGCGGCGGTCTGGACGACCCGGCCCGCGAACTGGACGCCCGCGAACAGCACGCGGCGGATATCGACCGCCAGCTGCTTGCCCGGCGTCACCAGCACGTCGGCGTTGAACGGACCGTAATTGGTGCCGCCGGTTGCGTTGACCTGATACGACCCGCCACGCCCGACCACGCGCGCGTCGAGATTGGCGAGCCCGATCCCGACCCCCGGCCGCGGCGCGCGGAGCCGCACGACCGGCGCGGTCGCCGAGCCGGTGACGCGCGCGAACAGCGGGCCATATTGCGTCGAATAGGCATCGGCATCGACCAGCAGCGCACCGCTCGCCGGATCGAACCGCCCCTGCCCGCGCGTGATGCGGAATTGCGGCGCATTCATCTTCAGGCTCTCGAAGGTGACGACGCCCTCGGGCGAGTAACCGAAGCGCGTGCTGAGCACCGCATTGCCGCCGAGGAAATTGCGTGCGCCCTCGTTGAACAATTGCTTGGTCTGCACCGCGACGCGGCCGGTGATCCCGAACCCGCCGCGCGCGCCGGGCACCAGCTTGGCATCGGTCTGGATGTTGAGGATGCCGACGCTGTCGATGCGGAAGTTGTTGACGCGCCCCTGCAATCCGCCGGTGTAGCGGCCGGTCTCCATATTGGCGGCGATGATCGCGGTGGCGTCGATCGTGTCGGAGCGGATGCGCAGATTGTCCGACAGGATGTTGGGCATCTGGATCGCCAGATCGCCGTCGATCCGCGCGTTGGTGGTGAGGCCGCCGAGCGCCGGGTTAAGCCCCGCGATCCGCTTCGCACGCGCATGGACCGGCACGAGGATGCGGTCGCTGTTCACGCGCGCCAGCCCCTCGGCATACAGGTTCTCGACGCTCATCTCCCCGAAGCCGAGCGAGGTGGCGCGAACCTTATAGTCGACGGTTGGGGTCGCGAACGCGCCGTTCAGCACGACGCGCGCCAGCACGTCGCGGCCGCGGACGTTGGGCGCGATCGCGCCGGGGGTCAGCAGTTTGGCGTCGACCGCGAAATTGCCGAAGCGGCTGTTCTTGAGGTCGAGCATCCCGCCGGCGTCGACCGCCAGCGCGTTCGACGTCAGCTTGATGCGCGTGTCGGCGCTGCGCTCGCCGAGCGTGACGTCGGCGGCGACCTGCAAGGCCGGCGCGGTCAGCCGCTCGACCGGACCTTCGAGATAGAGACCGGGGCGCGTCGGTCCGCGCACCTCGAAATGGCCATTGCGCGCGGTCAGCGAGAGATCGGCGAGCTGCCCGCCGCCAAGCGTGGCGAGCGCACGGCCCTGCCACGACGCCCAGCTGCCGCGGCCGGTGATCGTCGCGGTCAGCGGCGCCTTCAGCCCGCCCAATTGTGCGACCATCCCGCCCGCCGGGGCGGTGAGGCGCACGTCGACGTCGAGCTTGTTGTCGTCGGGCACGGCGTCGATCTTGACGCGCGCGACGTCGCCGCCGGCGACGCCGGGCGCGCGCAACGCGACCGCATTGACCTGCAATTGCGCGCGGCGGTCGGCGATATGCGCCTGACCGTCGAAGCGCGCGATGTGCCGCGCGCCCGACACCGCCGGCTCCATCACGAAGCGCGCGACCTGCAGGCGGTCGATGTCGATGTCGAGATCGGGGAGCAGCGGCGCGTTGGGATCGGTCGGCTCGGTCGACGGCTTCAGCTCGGGATTGCGGCGCAGCGTGATGAGCTGGCTGGCGACCGAGCGCACGTCAACATGGTTGTTGGCGAAGGCGAACGGCCGCCAGTCGACATCGAGCCGTGGCGAGGTGAGGAACACGCCCTTGGGATCGCTGACGCGCACGTCGCTGAGCCGCATCTGGCCGTAGAGCGAGCCGTCGATCCGCCCGACCTTGATGTTGAGCCCCGAGGCGGTGGTGTAGCCGCCGATCTGGTCGGCGACGAAGCGGCGGCCGGGGTCGGTGTTGATCCCCAGCACGATCGCCACGACCAGCAGGAGCAGGCCGAGGATCGCGATGCCGATCCATTTGACGATGCGCAGCCACAACGGGCGGCGCTCCGCCACGATCGTGCCCTCGGACGTTGCCAGCGTCTCGTCAGTCATCAGAACGCCTGCCCGATCGAGATGTAGAGCGCGACCTTGGCATCGCCGGGTCGCGGGTTGAGCGGCGTCGCCACGTCGACGCGCATCGGCCCGAAATTGGTGTAGAAGCGCCCGCCGATGCCCGCGCCGAAGCGCAGGTCGCTGCCGTTCGGCAGGCTGCTCTCATAGGTGTTGCCGCCGTCGATGAACGGCACGATCCCGAAATTGCCGAAGCGGTAGCGCGCCTCGATCGAGAATTCGTTGAGGCTGCGCCCGCCGATCGGGCGCAGGTCCTTGACCTCGTCGCGGTCCTTGTCGCCCGGCACCAGCGAGCTTTCGGGTTCGAGTGGCCCGAGCCGCTGGAAGCCATAGCCGCGCACCGATCCGCCGCCCCCGCCGTAATAGCGCCGCGACGGCGCGATGTCGTCGCGCGCGATCCCGAAGATGCTGCCGGCGCGAAGGCGGCCGGCGATCACCAGGCTGTCCGACACCGGGTAATAAGCGGTCGCCTCGACGAGGCTGCGCCCGTACGGCCGCACCGATCCCTGCACCGACGTCTCCGGGCTGAGGCTCAGCTTGAGGCGGTAGCCGCGGGTCGGGTTGAGCAGATTGTCCGAAGTGTCGAACTGTACCTGCCCCGGCAGCGCGAGCACGCCATAGGTGCGGCGGACGCGGTCGTTCTCGGCGAAGTCGAAGACGCTTTCGTTCGTGCCGACCAGCTCGAAGCCATAGGCGTAGGTGAACTTCTTCTGCCAGATCGGGGTCGAATCGTAGGAGATCCGCCCCGACAGCGTGCCGGTGAACGCCTCAAATGCATCGTAATTGGCGCGCAGCGCGCTCGCGACCAGCGTCACGGTGCGGTCGCGCTTGCCGGCATTCTGGCGACGGAAGGTCGCCGACAGCCCCTGCTGCTGCGTGCCGGCGATCGCGCCAAGGATCAGCGCGCCCTCCGGCGGGAAGCGGTTGCGGTTGGTGAACGTGCCCTCGACCGTCACCCCCTGCCCGGTCTGGAAGCCCGCGCCGCCCGACAGGCTCTTGGCGGGGCCGCGCGTCTGGCGGACCATCAGGTCGACCTGCTCCGTGCCGTCGGGAAGGATCGTGCCGGTGCGGACCGGCTGGACACCGACGCCGTTGAACAAGCCGGTCGCGACCAGCGCCTCGCGCAGGTCGTCGGTCTTGCGATTGTCGTACAGCTCGCCCTGATCGAAGCGTGGGAAGACATTCAGGTGCTTGAGATCGAAGACCGGATCGCCTTCGGTCCGCAGCACGCCGAACGACGAGCGCGGACCGGTATCGACCGGCAGCGTATAGTCGCCGCGCGCGGTCTGTTCGTCGAGCAGGATGTCGCGCTCGCCGACCTTGACGAACGGATAGCCCTGCTGCGGCAGCTTCAGGCTCACGTTCGCCTCCGCGCCCTGCACGCGCAGCGCCTCGATCGGGTCGCCGGTGCGCAGCGGCAGCTCGCGGCGGACCAGATCGGGTGGCGTGGTCGGATCGGCCTTCACCGTGATCGTGCCGAGCTTGTATTGCTGGCCGGGCGTCGCGCTGACGATCGCCTTCAGCTTCTGCTCGCCGCCGGGCACGGTTTCGATCGTCGAGATCGCGGTCGCGTCATAATAGCCGAGCGACTTCATCAGCCGCACCGCGAGTTGCTCGTCCTCGCGCCCGCGCGCCGCGACCTGCGTGGCATTGTCGGCCTTGCCCTTGCCCTCGCGCAGCGCCGACAGCGAGTTGAACTCGTCGGTCAGCCCGAGCGGATCGAGCCCACGCACCTCGTTGGTGTAGCGGATGTCGGGGGCGTCCGCGTCCTTGACGTCGGCGACCGAGCGCAGCGGCTCGGTGTTGAAGGTCGACAGCGGTTCGAGCGGCTGGGCGAGTGCCGGGTCGACCGCGGGCGGCGGCGGCAGCGTGCCGGGGGTGATCGGCTGCTGCGCGGCGGCGTCGGTCGTCGGCGTGGTCGCGGGGGCCGTGGTGTCGGCGGGCATTGGCTCCAGCGGCGCGTTGATGTCCCCCGACAGCGGCGGCAGCGCCTTGTCGAACTCGGCATCGGGGACGATCGGCGCGTCGCCCTGCGGATCGGCGGCCGGCGGAGTCTCGCGCGGTGCGTCCGGGCCCTGCGCCGGGGCGGTGCCCGGCGTCTGGATCTGGGCCTGCGCCTGTCCGGCGATCAACGCGATCCCGGCGCTGGCCAGGAGCAGACGGGAATGACGAACCGAAGAAACCAAGAACAACGCCCCTTTGCGCGGGAGAGTCCGGCAATCCGGTTCTGATCTCCCGTCCCACGGCAACGATCCACCGGCGAAACGGTTGCCTCATTTTGGGTCGGAGTGAGGGCAGGGATCATCTCGGAGCCCCGGACTTGATCCGGGGCTCCGCTTCTCGCTGCGCGCTTCTAGAAGAAGAAGCGGGATCCCGGATCAAGTCCGGGATGACGGCTGCGGGAACCATCATCGACACCGCTGGCGCGGGCTTCGTCAAGCGCTTAGAGCCGATGCTAACGAACGCTGGGAGAGCGCATGAATTTCGATCTCGACGACGATCACCGCATGATCGCCGAGCTGGTGCGACGCTTCGTCGACGACGAGCTGGTGCCGCTGGAGAACGGCCTGCTGGAGCGCGATGCCGCCGGTCACAGACTTGAGCTGACCGCCGACGAGCGCGCGACCGTCGATCGTATCTCGCGCGAATTGGGACTGTGGGGGCTGGATGCGCCGGCCGATGTCGGCGGCACCGACCTGCCCGCGGTGGCGATGGTCGCGGTCAACGAGGCGCTGGGGCGGACGATCGTGCCGTGGACGCTGCCGCCCGACAGCCCGAACCTGCGGATGCTCGCCGCCACCGTCGACGACCGCCAGCGCGACGCGTATCTCGCCCCCTATGTGCGCGGCGAGACGATCTCGGCGATCGGCATCTCCGAGCCGGGCGCGGGCTCCGACCCGGCGGGCATGAAGACGACCGCGGTGCGCGACGGCGACGACTGGGTGCTCAACGGGCGCAAGATCTGGATCACCAAGGCCGACCGCGCCGACTTCACGATCGTCATCGCGGTCACCGACAAGGAGAAGCGCCAGCGCGGCGGGATGAGCGCGTTCCTGGTCGATCGCGACGCGCCGGGCTTCTCGGTGGTACGCCCGATCCCGATGATCGGCGGCGAGACGACCTATGAGGTCGCGCTCGACGATTGCCGCGTGCCGGGCTGGAAGTTGCTCGGCACCGAGGGGCAGGGCTTCGCGCCGATGCAGCTGCGGCTGAACACGCGCCGTGCCGAGATGGCGGCGAATGCGATCGGGATGGCGGCGCGCGCGCTCGACATGCTGGTCGATTACGCCCCGCAGCGCACGACCTTCGGCAAGCCGCTGAGCGAGCGTCAGACCGTGCAGAACTGGGTCGCCGACGCCGCGATCCGCATCCATGCCGCGCGGCTGATGGCCTATGATTGTGCGTGGAAGATCGATCAGGGCCGCGATGCGCGCACCGAGGTGTCGATGCTCAAGAGCTTCGCGCTGGAGATGGCGTGGGAGGTGCTCGACCATGTCATGCAGGCGTTCGGCGCAATGGGGATGACCCGCGAGCTGCCGCTGGCGCAGATGGCGGCGCGCATCCGCCTGATGCGGATCTACGACGGCCCGACCGAGATCCACAATTGGGTCGTGGCCCGCAACCTTCTGGGAACCCGCGCATGAAGCAGCATCTGTCCGTCACCCGCGCAGGCCATGTCGCCACCGTCGTCATCGACCGCCCGCCGCACAATCACGTCAACGCCGCGCTGATCCATGCGCTCGCCGACGTGCTGGACGAATTGGACGCCGATGCGGACGTGCGCGCGGTGGTGCTGGCGACCGAGGGGCGCGTGTTCTGCGGCGGGGCCGATCTGACCGGCGACAAACCGCTCACCACCGAGGACGGCGAAAGCGAGACCCCTGCCCTGTATCGCGGCGCCTACCGGCTGTTCTCGGCGAAGAAGCCGATCGTCGCCGCGATCCAGGGCGCCGCGGTCGGGGCCGGCCTCGGGCTCGCGCTGGTCGCGGACTTCCGCGTCGCCGCGCCCGAGGCCAAGTTCTCCGCCAATTTCGTGACGCTCGGCTTCCATGCCGGGTTCGGGATCAGCTACACGCTGCCGCGCGTGATCGGCGGGCAGCACGCCAGCCTGATGCTGCTGACCGGGCGGCGCGTGAAGGCAGACGAGGCGCTGCGCTACGGGCTGGTCGACCAGATCGCCGCCGACTCCCGCGCCGCCGCGCAGGCGCTGGCCGCCGAGATCGCCGCCAATGCGCCGCTGGCGGTCGAGGCGACGCGCGCGACGTTGCGCGCGGGACTGGCCGAGGCGGTGCGCGAACGGACCGAACATGAGCGCGCCGAGCAGGATCGGCTGATGCAAACCGATGATTTCCGGGAAGGTTTGCGCGCGGTCGCCGAGCGGCGGCCGGGACAGTTCCGGCGCGGGTGACGAATAAATGTTCGCCGGTGCGAAACATTTGCGACAAATAGCGCTTAGCCCATCGGCACCCCCGCGGTCGGACAAGGCATAAAGTGACAGAACGTTTGATGGTACGGCGGATGCGCGCCGCAGCCGGGCTGGCAAGTCTTGCGGCGGCGCTTGCCTTGTCCGCGTGCGGCGGTAGCAGCGACGGCGCGAAGACCAAGGGCAAGGGTGGCCCGGGTGGCCCCGGCGGCGGGCCAACCACCGTCGGCTATGTCGTGGTCCAGCCGACCGCGGTGCCGACGATCAGCGAGCTGCCCGGCCGCACGGTCGCCTATGAAAGCTCGCAGGTGCGCCCGCAGATCACCGGCGTGATCCAGAAGCGCTTCTTCACCGAGGGCGCGCTGGTGAAGCGCGGGCAGCCGCTCTACCAGATCGACCCGTCGCTCTATCGCGCCGCCGCCAATCAGGCGCAGGCCAATGTCGCCAATGCGCAGGCGACCTTCAACGCCGCAAAGATCCGCGCCGACCGCTACAAGCCGCTCGCCGAGATGGAGGCGATCAGCGCGCAGGACTATACCGACGCGGTCGCGCAGCAGCGGCAGGCCGCGGCGCAGATCGGCGTCAACAGAGCGCAGCTCGACAGCGCGCGCGTCAACCTGCGCTTCACCACCGTCCCCGCGCCGATCACCGGGCGGATCGGGCGCTCGCTGTTCACGGTCGGTGCGCTGGTCAGCGCGACGCAGACCGATCCGCTGGCGACGATCCAGCAGCTCGACCCGATGTTCGTCGACATCCAGCAATCGAGCACCAACCTGCTCGCGCTGCGCCGCGCACTCGCCGCTGGCGGCGCTGCGCCCGCGCGCGCTGAAGTAACGCTGAAGCTGGAAGACGGCACCGATTACGGGATCAAGGGCATTGTCGAGTTTGCCGAGGTCGTCGTCGACCAGAGCACCGGCACCGTCACCTTGCGCGCGCGCTTCCCCAATCCGCAGGGTCTGCTGCTGCCGGGCATGTTCGTCCGCGCCGAGTTCGCGCAATCGATCCTCAAGAACGCGTTCCTCGTCCCGCAGCCGGCGATCAGCCGCGACGCCAAGGGCAATGCGACGTTGTTCGTGGTCGGCGCGAACGGCAAGGCCGAGCAGCGCAACGTCAAGGCGGATCGCACGCAGGGCGCCTATTGGGTGGTTACGGACGGGCTGAAGCCCGGTGAGAAGATCATCACGCAGGGTCTCGCCAACCTGCGTCCCGGCGCACAGATCCGCGCGGTGCCCGCCAATGCGCCGCAGCCGGTGAAGGCCCCCTCGCCCGAGGAAATGAAGAAACAATCCGGTGGTGGCGGTCAGGGCAAGGCGGGCTAGGCCGGCATGTCCCGCATCTTTATCGACCGCCCCATCTTCGCATGGGTGCTGGCCATCATCGTCATGCTGGCCGGAGTCGGCGCGATCCTCTCGCTGCCGATCGCGCAATATCCCGACGTCGCGCCGCCACAGGTGTCGATCCGCGCCACCTTCCCCGGCGCGAACGCGCAGACGATCCAGAACAGCGTCACGCAGGTCATCGAGCAACAGCTGACCGGCATCGACGGGCTGCTGTATTTCCAGTCGAGTTCGTCGAGCCGCGGCTCGGTGACGATCACCGCCACCTTCGACAAGGGCACCGATCCCGACATCGCGCAGGTGCAGGTCCAGAACCAGGTCCAGCAATCGCTCAGCCGCCTGCCGCAGCAGGTGCAACAACAGGGGCTGGTGGTTCGCAAGTCGAACCCCGACTTTCTGTTGATCGTCGGGGTCTATGACACCACCGACAAGCTGACCAACCAGGACGTCTCCGACTATCTGGTCAGCAACCTGCAGGACCCGCTCGGGCGCATCCAGGGCGTCGGCGACACCAATGTGTTCGGCTCGCAATATGCGATGCGGATCTGGCTCGATCCGGCGCGGCTTAACAGCTTCCAGCTGATGCCGGGCGACGTCATCACCGCGATCCAGAACCAGAACACCGAAGTGGCGGCGGGCGAAATCGGCGGGCAGCCGAGCCCGTCGACGCAGATGCTCAACGCGGTCGTCACCGCGCAGTCGCGGCTCCAGACCCCCGCGCAATTTGCGCAGATCATCCTCAAGACGCAGCAGAACGGCAGCACCGTCCGCCTCGCCGACGTGGCGCGGATCGAACTCGGCGCGGAGAGCTACAATGCGTTCAGTCGCGTCAACCGCCATCCCGGCGCGGGCATCGCGGTGCTGCTGGCGCCGGGCGCGGACGCGCTGAAGACCGCCGAGCTGGTCAAGGCGCAGGTCGAGCAGGCGTCGAAGGCGTTCCCCGCGGGGCTCACCTATGCCTTCGCCAACGACACGACCGACTTCATCAAGCTGTCGATCGAGGAAGTGGTCAAGACGCTGATCGAGGCGATCATCCTCGTCGTCATCGTCATGTTCGTGTTCCTGCAAAGCTGGCGCGCGACGCTGGTGCCGGCGATCGCGGTGCCGGTGGTGCTGCTCGGCACGTTCGCGGTCTTCTATGTCGCGGGCTTCTCGATCAACACGCTGACCTTGTTCGGGTTGGTGCTCGCGATCGGCCTGCTGGTCGACGACGCGATCGTCGTGGTCGAGAATGTCGAGCGGCTGTTGGAGGAAAACCCCGGCATGACCCCGCGCGAGGCGACGATCGAGTCGATGAAGGAGATCACGGTCGCCCTCGTTGCGATCGCGCTGGTGCTGTCGGCGGTGTTCATGCCGATGGCGTTCTTCGGCGGGTCGACCGGCGTGATCTATCGCCAGTTCTCGCTGACGATCGTCTCGGCGATGGTGCTGTCGGTGCTGGTCGCGGTGATCCTGTCGCCGGCGCTGACCGCGACGCTGCTCAAGCAGACGCACGACCAGCATGGCGACCCGATCGAGGAGAGCTGGATCGGGCGCAAGTTCCCGCGGGTCGCACACGGGCTGGAGCGCGCGCGCGACGGCTTCAACAACACCTTCGATCGCGGCGTGGCGCGCTATGTCGCGGGCGTGCGGCGGGTGATCGATCGCAAGGCGCTGTTCCTGCTGATCTACCTGCTGACCGTCGCCTTGCTGGCGATCCTGTTCATGCGGATGCCGACCGGCTTCCTGCCCACCGAGGATCAGGGCGCGGCGCTGGTGCAGTTCCAGCTGCCGGCGGGTGCCACGCGCTCGCGCACCGAGGAGGTGCAGCACAAGGTCGAGGATTATCTGGCCACCAGCGAGGGCAAGAACGTCCGCACGATGTTCACCGTCAGCGGCGGCGGTGGCGGCGGCGCGAGCGGGCAGAACACCGGCCAGGGCTTCGTCAATCTCGCGCCATGGGACGATCGCAAGGGCAAGGAGAATACCGCCGATGCGATCGTGGCGCGCGCCTCGGCGGCGTTCCGCGGGCTGCGCGACGCGCGCGTGTTCGCGCTGGTGCCGCCGGCGGTGCGCGGGCTCGGCCAGTCGAACGGCTTCACGATGGAATTGCAGAATTCCGGCGGGCTGACTCAGGAGGAATTCGGCGCGGCCAAGGACAAATTGCTCGCCGCCGCCAACGCCGATCCGGCGCTCGCCTCGGTGCGGCTGACCGAATTGCCCGACACGCCGACGCTGAAGATCGACATCGACCAGCAGAAGCTCGCCGCGCTCGGCCTGACGCAGGCCGACGTCAACACCACGCTGTCGACCGCATGGGGTGGCCGCTACGTCAACGACTTCGTCGACCGCGGGCGCGTGAAGCGCGTGTTCGTGCAGGGCGACGCGCCCTATCGCGCCGCGCCGACCGACCTGAACCAGTGGTTCGTGCGCGGATCGAACGGACAGATGGTGCCGTTCGCGGCCTTCGCGCAGATCGGCTGGAGCCAGGCGCCGGTAACGCTGTCGCGCTTCAACGGCATCCCCTCCTACGAATTCCAGGGTGCGGCGGCCGAGGGCAAGAGTTCGGGCGACGCGATGGCGCGGATCGAGGAGCTGGCCAGCCAGGTGCCGGGGACGAGCGTGTCCTGGGCCGGGCTGTCGTTCCAGGAGCGGCTGTCGTCGGGACAGGCGCCGTTGCTCTACGGGCTGTCGATCCTCGTCGTTTTCCTGTGCCTCGCGGCGCTGTACGAAAGCTGGTCGATCCCGTTCGCGGTGCTGCTGGTGATCCCGCTCGGGCTGATCGGCGCGATCCTGTTCACGACGCTGCGCGGGCTGGTCAACGACGTCTATCTCCAGATCGGGCTGCTGACGACGATGGGGCTGGCGGCGAAGAACGCGATCCTGATGATCGAGTTCGCCGAGCAGGAGGAGAAGAAGGGCAAGCGCGTCATCGACGCCGCGCTGGAGGCGGCGCGTATCCGGCTCCGCCCGATCCTGATGACCAGCCTCGCCTTCATCTTCGGCGTGCTGCCGCTGGCGATCTCGACCGGCGCGGGCGCGAACAGCCGCATCGCGATCGGTACGTCGGTGATCGGTGGGATGATCACCGCGACGGTGCTGGCGATCTTCTATATCCCGTTGTTCTTCGTGCTGGTGCGGCGCGGCTTCCGCGATGGCTGGAAGGGGCTGCGGCGTGGCGCCGATCCTAGCCCCGACGACGACGGCGACGACCATGGCGGGGCGGCGGCGCAGGATGCGCCCAAGCAATTGCCGCGCCCGATCGACAAGCCCGCGCTGCCCGCGCCGGAGGGGGCATGATGACTCGCCTGATCGCCGCGCTCTGCGCCTCGGCCGCGCTCGCCGGCTGTTCGCTCGCGCCCACCTATGTCCGGCCGACCCCGCCGGTGCCGACTTCGTGGCCGGTCGGCGACGCCTATCTGCGGCAGAGCGAGGCGGCGCTGCCCAGCGTCACCTATCGCGACATCTTCCGCGATGCGCGCTTGCAGGCATTGATCGCGCAGGCGCTGGCCAACAACCGCGACCTGCGCGTCGCGGTTGCCAATATCGAGGCGACGCGCGCGCAATATCGTATCCAGCGCGCCGATCTGTTCCCGCAGCTCAACGCGACCGGCGCCTATAGCTATCGCCAGAACAGCCGGGCGGGGGTGAACACCGGGGTCAACACCGGCGGGACGGGCACCGGCACCGGGGGCACGGGCACCGGCGGCACAGGAACCGGGGGCACCGGCACCGGCACCGGCGGGACGACGGTCGTGTCCGGCGCGAACAGCACCTTCCAGGCGCAGCTCGGCGTCACCGCGTTCGAGATCGACCTGTTCGGGCGCGTCCGCTCGCTGACCGGCGCGGCGCTGTCGCGCTATTTCGCGCAGGAAGCGGCGGCGCGCGCGACGCGGCTGACGCTGATCGGCGACATCGCCAGCGCGTGGCTCAACTATGCCGCGGACAAGAGCCTGCTGACCGTCGCCGAACAGACCGCGGTGGCGGCGCGTGCCAGCGTGCGGCTGACCGATGCGCGCCGCCGCGGCGGCGTGTCGCCGCGCACCGACGTACGGCAGGCCGAACAGATCCTCGCGACGGCCGAGGCCGATCTCGCCGAGCAGCGCACGCTGCTGGCGCAAGACGTCAACGCGCTGCAACTGCTGGTCGGGGCGCCGATCGACGCCGCGCAGCTCCCCGCCGGGATCGAGCAGGCCGCCCAGACGATCGGCGAGCTGCCCGCCGAGATCGACTCGGGCGTGCTGCTCCGTCGACCCGATGTCGTGCAGGCGGAATATTCGCTGCGCGCCTACAATGCCGAGATCGGCGCGGCGCGCGCGGCCTTGTTCCCGCGCATCTCGCTGACCGGGCTGGTCGGGTTCGCGAGCACCGCGCTGCGCACCCTGTTCTCGGGCGATTCGTTCAACTGGTCGGTGGCGCCCAACGCCAGCTACCCGATCTTCCGCGCCGGTGCCGGGCGCGCGAACGTCGATTACAGCGTGGCGCAACGCGACGCCGCGCTCGCCACCTACGAGCAGACGATCCAGAGCGCGTTCCGCGAGGTGTCCGATGCGCTCGCGCGGCGCGGGACGATCACCGAGCAGCTCGCCGCCAACCAGCGCTTCTACACCGCGGCGGTCGACACGCTGAACCTCACCAACGCGCGCTATCGCGGCGGGATCGATACGTATCTGACGTCGCTCGACGCGCAGCGGCAATTGTATTCGGCGCAACGCACGCTGGTGGCGACGCAGCTGGTGCGTGCGACCAATCTGGTCACGCTGTATCGTACTTTGGGCGGCGACTCGCTGCTGGACGTCACCGATCAGGGGCCGAAACCGGTGGGTCAGCCGGCTCCCTAGGTCGTCATGGCGAGCGCAGCGAAGCCATCCAGGGCCGGATCAGGACCCCCGGGATTCCATCGCTACGCTCGCAATGACGGACGTCAGCCGTTGGATTCGTTCCCGCTGCCCGGCGCGACCGCCGCGCGGCCGAACTGCATGATGAGCTGACCGATCTCGCGCGCCTGCTCCATCGAGCGCTGGCTCTGGCTGCGCAGGAAGTCGCTCTGGATCTGCATGACCTGGGACAGGTCCTTGGCCTGCGCCGCCGCGCGCATCGCGGCGAAGGCTTCCTGCGTGTTCGCCTCGACCTGATCGAGGATCTTGGTGCTGATCGTCTGGCCGCTTTCCATCATATGCTGGCCCGACGCGCGCAGCCGGTCGGTGGCCTGCTGCGCGGCATCGGCGGCGGCGCGGCCCATGTCGTTGCGTTGATCGGTCATCGTTGCTCTCCCTTTGCATGCGTCAGGCTGCATCTTCGGGCTGAACCCGGCAAGCCGGTGGTTGGTTGCCGCGGGTGTTCGATCACCGGGCTGGTCGCGACGCGCCGCGAGCGATATGGAGGGACGATACCCTGGAGCCCGTGAATGTCGTTCGCCTTGTCCCTGCTGCTGCTCGCGTCGGCGCCGTTTTCGGCGCAGGACCTGCCCGCGCCCGAGCCGTCGTGCACCACGGCCCGCCCGGTGCTGCCGACCGGTTTCGAGAGCTGGAGCACGCGGGTCGCGCTGGAAGCGGGCGCGGCGACACGGCATGCGCCGGTGATCGCGGTCGGCCGCGCCGCCGAGCTGCGGCTGGTGCCGCTCGACCGGCTCGCCCCGGCCGCGCCGCCGACGCGTGATCTGGGTGCAGGGAGCAATGCCGGGATGGCGCTGTTCCAGGTGACGCGGCCCGGCACCTACCGGATCGCGCTCGGCGCGCCGGCGTGGATCGAGGTGGTCCGCAGCGGACGCGCCCTGCCCTCCGCCGCGCACAGCCACGGCCCGGCGTGCAGCGGCATCCGCAAGATCGTCGACTATCGTCTCGCCCCCGGCCGTTACGTGCTGCAGCTGACCGGCGCGGCGACGACCACCTTGCCGGTGCTGATCGCGCCGGCACCGCGGGGGGCGGCATGATCGCGGCGCTCGCCGCGCTCGCGCTGGCCGCGCCGCAGGTCGCCCCCGCCACCCCGGCTGCGCCGCCGCCGGTGCCCGCAGCGCCGGCCGCGCCGGTTCCGGCGACGCTGACGCGGGTCGTGCTGACCACCGACGCCGGCGCGATCACGATCGGCGTCGATACCAAGGCCGCGCCGATCACCGCCGCCAATTTCCTGAAATATGTCGACGGTAAGAAGCTGGACGGCGTGTCCTTCTACCGTGCGGTGAAGGTCGCCGACGGGTTCGGCCTGGTCCAGTTCGGGACGCGCAACGACGCCAAGCGCACGCTGCCGCCGATCAGGTTCGAGCCGACGACGCAGACCGGCCTGAGCCACACCGACGGCACGATCTCGATGGCGATGGCCGCGCCGAACACCGCCACCGGCGACTTCTTCGTGGTGGTCGGCGACCTGACGTCGATGGACGCCAAGGACGGCCAGCCCGGCTTCGCGGCGTTCGGGCGCGTGCTGGAGGGGATGGACGTGATCCGCAGGATCCTCGTCGCCCCCACCTCGCCGACGCTGGGTGACGGCGCGATGAAGGGGCAGATGCTCGCCCCCGCGATCCGCATCACCACCGCGCGCCGCGCCCCCTGACGCTTCCGCCGGCATGACGGATCGGTTACAGCGGTGACCAAAGGAGTCCGTCATGACCAGCACGCTCGCCACCCGAACCGACTGGACCGCGATCGGCGCCGCCGAACTGGCGGACGTCATCGCGCTGCGCCGGGCGATCCATGCCGAGCCCGAGGTGGGGCTGCACTGCCCGCTGACCACCGCCAAGGCGAAGGCGGCGCTCGCCGGACTGCCGCTCGAGATCCACGACAGCACCAGCACCACCGGCTTCGTCGCGATCCTGCGCGGCGGGCGGAGCGGCGGCGCTGGCTCGAACGGGCGCACGGTGCTGTTGCGCGGTGACATGGACGCGCTGCCGATGAGCGAGGAGACCGGGCTGCCGTTCGCCTCCACCATTCCCGGCAAGATGCACGCCTGCGGGCATGACGCGCATACCGCGATGCTGGTCGGCGCCGCCAAGGCGCTGAGCGCTAGGCGCGCCGAACTGGCGGGAACGATCGTCTTCATGTTCCAGCCCGGCGAGGAAGGCCATCACGGCGCGCGGCACATGATCGCCGACGGCCTGCTCGACGTCGCGCGACCGGAAGCGGCGTTCGCGCTGCACATCCTCCCGAATGCGCCCGCGGGGATGTTCGTGGGCCGCGAGGGCGCGATGCTCGCCTCGACCGATACGGTGCTGGCGACGATCCGCGGCAAGGGCGGCCACGCCGCGATGCCGCACGAGGCGATCGACCCGATCCCGGTCGCCTGCGCGATCGTCACCGCGCTGCAACAGCATGTCGCGCGCCGCGTGCCGGTCGCCGATCCGGCGGTGCTGACGATGACGCAGATCCATGCCGGATCGTCGCACAACATCATCCCCGAAGAAGTGCAGCTGATGGGGACGCTGCGCACGCTGTCGGAGGCGACGCGCGCCGCGATGCGCGCGGCGTTCCACCAGATCGCACAGGGGATCGCTGCCGCGCACGGCTGCGTCGCGGAGACGACGATCGACGAGGGCTATCCGGTGACGGTCAACGACGCGCGCGCGACGCGGTTGCTGCGCGAACTGTCGTCGGAGGTGCCGGGCGGCGCGGGCTGGACCGCGATGCCCGCGCCGATGATGGGCGGCGAGGACTTCAGCTACGTGCTGCGCGAGGTGCCGGGTGCGATGGCGTTCGTCGGGGTCGCCGCGCCGGGCAGCGACTGGCGCACCAACCCGCCGCTCCACAACACGCGGATGACGATCGAGGAGAATGTGCTCGCCACCGGCGTGGCGATGCATTGCGCAGTGGCGGAGCGCTTTCTGGAGCGCGGGCTGGACTGACGCCGATGTCCGCGATGACGATGCTGCGCGACGCGACCGGCGCCGCGCACGAGGCGGTCGACGCCGCGTTCGGCGCGCACGATCTGGCGTCGCCGGAGACGTATCGCCGCTTCCTGCTGGCGCATGCCCGCGCGCTGCCCGCGGCGGAGCGGGTGATGGCGGCGCTGCCGTTCGCGCGGACGCTGCCGACGCGCGCGCCTTTGCTGGCGGCGGATCTGGCGGACATGGGGGCCGCGGTGCCCGCCCCCCTGCCCTTCGCGCCGGGTGACGATGCGGCGACGCTATGGGGCGTGCTCTACGTCGTCGAGGGTTCGCGGCTGGGGGGCGCGATGCTCGCGCGACAGGTCCCGCCCGCGCTGCCGGGACGCTACCTCGGCGCGGTCCATGCGCCCGGCCAGTGGCGCGCGATCCGCGCCGCGCTGGACGCCGCCGCAGTTGGCGAGGATAGCGACTGGACGGCCCGGATGATCGCGGGCGCGCTGGCGACCTTCGCGCTCTATGCCGAGGCGGCGGAGGTGGAGTCGCCCGCCTGACGTCATCCGTCATTGCGAGCGCAGCGAAGCAATCCAGGGCCGGGCCAGGACGCGCTGGATTGCTTCGCTACGCTCGCAATGACGATTGGGATGGCCGCTTCGTCTCGACCAACCTTTGAGCTAAGCCGCCTCGATCGGAGCGGTCAGCACCGCGCGCAGGCCCGGTTCGTTGTCGAGATAGTCCATCTCGCCGTCGATGCGCTGGATCACCGCGCGCATCATCCGGCTGCCGAAGCCCTCGCCATTGCCGCGCTTCCCGATGCCCTGATCGGCGACGATCAGCCGCAAGCGATTGCGATATTGTTCGAGCGTGATCTCGATCGGCCCGCCCGACTGCCCCGGATAGGCGTATTTGGTCGCGTTGATGACCAGCTCGGCGGCGATCAGCCCGATGTTGACCGCGCGGTCGGTCGGGATCAGCACCGGCGCGATCGACAGCAGCATGTGCCGCGACCATTCCTCGCCGAGCGACTGCTTGAGGTCGTCGAGCAACTCGCCCAGATAGCGGCTAAGATCGATCGTCTCGATCTGGTCCTCGCGGTACAGCCGCCGGTGCACCAAGGCGACCGCCGACAGCCGCGAGCGCGCCTCGCGCAGCTGGTCGGCGACCACCCCCGGACCGGCATCGCGCGCCTGGATCGCGAGGAACGACGAGACGAGCTGCAGGCTGTTCTGCACGCGATGGTCGACCTCGCGCATCAGCAGGTCCTTCTGCGCCAGCAGCGCGTCCTTTTCCGCGCCGGTCCGCTCCAGCTCCTTGTTCAGCCGCCGCAACTCGTTCGACGCGCGCGCCTCGCGCAGCAGGCGGCGCAGCCGGGTCGCCCCCTCGATCTGCTCCAGCGTCCAGCGCCGCGCGCGCCCGCGCACCGTTTCGTGCCACGATTCGAACGAGGCACGCGGGTGCAGCGTCGCATCGGGATCGTGCGGGACCGCCTTGTGCGGATTACCGGCCCATTCGATCTCCTCGATCTGCTCGACGCGCAACCACGCCAGCGTGTGCCGGTCGTCGATCCGCAGCGCCAGCACGCCGGTGATCGGGCCGAACGCCCCCGCCCCGGGCCATACGGCCGCCAGTTCGCGGGTGACGAACGCGGGGCCGTCCTCGCGCAGCGCGGCGAAGCGCAGCAGGTCGAGCGCATCCTCGTCCGCCGGCGCAACGCCGCTCGCGGTGACGGTGCGATCGCGGACGAGCACCAGCCCGTCGGCGTCGAGCATCCGGCGCAACTCGTCGCCGCGCTCGGCCAGCACGCGGAACGGCTCGCCTTCCTGCAGCAGCGGCCGCAGCGCGTCTTCCTCGCTGCGCAGCGCGAGGCGGACGCGATAGGCCTCGGCCTCTTCCTTGGCGAGGATCTGGCGGGCGAGTGCGCTGGCCATCGCCGCCGCGGCGGCGCGCACGCTACGCGGCATCAGCCGCGGGGTCAGGTTGTGGCAGGCGACCAGCCCCCATAACAGCCCGTCCTTGACGATCGAGATCGACGCCGACGCCTGCACGCCCATGTTGCGCAGATATTCGACGTGCACCGGCGAGACGCTGCGGACCGCGACGTCGCTGAGATCGACCTGCTCGAACCCCGCCGGGCGGAGCGGCGCCGGGGTGTAGCCGACGTCGGGGATCACGCGCGTGCGGTTGCGGACGTACAAGGCGCGCGCCTGCCGCGGGATGTCGCTCGCCGGAAAGTGATGGTGAAGGAACGACCCCAGCGCCGGATCGCGGTCCTCGGCGACGACGCAGCCCGCCTCGTCGTCGAGGAAGCGGTAGATCATCACGCGGTCGAACCCGGTCAGCGCGCGAAAGGCGACCACGGCGCGATCGGTCAGCGTGCGCAGCGTGCCCGCCCGCTCGAAGCCGAGTGCGATCGTGTCGAGCCACCCCAGCGTCGCGGCGACGCCGCCCGGCTCCGCCTCGCTCGGCTCCAGCTCGGCGATCAGCCACGGACCAGCGCGGTGCAGCGCCACGTCATGCCCGACGACCGGCGTCCCCAGGATCGTGCCGCCCGGCCCCGGCGCGGCCTCGGCGAGTGCGGTGACGTCCTGCCGCAGCAGCGTCGACAGATCGGTGCCGAGCCAGTCGTCCCCCAGCACCGCCTCGATCGGCCCCGCACCCGCAGCGACGCGCAGCGACCGCGGATCGGCGACGAGCATGATCCCGTGTGGCTGGACCGCCCCGGACAGATGGATCGGCTCGCGATCGCAAGGCGTGAGGGCACTGACCGCCGGAGGAAGCGCGTCATGCGACGCCGGTTGCGGATCCATCCACCGGCAGTATGACAAGCGCGCGGCGGCTGGCAACCGTTCTTACGTAGATCAAGGGATTAAACAATGGCTGGCCGGGCGCGGGGCACGTCGCACTTTTAACCGCCCGTTTGCCATGCCCATGCTAAGGGGACCGCCTGATGTCCGATTCTCCGCCCCGCGAACCGCGCAGCAGCGTCATCCTCTATGCGCGTATCGACCAGCGCGACCGCTCGGTGGAGGCGCGCGTCCGCAACCTGTCGGTCACCGGCGCGTGCATCGACAATCCGGGCGAACTGACGAAGGGCGATCTTCTGGAGGTCACGATGGGATCGCTGACCGCCTTGCCCGCCGAGGTGATGTGGACGTCGGCGACGCTGGCGGGGCTGCATTTCACGCGCGGCGCGATCGATCTTGCCGAGGCGCGCAAGCCACGCGACCG
Source organism: uncultured Sphingomonas sp. (assembly GCA_913776255.1). GTDB lineage: Bacteria > Pseudomonadota > Alphaproteobacteria > Sphingomonadales > Sphingomonadaceae > Sphingomonas. The sequence continues at coordinate 45,116 of CAJYLV010000029.1, read as the reverse complement.
CGGCGCGGCCGGCGCCAAGGTGAGTGCGGGCTGGTTCAACAACATCCACCACGCCTATCGCCGCCGCGACGGCTAAGCGCCGCGTGGCCAGCGGCCCCGGCGGCGCGTAGCAGGACGCTCGCGCTTGTTGCGCCTTAAATGCCGCGATAACGCCCCGACATGACCCGCCTGACCGTCAACAACGAGGCCGTCGAATACCGGATGGCCCCGGACACGCCGCTGCTCTGGGCGCTGCGCGACGCCTCCAACCTGACCGGCACCAAATACGGCTGCGGCACCGGCAGCTGCGGCGCCTGTACCGTCGACATCGACGGCAAGGCGGTGCGTTCGTGTCAGGTGGCGCTGCGCGCGGTCGAGGGAACGTTCGTCACCACCATCGAGGGGCTGTCGCGCGAACGCGCGCACCCCGTTCAGCTCGCGCTGATCGCCGAGAACGTGCCGCAATGCGGCTATTGCATCCCCGGCATCACCATGGCCGCGGCCGCGCTGCTGCAACGTGATCCGATGCCGTCCGACGCCGCGATCCGCGCCGCGATCACCAATATCTGCCGTTGCGGCATCTATCCGCGACTGGTGGAGGCGATCCAGCGCGCCGGCCGCGCGATCCGCGGCGACGAGCGGCTGCCCGCCGCGCCGCGCCCGGGCATCGACCCGGCCGATGCCGCGCGCCGCGTGCCGGCGCTCGACCCGACCGCGCGGCGCTGATCGTCAGCGATCGCGACCGTAGACGTCGTCGCGGAACGTCAGCCCGCGCGCGCCTCCCGTTGCGGTCAGATAGGTCAGATACACCGGCGTCGGTGCGGTCAGCGCCACCGCCTGCTCGGGCTTCTTGCCCGGATCGAGCGGCCTGCCCAGCAGCCAGCGCCCTAGCCGGGGCGCGTCCTCCAGCCGGATACAGCCATTGCTGAAATGACGGTCGTCCTTTTGCAGCAACGGGCGGTTGGGCGTGTCGTGGAGGTAGATGCCCTCGTCGTTGGGGAACAGGAATTTTACCTTGCCCATCGAATTCGCCGGCCCCGGCAGTTCACGCAGCCGCAGCTCGCGCTTACCCGCCGCCACCGCCGGCCAGTCGATCGCGCTGGCGGGCATCGGGCGGGCGGCGGCGGTCCAGTCGCTCAGCGCCTCCATGTGCAGCGACGCCAGCGTGCGCCCGGCGAGCACCTTCGGCGCGATGTTCTTGCGCACCAGATAGTCGGGGACGTTCCAATAGGGGTTGAGGATCGCCCATTGCAGCGTGCCGGCGAGCATCGGCGTCTGCGTCTCGCGCGTGCCGACCACCACCCGCATCGTGCCCTTGGTCGCCCCCGCCTCGTAATACCATAAGCGCCCCGACGAGGCGTCGACCTCGACGTGACGGGTCCAGGGACCGGGCAGCAGGCGCGCGCGATCGAGGTTGCGCCGCAGCCGCACCAGCGCCGCCGGCGCGATCCCGGCCGCGCGCGCCTGCGCCGATACGTCGCGCAGCTCGACATAGCGCGGGCTCATCCAGCCCATGTCCCTGACATAGGCGGTAAAGGATTTGGGGAAGGTGGCGGCGCGCAGCACCGCGTCGGGCTTCGGACGTTTCGGCTTGAGCGCCGGGTCGGCCCATTTCATCCCGACGTCGCGCGGCTTGCGCTGGTCGCGGACGTAATCGACGAAGCTGGCCGACAGCGCCAGCTCCGCCGCCGCCACCCGGGCCGGGTCGCCGCCACGCGCCGCGTCGATCAGCCGGCGCAATTTGTCGACGTCGTACGAACTGCGGTTCAGGTTATCGAGATCGGCATCGCCCAGATAGCGGATCAGCGTGTCCGCGGCCGGGCCGATCCGTCCGCCGCTCGCCCACAGGGGGGCGTAATTGCGCTGTGCATAGACGCGCGCCATCCAGCCGCCCGCCGCGGCGCGGATCGCGGCGGCGACGGCGCGGTCGCGCGCGACATCGGCCGCCGACTTGACGGCTTTGGCCGGCTTTGCGGCCGGGCGCTTCCTGACGCCGGCCTTCGTCGCCTTCGGCCTGGCAGCCTTGGCGGCCGTCGCCTTGGTCTTCGCGGTGCGCGGGGCAGCCGCCAGCGTCGGCGCCGCGGACGCGGCCACCGCCAGCACGATCATCAGTCCGGCAAGGGGAGAGCGGCACCGCCGCCCTCCCGTCGAGCGGAGGATCAGCCCCGTTCCCCGCGGCGCGTCGGCGCGGGCGGCGGCGGGGGCGGCGTCGGCGGCGCATAGGGATGATAGATGCCGTCGGACGTGTAATAGCCGTCGACGATGCCATCGCCGTCGCGATCCGCGGCATGGCTGCCGGCGACCGCACCCGGCGGCGGCGGAGGGGGCGGTGCCGGCGGCGCCTTCTTGGCGCAGGCCCCCAACATCAACATGCCGCACGCCGCGAGCATGACCGAACGATAACGCATGAAACTTTCTCCCTCTGACATCAGCGATCTAGAGCCGCTGCGCCCGTCTCCCCTGGCCGATCATCGCTGATCGATCGCCGCGCCGCCGACCATCCACGCTGCGACCGGGCGTGCGCGGCGTGCGCCAGTATGGTTAAGAGGATCGCGGCGCGCGTGTGGAACATCGCTGCGCCTGCGGTTTTTGGCTGCTGACCACAGCGAAAGGACGAATGGATGGCGATCGACCGGCTCGAGATCGATATGGCCACGCTGCTCGACAATATCGACGAGCGCCAGGTGGAGTTCAGCGGCGAGGCCGATGGCGACGAATATGAGTTCGCCGTCCAGTATGACGTGCTGGAGGCGCTGAGCGGCGACGCGCCCGATGGCGACGCGATCGACATGTTCAACCGCTTCTCGGACACGATCGTCGATGCGGCACTGTCGGCGCTGGCGCGCAACGCCGACGCGCAGCCGATTATCGTCAGCGAGAGCGACCTCGAATAGCAGCGACCCGCTATAATGATACAAGACTGAGTTAACGGTTGCAGCGACGCCGGCTTGCGTTCACTCTCTCGCGCACAAAACGAAAAGCCGCCACGATGCGGCAGGGAGAGGATAATGGACGTACCAAGCATCTTGGTGATCGGTGTCGGCGCTGTCGGTGCCCTGTGCACGCTGGCGATGGTCGTGGTTCTCGCCCGTCGCGCGCCACAGCGGTAGGAGCTGCCGTCGCCGGTCATCGCGGGCGCTGCCCGGTGACGACGCGAACGAAGCAGGAGGCCGCGGGTCGCCCCGCGGCCTTTATTGTTGCCCTCAGAAGTTGACGGTCGCGCCGACGACGATCTGGCGGCCGAGCGGATCGTACCGCTGCGGGATCGTGTTGTTGCGCGCCAGGCTGATGTTGTACGAATTGGGCACGAACGGCGCGACGCGATCGAGCAGGTTGTTCGCGATCAGCCGCAGCGCGACCTGCTGCGTGATGTTGAAGGTCAACGCCAGATCGAAATAATCCTGCGCGCCGATCCGGTAATAGGTCGCCTGCTCCCGATCGGGCGTCCCGCCGATCGCGGCATCACCCGAATTGTTGGCGTTGGTCAGCGACCCGACATGGCGCCAGTTGAGCGAGGCGTTGAACAGCTTGTCGACGCTGGTCCAGGTGGTGCGCAGCCCGTGCGACCATTTCGGGATCAGCTGCCCGCAGCCGTTGCCGTAATAGCCCGCGCAATTGCGCTCCGGCTGGATCGGCGAATCCTGCCCGCCCGCGAAGGTGGTCAGCGACCCGGTGAACCCCCAGTCGAACCGCCCGGCGCCGCCGGCATCCAGCGTATATTGCGCCTGGAAGTCGAGCCCGCGCGCGATCGAGCGATAGTAATTGGTCGTGCCGGCGCGGATGAAGCCGCTGGTCGGATTGCTCCCCGCCGCGGCATAGAGCGTGCCGTTGGCGTCGCGGACGATTCCCGAGCAGAAGAACGGATCGCCGCCCGAGCGCAGGCAGCCGTCGAGATAGTAATTGTCGTCGTTGTAGCCGAGCGAATTGTCGATCTTGATCCGGTAGTAATCGACCGAGAAGGTCAGCCCCGGCACGAAGCGCGGCCGCGCCACGAAGCCATAGGTCTGGGTATAGGCGGTTTCCGGATCGGCGCTGAACCCGCCGGAGCGGATCGTGCAGGAATTGTCCGGGCACAGCAACGTCGGGCTGCCGTACAAAGCGTCGGATAGGCCGGTGGCGCGGCACACGTCGATCGACGCGACCGGTGCCCCCAGCGAGCCGTCGGCGTTGCGGGTCGGCGCGCAGAAATCGCCGCGCGCCCCGCCCTGCCGGCTGAAGCCGATGTTGGTGGCCTGCCGGATCTCGATCACGGTCGGCGCGCGCTGCGCCTTGTTGAAGCTGGCGCGCAGCGTCAGGTCGCGCACCGGCGCCCACAGCCCTTCCAGCTTCCAGGTCGAGAAGGTGTCGGGGCTGCTGCTGTACTTCGACACGCGATAGCCGCCATTGGCCTGCAACAGGTGCGCGAACGGCTTTTCCTGCACCAGCGGCGCCTGCACCTCGATGTTCGACTCCCACACGTCCTGCGACGCGTCGAAGTCCGTGCCCGAATAGAGCGCGCGATAGGCGCCATTGGCGGTCGAGCGATAGCTGTCCTTGCGATATTCCGCGCCCAGCGCGATCGCGACGCCGTCGTTGGCGAACGGCGAGGTGACGCCGTAATTGCCGAGGTCGCCGGTCATGTTGGCGGTGACGTCCCACAGCGTGCCGACGCCGCGCGTGCGCGCGCGATTGCCGGCCAGCAGATAGCTCATCACCGATCCGTCGTTCCCGGCGCTGAACGCGTCGAACGGGATGCAGTTCGGGTCGGTGCCGTTGACCACCGACGCGCAGGTCGGGGCGCCGTTGACGTTGACGACGTTGAGCGAATTGTTGACGCGCGTCACGTCGGGGATATCGCCGAACGCTACGTCCTGCTGGTTGCGCGCGAACACGCCGCCGACGTCATAGGTCCAGGCGGTGCCGACCTTGCCGCGGACCCCGGCGGTCGCGCGGATGCCGCGATTGACATATTGGTCGAGCGTATAGGGCAGGTTGTCGAAGCGATAGCCGATGTCGATCGGGGCCAGCGCCGCGGTGCCGGCCGCCGCGCCGCACAGCGCCGCCGCCTGCGATCCCGACAGGAACGGATTGTCGCAATTCACCTGATAGGGTGCCGATCCATAGGTGCCGCTGTTGAGTACGCGCGTTGGGTAGCGGTTATAGGACGTGTCCTTGAACCAGATCGCCGAGCCGTACAGTTCCGCCTCGGGCGCGAGCGTCAGCGTCGCGAAGCCGCCGGCGTTGACGCGCTCCATGTCGCGCTGGAGCGGGTAGCCGCGCCGGTCGAACGCCGCATTGCTCTGCCCGAACGGCACGAAGGTGCGCGTGCCGTCGGAATTGTTGATATATTCCGGTCCGCCGGTCACCGCCGGGCGGACATAGCCGCCGGGGGCATAGCTGGTGGTGGTGCACGACAGCGGCCCGTCGGCGACCGGCTGCTGCACCTCGCAGGCCGAGGTCGAGCGCGCGTTGTACGGCACGAAGTTCGCCTGGCGGTAATTGACGAAGCCCATCAGGCTGAGCTTGTCGTCGAACAGCTTCTTGCCGGCGGTCAGCGTCAGGTCGCTGCGCCCGCCGTCGTTGGTCAGCCCGCGCAACGGGGTGATCCCCGCGCCGCGCGCGACGTCGCCCGCGGTCGTGCCCTTGTTCTGGTGATTGTAGAAACTGTAATTCGCGTCGAGGCGGATGCCGTCGAAGCTGGGGCGCAGGATGAAATTGACGACGCCCGCCACCGCGTCCGAGCCATAGACCGAGGACGCGCCGCCGGTCAGCACATCGACGCGCTCGAGCAGCGACGGCGGGATGATCCCGGTGTCCTGCCCGTTCTGGGTGCCGAGCCGCTTGCCGTCGATCAGCACCAGCGTCCGCTCGAAGCCGAGGCTGCGCAGCTTGATCCGCTGACGGCCGTCGGAATCCTGATAATTCTGCTGGCTGTCGGGGGCGACCTGCGGAAGGCGGTTGAGCACTTCCTCGACGTTGAGCGGCGCCTGGGCACGGATGTCCTGTGCGGTCACCGAGGTGATCGGCGCGGCGCTGGCGACGTTCGGACGCTGGATGCGCGATCCGGTCACGACCACCTCGCCAGTCGCCGCGGGGGTTTCGACCGGCTCGCTGCCGATCGCGGCGCTGCGCTGCGCGGCGGCGTCGCCGTCTCCCGGCGCGGCCTGTTGCGCAAAGGCCGGTGCGGCGAGCACCAGCGCCCCCGCCAAAGCCGTTACCGATACGCTGTGACTCAGGAATGACATCGACCGCTCCCGAATATGTAATTAATTTTGCATGTTTAATTCTTCCTGTTGGTTGCAGGATGGCGCAAGCTGGGTCAATACCTGAATAGAACCACACACATGACCAATGCAGGTTGGCATTGCGACCCGCGATCAGACGTGCATGGTAAGCGGTGATACGAGGCGAAAAGGGGCGGACCGGATGACGGACAGGCGATCGGTGATGACCGGACTGGCGGCGCTGGGCGCGGCCGCCCCTGCCGCGGCGGCGACCCGCGCGGGCGCGGCGCTGATCGTCTCGACCTGGGATTTCGGTGCGGCGGCGAACGATGCCGCCTTCGCGACGATGAAGGCGGGCGGCACGCTGCTCGACGCGGTCGAGGCCGGCGCGAAGGTGCCGGAAGCCGATCCGAACAACCATTCGGTCGGCTATAGCGGCTATCCCGATCGCGACGGGCACGTCACGCTGGATGCGGTCATCATGGACGATGCCGGCGCGGTCGGTGCGGTCGCGGCGCTGGAGAACACCACGCATGCGATTTCTGTCGCGCGCCGCGTCATGGAGAAGACGCCGCATACGCTTCTGGTCGGCGAGGGCGCGACGCGCTTCGCGCGCGATCAGGGCTTTCCGCAGGAAAAGCTGCTGACCCTGGAGGCCGAGCAGGCGTGGCGCGACTGGCTGAAGACCGCCCGCTACCAGCCGGTCGCCAACAGCGAGACCGGCACCTACGGTACGCAGCGGCATGTGACGCCGGGCGGCGCGCTCGATCACGACACGATCGGCCTGCTCGCGCGCGACACGGGCGGGCGGATGGCGGGGGCGTGCACCACCTCGGGAATGGCGTTCAAGATGCGCGGGCGCGTCGGCGATTCGCCGCAGGTCGGCGCGGGGCTGTACGTCGAGCGCGGCGTCGGCGGCGCGACCTCGACCGGGGTCGGCGAGGAAGTGACGCGCGTGTCGGGCAGCGCGCGGGTCGTCGCGTCGCTGCGCGCGGGCCTGTCGCCGCAGCGCGCGTGCGAGGAAGTGGTGCGCCATATCGCCAGGCTGCGCGGTGATGCGATCAAGGGCGTGCAGGTCGGGTTCCTCGCGCTCGATCCGCGCGGCAACGTCGGGGCGTTCTGCCTGCTGCCCGGCTTCACTTACGCCGTCACCGACACCGCGGGGCGCACCGTCGTCCACAAGGCACCGTCGCTGTTCGCGTCATGACCCGGCGGCTGCTCGAGGTCTGCGTCGAGGATGCGCGCGGCGTCGCCGCGGCGGTCGCCGGCGGCGCGGACCGCATCGAATTGTGCGCGGCGCTCGACGTCGGCGGGCTCACCCCGCCCGCCTCGCTGGTGCACGCCGCGGCGCAGGCGCCGCTGCCGGTCCACCTGCTCGCGCGGTCGCGCGCCGGCGGGTTCGTCCATGACGCCGCCGAGCGCGCGCTGGTCGCCGACGACATTCGCACCGCCGCCGAGGCGGGGCTCGCGGGGGTGGTGATCGGCGCGAGCCTGCCCGACCATCGCCTCGACGCCGAAACGCTGGCGGGGTGGATCGCGCTCGCCCGCGAACTCGGTACGGCGCGCGGACACAGACTGTCGCTGACGCTGCACCGTGCCTTCGATCTCGCCCCCGACTTGCCCGCGGCGCTGGCGACCGCGATCGATCTCGGCTTCGACCGTATCCTCACGTCGGGCGGACAGCCGAGCGCGGTCGACGCCTTGCCGATGCTGGCCACATTGGTAGAGCGCGCCGCGGGGCGGGTCGTGATCCTTGCCGGCAGCGGCGTGTCGGCGGCGACGCTGCCCGCGATCCTCACGACCGGAGTGACCGAGGTCCACGCCTCGTGCCGGGTCGCCGTCGCCGGAGAACAGGACGCCCTGCTGGCGCGGTTCGCGTTCACGCCGCCGGTCAGCAGACACACCGATGTCGCCACGGTGGCGGCGCTTGCGACCATGCTGCGAACGACAGAGACTTGAATAATACCAATGTATGACTTAACCCGGATCGTACAGGGAAGCGGCGCACCGGGGCCGCACCGTTCGCGAGGGAAGCGCCACCACATGCCCGACGCCGATCAGACGTTGATGTTCGCCGAGGCGGCCGAGTCCGCCGCCGCGGTCGCGCGGACGCTCGCCACCAATCGCGACACGCTGCGCGATCTTGCGCGCGATCTGCGCGCGACCCCGCCGGCGGTGGTGGTCACCTGCGCGCGCGGTTCGTCCGACCATGCCGCCACCTACGGCAAATATCTGATCGAGACGTACGTCGGCGTGCCGGTCGCGTCCGCCGCGCCGTCGGTGGCATCGGTGTACGAATCGGCGGTGAAGACGCCGGCCGCGCCATTGTGCATCGCGATCTCGCAGAGCGGGCGCAGCCCCGACCTGCTCGCCACCGTCGCCGCGCAGAAGGCGGCGGGCGCCCGGATCGTCGCACTGGTTAATGACGCCACCTCGCCGCTCGCCGAAGCCGCCGACACGGTCGTGCCGTTGATGGCCGGGCCGGAAAAGTCGGTCGCCGCGACCAAATCGTACATCACCGCGCTGGCCGCGTTGGCGCTGCTGGTCGCCGAATGGTCGGGCGACGAAGGCCTGCGCACCGCTGTCGAGACGCTGCCCGAGCGGCTCGCGGCGGCCTGGGCGCTCGACTGGAGCGAGGTGGTCGATCTGCTGGTCGACGCCAACAACCTGTTCGTGATCGGGCGCGGGCTCGGCTTCGGCGTCGCGCAGGAGGCCGCGCTGAAGCTCAAGGAAACCTGTGCGCTGCATGCCGAGGCATTCAGCGCCGCCGAGGTCCGCCATGGGCCGATGGCGATCGTCAACGAAGGCTTCCCGCTGCTCGCCTTCGCCACCTCCGACGTCGCCGGTGACGGCGTGCGCGAGGCGGCGGCGGAATTCGCGGCGCGCGGGGCGCGGGTCGCGCTCGCCGATGCGCGCGCCGATGGCGGCAGCCACCCGCCCGCGCTCGCCGATCACCCGGCGATCGAGCCGATCCTGACGATCCAGAGCTTCTATCGCATGGCCAACGATCTGTCGGTCGCGCGCGGGCTCGATCCCGATGCGCCCCGCCATCTGAGCAAGGTCACCCGCACGCTATGACGCGGCACAGCTTCACCAACGGCCGGATCGTCACGCCCGGCGGCACCTTGTCTGCCGCGACGATCACGGTCGAAAATCAGATCATCACCGCGATCGAGGCCGGGGCCGATACCGGCGCGACCGATCTCGACGGCGGCTGGGTCATGCCCGGCTTCATCGACACGCAGGTCAACGGCGGCGGCGGGGTGCTGTTCAACGACACCCCGACCGTCGAAGGGCTGAGGGCGATCGCGCTGGCGCACGCGCGCTATGGCACCACTGCGACGATGCCGACCCTCATCAGCGACACCCCCGATGCGATCGCACGCGGGCTCGATGCGGTCGATGCCGCGATCGACGCGGGCGTGCCGGGGGTGATCGGCATCCACGTCGAGGGTCCGGTCATCAACGTCGCGCGCAAGGGCATCCACGACCCGGCGCGGTTCCGCGCGCTCGACGACGCCATGCTCGCGCTGCTCACCGCGCCGCGGCGCGGGCGGGTGATGGTGACGCTGGCGCCGGAATGCGTCTCGACCGCGCAGATCGCGGCGCTGGTCGCGGCGGGCGTGCGCGTCTGCCTCGGCCATACCGATGCCGATTACGCCACCGCCACCGCCGCCTTCGCGGCCGGCGCGAGCGGGGTGACGCACCTCTACAACGCGATGTCGCCGCTGAACCACCGCGCGCCGGGCGTGGTCGGCGCGGCGCTCGACAACGACAGCGCGTGGTGCGGGATCATCGTCGACGGCTTCCATGTCGACGACGCCGCGCTGCGCATTGCCTTGCGCGCGCGCCCGGCGGATCGCTTCATGCTGGTGACCGATGCGATGCCGTGCGTCGGGGCGGAGACCAAGGACTTCGTGCTGCAGGGCAAGCCGATCCACGTCGAGGGCGGGCGCTGCGTCGGCGCCGACGGGACGCTCGCCGGCTCGGACCTCGACATGGCGGGCGCGGTACGTAACGCGGTGACGCGGCTTGGGCTGAGTCCCGAAGCGGCGGCGGGGCTGGCGGCGACCAGCCCGGCGGCGTTCCTCGGCCTGTCCGACGAGCGCGGAACGCTCGCGATCGGGCAGCGCGCCGACTGGGCGATCCTGACCCGCGACCTGTATCCCGCCAGCACCTGGATCGGCGCGCAGCCGGTCGCCTGACCCCCGTTCCTTCCCGGAGACGCCATGGCTTCCCTCTCGCTCTACGCACCGCTCGACGGCTGGGCCTGCTCGCTCGACGACGTGCCCGACGCGGTGTTCGCGGAGCGGATGCTGGGCGATGGCGTCGCGATCGACCCGACCGGCGACACGCTGGTCGCGCCATGCGACGGGCAGGTGGTGACGGTCCAGCCGACCGGCCATGCGATCACGCTGCGCACCGCCGAGGGCGCGGAACTGCTGATCCACATCGGGCTCGATACGGTCGGGATGCACGGCGCAGGGTTCGAGACGCTGGTCGCGGCGGGCGACGCGGTGACGCGCAATCAGCCGCTGATCCGCTTCGACCTCGATCGGATCGTCCGCGATGCGCGCGCGGCGGTGACGCCGATCGTTATCACCAACGGCGAGCGCTTCACGATCGCGCATCGTGCGACCGGCGCGATCGTCGCCCGCGGCGATGCCGTGATGACGCTGACCGCGCACGATGCGCAGGCGCAGCAGGGCGCAGGTGACGGCCCGAGCGCGACGCGCACGATCGTCGTCCCCTTGCCGCATGGCATCCACGCCCGCCCCGCCGCGCGCATCGCCGAGGTGGCGCGCGGCTTCGACGCGGTGGTGACGCTGGCGAAGGACGGCGAACCGGTCGGCGCGACCAGCCCGATCGGGCTGCTGTCGTTGATCGTCGCGCACAACGACCGCGTGACGATCGCCGCGACCGGGACACAGGCGGATGCGGCGGTCGAGGCGGTCGCCGAGCTGATCCTGCACGGCATCAAGGAAGACGCCGCGCCCACGCCGCCGCGCCCGACCGCGCCGGCATCGGGCGACGTGCCCGACGGCGCGCTGACGGGCGTCACCGCCGCACCGGGGCTGGCGATCGGCGCCGTCGCGCGCTGGGACGTGCAGGACCTCGACGTGCCGCGTGACGGCTGCGGGATCGCGGCCGAGGAAGCCGCCTTCACGCTGGCGTGCGCCGCACTGTCGGCCGAGCTTGCCGACAAGGCGGCGGCGGCGCGCGGGCCGATGCGCGCGATCCTCGACGCGCATGCCGCGATGCTGTCCGACGACGCGTTGCTCGACACCGCCCGCGCCGAAATTGCCGCCGGGCGCAGCGCCGCGTTCGCGTGGCGCGCCGCGATCCGTCCGCAGGCCGATGCGCTGCGTGCCGGCGGCGACCCGCGCCTCGCCGAGCGCGCCGACGACATGCGCGACCTCGAACGCCAATTGATCGCACGGCTGATGGGGGTCGAAGACGCAGGGGTAGCGCTGCCGGAGGGCGCGATCCTCGTCGCCGAAGACCTGTTGCCGTCGCAGTTCATGGCGCTCGACCTCGATCGGCTGGCGGGATTGGCGATCGTGCGCGGGGGCCCGACCTCGCACGTCTCGATCCTCGCTGCTGCGCGCGGCGTGCCGACGCTGGTCGCGCTCGGCGACGCGCTCCGCGATGTGCCGGTCGGCACCAGCGTGATCCTCGATGCCAGCGCGGGCTGGCTTCACCCTGCCCCGCCGACCGATCTGGCTGTCGAGGCGCAGACCCGCGTTACCGCCGCCGCGACCCGCCGCGCCGATGCGCTCGCGCGCGCCAACGAGGAATGCCGCACCGCCGACGGCACGCGGATCGAGCTGTTCGCCAATTGCGGCTCGCCCGCCGACGCCGAAGTCGCGGTGCGCAACGGCGCGGAGGGCTGCGGGCTGCTGCGTACCGAATTGCTGTTCCTCGACCGCGACACCGCGCCCGACGTCGCCGAACAGACCGCCGACTATCAGGCGGTGGTCGACGCGCTCGACGGACGGCCGCTGATCGTCCGGCTGCTCGACATCGGCGGCGACAAGCCCGCGCCCTATCTGCCGATCGACGGCGAGGAAAATCCTGCGCTCGGGCTGCGCGGCGTCCGCGTCGTGCTCGCGCATCCGCATATCCTCGAGGATCAGCTCAAGGCGATTCTCGCGGTGCGACCGCGCGGACGCTGCCGGATCATGGTGCCGATGATCGCGGGCGTCGACGAACTGCTCAAGGTGCGTGCGGTGCTCGACCGGCTGACCGGCGGCGCGCGCGACGTCGAACTCGGCGTGATGGTCGAGACGCCTGCTGCGGCGATCGGCGCCGACCTGCTCGCCGCCGAGGCCGACTTCCTGTCGATCGGCACCAACGACCTGACGCAATATACGTTGGCGATGGACCGCGGGAATGCCGCGGTCGCGGGCGCGCTCGACGGGCTGCACCCGGCGGTGCTGCGGCTGATCGGCGAGACGGTGCGCGGCGGCGCGCTGCGCCATCGCTGGACCGGCGTGTGCGGCAGCCTCGCCTCCGATCCGCTCGCGGTGCCAATCCTGCTCGGGCTCGGCGTCACGGAATTGTCGGTCGCGCCCGCCGCGGTGCCGGAGATCAAGGCGCTGGTGCGCGATCTCGACCTGTCGGCGGCGCGCGACCATGCGCGCGCGGCGCTCGCCTGCCCGGACGCCGCCGCCGTCCGCCGCCTCGCACGGGAGTTTGCGCGATGAAGTCGATCCTCGGCACCCTCCAGCCGCTCGGCCGCGCGTTGATGCTCCCGATCGCGGTGCTGCCGATCGCCGGGCTGCTGCTGCGGCTCGGCCAGCCCGACCTGCTGAACATCGCGTTTGTCAGCGCGGCCGGCGACGCGATCTTCTCGCACCTCGGATTGCTGTTCGCGATCGGGGTCGCGACCGGCTTCGCGCGCGACGGCAATGGCGCGGCGTGTCTGGCGGGCGTGGTCTGCTTCCTCGTCGCGACCGAGGCGGCCAAGGTGCTGCTGGTCGTCCCCCCCGAGGTCACCGCCGGGCTGACCGGCGCGTCAGCCGATCTGGCGATCGCGGCGTGGAAGGCGAAGGCGATCGCGCGGCTGGACGTGCCGGCCGGGATCGTCTCCGGACTGGTCGGCGGGCTGTTCTACAATCGCTTCTCGACGATCAAGCTACCCGAATACCTCGCCTTCTTCGGCGGTCGCCGCTTCGTGCCGATCGTCAGCGGGCTGGCCGGGCTGGTGCTCGCCGTCGTGATCGGCACCGGCTTCGCGGCGATCGCGGGCGGGATCGACCGGCTGAGCTACGGCATCGCCGCCTCGGGCGGCGCGGGGCTGTTCCTGTTCGGGCTGCTCAACCGCCTGCTGCTCGTCACCGGGTTGCACCATCTGCTCAACAACATCGTGTGGTTCGTGATGGGCGACTATCACGGCAGCACCGGCGACCTGCGGCGCTTCTTCGCGGGCGATCCCACCGCGGGCGCGTTCATGGCGGGCTTCTTCCCGGTGATGATGTTCGGCCTGCCCGCCGCCTGCCTCGCCATGTACCATGCCGCACTGCCCGAGCGGCGCAAGGCGATCGGCGGGATGCTGTTCAGCCTCGCGCTCACCTCGATGCTGACCGGCGTGACCGAGCCGATCGAATTCAGCTTCATGTTCCTCGCGCCGATCCTCTACGCGGTCCATGCGGTGCTGACCGGCGTGTCGATGGCGCTGATGGATGCGCTGGGAGTCAAGCTCGGCTTCGGCTTCTCGGCGGGGCTGCTCGATTACGTGCTGAACTTCCGGCTCGCGACGCGGCCGCTGCTGCTGCTCCCGGTCGGCGCGGTGTATTTTGCGCTCTATTACGGGCTGTTTCGCTTCTTCATCGCGCGCTTCGACCTCAAGACGCCGGGGCGCGAGCCGGTCGAGGGTGAGGCTGCGGCGGCGGTGCCGGTGGCGGCGGGCGAGCGCGGCGCGGCCTATGCGCGCGCGCTGGGCGGCGCGGCCAACCTCGTCGAGGTCGGCGCGTGCACCACGCGGTTGCGGCTCAACGTCCGCGACCAGCAGGCGGTCGACGATGCCGCGCTCAAGGCGCTCGGCGCCCGCGGGCTGATCCGCCCGTCGCCGACCGCGTTGCAGGTCGTGCTCGGCCCGATCGCCGACGTCGTCGCGGTCGAGATCCGCGACGCGCTCGCGGCCGGCGGGGTGACGGTCGCGGCGGTCAACGTCGTCGAGGACGCCGCCGACGCGCCGGTGGCGCTGTCCGGACCGACGCTGGCGGCGCTGGGCGGCGCGGCGAACGTGCAGTCGGCGAGCGTCCATCCCGGCCGGGTCCGCGTGACGCTGGCGGCGGGGTCGGTCGATGAGGCGGCGTTGCGCGCGCTCGGCGTCCGCGCGGTGGCGCGCCCGGCGGATCGCACGCTCCACCTGCTGGTGGCGGATGCGGCGGCACTGACCGATTAGGCGCAACCGTCGAGAAGAAGCGGGGTCCCGGATCAGGTCCGGGACGACGGCCGGCGTTTAGAGGTCCGACAGTTCCGCGACGAAATCGTAGGCGTCACCGCGATAATAGGAGCGCGTAAACTCCACCGCGCGCCCGTCGCGGCGGAACCCGCGGCGCTCGATCAGCAGCCCGGCATGACCGGCGTCGACCCCCAGCATCTTGGCATGGTCCGGCCCGAACGGCACCGCGCGCAACCGCTGGAGCGCGCGCACCGGGCGGCTGCCGGCCTTGTCGAGCGCGCTGTAGAGCGAATCCTGAACCGCCTCGACCGACGGCAGACAATAGCCCGCGATCGCCGACAGCTCTAGCGCCATCGGCTCGTTGTCGGCATGGCGGATGCGCTGGAAGCGGAACACCGGCGCGCCCGGCGACAGGCCCAGCGCCATGCTCTCCTCGGGGTTCACGGTGCTGGCGACGCGGCTGATCCAGCTGCTCGACGCGGTCTTGCCGCGCGCGGCCATGTCCTCGGAGAAGGACGACAGCTTCGAGAAGCTCTTCTCGACGCGCCCGGCGACGAACGTCCCCGCCCCGCGCCGCCGCGTCAGCAGGCCATCCTCGACCAAGCCGCCGATCGCCTTGCGCACCGTGATCCGCGACACGTCATACTCGACCGCCAGATCGCGTTCGGCGGGAATCGCGTCACCCTGGTTGAGCACACCGCCGTCGATCGCCTCGCGGATGACCTGTTGCAGCTGGAGATAGAGCGGCGCGGCATTGCCCTCCCGAAACCGTCCCACCTCGTCCGAAAAGGCCATCCGCATTCCTTCCTGTCGCCGCGCCCGCGCGGACTTATCGCTTTGACGCAACCGTAGCCCAAGCCTGACGTCGCGCAAGCCCGTGGTCCGCCCCACTGATACCAGCCGCGACACCGACGGTGCGCGCGATCGGCCCGTATGTCGCCAAAAAACCACACCGTCCGAGAAAAGATTAAAAATTCCTTTTGCGGATGAAACAATTTCGTAACGGGGTATGTCCGGCCTGATCCACATTGGTTATAAGACCAGTCCAGAACCGATGCGATCCGCCTTACGGGCAAGCGGCTGGTTCAAGGTCCGTTTCCAGAACGCCCGTGCGGACGGGCATATGAGGGGGTTCAAATATGCGCTTGCGTCAGATGATGCTGGTTTCCACCGCCATGATCGGCTTCGCCGCCACCAGCGCGCAGGCGCAGCAGGCTCCGGCCACGCCGCCGTCGAGCACCGCTCCCGACACCGCATCGACCGACGGCACCGTCGGCGACGATATCGTCGTCACCGGCTATGCCGGCAGCCTCCGCCAGGCGATCGAGCTGAAGCGCAACGCCAATGCGGTGGTCGACGCGATCTCGGCCGAGGACATCGGCAAGTTCCCCGACCGCAACGTCGCCGAGTCGCTCGCGCACATCCCCGGCGTGTCGATCGACCGCCGCTTCGGCGAGGGCGAGAAGGTCGCGATCCTCGGCACCGATCCGGCGCTCAACCGCATGCTGCTCGACGGCCATGCGCTCGCGTCGGCCGACTGGGGCGGCAACGACAACGATCCGTCGAGCCGGACCTTCAACTATTCGCTGCTCGCCCCCGAGCTGGTCGACCGGCTCGAGGTCTACAAGTCGCCCGAGGCGCGGCTCGAGGACGGCAGCCTCGGCGGCACGGTGATCGTGCGCACGCGCCGCCCGCTCGAGCTGGACGCCAATTCGCTGTTCGCGTCGGGTGGCTACACCTACAACGACCGTTCGGAGAAGGGCAGCGTCCGCGGTTCGGGGCTGTACAGCTGGAAGAACGCGGACGAGACGTTCGGCTTCCTCGTCGCCGGCACCTATGACAAGCAGCAGCTGGTCCGCGCCGGCGTCGAGTTCTTCGGCTACGAACAGGCCGACGGTCGCCTGTTCCAGACGATCAACGACGCCAAGGGCGACCCGACCCGCGACGCCAACGGCAACCTCAACCTCGTCCGCGACGCGAACGGGCAGGCGGTGCTGAAGAACCCGAATGCGACCGTGACGGGCGGCACGCGCAACGACCTCGCCGCCGCGACGCTGCCGTTCGGGATCAACTACGCCTATTTCCAGCAGCAGCGCGAGCGCACCAGCGTGTCGGGCACTGTCCAATATCGTCCCGCCAGCAACCTGACGCTGACGCTGAACGGCCTGCACATCGACGGCAATTACAACAACTACAGCCAGTCGATGTACACGATCCCGGGCGCATGGAGCGGCGCGGACCTGCAGTCCGCGACGATCTCGAACGGCGTCATCACCAACGCCAGCTTCGGCGCGGCGACCAGCCAGCGCAACGCGCAGCTCGATACGCTGGTGCGCTCGACCAAGCTGAAGACCGACAACCTCAATTTCTTCGCCGACTGGGAAGGCGACGACGGCGCCAAGGTGTCGTTCGTGGCCGGATGGAGCAAGGCGACCGGCGGGCGCAATCCCGAATATCTGTTCAACGTCCAGACCAAGCTGCCGTTCAGCTATGCGATCTCGCCGACCACGGCCGAGGTGAACTTCACCGGCGACCTCACCAACCCGGCCAATTACTTCACCAACCCGAGCAACAACCCGGTCACGATCGAGGGCCGTCCGTTCAACGTCAACGGTGCGCAGCTCAACGCGGCGCAGATCGGCGGACAGGACTATAGCGTCACCACCGACCGCGACGCGTTCGGCGGCTTCGATGCGGTGGTGCCGCTGGGCGACGGCTTCTTCAAGCAGCTGCTGGTCGGCGCGCGGATCACCGATCACGTCAACAAGATCGATGCGCGTGGCATCAACAGCTATCTGACCACCTCGAAGGACGGTTCGCAGCTCGGCGTCACCACGCTTACCACGCCGGACGGCATCTTCGACGGCTCGGGCGGCTCGGGCACTGCGACCAAGTACCTCAACCTGCCGCGCGAGGCGGTGATCGACATCCTCGCGAACAGCATCAACACGCCGCTGTTCTACAAGGTCGGCGCGTCGACGCGCGTCGAGGAGCGCACGGCGGCGAGCTATATCCAGGTCAATTTCGATCAGAACGGGCTGCGCGGCAATCTCGGCGGCCGTCTGGTCTACACGCACGACGCTTCCTATTACGCGCTGTCGCTGCCGACACCGGGCAACGACAATCCGGTCCCGGTGCCGACCAGCACCTCGACCGACTATCTGAAGTTCCTGCCCGCGCTGAACGTGGCCTATGAGGTCTCGCCGCAGCTCATCGTGCGTGGCGCGGCCGCCAAGGTGATCTCGCGTCCGCGCTATCAGGATCTGGCGGCGTCGATCTCGCAGAACGACGTCACGTTCGATGCCGGCGGTGGCAACCCGAACCTGAAGCCGTACGAATCGACCAACTACGAGATCACCGCGGAATTCTATCCCCGCGCCGGTGCGTTGCTGTCGCTCGAACTCTATCGTCGCGAGATCAGCAACTATATCATCACCACGACGCAGACCGGGCAGAGCTTCTACAATTCGCTCGAAGGCCGCGTCATCAACACCTATCGCGTCAACAGCCCGATCAATGCCGGCAAGGCGAAGGTCAACGGCGTGCTGGTCAACGGTCAGGCCGAGATCTGGGGCGGGTTCGGCATCCAGGCGAACTATGCCTATCAGGACAGCTCGGCCTCGGTAATCCCGGGCATCGAGGGTGCGCTGAACCTGCCGTATCTGTCGAAGCACACCGTCAACGTGATCCCCTATTTCGAGAAGGGACCGTTCCAGGCGCGCGTCAGCTACAACTATCGCTCGTCCTATTTCCGCTCGATCGGGCGCCTGAACTCGTTCGAGATGGTCGCGCCGTACAACCAGCTCGACGCCTCCGCGTCGCTGGCGCTGACCAAGAACATCTCGCTGACCGTCAACGCACAGAACCTGCTGGACGAAACCTATCTCCAGTACAGCGGCACGCCCGACCGTCCGTCGGCCTTCTACAAGAATGGCCGCACCTTCGTCGGCAGCGTGACGTTCCGCCTGTAACCTCAGCAACTTAGATCATTTCCTGCCCTGGGCCTCCGCTTGCGCGGAGGCCCATTTTTTTTGCCCGCGGCATGGACGCGCGCGGCTGGGGTCGGCATGATGCCCTCAATACCAAAACAGAACCAAGGAGCAGCGATGCGCCATCCCTGCGCGACCGCAATTGCAGTCATTTCAATGACGTGCCTCGCCACACCGGGCGGTGCGCAGTCCTTGTTGCCGTTGCCGCAGAAGATGGTGCCCGGCGCAGGCAGCGTAACGATCGGCGACGGCGCGACCGTCAGCGCAGCGGCACCGGCCGCCGCGGCCGCGCAGCTGCTGGTCGAGCACGTGCGCACCACCCGCGGGCTGCAACTCGCGATCACCGAAGGCACGGCGCGCATCCGCTTCGAGCAGGATGCGGGCATCACCGGTGCGGAAGCCTATCGCCTGATCGCGGCGCGCGACGGCATCCGCATCCTCGCAAACACCCCGGCCGGGTTCGTCCACGGCGCGATGACGCTCGTCCAGCTGCTCAGCCCCGATGCCCGCACCGGCCAGCCGGTGCGCGTCGCGGCGGTGACGATCGATGACGCGCCGCGCTTCGGATGGCGCGGCCTGATGATCGACCCCGCGCGGCATTTCCTGCCGATGGCGGAGTTGCGGCGGATCGTCGACCAGATGGCGGCGGTGAAGCTCAACACGCTCCACCTGCACCTGACCGACGATCAGGGCTGGCGGTTCGAGGTGAAACGCTATCCCAAGCTGACCGAAACCGGTGCGTGGCGCGCGGCGCCCTCGATCGGCGGCGCCGCCCCCGCGACGAGGGTCGGTGGTTTCTACACCCAGGACGAGCTGCGCGCGCTGGTCGCCTATGCCGGCGCACGCGGCATCACGATCGTGCCGGAGATCGACCTGCCCGGCCACGCCGTCGCGCTGGTCGCCACCTATCCCGAGCTCGGCATTCTCGGCGACCGGCCGCCGGTCGGCAATCGCTGGGGGATCGAACCCTATCTGTTCAATCCGGGGCCGAAGGGGATCGCGTTCGTCAAGGATGTGCTCGACGAGCTGACCGACGTCTTTCCGGGCACCTATGTCCATCTCGGCGGCGACGAGGCGCTGAAGGACCAGTGGCAGCGCAGCCCCGAGGTGCAGGCGCAGATCAAGGCGCTGGGGCTGAAGGACGAGGATGCGCTGCAAAGCTGGATGATCGACCAGTTCGGCGCCTATCTCCAGAGCAAGGGCCGCCGCCTGATCGGCTGGGACGAGATCCTCGAGGGTGGGCTGCCCGCATCGGCGTCGGTGATGTCGTGGCGCGGCGAACAGGGCGCGGTCGCCGCCGCCAATCTGGGGCATGACGTGGTACTGTCGCCGGGCACGCCGCTGTATCTCGACCGCGTGCAGAGCAACCTTCCCACCGAAGTGCCGGGGCAGAACGTGGTCAGCTCGCTCGCCGACGTCTATGGCTATGATCCGATGCCCGCCGGCATTCCCGCCGACCGCGCGCATCACGTGCTCGGCGCGCAGGGCAACGTCTGGAGCGAATATCTGGTCACCCCGGCCGCGGTGCAATTCCATATCTTCCCGCGCGCCGCCGCGCTTGCCGAGATCACCTGGTCCGCGAAGGACAAGCGCGATCTGAACGGCTTCCTGCCGCGCGTGCAGCGCCAGATGGCGCGCTGGACCAGCGGCGGCGTCACGGTCGCGGACAGCGCGTTCGCGGTCGACTTCGCGGTGTCGGGGTCGCGCGGCGACGCGCTGCGCAACGGCCGGGCGCCGCTGACGCTCGCGACGCAGGCGGGCTATGGCACGATCCGCTACACGACCGATGGCCGCACGCCGACCGCCACGTCGCGCGCCTATCGCACGCCGCTGTCGCTGACGCCCGGCGTGATCGTGCGCGCCGCCGCCTTCGACTCGGCCGGGCAACCGACCGCCGCGGTCCGGCAATTCGACACGTCGCGCACCGCGCTGCTGCTGCGCGGCAACAACGATCTCGCGCCGTGCGGCACCGGACCGTTCGGGCTGCGCGTGCCGCTCACGCCGGATGCGACCGAGACGTCGCCCGCCTTCAACCTCAATCTGTTCAACACCTGCGCGGTCTATCCGGCCGCGCCGCTGGACGTGGCGGGCGGGTACAAGGTCGAGGTGGTGCGGCTGGCGCGCAACTGGGCGCTCGGGCACGACGGCGGCAAGCTGCGCCAGCATTACGCGGTGTCGCCGCATGGCGAGTTGCTGGTCCAGTTTGGCTGCGCCGCCGCAACGAAGGCGCAGGAGGCGGGCGACAAGACCGCCAAGCCGGTCGCGATCGGCGCCTTCCCGCTGCCCGATCCGGCCACCGCGCCGCAACGCTTCACCTTCGAAGGCAGTCTGCCGAAGATGACCGGGGATCAGGACGTTTGTTTTCAGTTCACTTCGCCGACCAGCGATCCTTACTACGCCGTCGCCAGCGTGCAGTTGACGGAGCGCCGTTGATGCGGTGGCTCGCCGCGCCGTTGCTGCTCGCCTCGACGGCGGCGGTCGCGGCACCGAAGACAGTGACCCCGCTCGATCAGGATTGGCAGGTCCGCATCGACCCGCAGGATGCCGCGGCGGCAAAGGCGCATCCGCGCGCCGCCAGATGGTTCGCGGCGACGGTGCCCGGCAGCGTGCAACAGGCGCTGATCGCGACCGGACAGGTGCCCGACCCGTTCAAGGGCATCAACGAAGCGGCGATCCAATGGGCCGGGCTGACCGGCTGGCAATATCAACGCACGCTCCGATTGGGCGCGGCGCAGCTCGCGCGCGACCATCTCGACCTCGTCTTCGACGCGCTCGACACGTTCGCGACCGTTTCGGTCAATGGCCAGCCGGTGCTGAGCACCGACAATGCGCACCGGCAATGGCGCGTCGACGCCAAGCGATTCCTGAAGCCGGGTGAAAATACGATCACCCTCACCTTCGCCTCGCCGATCCGGACGATGCAGCCGAAGGTGCTGGCCGATCCGCATCCGCTGCCCGGCGAATATGAATCGGCGTTCGGCGACGAGCCGGTCGGCAAGCAGACCTCGCCCTATATTCGCAAGCCCAAATACGACTGGAGCTGGGACTGGGGACCGCGGATCATCAACATCGGCCCGACGCAGCCGATGCGGCTGGAGGCGTGGGACGATGCGCGGCTGGCGCAGCTGCGCGTCGAGCAGGTCGCGCTGAACGATGCCGAAGCGCGGCTCGACGCCAAGTTCGACGTGGTCGCCGATCGCAGCGGACCGGCGCTGGTCCGCGCGACGATCACCGGGCCGGATGGCAAGACCGTCACCGCCGAGCAGCAGGTCACGCTGGCCGCGGGCGACAATCGCGTCACTGTGCCGCTGACGATCGCGCAGCCGCAGCGCTGGCAGCCGGTCGGCTATGGCGCGCAGCCGCTCTACCGGGTGGCGGGCACGCTGATCGCGGACGGCGCGGAGAGCGACCGGAAAGAACGCCGCATCGGGCTGCGCACCGTCGAGCTGATCCGCGCCGGCGATGGTCAGGATCGGGGCGCGTTCGGGTTCAAGGTCAACGGCACGCCGATCTTCGCCAAGGGCGCGAACCTGATCCCGTTCGACAATTTTCCGGCGCGCGTGACGCCCGAGAAGATGCGCGGGCTGCTCGCCGATGCGAAGTCGGTCAACATGAACATGATCCGCATCTGGGGCGGTGGCTATTACCTGCCCGATGCGTTCTTCGACGCCGCCGACGAACTCGGGCTGATGATCTGGTCCGACTTCATGTTCGGCGGCGCGGTGACCCCGCCCGACGCGGCGTTCCGCGAGAACGTCCGGATCGAGGCCGAGCAGCAGGTCGCGCGCGTCGCCGGCCACCCCTCGATCGTCTTGTGGGCGGGCGGCAACGAGGTGCTTTCGGGCTGGGAGAACTGGTCGGATCGCAAGGCGTTCAAGGAAGAAGTCGGCGCGGACGAGCAGGAGCGGATCGGCACCGGCATGGCGGTGCTTTTCGACCGCGTGCTGCGGCAGGCGGTGCGTGATTTCGATCCGGCGGTGCCGTACTGGCCGGGTTCACCCTCGACCGATTACGAAGGCCCGGTGGATACCGACGCGGCGGGCGACCGCCATTTCTGGGACGTCTGGTCGGGGTCGAAGCCGGTCGGCAATTACCTGAATTCCTGCCCGCGCTTCATGTCCGAATATGGCTTTCAGGCGATGCCCGATCTCGCGACGATCAAGGGCTTCGCGGGCTCGCTCGACGTGATGCCGACCGATGCGGTGATGAAGGCGCACCAGAAGTTCCTGGGTGGGGCGGGCAACGATCGGCTGCTGTTCTACATCCGCGAGCGGCTCGGCGAACCGAAGGGGCTGGCGGACTACGTCTATCTCACGCAGGTCAATCAGGCGCAGGCGATCGAGCTGGCGGCGCTGCACCATCGCGCCTGCCGCCCGGTCACGATGGGGTCGCTCTACTGGCAGTTGAACGACACCTGGCCGGCGATCTCGTGGTCGAGCATCGACTATGACGGGCGCTGGAAGCTGCTCCACTATGCCGCGCGGCGGTTCTTCGCCGATCAGGTGATCGTCACCGAGCACAAGGATTCAGCGACCCGCGTCGCGCTCGTCTCGGACGCGACGGCGCCGGTCGCGGCGCACTGGCGCGTGCGCGGCTTCGATATGGCCGGGCGGATGCTGGGCGAACGCGGCGGTTACGTGACGCTCGCGCCGCTGGCGGCCACCGACGTCGCGTCGGTGCCGGACGCCGCGCTGTTCGGCACGGTCGCCGCTGCCGACAGCTATGGCGTCGCCGAACTCTATGCCGGCGACCGGTTACTGCATCGCCGCCTCGTCGAGCGGGCCTTGCCGAAGGACATCCACTGGCCCGATCCGGGGCTGTCGGCGCGCTGGGAGGGGCGGACGTTGACGATCACCGCCACCCGGCTCGCGCGCGCGGTGATGCTCGATTTCGGCGCGACGCCCGCGCAGCCGTCCGACGACGGCTTCGACCTGCTGCCCGGCGAAAGCCGGACGATCCGCGTGGAATCCACCGCCACGCCTGCACAATTGACGCGCGCGCTGACGCTGCGCTCGCTGGGAGGACGCCCATGATCTGGCTGCTATTGGCGAGTGCCGCCGCCGACCCAGTCGCGACGACGATCGCGACGATGACGATTGAGGAGAAAGCGGACCAGCTGCAAAGCACCGCGCCGGCCAACGCCAAGGCCGGGCTTCCCGCCTACGATTGGTGGAACGAAGGGCTGCACGGGCTCGCGCGCAACGGCCATGCCACGGTCTTCCCGCAGGCGATCGGGATGGCGGCAACCTGGGACACCACGCTGGTCCACAAGATCGGCGATGTCGTCGCCACCGAGGCGCGCGCCAAGTTCAACGCCAAAGCCGTCGGCGCCGACCGCCGCATCTATGAAGGGCTGACGATCTGGTCGCCCAACATCAACATCTTCCGCGATCCGCGCTGGGGGCGTGGGCAGGAGACCTACGGCGAGGACCCCTATCTCACCGGCAAGCTGGGGGTGGCGTTCGTCACCGGGCTGCAAGGACCGGACCCGCTCCACCCCAAGGTGATCGCGACGCCCAAGCATCTCGCGGTTCACAGCGGTCCCGAGGCCGGGCGCGACGGCTTCGACGTCGATCCCAGCCCGCAGGATCTCGAGGCGACCTATCTCCCTGCGTTCCGCATGGCGGTGACCGAGGGCAAGGCGCAGTCGCTGATGTGTGCGTATAATTCGATCCACGGCACCCCGGCCTGCGCGTCGGGCACGTTGCTCAACGATCGCGTGCGGCGCGACTGGGGATTCACGGGCTTCACCGTCTCGGACTGCGACGCGGTCGCGAACATCCACATGTTCCACCATTACCGGCTCGACGCCGCGGCGGCGGCAGCGGCCGCGGTCAAGGGCGGCAACGACCTGAATTGCGGCAACACCTATTCGGCGCTGCCCGAAGCGGTCGAGCGCGGGCTGGTCAGCGTCGCGGAGGTCGACACCGCGCTCCACCGCTCGCTCGACGCGCGGCGCCGGCTCGGGATCGCATTCGGCGCGACCAGTCCGTGGGCGAGCATCAAGCCCGACGCGATCAACACGCCAGCCGACCGCGCGCTCGCGCTGGAAGCGGCGCGCAAGGCAATCGTGCTGCTCCAGAACAACGGCCAGCGGCTGCCGCTCGCACCGACCACCAGGCTGGCGGTGATCGGCGCGAACGCCGACGATCTCGGCGTCTTGCAGGGCAATTATCACGGAACCGCGGTCAAGCCGGTCACCCCGCTGGAAGGTCTGCGGCAGCGGTTCGCGACCGTCGCCTATGCGCAGGGCGCGGTGCTGGCCGACGGCGCGCCGGTCGTGCTCCCGGAAACCGCGCTCAAGGACCTGACCGCCAGCTACAGCGTCGACGGACGCGAGGTGCTGAAACGCGCCGAGCGCCACATCGACCTCGACCTGACGCGCGTGCCCCCTGCCCCCGGTTTGCCGGTGCAGGGCTATGTCGCGCGCTGGACCGGCACGCTGACCCCGCCGGGGCCGGGCGCGTACCGGCTGGTGCTCGATCAGGCGCAATGCTGGAAGGATTGCCGGACGCACGACACCGCGACGCTGTCGGTCGGCGGACGCGTGCTCCATCAGGGCGCGATCGCCAAGGGCCGCGTCGAGATCGCGTGGGACAGCGACGGCCAGCCGCAGCCGTTCGACCTGACGCTCGACCACAGCAGCCCGGACGAGACGTTCCGCCTGCTGTGGCTTCCGCCCGAAGAACCGTTGGTCGCCGAGGCGGTCAAAGCGGCGCAGGCGTCCGACGTGGTGGTGATGGTCGGCGGCCTGTCCCCCGATCTGGAGGGCGAGGCGTTGCAGGTGCAGGTACCCGGCTTCATCGGCGGCGATCGCAGCGACATCGCGCTGCCGTTCGCGCAGCAACGCCTGCTGGCCGCGCTCAAGGCGACCGGCAAGCCGGTCGTGCTGGTGCTGGCGAGCGGCAGCGCGGTCGCGGTCGACCCGACGATGGCCGATGCGGTGCTCGCGCTCTGGTATCCGGGCGAGGCGGGCGGCACCGCGCTCGCCGACGTGCTGACCGGTGCGGCCAACCCATCGGGGCGATTGCCGGTCACCTTCTACAAGTCGACCACCGATCTGCCCGCCTTCGTCGATTACGGGATGAAGGGGCGTACCTATCGCTATTTCACCGGCACGCCCTTGTGGGGGTTCGGACACGGTCTGTCGTACACGTCCTACGCCTATGATCGCGTGGCGGGGCCGCCGAGCGTGACGAGCGGGCAGCCGCTGACCGTCACCGCGCGCGTCACCAACGCCGGTCGTCGCGACGGCGAGGAGGTGGTGCAGGCCTATCTGGTCCCGCCGCGCGTCGACGGCGGCGGGATGACCGCACCGGTGCTGCAACGCCAGCTGGTCGGCTTCCAGCGCGTACCGTTGCGCGCGGGCAAGAGCGCCACCGCCCGCTTCACGATCGACCCGCGGATGATGAGCGTCGTCGAGCGCGACGGGCGACGGCACATCGTGCCCGGCGCCTATCGCCTGTGGGTCGGCGGCGGCCAGCCGGGGAATGCGGCGGGCGCGTGGACCGACTTCGCCGTGACCGGGGCGGACGTGGATCTGCCGAAGTGAGCGCACCGATCGCCCCAACTCCTACCCGTCACCCCGGCGGAGGCCGGGGTCCAGCTTCGGGACGCCGATGACGACGCGCAGCGCTTCTTTACAACGACCTTCCCAACTGGACCCCGGCCTTCGCCGGGGTGGCGCTGATGGAAAGAGCGCCGGTCCGTCTCATCTACTTCGTCATTGCGAGCGCAGCGAAGCAATCCAGAGCCCAGCGCGAGACGCCCTGGATTGCTTCGCTTCGCTCGCAATGACGGCACGATCGGAAATCCCCGCATGACCCCCACCCGCCGCCACTTCCTCGCCGGCAGCGCCGCACTCGCCGCGACGCCCGCCCTTGGCGCGACGCCGGATTTCGCCAGCAAGCGCCCCGCGCTCGCCGACCGCCGCTTCACCTCGCCGGCGGTCGAGCGCGAGCTGGCGCGCGTGTCGCGGCAGATCGCCGACCCCAAGCTGCGCTGGATGTTCGGCAATTGCTATCCGAACACGCTCGACACCACCGTGAAGATGGGCACCGTCGACGGCCAGCCCGACGCCTTCGTCATCACCGGCGACATCAACGCCTTGTGGCTGCGCGACAGTTCGGCGCAGGTCACGCCGTACCTGCATCTGGTCAGGGACGATCCGCGGCTGGGCGAGCTGTTCCGTGGCCTGATCGCGCGACAGGCGCGCTCGATCCTGATCGACCCCTATGCCAACGCCTTCATGCAGGACCCGGCGGCGAAGACCGACCTGTCGTGGTCGCTCAAGGACCAGACCGAGATGAAGCCCGGCGTCGCCGAGCGGAAATGGGAGATCGACTCGCTCTGCTATCCGATGCGGCTCGCGCATGGCTATTGGCAGGCGACGCGCGACCCGCGTCCGTTCGACCGGACCTGGGCCGCGGCGGCGCGTGCGAGCGTCCGCACCTTCCGCGAGCAACAGCGCAAGGACGGGCGTGGGCCGTACAGCTTCCTGCGCGGCTCGAACCGCAACACCGAGACGATGCCGCTCGAAGGCTGGGGCAATCCGATGCGCCCGGTGGGTCTGATCGTTTCCGGCTTCCGCCCGTCCGACGACGCCTGCCAATATCCGTTCCTGATCCCGTCCAACCTGTTCGCGGTCACCGCGCTGCGCGAGATGGCGCGCGTCGCCAGCGAAGCCGCGCACGACGATGCGCTCGCCCGCGACGCCACCGCCCTTGCCGCCGAGGTCGAGGCCGCGCTCCAGCAATGGGGCACGATGCGGCTGCGCGACGGGCGCGAGGTGTGGGCGTTCGAGGTCGACGGGTTCGGCAACGCGCTGTTCATGGACGACGCCAACGTTCCGTCGCTGTCCGGGCTCGCCTATCTCGGCTGCGTCGCGCCCGACGACGCCGTGTGGCGGCGGACCGAGGCGGCGGCATGGAGCGAGGCCAATCCCTATTTCTTCCGCGGCACGGCGGGCGAAGGGATCGGCGGGCCGCACGTCGGGCTGGGGCAGATCTGGCCGATGTCGCTGATCGTCCGTGCGCTCTCCACCACCGACGCCGGCGTCATCCGCACCTGCCTGAAGACCCTGCGCGACACCGATGCGGGCACTGGCTTCATGCACGAGACCTTCGACATGAACGATCCCGCCAAATGGACGCGCCACTGGTTCGCCTGGGCCAACGGCCTGTTCGGCGAATTGATCGTGCGGCTCGCGCGCACCCATCCTGCGATCCTCAAGGAAGCCCTTTGATGCTCACCCGCCGCGCCTTGCTCGCGACCACCGCCACCGTCGCGGTCACCCCGCTCCCCGCCTTCGCCGCCACGCCGCGCCGTGCCACGCCGAACCTGTTCGTCGGCACCGGCGGCGACGGCCACACCTATCCCGGCGCGACCTTGCCGTTCGGGATGGTGCAGCTGTCGCCCGACACCGATGTCGAGCGCTGGGACACGTGCTCGGGCTACCATCACGGCGACAGCTCGATCATGGGGTTCAGCCACACGCATCTGTCGGGCACCGGGATCGGCGACATGCTCGACGTGCTGGTCGTGCCGACGCGCGGGCCGGTGCAGTTGCTGCCCGGCCCGCTCGACAATCCCGACGCGGGCTATCGCCAGCGCTATTCGGACGAACAAGCCGAGCCCGGCTATTACCGGGTCGCGCTGGAAAGCGGGGTACGCGCCGAGCTGACCGTCACCGAGCGGACCGGGTGGCATCGCTACACCTTCCCCAAGGGCGCCGGGCACATCCTCGTCGACCTGTCGCATCTGATCCACGACAAGAGCGACGCCAAGCCGCTGATCGACGACGCCAGCCTCAACGTCGATCGCGACGGCGTGCTGACCGGCAGTCGCCGCATCCATCGCTGGGCCAAGGGGCGGCGCATCCATTTCGCGATGCAGCTGTCGCGCGCCCCCGACCGCATCGCCTTCTACGGCGACGACGACGCCGAACAGCCGAAGGGCGCGACGGGGGTCGCGGGCAAGCGCGTCAAGGCGGTGCTGTTCTATGACGATGCCGGTGCTGCGCCGGTCGTGCTCCGCTGCGGCATCTCCGCGGTCGACGTCGCGGGCGCGCGCGCGAACCTGAGGGCCGAGGCATCGCGCGGCGATTTCGACGCCGTCCGCCGCGCCGCCGCGCGCCGCTGGGCCGAGGCGCTGGGCGCGGTCGCCGTCGAGGGCGGCACCGCCGACCAGCGCACGATCATGGCGAGCGCGCTTTATCACACGATGGTCGCGCCGACGCTCTTCTCCGACGTGGACGGCCGCTACGTCGGGCTCGACCGGCAGGTCCACACCGTCCCCGCCGGGCAGCGCGCCTATTCCACCTATTCGCTGTGGGACACCTATCGCGCGCTTCACCCATTGCTGACGATCGTCGCGCCGGATCGCGCCAAGTCGCTGGTCGACGACCTGATCCGCCAGACGCAGCAAAGCCCCTACGGCCCGCTGGTCTGGCCGCTGCAGGGGGTCGAGACCGGCACGATGATGGGCTGGCACGGCGTGTCGGTGCTCGCCGAGGCGCACGCCAAGGGCATCCCCGCCGATTATGCCGCGGCATGGCCCGCGATCGCCAAACGCTCGTTCGATTTCAGCGCCCCCGATCTCGACAACAGCAAGGGCCGCGACCTGTACGACGCCAAGGGTTATGTCCCGGCCGACAAATGGTTCGAGAGCGTCAGCCGCACGCAGGAATATGCCTATGACGATTGGGCATCGTCCAAGCTCGCGCGCGTCGCGGGCGCCGGGGCCGAGGCGGAACGCCTGCGCAAGCGCTCGGGCAATTGGCGCAACGTCATCGACCCCTCGATCGGCTTCGCGCGCCCGCGCTTCGCGGACGGCTCGTGGTGGAAGGAGTACGACCCGATCCAGCTCGGCCACATGCCCAAGCCGTGGTGGCGCGACTATACCGAGGCGAACGGCTGGCAGGCGACCTTCCTCAACCAGCATGACGTCTACGGCCTGATCGCGCACATCGGCGGCGACGCGAAGTTCGAGGCGAAGCTGGACGCGCTGTTCACCGCCCCGTCGACGCTGCCCAAGAACGCCCCGCCCGACATCAGCGGCCTGGTCGGCCAGTACGCGCACGGCAACGAGCCCGACCAGCATGTCGCCTATCTCTATGCCTTCGTCGGTGCGCCATGGAAGACGCAGCGGATGGTGCGCCGCCTGCTCACCGAGATGTACAGGAACGATCCCGATGGCGTGATCGGCAACGACGATTGCGGGCAGATGAGCGCGTGGTTCGTGATGTCGTCGCTCGGCTTCTACCCGGTCGACCCGGTCGAGGCGGTCTATGTCTTCGGCTCGCCGCTGTTCGAGCGCGCGACGCTGGCGCTGCCCGGCGGCAAAAGGCTGGTGGTGGAAGCGCCCGGCAACACAGCCGCCACGCCCTATGTCACCGCGGTGACGTGGAACGGACGGCCGTGGACGAAGAGCTGGATCGCGCATGCCGATCTGATGAAGGGCGGGACGCTGCGCTTTACGATGAGCGCGACACCAAACCCGGCGTTCGGACGCGCACCCGCCGACCGCCCGCCGTCGTTCGGACGCACGCCGGCGTGATGACACGTCCCCTTCAGCCCATCCACGACCGTCACCCCGGCGAAAGCCGAGGTCCAGTGTCCGGCCGCTCGCGAGATACGGCGACGTCCCCCAACTGGGCCTCGGCCTACGCCGGGGTGGCGACAGGCAATTTCATCAGGAGCCCCCGATGACCGACCTCACCCGCCGCGCGCTGATCGCCGCCGGCGCCGCCTCCACCGCGCTCCCCGCGCTCGCGCAGGGCACCGCCGCGCCACGCCCATGGGGCGCGACGCCCTCGAAGCGGCAGGCCGCCTGGCACATGCGCGAGCAATATGCGTTCATCCATTTCTCGATCAACACCTTCACCGATCGCGAATGGGGCTATGGCGACGAGAGCCCGACGCTGTTCAACCCCACCGACTTCGACGCCGACCAGATCGTCGCCGCCGCCAAGGCGGGCGGGATGCGCGGGATCATCCTCACCGCCAAGCATCACGACGGCTTCTGCCTATGGCCGACGCTGCTGACCGAACATTGCATCCGCAACAGCCCGTACAAGGGCGGCAAGGGTGACATCGTCGGCGAGATGGAGAAGGCGACGCGCCGCGCCGGGCTCGCCTTCGGCCTGTATCTCTCGCCGTGGGACCGCAATCACGCCGAATACGGCCGCCCGGCGTACATCGATTATTACCGCAAGCAGGTCGTCGAACTCTGCACGCGCTATGGTGAGCTGTTCGAATTCTGGTTCGATGGCGCGAACGGTGGCGACGGCTATTACGGCGGTGCGCGCGAGACGCGCAAGATCGACGCGCCCAAATACTACAACTGGCCGTCGATCATCGCTTTGGTCCACCAGCATCAGCCGATGGCCTGCACCTTCGACCCCTATGGCGCGGACATCCGCTGGGTCGGCAACGAGGACGGCGTCGCCGGCGACCCGTGCTGGCCGACGATGCCCGCGCATCCCTATGTCCAGTCGGAAGGCAATTCCGGCGTGCGCGGCGCGCCCTTGTGGTGGCCGGCGGAGACCAACACCTCGATCCGCCCCGGCTGGTTCTATCACGCCGACGAGGATGCCAAGGTGAAGAGCCCTGCCCGCCTGCTGCGCTATTTCGACGAATCGGTCGGACGCGGCACCAACATGCACCTCAACATCCCGCCCGACCGCCGCGGCCGGGTCGCCGATCACGATGTCGCGGTGCTGAAGAGCTTCGGCGCGGCGCAGGCGCAGACCTATGCGCGCGATCTGGCGCGGGGCGCGGTCGCGCATGCCAGCGCCGAACGGGGCCGCGCGTTCGCCGCGTCGCGGGTGCTCGACGGACGACGCGACACCTACTGGTCGACCCCGGATGGCGACACCACGCCGACACTGACGCTCGACCTGCCGCCCGGCCGCACCTTCGACGTGATACGGCTGCGCGAATATCTCCCGCTCGGCGTGCGCGTGACGAAGTTCGCGATCGACCTTGAGGAAGCCGGGCAATGGCGCACCGTCGCAAAGCATGAGTGTATCAGCGCGCAACGGATCGTGCGCTTGGCCACGCCGTCGTCGGCACGCCGGCTGCGGCTGCGCATCCTCGACGCCCCCGCCTGTCCGGCGATCAGCGAGATTTCGCTGTTCCGGCAGGTGCAGCCGGTGCCGGTCGCGCCGCCCAAAGTGTCCGATCCGACGATCGTCCCGCGGCAGGGCTGGTCGATCGTCACCGCCAGCGGTCCGGGTGCGGAAAAGCTGATCGATGGCGACGCGCAGACGCGCTGGACGGTGCCGTCCCCGACCGCCGACAAGCCCGCGAGCGTGACGATCGATCTCGGTCGCGTGCTGCCGCTCGCCGGGTTCAGCCTGACGCCGTCGCGCACCATCGCCAAGGATACCGCGCCGCCGCGCGGCTATGAGGCGGAGACGAGCGCCGACGGCAAGAGCTGGGTGCCCGCGGCGACCGGCGAGTTCGGCAACATCGCCTATGCGCTCGCCACGCAGCGGGTGGCGTTCGCGGTCCGGCAGGCACGCTACCTGCGGCTGCGCTTCGCGGCGCCGGCGATCCCCGCGGGCAATCTGACCGTGGCAGAGGTCGGCGCGTTTACCGGTTAACCGACCCTGTCCTTTGCCCGTCGCCCCGGACTTGATCCGGGGCCCCGCTTCTTCTGCTGTCGACATTGCAAGCGTAGCGAAGCGATCCAGGGCGTCCTGGTCCGGCGCTGGATTGCTTCGCTGCGCTCGCAATGACGTAAGGCCGGAGAAGCCATCCCGGGGCAATCCCCGGGGCGGGACGCCGACCTCAGAACGCCGACCAGTCGTCCTCGCTCGTCGCCAGAGCGGTGTTGCCGATCGTGCGCGGCGCCGGACGCGACGGGGCGGTGATGTGCCGCGCGCGTGGGGCACTCACCGGCATCGGCACCGGGCGTGCCGCGGGTTCGTCGACGGTGAAGATCGCCACCGCCCCCGCGAGCTGTTCGGACTCGCGGGCTAGCATGCTGGCGGCGGCGGTCGATTCCTCGACCATCGCGGCATTCTGCTGCGTCACCCCGTCCATCTCGTTGATCGCGACGTTCACCTGCCCAAGGCTCTCGGCCTGATGGTCCGACGCGCGCGCGATCGTCGCCATGATGACGCTGACGCTGCCGACGCGATCGATGATCTGCTCCAGCGCCTGCCCGGTCTCGTCGACCAGCTCGACGCCTGACTTGACGTGGTGGATCGCCGACAGGATGCGCGTCTTCACGTCGGCGGCCGCGTCCGCGGAGCGCTGCGCGAGCGCGCGCACCTCGTTGGCGACCACCGCGAAGCCCTTGCCCGCCTCGCCCGCGCGTGCCGCCTCGACGCCGGCGTTCAGCGCCAGCAGGTTGGTCTGGAACGCGATGCCGTCGATCACGCTGATGATGTCGGCGATCTCGCGACTGGCCTTGTCGATCCCGTTCATCGCCTCGACCGACTTGCGGACGACCT
This sequence comes from uncultured Sphingomonas sp., assembly GCA_913776255.1. Classification (GTDB taxonomy): domain Bacteria; phylum Pseudomonadota; class Alphaproteobacteria; order Sphingomonadales; family Sphingomonadaceae; genus Sphingomonas. The sequence continues at coordinate 12,074 of CAJYLV010000029.1, read as the reverse complement.
CGCCACCCTGCTCCGCGGCGTCGCGGGCCTCGGCCATCGCCTTGTTCGCGTCGGCGGCGTTGCTCGCGCCTTCGCGGACCGTGCCGGTGATCTCATCCATCGCCGCGGCGGTTTCGCGCAGGCTTGACGCCTGCTGCTCGCTGCGCGCCGACAGGTCGCGCGCCGACTGGCTGATCTCCTCGGCGTTCTGCTTGATCGTCTCGACGCTGCGCCGGACGTTGCAGGTCAGGTCCGACAGCTTGCCGACCGCGCCGTTGAAGTCCTTCGACAGCACCGCATAGGAACCCGGCAGCGCGGTCAGCCGCACCGTCAGGTCGGCCTCGGACAGGCGGTGCAGCCCGTCGCCGATCGCGCGCATCGCCTGCTCGCGCTCCTGATCCGCGGTCAGCTTGGCCTGCGCCGCGTCACGGAACACCAGCACCGCGCGCGCCATGTCGCCCAGTTCGTCGGCGCGTGCGGTATCGGGCACGTCGATCGCGCTCTTGCCGGCGGCCAGATCGGCCATGCGGCGGGTCAGCGCGCTGATCGGGCGCACGATGCTGCGGCTCAGCGCCATCTGGAGCATGACCGCGATCCCGATCAGCGCGATGCCGCCCAGCACCAGCGCGATCGTCGCGGTGGTCAGCGCCTGCGCCTGGCTCGCGGCATTCTCCTCGATCGCCGCGGTTTCCTGGTCGCGCAGGTCGCGCAGTGGCAGCACGACCGCGCTGGTCAGCACCTTCTTGCCCGCGTCGCGCACCGCCTGCTCGGCGGCCTCACGCTGCCCGGCCTTCACCATTGCGACCAGTCGGTTGCTCCACGCCGCGCGCCACTTTGCGGTCTCGTCGCGCGAGGTCAGCACCAACGCGCGCCGCGCCGGGTCGGTCAGCAGCTTCTCCAGCGCGAGCGTGGTCTGGTCATATTCCTCGCGCGCTTCGTTGTACGACTTCAGGTACGACGGGTCCGCGGTGACCAGATAGCCGCGCAGCTGGCTGTTTTCGCGCAGGATCGACGTCTCCAGCGTCAACGCCTTGGCGTAGATCTCCTGACTGTGGTTGTTGTTCGCCGTTGCCGAACGGATCATCCAGATATTGGCGAAGAAGACGACCATCATGATCGCCGCCGAGGCATTGATAACGAGGAAGGAGAAGCCAAGCTTCCTCGGTATGCTCAGGGTCTTGAACATCTCTGGTCTTTCTGGCCGACAGGCCCTTTTGATCGTACCGCGATTAACACCGCTTAGTTAAACATCCATAAAGCCGCGAATTTTTACCTAAGCCATTCGATCCACGCGCCATATGGATGACAGATCGCCAGCACGCGCGTGCCGCCGCCGGGCCAGCAGGTGAGTCGCAATTGCACCGCGCTTCGGTCCGGGTTCCATTCGAACGCGATTCGCGCGAGCGGTCGCGCGGTATCGGCGCGGGCGCCGGCCGCCGCGATACTGCGCTCCAGCGCGTCGCGGTCGGCCGCGCCGACATATTGCGCGACCATCGAGTGGAAGATCACCCGCCAACGTCCCGCCGGCTGCGCGACGCCGAGCCGCTTCGCCAACCACGACGTGGCATCGGCCCGCGTGATCCGTGGCGGAAAGCGCCGCGCGACATCGAGCGCGGCGGCGAGGCGCGCGGCGCGCGCCGGCTGATCGGCGAAGACATAGGCCATCAGGCGCTCGCAGGTCGCGGCATCGTTCGGGTCGAGCGGATGCAGATCGACGCCCTCGGCGGCGACGACCTCGACCGGCTGATCGGGCGCCGGCGCGCCGCGCCATTCGGGTGCGATCAATACCGCCGACTCGGCCGCCCCGGCCGCCACGCCGCCCAGATCGTAGCGATAGCGCGCGAGGTTCAGGTTGAGCCCCGCGCTCGACCCCAGCTCGATCAGCTCGACCGGCAGCGGCGCGTCGCGAACGACCTCCATCAGCGCCGCCAGGATCGCCGCGGCGCGCCCGACCTCGTTGGTCTGCGGCGTGTCGCGCATCCACCGCGCGACGAACGCGTCATGCGTGACGAACGCGGCGCGGACCGCGCCGTCGACATCGTCATGCTCGTGCCGGTAAAGCGCCCCCAGCAGCGCGGGCGTGTCGCGGCGCGCCAGCGCGTGCAGCGCCGCGTTCAACCGCATCGCGACCGCCGCGGCGGCCGGATCGCCCGGCCAGTCCAGCAGCATCGCCTGCGTCAGCGGCGCATGGTGCAGCTGCCGCTCGGCGGCGGCCAGTATCTCGGCGACGAACGGCGAACCGAGCGCCCGCATCACCGCGGATTGCCGCAGCAACTCACCCGTTTTCCGATCCGGCATGCCCGTCCTCAGTGCCTGCAACACAATATCACCCCGCCGACACGCTCGCCGATCCACATCGCGACCCATGCAAGGCATTGGTTGTAATCGTATTAACTGCGCGACGCTCACGGGGCGGCTCACCCCGGCGAGCACATTTAACGTCATCTTAGGAGAGATCGTGCACATCCGCCGCTGACCTGTCCCTCGCCTGCCTAAAATTGGTCGAGGGTCGAACAACACGGGACGGAAGGGACGATCATGACCGCGCATCGCTTCGCACCGGCCCGATCCACCGTCAGCTGACAGGGAATTACGCGATGTCGATCGTCCTCAGCCCTCGACTGGATACGGCAGCGGCAGGACCGCTGCGCCAGTCGTTGCAGAAGCTGGTCGAGGCGGGTTCGCCGATCGCGATCGACGCTGCCGCGGTCGACCAGATTGGTCAGGCCTGCCTGCAGGTGCTGGCCGCGGCGCGCGCCGCCGCGGTGGCGCGCGGCCTGTCGTGGCAGGTCGCCTTCCCCAGCGTCGCGATGGTCGAGGCCGGCGGGATCGCCGCGATCGACGTCCTCACCGCCGCCTGACCTCAAGACCTTCTTCGCGCAGGAGCCCGACCTTGGACCTCGATGCAATCCAGCAGATCTTCTTCCAGGAATGCGAGGAAGGCCTGGCCGGCATGGAAAGCGCGTTCGCCGCGCTTCGCGACCAGCAATATGACGGCGAGACGATCAACGGCATCTTCCGTGCGGTCCACTCGATCAAGGGCGGGGCGGGCGCGTTCGGGCACGAACGGCTGCAGGCCTATACCCACCAGTACGAGACGCTGCTCGACCTGCTGCGCAGCGAGTCGCTGGCGCTGACGCCGCCGCTCGTCGACCTGATCGTCGCCGCGTTCGACATGCTCGCCGATCACGTCGGTGCGGCGCGCGACGGCGGCGATGCCCCCGACGATGCGGCGATGCTGGCACGGCTGATCGCGGCTGCGAACGGCGAGGCGCCGGGCGGCGCGACGCCGGCAGTGGAAACGCCCGCCCCTGCCCCGGTGATCGAGGAGGCGCCGGTCGGCGTCAGCGACGATTTCGACGACCTGATGGCGATGCTCGACGGCGTCAACGCGCCGCCGCCGCTGCCGCTGGAGGATTTCGACGCCGCGCCGGCAGCTTCCGGCTGGCTGCTGACGTTCCGGCCACCCGCCAACGCGCTGGACAATGGCGGCGAGCCGCTGCTGCTGCTGCGCGAATTGCTCCGCATGGACGCCAGGGTGCTGTCGTGCGACGCCGATACGTTGCCGCCGCTCGCCACGCTCGATCCCGAGCAGTCGTATCTGGCGTGGCGGATCGCCGTGCCCGGCACCGTCGAGGAAGAGGACATCCGCGCGGTGTTCGAGTTCACCGACGGGTGTGCGCTGACGCTCGAACGCGTCGCGACCCTGCCCGCGCCCTCACCGGCAACGATCGTGGTCGCCGCGGCCCCGGAGGTCGCCCCCGCACCCGCGACGCCGGAACCCTCTGCCCCTGCTGCGGCCCCTGTGCCGGCGCCCGAGCCCGCGCCGGTGGCGACGCCGGCTGCCGCGGCGGTGGCGCCCGCGCCAGTCGCCGCCCCCGCCCCGCGCCCGGTCGCGGTCGCGCCGACGCCGCCGCCCACCCCGGTCGCGCAGACGATCCGCGTCGATCTCGACAAGCTCGACCGGCTCGTGAACCTCGTCGGCGAGCTGGTCATCACGCAGGCGATGCTCGCGCAGCGGCTGAGCGAGAACGACATGGCCGGCATCTCCGAGCTGACCGATCTCGATCACCTGACGCGCGAGCTTCAGGAATCGACGATGGCGATCCGCGCGCAGCCGATGAAGACCGTGTTCAGCCGCGTGCCGCGCATCATCCGCGAGCTGGAGGGCGAAACCGGCAAGCGCGTCCGCCTCGACATCGAGGGCGAGATGACCGAGGTCGACAAGACCGTGGTCGAGCGGATCGGCGAGCCGCTGACCCACCTGATCCGCAACGCCGTCGATCACGGGTTGGAGACCACCGAGGAGCGCATCAAGGCGGGCAAGCCCGAAACCGGCGTCGTCACGCTGTCGGCCGCGCACCATTCCGGCCGAATCGTCATTACCGTCGCCGACGACGGGCGCGGCATCGACCGCAGCCGCGTCCGCGCCAAGGCCGTCGAGCGCGGGATCATCCTGCCCGACGCGGTGCTGAGCGACGAGGAAGTTGACAATCTGATCTTCGCGCCGGGCTTCTCGACCGCCGCGACCGTCTCGAACATTTCGGGGCGCGGCGTCGGGATGGACGTGGTGCGCAAGAACGTGCAGGCGCTCGGCGGCCGGATCGGCATCCATTCGAAGTTCGGCTCGGGCTCCAGCTTCTCGCTCAGCCTGCCGCTGACGCTGGCGGTGGTCGACGGGATGATCGTCACGGTCGGCGACCAGACGTTCGTGATCCCGCTCAGCCATATCGTCGAGAGCCTGCGGCCGTCGGACCGTTCGGTCACCGCGATCGGCATCAACGGCTCGGTGCTCGACGTCCGCGGCTCCTATGTGCCGATCTACCCGGTCGCCGAGCAGCTCGGAATCGAGGGCGGCGAGCGTAACCCTGAGAAGGCGGTGCTGATCGTCGTCGAGGGCGATCAGGGCCAGGCCGCGCTGCTGGTCGATTCGATCCAGGACCAGCGGCAGGTGGTCGTGAAGAGCCTCGAGGCCAATTACCAGGCGATCGACGGGCTGGCCGGCGCCACAATCCTCGGCGACGGGCGCGTCGCGCTCATCATCGACGTCGATGCGCTCACCTCGCAGCGCTCGCGCCGCGGTCAGCTGGCCCACGCCGCGTGACCGTCGCGCTCGCCCTCCCGATCTCGTCGGCGAAGCGGGAGTTCGACTTCTCGCCCGCCGATCACCAAAAGATCGCGCGGATCGTCTACGACACGCTCGGCATCCTGTTGCCGGAGGGCAAGTCGCAGCTGGTCTACGGCCGGGTCGCGCCGCGCGTGCGCGCCTGCGGGCTGACCAGCGTCTCGGCCTATCTGAAGGTGATCGAGGAGGACGAGGACGAGCGCAACCGGATGCTGGATGCGCTGACCACCAACCACACCAGCTTCTTCCGCGAGGCGCATCATTTCGAGGATTTCGTCGAACGGATGTGGCCGACGCTGGCGCAGCGGCTCGCCAACGGCGGGCGGGTGCGGCTGTGGTCGGCGGCCTGTTCGAGCGGCGAGGAACCCTATACCTGGCTGATGGCGGCGCTCGGCCACGACCGGTCGGCGGCGCAGCGGCTGCTCAAGGGCGATCTGCGCCTGCTCGCCACCGATGTGTCGCCCAGCGTGCTGGAGACCGCGCGCGCCGGCCGCTACTCGGCCGACACGCTGCGCACCGTGCCGCCCAAGCTGCGCGCGACCTGGGTCAGCGACCGGCTGGTGATCGATCCGGCGCTGCGCGACGCGATCTCATTCCGCCCGCTCAACCTGCTCGGCCCGTGGCCGATGAAGGGCAAGTTCGACGCGATCTGCTGTCGCAACGTCATGATCTATTTCGACGAACCAACGAAGGCCAAGCTGCAGTCACGGCTGGCCGATCATCTGGAGACCGGGGGGATGCTGTACATCGGCCATTCGGAGCGGCTGTCGCCCGAGGTTGCGACCCGCTTCGACTGCGTGGGGCGCACCGCCTATCTGAAGGTGCGCGCATGAGCGTCCGCACCCTCGTCGTCGACGACTCGCTGACCATGCAGGCGCTGATCCAGCGCACGCTCGCCTCCGACCCCAACATCCAGGTCGTCGGCACCGCGTCGAGCGCGGAGGAGGCGCGCGCGCGGATCAAGGAACTCGATCCCGACGTCGTCACGCTCGACATCGAGATGCCGGGCATGAACGGCCTCGATTTCCTCGAGCGGCTGATGCGCTTGCGCCCCACGCCGGTCGTGATGCTGTCGACGCTGACCTCGGAGGGCGCGGACGCCAGCATCGCCGCGCTCGAACTGGGCGCGTTCGAATGTTTCGACAAGCTGGCGCTGCGCCGTCCGGACGAGGCGATCCGGCTGCCCGCCCTGGTCCGCGCCGCCTCCGGCTCGCGCGGGCGCAGCATCGCTGCCGCGCCACGCGCGCTCGAACCGGCGCCACAGGCCGATTACACGCCGCGCGACCAGGCGATGATCGCGGTCGGCGCATCGACCGGCGGCGTCGAGGCGCTGATCGAACTGCTGTCCGGCTTCCCGGCCAACTGCCCGCCGACGGTGATCGTGCAGCATATGCCGCCCAGCTTCACCGCCAGCTTCGCCGCGCGGCTCGACCGGCTGTGCAAGCCGAGCGTCGAGGAAGCGCGCGCCGGCGCAGTGCTGCGCCCCGGCAAGGTCTATCTGGCGCCCGGTGGCGACCAGCATCTCGAGATCGCCGGCCCCGCCACGCGCCGCTATTGCCGGTTGCTCGCCGGTCCGAAGGCGAGCGGGCACCAGCCGTCCGTCGACGTGCTGTTCCACTCGGTCGCACGCGTCGCGGGCGGTGACGCGGTCGGCGCGATCCTGACCGGCATGGGCGCCGACGGTGCCGAGGGGATGCTGGCGATGCGCCACGCCGGCTCGGTGACGATCGGGCAGGACGAGGCGTCGAGCGTCGTCTACGGGATGCCGGCGGTCGCGCATCGCATCGGTGCGGTCGTCCAGCAGATGCCGCTGCGCCGGATCGCCGCGCGCTTGCTGCAGGAGTGCCGTGCATGACGGGCCTCGCGCTCCGCGACGGCTTTCGCCGCATCACCGTCGCACAGGGGGAAACCCGTGTCAGCGACGAGACCGACGTGGTGCTCACCACGGTGCTCGGCAGCTGCATTGCGGCCTGTTTCTACGATCCGATCGCCAAGGTAGGAGGTATTAACCACTATCTGTTAGCGGAGGGACATGCCTCCGATCCCGCCTCGATGCAGCGCTACGGCGTCTATGCGATGGAAGTCCTCATCAACGCGATGCTGGCGATGGGCGGGGCACGCTCGCGGCTCAAGGCGCGGATCTTCGGCGGCGCGACGATGCGCACCGGCTTTCGCGACATCGGCGGTGACAACATCGCGTTCGCACGACGTTTCCTGCGCGACGAGCGCATCCCGCTGGTCGGCGAGGACGTCGGCGGCAATGGCGCGCGGCGCGTCGAATTTCGCCCCGCCGTCGGTCTCGCCCGGTGTCGCGTCGTGACCGAACAGTCGATCCCGGCACCGGTGGTCCGCGTCCGCCCGGTCGCCCCGCCGCCGCCGCCCGCGTCGCTCGGCGACGTCGAGTTCTTCTGATTTCGAACCGAATTCTGCCCAGGAGCCAGTATCCGTGACCAAGACGATCATGACCGTGGACGACTCGCCGAGCATGAGAATGCTGCTGCGCGCCGCGCTGACCGACCTCGGCTATCACGTCGTCGAGGCCGAGGACGGCGTCCATGCGCTGGAGACGCTCGCCAGCTTCGACGAGGAGGATGAGCCCGACCTGCTCATCACCGACATCAACATGCCGCGCATGGACGGCTTCGGGCTGATCGAGAACGTCCGCGCCGACGGCCGCCGCACGCTGCCGATCCTGGTGCTGACCACCGAAAGCTCCGACGAGAAGAAGCAGCGCGCGCGTCAGGCCGGGGCGACCGGCTGGATCGTCAAGCCCTTCCATCCCGAAAAGCTCGCCGCGGCGATCCGCCGCGTCCTGCACTGATGATACAAGGAACCAACCCCATGTCCCGTCAGCTCATCACCTTCCAGCTCGGCGACCAGTATCTGGGCGTCGACATCATGGCGATCCGCGAGATCCGCGCCTGGTCGCCGGCCACCCCGCTGCCGAACGTGCCGAGCCATGTGCGCGGCGTCGTCAACCTGCGCGGCGTGGTGCTGCCGGTGCTCGACCTGCGCCACCGGCTCGGCTGGGGCATGACCGACCCGACCGCGCGGCACGTCATCATCGTCGTGCGGATCGGCGAGCAGCTGCAGGGCATCATCGTCGATGCGGTCAACGACATCGTCACCGTTCAGACCGAGGACATGCAGCCGCTGCCCGACATGGGTGATTCGGCGGCGCAGCAGTTCCTCGACGGGCTGGCGACCATCGACCAGCGGCTGATCCTCGTGCTGGCGCTGGAGCGGCTGGTCGAGCGCGCCGCGATGGCGGATGCCGCCTGAACACAATTAGTTAACGCGCGTAGAGTAGGACGGGGTCATGGCTGGAACGAAAGTATTGGTGGTCGACGACTCGTTGACCATGCGCGCGCTGATCTCGGGCGCCCTCGAGCGGATCCCGGGCGTGGAAGTGGTCGGCATGGCCGATGGCGCGGCGGAAGCGCGCGGGCTGGTGGAGAGCACCCGCCCCGACGTGATGACGCTCGACGTCGAGATGCCGGGAATGAGCGGCCTCGATTACCTGGCCGAGATCATGGACACCAAGCCGATGCCGGTCATCATGTTCTCGACCCGGACGCAGGACGGCGCCGCGGAATCGATCGAGGCGCTGCGGCTCGGCGCGATCGACTGTTTCCCCAAGCCGCGCGTCGCGGCGCCCGCCGAGCTGGACGCGATCATCGCCAAGCTGGCCAAGCGGCTGAAGGCCGCCAAGAAGGCCGATCTGAAGCCCAAGAGCGCGCCGAAGTCCGCCAAGCACCCGCCGATCGACTGGAACGGTCGCCTGCTGCTGGTCGGCGGCGACGCGTCGAACACCAAGTCGATCTTCGACCTGTTCGCCGGCTTCCCCGCCAATTGCCCGCCGACCGTGGTCGTCCAGCATCTCGGGCCGGGGATGGTTGAGAGCATGGCCGAGAAGCTCGCCGAGCAATGCGCGGCCAAGGTGGTGGTCGCCAGCGACGGGATGAAGCCAGAACAGGGCACGATCTATCTCGCCCCGCATGGCGACGCGCATCTGGTTATCGACAGCTGGCCGAACGGCACCCTGCGTTTGCTCCCCAAGGATCCGGTCGCGGGCGAACGCCCGTCGATCTCGCTGCTGTTCGCCTCCGCGGCGAAGGCGGCGGCGGCCAATGCGGTCGGGGTGCTGCTGCTCGACGGCAACGAGGACGGCGCGGGCGGCCTGCGCGCGCTCAACGCGGCGGGCGGCTATGCCTTCGCGCCGGCGGAGAGCGGCGGCGGCTATACGCTGACGCGCGGGATGGTCTCGCAGCCGGTCGCCAGCGACGCGCTGGTCGCGGGCGTCATGAAGATGTGCTCGAAATGACCGCCGCCACGGCGACGCGCCCTGTCGAGGGGGTGTCGGCCGGCGGCGTGCCGCGCCCGCTCGCGCAGGCGCTCGCCGCCGAGCTGGTGCTCGCATCGAGCATGCTGGCCGACCTCGCCTACGACCTGGGCAGCGACGGTGCGACGCTGCGCCGGCACATGGCCAGCCTCCAGCGCATCGACCATATCACGCAGATCCAGCTGGCGATCGCCGACCTGCTGCGCACCTCGGACGGGGGTGCGGACGACATCGGGCAAGTGACGCTGCAGGACATGGCCGACCGGCTGCGGACATTCCTGGCGAGCGCGGGCCAGTAACGCCGGGTAGCCGCCACGGCTCGTGACGGTGCGCCGTCGTCGGCGTTTTGAATCGGCCCGCCGGTCCGCGCTCCCGACGTAATCCCTGCCGTGGCGTCCTGCTTGCCGCCGCCATAATTGCGTGGGGAGACGGGGGCATCGCGGCCCCCCTCCGCCGTTTCCTCACCTGCACCGTGCGACCTTGTCCGCGCCACGCAATCGGCTATGCTGACTGCCTTGCTATCAAGGCATTCGTTCCAAACGGAATCTCGTTGGGAGCTAAGGGCATGGCGTTGCAGCATGGCCGCACGATCCGCCGGATACTCGCCGCTGGCGCGGCGCTGATCGCCGGTCCGGCCGTGGCCGCGGATGTACCGCCCTATAGTGCGGGCGCCTCGCTGATCGGCACCCCGTTGGGCGACGGTAGGTTCATCACGACGTCGCCGGGCAGTTACGCCTCCGCCGGCAGCAGCACCCGCATCGGCTTCGACGAAAACCGCGTCGAAATGGTCAGCCACGCTCAAGGCATTCCGTTCGATATCGACCCCGTCACCGGCATGACGCGCTACTCGGGCGCGGAGGCCGCGGCGTTCCTGTCGTTCTACGCGATCGTCGACGGACCGGCGGATGCCACAACCTTCAGCCTGTTGTTTGACTTCACGATGACCGGCGGGAGCACAGCGGGCGGGTTCTACCGCGTCAACGCATCGGCCGTGAATCTCGACAGTCCTTATGACGTGACCTACACCGCGGCACTCGACGGCAGCACAGCCTTTCCGCCACCGACACGGTTGACCGGTGCGGTCGGCGGCAGCCTCGTCCATGCCGGCGATGTCGTCGCCTTCCTGCTCGTCACTTCGGCACTCGCGTCGCCGGACGGCCCGTGCTGCTTCGGCTTCCCCGGCCCGATCACGAACCGCTTCGTCCGGTCGGACGCGGCGATCACCGGGACGGTCCGGATCGATCCGGCCTATGCGGCGGTCGACCCCGACTATGCCACGAAGTTCCGGATCAGGCTGAGCCCCGGTATCGGTCCGGGCGCCGTGCCCGAGCCTGCGACGTGGATGACGTTGCTGACCGGCTTTGCGATCGTCGGCTTGACGCCGCGTCGACGACGAGGCCTCCTGCCGGCTGAGGCCCGCAACTGACACGAAAAGAGCGGCCCGTCGCCGGACCGCTCCTTCATGCAACCAGTGCCGCACCGGATCGCCAAGGCGCCCCGGAACGGTTCCGTCGTTACCGCTTCGAGAACTGGAAGCTACGACGTGCCTTGGCGCGGCCGTACTTCTTACGCTCGACGACGCGCGGATCGCGGGTCAGGAAGCCTGCCGCCTTGACGGGCGCACGCAGCGCCGGCTCGTAGCGGGTGATCGCCTGGCTGATGCCGTGCTTCACCGCGCCGGCCTGACCCGACAGGCCACCGCCCTTGACCGTGCAGACCACGTCATACTGACCTTCGCGCTCGGTGATGCCGAACACCTGGTTGATGACGAGACGCAGCGTCGGACGCGCAAAATAGACTTCCTGATCGCGACCGTTGATCGTGATCTTGCCCGAGCCCGGCTTCAGCCAGACGCGCGCGACGGCGTCCTTACGACGGCCGGTCGCATAGGCGCGGCCATACTTGTCGATCTCCTGCGCACGCAGCGGGGCGCGCTGCACCGGCTCCTGCACGTCGCCGGCCAGATACGCCTCGGCGGTGGTGTCGGCCTGCTCGACCGCGGTCTGCTGCTGCTGCTGGAGCGCCGCACCCAGATCGGAAAGGGACTGGCGGTTGTCGGACATTATGCGCCCACCTTGTTCTTGCGGCTCATCGCCGCGATATCGAGGACTTCCGGGTTCTGCGCTTCATGCGGATGCTCGGCACCCGCGAAGATGCGCAGGTTGCGCATCTGCTGACGGCCCAGCGGACCGCGCGGGATCATACGCTCGACGGCCTTTTCCAGCACGCGCTCGGGGAACTTGCCCTCCAGCACCTTGGCGGGCGTGATGCCCTTGATGCCGCCGGCATAGCCGGTGTGCTTGTAATAGACCTTGTCGGTCAGCTTGTTGCCGGTGAACCGCACCTTGTCCGCGTTGATGACGATGACATTGTCACCGCAATCGACGTGCGGGGTGAAGCTGGTCTTGTGCTTGCCGCGCAGCACGTTGGCGATCACCACCGCCGCACGACCGACCACGAGGTCGGTGGCGTCGACGATGTGCCACTTCTTTTCCACCTCGTGCGGCTTGGCCGCCTTGGTGGTCTTCATCAGCGCCTTCATGGTGCCTGGTGACCTTCATTTCGCGTCGAAAGAGAAAAAACGCGCCACCCCGCCGGGTGCACGCGTCGATGGCGGCGCAATGCCGC
>CAJYLV010000028.1 GCA_913776255.1 uncultured Sphingomonas sp. | reverse complement strand
CCGAACGGCGCGGATCATATCCAGCCCGCCCGGGTCGAGATCGTCCAGCCGCGCCACCCGATCATGGCCCGAGTGAAGACGCCCTGGACGCCCCACGACGAATGGTACAGCTTCGATAGCAACCCGGCGGCCAAAGGCATGACCGTCCTCGCCCAACTGGACGAGACGAGCTACCGCCCCGGCGAGCGCCTGCGCATGGGCACGCACCCGATCATGTGGATCAACCCGCGCACCAAGGGCCGGGTCTTCTATTCAGCGCTGGGGCATGAGCCTGAGCTCTATGACGATCCCGACTATCACCGCATCCTGACCAATGCGATCCGCTGGGCGGCGGGGACGTGATCAGCATTCGACGACGTTGACCGCGAGACCGCCGAGGCTGGTTTCCTTATACTGGGATTTCATGTCCTCGCCGGTCTGGCGCATCGTTTCGATCACCTGGTCCAGGCTGACGATGTGGTTGCCGTCGCCGTGCAGCGCCAGATAGGCGGCGTTGATCGCCTTGATCGCGCCCATCGTATTGCGCTCGATGCACGGGATCTGGACCAGCCCGCCGATCGGGTCGCAGGTCAGGCCGAGATTATGCTCCATGCCGATCTCGGCCGCGTTCTCCACCTGCGCTGGTGAGCCGCCCAGCGCCGCCGCCAACCCCGCCGCCGCCATTGAGCAGGCGACGCCGACCTCGCCCTGGCAGCCCATCTCCGCCGCCGAGATCGAGGCGCGCTTCTTGTAGAGCATCCCGATCGCCGCTGCGGTATAGAGGAAGCAGCGCACCCCCTGCTGCCGCACCGGCGCGGGCTTGGTCTGCGCGACCAATGTCTCGTAGAAGCGCAGCACCGCCGGCAGCACCCCGGCCGCGCCGTTGGTCGGCGCGGTGACGACGCGCCCGCCGGCGGCATTCTCCTCGTTGACCGCCAGCGCCCACAGGCTCACCCATTCGAATACCTCCGCCGGGTTGCGCCCCGGCGTGTTGCCGGTCAGCGCCTGCTCCAGCGCCCGCGCGCGCCGCCGCACCTTGAGCCCGCCGGGCAGCAGCCCGTCCTGCGCGATCCCGCGGTCGATGCACGCGTCCATCGCGGCGTGGACCGCGTCGAGGAAGCCATCGGCCTCCGCGCCGCTGCGCCACGCCTCCTCGTTGGCGCGGACAAGTTGCGCGATCGTCAGCCCGGTCGCATCGCCCAGCGCCAGCAGCTCGGCGCTCGACGAGAAAGGATAGCGCACCGCGACGTTCTCAGCCGCGACCGGCGCGCCCTTGCGCAGGATCGCGCCGCCGCCGATCGAGAAATAGGTCTCGGTATAGCCGGTGCCGTCCGCCAGCCGCGCGGTGAAGCTGATCCCGTTGGGATGTTCGGGCAGGAAGTCGCGCGGGTGAAAGACGATGTCCGCCGCCTCCGCGAACGGAATCGTGCGCACCCCCGCCAGCCGCAGCCGCGAGGTATCGCGGATCGCCTCCAGCAATGCGGGCGCTTCATCCGGGTCGACGCGCTCCGGCTCCCACCCCGCGAGCCCGAGGATCGCCGCGGTGTCGGTCGCATGCCCGCGCCCGGTCAGCGCCAGCGAGCCGTACAGATCGCAGCGCACGCCGACCACGTCCTGCGCCAGCCCGACCGCGCGCTGCGCGAAGTCGAACGCCGCGCGCATCGGGCCGACGGTGTGCGAACTCGACGGCCCGACGCCGATCGTGAACAGCTCCGCGACACTGATCGGGCGCGTCGCGCAGCGATCGAGCGGTGCAGGGGATGAGGCGGCGTCCATGGGTCCTCGGAAAAGCTGGGGTCCGCTTCCTTGTGTCCGCTGCGACGCCGCTTGACCACCCCGCCCCGCTGACCCGAACCGACGTCTGGCAACCCAAAACCCCGGCGACCGCCGATCCGGCATGCCGGACTTACTCCACCATCCACCGGTCCACGCGAGCGCGCTGTTGACCTTGCGGAACGGTGGCCCCCCGGGACAGGTCCGGGGTGACGAGCAGGTCGAGGCGAATGCCACCCGGTCGCAGCGGCCTCACAGACCGGGGTTAGAGCGTGATGTCGTCACCTCGATCCGTCATTGCGAGCGTAGCGAAGCAATCCAGGGCGTCCTGATCCGGCCCTGGATTGCTTCGCTACGCTCGCAATGACGAAGAATGTGCTCGGCCCGTCATCATGAGCTTATCAAAATCTAATCGAAACGATGATGGCGCGGGGCGGCGCGTGCGTGACAGATGGCGGACGGAAGGACATTTCCATGCTCGACGCCGCCAGTTCGACCAGCCGCTCCGATCCCGCCGCGCCGCCGCCACCACCCGCGCCGGTATCGTCGAATAAGGCGGTCGCGCGCGCCACCCAGCCCGCGCTGCCGCAAGCAGACCCGGCGCAGGTGGCGTCGACGATGGTGCGCACCGCCACCGATCCCGCGACCGGCCGCATCGACACCCGCGCGCTCGCCGATCAGGTGGTGACCGCGGCACGCAGCGATCCGGCGGCGGCCAGCGCCGCCTATGCCGCGGTCGAGGCCGAGGTCGGGCGCACAGGCGGCGTCGGCGACCTCGGGCGGCTGTCGGCCGACGTGCAGGCTGCCGCCCGCGCGTCGCAGCCCGCGAACAACAACGACACGCCGTTCGGCACGACCGTGTCGGGCGCGACGATCCCGGCCGCCGACCGGGTGATCGGCGCGGGCGCGGCGCAGGTCGCGCGGGGACAGGCGCTCGCTGCGCAGGGCGGTGCGCTGGTCGAACAGGGCACCACCCTCTCCGCACGCGGCACGCAATTGCTCACCGACAATCCGATCCTGTCGGTCCGTTGGGAGGGGACGACCAGCGCCTGGACGCAGGCCGGCGGGCTCAGCGGCCCGCTCGCCGAACGGCTGCGCGCCGGCGGGATCGAGGTCGCGACCTGGACCAACCCCGCCCCCGCCGGCAGCGTCGCGAAGGGTCAGGGGATCGACCGCGGCGTGGCCAACAACGTCAACGGTTCGCTCGCCGAGCAGGCGATCGGCGACCGCTACCGCGCCGCCGGCTTCGACGTCACCACCGCGCCGAGCGCCGCCAACCAGGTCCAGAACGGCGCGCGGGTCGTCGATGTCGTGGCCGCGCGCCCCAACGCCGATCCGCGCCTCAACGTCCGGATCGAGACCGAATCGAAGGTCGGCTACACCTCGAATTCCGGTCAGGCCGCGCGCGAGGCGACGATGGACATCAACCGCCTCGCCGCCAACCAGACCGCGCGCACCACCGGCGCGGCGCTGGAGACGCAGGGCGGCACGATCGCGCGCAGCGGCGAGGCCGCGTTGCAGGAGGGCGCGGGCGCGGTGCGCGCCGGGCAGGTGCTCGGCACGGTCGGCAAGGTCGCCCGCCCGGTCGCGATCGCGATGGACGTGGTCGAGGTCGGCTCCGCCTTCCACGCCGACGGCGACCAGATCGGCGAGAACACCGGGCGCAGCCTGTCGGGGCTGGCCGGCGGCGCTGCCGGCGGCTGGGGCGGCGCGGCCGCGGGCGCGGCGATCGGGACCGCGATCTTCCCGGGCGTCGGCACGGTCGTCGGCGGGATCATCGGCGGCGTGGCGGGCGGGCTGGCCGGCGACTCGGCCGGTCGCGGCATCTTCGACACCGTCCGCGGCTGGTTCTGAAGGTTGATCCACTTACGTGGAAGCGGCACCGGCCCGCTCCAGCTTGCTGGGTCAGCCCCTAGGCACTGGCCGCTGGTGGCGGCGACTGGTAGATCACGCGCATGTCGAGGATTTCCGATTGGTTCGCCGGCCGGCCGTCGCCCGGCCAGCGTGACGGCGCGGCGCCGACCACCGACGCCGACCCCTATGCGATGCTGTCCGCGCGGCTCGGCGACTATCCACCCGATCAGCCGCTCCATCGCGGCGATCCGCGCTCGCTGAGCGCAGCGGAGCGCGCCGAGAACCTCGCACACTTCCGCGCGCGCGACGCGGAGCGTATCGCCACCGTGATCGGCTGGCTGGCGCGCGAGGGCCTCGATGGCACCGCGTTGCTGTCCGGCGGCGACGCCGCGCTGGCCGAGGGCGCGCGGATCGATGCGTGGCTCGCCCGCTGGATCCCCCAGCGCCCCCTCGATCTCGTCCGCGGCGACGCCGCGCCGAACCCGCCGTACGCGCGCTGGTTCGCCAGCGACCGCGCCGGGGCCGATCTGATCTTCAGCTTCGTCTCCGATCTGGCGCGGCTCAACGCCGCCGCGATCACCGCCACCGATCCGCTGTTCGCCTGGACCGTCGTCGAGGACGCGCTCGATGCCGCGGTCACCGCCGACCCCGCCGCCAATCCGCACGGCGAGCCCAGCGACCGCCTTTATCACCTCTGCCTTGTCCGCGACGAGCATGACGGCACCCCGCCGGTCGTGCTCGACCTGCCGCTCGCCCTGCTCGCGCTCGTCCACGCCCGCATGTCGCCGCTCGGCACGCCGGTGCAGACGTCCTTCCCCTTGTGGCTATCGTCGATCCGGGACGGCGCTGGCGCCTGACCCGGACGCCGCCCCTCGACGGACCGGGGCCGCGTCATTATATACCGGTCGTTATGGAATCGATCACCACCGCCGACGCCCCCGCCCCGACCCGTGGGCGTCCGCGCGAATTCTGCCCCGATGCCGCGCTCACCGCGGCGCTCGGCGTGTTCTGGGCCAAGGGCTATGACGGCGCGTCGATGGCCGACCTGACCGCCGCGATGGGCATCACCAAGCCCAGCCTGTACGCCGCGTTCGGCAACAAGGAACAGCTCTTCCACCAGGCGCTCGACCGTTACGAGGCGGAGAAGCTGGCCTATACCCGCGAGGCGCTGAAACAGCCGACCGCGCGCGCGGTCGCCGAGCATTTCATGCGCGGCGCGGTCGCGGCGCAGACCAGCACCTGCGACCCCAAGGGCTGCATGGGCGTGATCAGCGCCACCGCCTGCGGCGCGGAGGGCGATTCGATCAAGGCGCACATCATGGAGCGCCGCCAGTCGTCGAACGCCGCGCTGGTCGCACGCTTCGAACAGGCGCAACGCGACGGCGACCTGCCTGCGCATCTCGATGCGCAGGGGCTCGCCTTCTATCTCTACGCACTGTTGCAAGGCATGGCGGTGCTCGCGACCTCGGGCGCGACGCGTGCCGATCTCGACCGCGTCGTCGATACCAGCCTTGCCATGTGGCCAAGTGCTTGAACCGAGGCTGTAAAAAATAAATTACCGATCGGTATAGAAAGGCGTTGACGGTAGGCCGCTCGGTTTATATACCAGGCGGTACGGAATGAGGGACCAGCCCGGCGCCTCATCATCGCAGGAGCCGCTCATGGATCCTCGTTGCTTCGCCCATCCCGGCGCGTCCTGACGGTCGCGCTCAACCGCTCTTCGCCTTCCGCCTGCCAGCGTTGCCACCCGTCGTCCGCGACGCCGGGGCCGGCTGCGCCCGTCCGTTTTCAAGGGAGTTCGCCCATGGCCTATCTGATGCTCGACGACGATCGCTCGGTCGTCACCACCGCCCCCCTCCCCGCCGCGATCGTGACGCCGTGCGCCGATCCGGTGCCGACCGACGCGCCGGCGCGGCTCAGCGCGCTCGAATGGTCGGTGGTCGCGCTGGCGCGCAAGGACCGGCTGTGGTCGCTCGACAAGCCGGGGCGAATCGCCAAGGCGATGGCGGTGCTGTTCAAGCCGCCGCACAACCACATGCTCGCCGACGAGCGGCTCGAGGCGCTGCGCCGCGTCGCGGTGCTCGGCTGGCATTACGGCTATACGATCCCGACCGAGGAGCTGAAGCGCTTCCTCCACGCCGGCTTCTCGCCCGCGCAATACGAACTGATGATGGACAGCATCGGCGTCGCCCGGCGGCGTAGCGCACAGCGGTGATCTGCCGTCATTGCGAGCGTAGCGCGGCAATCCAGGGCGTCCTGATCCGGCACTGGATTGCGTCGCTACGCTCGCAATGACGAATTAGCCGATCAGCAACCGCGCCCCCAGCGCCGCGACCAGCGCCGGCGGCATCGTCGCCGCGCCGACCTTCAGGAACCGCCAGAAGCCGACATCCTCGCCCTCGCGCCGGATCGCCTGCAACCACAGGATCGTCGCCAGGCTGCCGGTGATCGACAGGTTCGGTCCCAGATCGACCCCGATCAGCAGCGCGTCGACGATCACCCGCGGCGGCTGCGCCTGCGCCACCGCGGTGCTCGCGATCAATCCGGCCGGCAGGTTGTTCATCAGGTTCGACGCGACGGCGAGGATCGTCCCGCTCCACGCCGCGCCGCGCACCGGGTCCGCCGCCACGCCGCGCAAGCCGCCCGCCACCCACGCGATCACCCCGGTACGGTCGAGCGCCTCGACCAGCACGAACAACCCCGCGACCAGCGGCAGCACGCTCCACGACACTGCGCGCATCGTGTCGAGCGGCGAGCGCTTCACCAGCGCCGCGACCCCCAGCATCGTCGCCACGCCGGCGACACAGGTCGGCAACCCCAACGGCCGGTCGAGCGCCGAGACGACCAGCAACAGCACCGCCGTCGCCGCGATCCCCGCCAGCGCCGCCTTGCCCGCCGCGCTCAGCGGTTCGCGCGTCACCGCCGCCTCGCACCTGCCCGTCAACCGCGCGCGCTCGACGTGCCGCAACGCAAGGAACGTCACCACGATCGCCGCCACCGACGGCAACGCGAACGACGCGAACCACGCCCCCAGCGGCGGCATCTTCCCCCCGTACAGCACCAGATTGGCGGGGTTGGAGATCGGCAGCACGAAGCTCGCCGCATTGGCGATCAGCGCACAGGCGAACAGCAACGGCAGCGGCTCGGCCTTCGCCTTGCGCGCCGCGGCATAGACCGCCGGGGTCAGCACCACCGCGGTCGCATCGTTCGACAGGAAGGTCGTCGTCACCACCCCGGTCGCATAGACCAGCAGGAACAGCCGCGTCGGCGAGCCCCCGGCATGGCCCACCGCGGTCGCCGCCACCCAGTCGAACAGCCCCTGCTCGCGCGCGGTCTCGCTCAGCAGCATCATCCCGATCAGAAACAGATAGACGTCCGCGCCTTTCGCCACCGCGCCCAGCGCGTCGCCCGGCGTCACCAGCCCGAACAGCAGCAGCACCGCCGCGCCCGCCACCGCCCAGATCGCCTCCGGCCAGCGGAACGGTCGCGCGATCACCCCGGCGGTCGCAGCGGCGCAGATGCCCCAGGTCGCGGCAGTGGCAAGGATCATCGCGGACGATCGGACGGCATCGACATCACGCCCCCCTGCCCCAACCCTTGGCCTGCCGCCAGCACCCGCGTCACGCCTGCGCCGTCGCGCAGGCCTCGCGCACCACGCCCGCGAACGCGATCCACAAGGCGACGCTGACCAGAGCGAAGCTGCCGAGAATATAGAAAGCAACGTGATAGCCGAGCATCTGCGCCAGCCATCCGCCGACCGCCGGGCTCAGCGACGCGCCGACGCCCTGCACCGTCATCACCGCCCCCTGACCCACATTGACGCGCCCGGTGCCGTTCAGCAGACAGGCGACCAGCCCCGGCACCGCGACGCTCTGCAACCCCGCGCCGATCCCGTCGAGCGCCTGCACCGGCCACACCCCCCAATGTTCGATGAACGTCCCCGCCAACGCGCCGCGCACCGGCAGCGCCGCGAACGAGATCAACAGCACCAGCCAGTAACCGCGCCCCGCCGACATCCGCGTCGCGACCAGCGCGGCGACGATCATCACCGCCTGCGCCACCACCACCGTCTCGGCGGTGAAGATCGCCGCATTGCCCTTGCCCGCGCCGACCACCGCCAGCCCGTAGAGCGGCAGCATCGCGCCATTGCCGAGGTGGAAGCACGCCAGCGCGGCGGCGAGGACCAGCATCGGCTTGTTGCGGATCAGCGCACGGAAGCCTTCGGCCTGTCCGCCGTCCGAGTCGTCGTTGTCGCCCTTCTCCAGCCCGCGCGCGGCGCGATGGTCGATCGCTTGCTCCGGGATCATCAGCACGGTGATGATCGCCAGCACCCCGAACAGCGCCGCGAGATAGAAGATCGCCGGCATCCCGAACCGCCAGCCGAGATAGCCCGACAGACCCGCGCCGACCATGTTGCCGGCATGGTTCCACGCCTGATTGCGCCCGTTCTGCGCGTTGAAGCCCTTCTGGCGGACGATCCCCAGCGTCATGCCGGTCACCGCCGGGCCGATCGCCGCCCCCGCGATCGCGGTCGCCACCTGGCTGACCGTCACCACCCAGCCGGCCTGCGAGAACAGGATCAGGAACGACGCCATCACCGTGCAGATGCCGGTAACGATCACCACCAGCCGCTTCTTCTCGGTATGGTCGATGAACGCGCCGGCCGGCACGGTCATCAGCATGCCCGCCACCCCGCCGGCGGTCATCACCGATCCGATCGGCCCCGCGGTCCAGCCGCGCTGCTGGAGGAACACGCCCAGAAACGGGCCGATCCCCGCCTGCATGTCCGCCATGAAGAAGTTGAGCGCCTCCAGCGGCCGCGTCGCGCGCTTCCGCTCTCCGTCGCGCGACGGTGCCGCTCCGCCGCGCGTGTTCGCCACCGTCGCCATGGTCCGCGCTCCTTCACCGTCCGCGCGCCCAACCCGGCAACAGTTCGAAATATCCCGGTCAAACCTGATTTATATTGTTGACCAGTGCTTCTCTTAAGCCCCTCCCCTTCAGGGGAGGGGTTGGGGTGGGGCCTGTCCGCGCACGTAGCGCGAGCGAGTCCCCCACCCCCGGCCCCTCCCCTGAAGGGGAGGGGAGAAGCAAGCCGTCACCCACTAAAGGTTCGCCTGCTCCTCCTCCGGCAGCTCGGCGTCGGGCGGATAATAGAGCGCCGCGCATTCCTCGCGCAGGCACCCGCCCTCGATCACGATATCGTCGCGGTACGCGTCGGCAATGAACGATAGCGTGTCGACATGCTTCGCCTCGAAATACATCGCATGGACGTCATCGCGCCCGGCGCCGTAGACGACCCGCCCGACCTTCGACCAGATCGACGCCATCGTGCACATCCCGCACGGTTGCAGCGTCGAATAGAGCGTCGCGTCGCGCAGCTCCAGCTCGCCCTCCGCCTCGCAGCCGCGCCGGATCGCCATCATCTCGGCATGCGCGGTGGCGTCGGGCAGTTCGTGGGTCTGGTTGCGCTCGGCGGCGATCACCCGCCCGCCGCGCACGATCACCGATCCCAGCGGTGAGCTGGAAGGGTCGCTGCCCTTGGACCGCGCGACTCTGATCGCCTCGCGCATCCAGCGTTCGTCATCCTGTGTCATCGCCGCTGAACGCGGGAATGCGAATTTAGACCCCGCCCCCTCCGTCGTCCCGGACTTGATCCGGGACTCCGCTTCTTCGTCATTGCGAGCGTAGCGAAGCAATCCAGGGCGTCCTGGTCCAACTCTGGATTGCTTCGCTTCGCTCGCAATGACGTGGAGACAGAGTCGGCCGGCGGCGAAGAAAGAAGAAGCGGGGTCCCGGACCAAGTCCGGGACGACGGCCAAGACCTACAACAGCTTGTCCAACGTGATCGGCAGCTCGCGCACGCGCTTCCCCGTCGCGTGCCACACCGCATTGGCGACCGCCGCCGCGACGCCGGTGATCCCGATCTCGCCGATCCCGTGCGCGCCCATCGGGGTGTGCGGATCGGGGATGTCGGTCCAGATCACGTCGATCGCCGGCACGTCCATGTGCACGGGCAGGTGATATTCGGCGAGGCTCGGGTTCATGATCCGCCCGTTGCGCTCGTCGAACTGCGTCTCCTCCATCAGCGCCATGCCCAGCCCCATGATCATCCCGCCGCGGAACTGGCTGGCGGCGGTGCGCGGGTTGAGGATGCGCCCGCAATCGAACGACCCCAGCAACCGGCCGACGCGCAACTCGCCGGTCACCGCATTGACGCGCACCTCGCAGAAGATCGCGCTGTGCGAGTGCATCGACCAGTGCATCAGCTCGAGCGGCATCGACCCCGCCTTGGTCACCGACACGCTCCCCCGCTGCGCGCGCGATAGGATCGAGGCATAGCTTTCGCGCCGCGCCGGATCGGTACGGCTCGCCAGCCCGCCGTCGACGCTCCCGACCTCGTCCGCCGACAGCCCCGCCAGCGGCGAGTCGTTGCCCGCCAGCTTGAGCAAGTCGGCGACCAGCGCATTATGCGCCGCGATCACCGCCGCGCCGATCGCCGCGGTCTGTTGCGAGCCGCCCGCCATGATCGCACCGGGGATCGCCGAGTCGCCGTATCCGACCGCGACCTGTTCGATCGGCAGCCCCAGCCGCTCCGCCGCGACGATCGCGGTGGTGGTGGAGGTGCCCATCCCCATCTCCGCCGCCGCGACCTCGACCTGCGCGCGCACCGCCTCGCCGTCGCGCGTCAGCGTGATCCGCGCCTCCGCGCCCGGCATCCGGTAATAGGGATAGGTGCCGGTCGCGCAGCCGGTGCCGACCAGCCACTCGCCCTCGCGCCGCACCCCGGCGCGCGGATCGCGTCCTGCCCAGCCGAACCGCTCCGCGCCCTGCCGCCACGCGGTGACGATATGCCGCGACGAGAACGGCACGCCGCTCAGCGGGTCCTTCTCGGGCTCGTTGATGATCCGCAGCTCGACCGGATCGATCCCCAGCTCCACGGCCAGCTCATCGACCGCCACCTCTAGCGCGAAGGTGCCGACCGCCTCGCCCGGCGCGCGCATGAAGGTATTCGCGAGCATGTTCATCCGCGCCACCTCGACCTTCAGCGCGAAGCTGCGCGCGGCATAGGTGCAGCGCGTGCCGAGGATGAACGGCTCGGGCATGTTGTTGTGCGGGGTCATCACCGACAGGCCGGTGTGGACGATCGCGTCGAACGTCCCGTCCGTCTGCGCGCCGATTGCGACGCGCTGCTCGGTCAGCGTCCGCCCGCCGACCGTCCGGTACACGCCCTCGCGCGACAGGTGATCCGCACCGGGCGTCCCGCCAGCTTCGCCGCCGCCGCACCGATCACCTGATGGTCCCACAGCCCCTTGCTGCCGAACCCGCCGCCGACATAGGGCGAGGTCAATCGCACCTTGTCCGCCGCCAGCCCAAACACCGCGCCGATCGACTCGGCCTGTTGCGAGACCATCTGGCTGGCGTCGTGGATCACCAGCCCGCCGTCGACCCACGCGATCGTCGCGGCGTGTGGCTCGATCGGGTTATGATTGTGCCGCGGCGTGCGATAGACGTGATCCACCTTCACCGGCGCCTCCGCCAGCAGCGCCTCGGCATCGCCGACGTCGTTGCGCAGCGGCTGGCCGAAGAACATCGCCTGCTCGGTCCCGTTCGCCACCGCCCCCGCGACGGTGGTGGTCGAGGGCTCGGCCTCATAGGTCACGTCCAGCAGCGCGGCGGCATGATCGGCCTGCTCCTGCGTCTCGGCGAGCACGCACGCGACCGGCTGCCCGTTCCAGTGGATGCGATCGTCCTGCAGGACCGGCAGATTGTGCGGCCCGACCGCATTGGGTGCCGATCCGAACACCGGCATGTCCTTCATCCGCGGCGCATTCAGATGCGTCATCGCCAGCACGACGCCCGGCGCGCGTTCCGCCGCCGCGCTGTCGATCGCGGCGATCCGCCCGCGCGCGATCGGCGCATAGATCAACGCGGCATAGGTCATGTTCTCGAAGCGATATTCCGCCGCGAACCCCGCCGCGCCCTTCACCTTCAGCGCGCCGTCAAGCCGCGACACCGGCGTCCCGATCAGCCCGTGCTTGCGCGCGATCAGCGGGTCCGGCACCCCGCCCGGTATCCAGCTGTCGGGCGCGAGCGGCACCAATTTCTGCATCGCGCTCTGCGCCAGCCCCTGCGCCATCTGCTTGGCGTCGTCGACGATGCTCATGCCGTCTCTCCCGTCTTCAGCGCGTTCAGCACCGCGACCAGCGTCCGCGTCGCCAGTGCAGGCTTGAAGGCATTGTCGCGCAACAGCTGCGCGTCCGCGAACTCGCGCGCCGCCGCCGCGCCGATCGCCTCGTCGGTCAGCGCCGCCCCGCGCAGCGCATCCTCGACCTGCGTCGCGCGCCACGGCTTGTGCGCCACCCCGCCGAACGCGACGCGAAGGTCAGCGACCCGCTCGCCGTCCATCTCCAGCGCCGCCGCCACCGAGATCAGCGCGAAGGCATAGCTCGCGCGGTCGCGCACCTTGCGATAGGTCGACCGCGCCGCGACCGGCAGCGCCGGCAGCTCGATGCCAGTAATCAGCTCGCCCGGCTCCAGCACGGTATCGAGGTCGGGCCGCTCGCCCGGCAGGCGGTGAAAGTCCCCGAACGCCACCGTCCGCGTTGCGCCCGCGCGCGCGACATGCACCACCGCATCCAGCGCCGCGAGCGCCACGCACATATCGGACGGATGCGTCGCGACGCACGCTTCGCTCGCGCCCAGCACCGCATGGATGCGCGTGAACCCGCCCCGCGCGTCGCACCCGCTGCCCGGCGCGCGCTTGTTGCAGCGCGATCCGTCGGTGTCGTAGAAATAGGTGCAGCGCGTCCGCTGCATCAGGTTGCCGCCGACCGTCGCCATGTTGCGGATCTGCGCCGACGCCCCCGCGAGGATCGCGCGCGACAGCACCGGATAGCGCTCCCGCACCACCGGATGCGCCGCCAGCGCGGTGTTGCGCACCCCCGCTCCGATCAGCAGTCCGCCGCTCTCGGTTTCGCTGATCGCATCCGACAGCGCGGACACGTCGACCAGCCGCTCCGACCGCGCCACCGTCTCGCGCAGCAGGTCGACCAGATTGGTCCCGCCGCCCAGATACGCCGCCCCCGGCGCCGCGCCCATCCGCACCGCCTCGGCGACGTCGCCCGCGCGCTCGTAGCGGAACGGCGTCATGCGCCCGCCTCCACAATGACCGTCTCCAGGATCGCGTCGATGATCCCGTTATGCGCGCCACAGCGGCACAGATTGCCGCTCATCCGCTCCTGCACCTCCTCGCGCGTCAGCGTGATGGTGCCCGACAGATCGGCGGAGACATGGCTCGGCACGCCGCGCCTGGCCTCCGCCGCCATCCCGATCGCCGAGCAAATCTGCCCCGGCGTGCAATAACCGCACTGGAAGCCGTCATGCTCGATGAACGCGGCCTGCAACGGGTGCAGCGCGTCGCCGTCCGCCAGCCCCTCGATCGTCGTGACCGCGCGCCCGTCGTACTGCACCGCCAGCGCAAGGCACGACAGGATGCGCTCGCCCTCCACCAGCACCGTGCACGCCCCGCACGCGCCCTGATTGCAGCCCTTCTTGGTGCCGGTCAGGTGCAACGTCTCGCGGAGGTGATCCAGCAGCGACACGCGCGGATCGCTGGGCGGGTCCACCGCCAAGCCATTGACGACGATCGACATCCCACTCTCCATCTTGAGACAGAAACACAGGATAACAATCATTTCGCGCGGCGGAAGCCCCGTGCGCGAAGATCGTCGTCACACGCCGATGAACACCGCCGACGGAATCCGCACGACCTGCGTCGGCCGGGCCACGACGCCATCGCGCCCGACCGGCAGCCGCGCGACATCGCCCGACCGCTGGTTGGCGACCAGCAGCTCGCCGCTCGCTTCCAGCAACCGGAAATAGCGCGGCCAATGCCCGCCGCTGGCGACATGCCCGATCGGCCGCAGGTCACCCGCACCGTCGATCGCGAAGGTCGCGATACTGTCGTGCCCCCGGTTGGAGACATATAGCCGCGTCCCCACCGCGTTCATCGCGATATGCCCGGCATAGCTCTCGCCGCGATAGCCGGCCGGCACCGTCGACAGCACCTTGCGCGCCACGAAGCGCCCGTCCGGCAACGCGCGCAGCACCGTGACCGTGTTCGCCAGCTCGGCGACCAGATAGGCGACGGGCAGGCGCGGATGCCGCGCCAGATGCCGCGGCCCCGACCCCGGCGTCGCGCGATAGGCAATGTCGGTGCCCGTGACGCCCGACGGCCCGAGCCGATGCGCGAAGATCGCGTCCGCGCCGAGATCGACCGAATGGAGCGTCCGCCCGTCGCGCGTGAAGCCGACCCAATGCGCGTGCGGCCCGGCCTGGCGCTCCTTGTTCGGGCCGCTGCCCTTGTGCTGGAGCGCGAGCACCGGCCCCTTCGGCAGCCCCGTCGCACGATCGAGCGTCCACACCGCGACGCTTCCGCTCGAATAATTGGCCGCCGCCAGCATCCCGCCGTCCGGCGACAGCGCGGCATGGCACGGGTCCGCGCCCAAGGTTGCCGACGTCGCGACCCGGCGGAAGCCACGATCGTAGACGCCGAGGCCGCCTTTCTGCTGCTCGTCGAGCACGTAGCGCAGCCCGCGCGCGCCGCCGACCGCGAACGAGGCGTTGCGAATGCCCGCCACCGCCGCGCCGGTCCCCCACGCATCGCCGACCTTGCGCAGCGGCACCACGCCCGCCCCGCCCTCGGCGACATAGGTGCCAACCCATAATGCCGGCGCCGCCACCGCCGCCCGCGCCGGCAATGCGCCCAGCGCCAGCAGGCCACCGACGCAGGCGCGCCGCGTCATCATCAGGGTTCGATCGTCGCTCATCGCGCCAGCCAACCCCTTTTATCCCCTGCCGTCAATCACCCGGCCGGGATCGTCGCGGCGGGCACGTTCCACCCGCCCAGCGTGACGCGCGGCGCCCCCGCGACCGCCGCCGGGTAGCGGATCGCGATCTCCCGCCGCTCGCCGGGCAGCAGCGAGACGTAATTGTCGTCGTAGAAGGCCGGCAGGATGCGCTTGCCCTGCGCGTCGACCAGCGTCAGCTTGGCGTTGAGCGCGGGCGTCGGGGTATCGTTGGCCAGCGTCACCCGCACGACGCGATCATCGCCCTCGACCACCGCCGCCGCCGCACGCGCGGTCAGCGCCGCCGGGGCCAGCGTGTCGAGCGCCCGGTACGCGCGCTCGTCGCGCCCGCGCCAGTAGAAATTCTCCGACACCGGCGCCCCGTCCGCGCCGACCAGCGACAATTTGACCAGCACCATCGGATTCGCCGCGAACAGCCCGTCGAGCGGCACCGCCGCCAGCGCGGTCGCGCGATTGGCGAGCGCGTCCAGCTTGGTGTCGCGCGCGAACAATTCACGATTGTCGAGCCCGACCACCTTCACCCGCGCGGTCAGCCCCTTGGCATCGGCCTGCGTGGTGTTGAGCACCACCAGCTCGTTGCCGGGCAGGTTGAGCTGAACGTGCAGCGGCTCGACCGCCTTCTTCGCCCCGTAATAGGACGCCTGCGTGTCATAATCCCACGAATAGATCTGCCACGCGTTTGACGGCCACGCCGGGTGCGTCATCCACAGCAGCCGCCCCGAATTCTTGGTCCACAGATGCCCCAGGAACCCCTCGTACATCGCCTTGTGCGTCTCGAGGTTCATCATCTGCGCCTTGCGCTCGAAATCGGCAAAGCTGGTGCCCGCGCCGTACATCCGGTCGAGCGCAGCCATGAACGTCTTGGTGTCGCCGTTCCCGCCGAAATGCCAGTCGTGATAGGCGAGCACGTCGCCGAGCGGCCAGCGGTCGCCCGCCGGCACATAGCTGGCGATCGACTCCGCGGTCGAGAAGGACGGCGTGCCGGTCTCGACCGAGAAGCCGGTGGCGAGATCGGTGAAATAGCCGACCGGCGCGCGATAATTGTACGGCCCCGATCCCTGCAGGTTGACGACGTTCGAGCTGCCGGTGAACCAGCGCGTCCCGTCCAGCTCGAACACCGCCTTCGCCAGCCCCTCGTTGAGCACCGGATAGGGCACGCCCTCGTTGCGCCCGAACCACAGGATGATCGAGGGATGGTTGCGATAGCGCGCGATCGTGTCGCGGGCGTTGTCGAGGAACAGCGACGCATCTTCCGGCTCGATCTGGAAGTTCTGCGTCGACTGCCAGAAGTCGTTGAGCACCATCATGCCGTTCTCGTCGGCGAGGTCGAAGAACTCCTCTTCGTTGTTGTTGCCCATCCAGTTGCGGATGATGTTCATATGCGCCTCGCGCTGGAGGCGGAAATAGGGCGCGAGCCGGTCGTAGCTGACGCGCTTCATCGCATCGTCCATGCCCCAGTTGCCGCCGCGCGCCGCGATCCGCACGCCGTTGACGCGGATCGTCAGATGCGGCTCGGGCAGCGTCTCCGTGATCGGCGTCACCGCGCGCGACGTCTCGCCGGCCGCGGTCAGCGACTCCGCCCAGCCGGTCGGCGACTGTTTGATCGCGGCATGGCGGATGTCGATCAGCGGCGTTCCCGCCAGCCCGCCGTCGGTGGTCTGGACGTTGACGCGCCGCAGCGCGCCCGCGGCATCGAACAGCGACAGATCGTAGCTGACCTCGCGGATGCCGAATCGCGCCGTGCGCGTGTCGGACACGCCGTGGGCATCCGCGACCTGATAGGTAACGTCATACAGATGCGGTTCGCCATAGCCGTTCGGCCACCAGAGCTTCGGGTTGGCGACGCTCAGCTGGCGGAACTCGGCGGGGGTGAACTTCACCTCGCTCTTGCCCGTAGGCGCAGTCACCTGCTTCTCGACCGTCACGCCCTCGAACGCGACGCGTACCGTCACCGGCGTCGCGGGGCGGGCATTGTCGAGCGGCACCGTGACATAGACGTCGGCGCGATCGGTGCGCGGCAGCGGCAGATCGGTGACGATGTGCGGATCGCCGATCCGCACCGCGCCGGTCGCGACCAGCTCGACCGGCCGCCACAGCCCGGTGTTGCGGTCGCGGATGCCCGGGATCCAGTCCCAGCCCTCGGTCGCGACGAAGGTCGGCCCGTCGATCGCGAGCTGCCCGCCATTCTCGCCGACCCCCGCGCTCACCGACTGCTCGTGCGGGATGCCGGGGTGCGGCGGCGGCGACACGCGCACCGCGATCACATTCTCCCCCGCGACCGGCACATAATCGAACTGCCCGCGCACGAACGCGCCATGCGTCTCGCCGACCCGCTGCCCGTTCGCCCAGATCTCCGACGCATAATTGATCCCGCCGAACACCAGCGTCAGGCGCTTACCCGCCGCCGGGGCCGGAACCGTGAAGCGCGTGCGATACCAATAATCCTGCCGCGCGAGGCTTTCGGGGATCTTGAGGTTGTTCAGCCCGTAATAGGGATCGGGATAGATGCCGCGATCGACCAATGTCTGGAGCACCGTCCCCGGCACCGTCGCCGCGCGCCACGTCCCCGCGGGCGTGCCGGGTCGCGACAGCGTCGCGCCGTCCCCCTTCACCTCGGGCGCGGCGGCGAGCGTCCAGCCGTTCACCTGCCAGCGATTGTCGGCCACCGGCTGCATCGCCGCGACCTGCGCCACCGGCTTGGCGACCGGCGCGGTATAGGCGCCGTCGCGCGACTGCGGCAGCGTCCACGCGTCCTGCTGCGTCGTCAGCCCGATATTGGCCTGTTTCTGGAACGGCCAGCCGACCCCGACCTCGGTCATCTGCACCAACGCTGCATCAGGCTTCGCCCGCGCGAGCGCCGCCACCTGCCGCGCGTCGAGCGCGGTGCCGGTGACGCGCGCGTCGATCAGCTGCCCGCCGAAATGCGGCTGCCCGGCGTCCGCCGGCGCGATCGCGATCTGCGCGGCGACCGCGCTCGCGCGCGCCGCGCCGCCGCCGACGCGCCGCCCGTCGAGATACAAGGTCACCCGTGCGCCATCCGATACGGCGGCGAGATGATGCCAGCCTTTCGGCACCACGGCGCCGCGCAGCACCGTCGCGCCGTCGCGCAGCACCATCCGCCCGTTTTCGAGCGACAGCTTGCGTCCGGCGGCGGCTGTTCCGAGCCGGATCAGCGTCCCCGACGCGTCGTTTAGTGCACCGGGGTCGACCCAGGTGACGATCG
The DNA here is from genome assembly GCA_913776255.1 of uncultured Sphingomonas sp. Classification (GTDB taxonomy): domain Bacteria; phylum Pseudomonadota; class Alphaproteobacteria; order Sphingomonadales; family Sphingomonadaceae; genus Sphingomonas. The sequence goes on along the minus strand of CAJYLV010000028.1, from coordinate 27,601 downwards.
TGTACGGCGCATCGGTCGCCACCAGCGCCTCGGCACGCGCCAACTGCCGCTCGATTCCGACCCCGCCGCGCAGGAACCGCGCATTATACGGTCCCGCATTGCCGAGTTCCTGCGCCAGTGCGGTTCCCGCCAGCGCCGTTCCGGCCAGCAACAGCCCCGCGACCATCGTCGTTGCGCGCATCATCCTATCGCCCTTTGTCTCGTGAAATCGCCGCCGGCTGCCGCCCCGGCGTGTCGGCGGGCAGCAAGAGATGCCCGAATGCCAGCAAAGCCGCCCCGATCGCGGGTGAGTCTTCAGCCAGTGCGGCGGTCCGGATCGGTGCCAATACAGGCGCATGGCCGCCGTCGCGCTGCATCAGCGCGCTGGTCGCCTGCGCCAGCCGCTCGACCAGCGCGACCGGCAGCCGCCCGCCGACCAGCACCGCGCCGGGGTTGAGCAGGCAACTGACCGCGATCAACGGCTGCGCCAGCGCCGCCGCGGCGCGCGCCACCCACGCATCGGTCACCGCCGCCACCGCCGGATCGTCCAGGTCCAGCGCGTGAATCGCCTGCCCGCCCAGACCCTTGTCCTCCAGCGCGCGCGCCAGTCCGCCGATCGACAGCACCTCCTGCAGCGGCACGCGCCGCCCGTCCCGATCCTCGACCAGCAGGAAGCCGATCTCGCCGCTGCGCCCGTTGGCGCCGCGATCGTAGAGCGCGTTGACGACCACGCCCCCGCCGAGCCCGACGGTAATCAACAGATAGAAAAAGCTCGCATGTTGTTGCCCGAGCCCGAACTGCATCTCGCCGATCGCCGCCGCCGCGGCGTCGTTCTCGACCGTCACGGGCAGGTCGAGCGGCCCGGCGAACAGCGACGCGACATCGTGCGTCGACCAACGATCATAGTCGCGCGGCCGCCCGGGCAGGTCGATCGCGCCGAGGTCGTCGGGCCGCGCCACCCCGATCCCGCTCAACGCCGCCGGCGCAATCCCGCCCTGTTCCAGCAGCTTGTGGACATGCTCGCGATAGAAGCCCTGGACGTCCTCGGGGCTCGAATAAGCGACCTCGCGGCTGATCCGCGCGCGCGAGCGGCCCTCGAAATCGACCACCACCATCGTCAGGTGGTCGCGGTCGATGTTCACCCCGATCGCGAACGCGCCGTCGGGGTTGACGCACAACCGCGTCGCCGGCTGTCCGCGCCCGCCGCGCCGCTGCCCGGCGCGACCGAGCAAACCCTCCTCCAGCAAGCGGTTGGTGATATTGGTGACGGTCGCGGTGGTCAGCCCGGTGACCGCCGCCACCTCGGCGCGCGTCGCCGAGCCCGCGACGCGGATCGCGTGCAGCACGACGCGCTGGTTGTGGAGCCCGGCATGTTCGATATTGGCGCCCGTGAGACGCAGCAGCGCGGCGGCGTTCATGCCTGACCTGCATGGACGCGGGTCAGGAAGTCGGCGTGCGGCTCGGCATGCCGCAACGTCCCCTCGATCGCCGCCCGCATCCGCGTCAGGCTGTCGCGCAGATCCGCCTCCGGTATCTGGTCCGCGCCGAGTGCATGACGCGCCGGCAGATCGTCGAAGCCCGCATACATGCTCAGCCAGCTCGCATCCTGGAACGTATCCCACTCGCGCCGCACGAACTCGCCCGCGGCGCGCCACGCGTCGAGCTTGCCCTGCAAGCCCTCGGTCGGTTCGATCGCGCGGACATGATCCCAGAAAGGCTCGCCGAAACGACGGTTGCCGCTGTAATGCAGCATCAGGAAGTCGCGGATCCGCTCGAACTCCAGCACCGACTGGCGATTGTAGGTCGCGGCCAGCCGCGGATCGATAGCGCGTGCCGGGAACAGCGGGATCAACCGCTCCAGCCCCGACTGGATCAGCGTGATGCTGGTCGATTCGAGCGGTTCGAGGAAGCCCGACGACAGGCCGAGCCCGACGACGTTCTTCTCCCAGAAGCGCGCGCGATGCCCGGCGGTGAAGCGGATGCGGTTCGGCGCGGCGATCGGCTCGCCCTCCAGCGCGCCGAGCAGGTCGTCCTCCGCCGCCGCATCGTCGATGAAGTCCGAGCAATAGACGTGCCCGTTGCCGACGCGATGCCGCAGCGGGATGTGCCAGCGCCAGCCCGCCCGCGTGGCGGTCGCGGTCGTGAACGGCCGGTGCACCTGCGCCGCGGTGCAGGGGATCGCGACCGCCCGGTCGCACGGCAGGCAGCGCCGCCAGTCGACGAACGGCACGTCCAGCGCCTCGCCCAACAGCAGGCTGCGGAAGCCCGAACAGTCGATCCACAGGTCGCCCGCGATCTCCTGTCCGCCATCGAGCGTCACCGCGGTGACGCGCCCGTCCTCGCCGTCGCGCGCGACATCGGTGATCCGCGCATCGACGTGCCGCACGCCGTTGGCGAGCGCGAGCCGCCGCAGCAGCGCCGCGAACTTCGACGCATCGAAATGCACCGCGAAGTTGAACACGCCCAGATCGTTGGCGGGCCGGTCGACCGGCGGCAGGAACAGCCCGCGCTCCGCCAGTTGCGTCGCGAGGCAATAGGCGCCGAGCGGGGTGGAATCGCCGCCTGCGCGCAGCTTCAGCCAATAATGGTGGAACGCCACGCCCTGCGCGCCGACCCCGTAGAGGCCGAACGGATGGAAGAAGTCGTGCCCCGGCTCCTTCCAGCCGGCGAAGCGGATGCCGTATTTGATCGTCGCCTCGGTTTCGCGCAGCACGTCCGCCTCGCCGAGTTCGATCGCGGCGAAGAAGTCGCGGATCGCGGGCACCGTCGCCTCGCCGACCCCGATCGTCCCGATCGCGGAGCTTTCGACGACGGTGATCGCCAGCCGCAGATGCGCCAGCCGCCGCGCGAGGAACGTCGCGGCCATCCAGCCTGCCGTTCCCCCGCCGACGATCACGATCGATCGTATCGGATCCCGCATGTCGATTTTCCGTCCCCGCCCCCGCCCGTCAGTGCGGGCGTTGCGACGCAATGACGCAGCAAAAGGCCGGGCCGTCAATCGGTGACGACCCGGCCATCGGCACGATCAGAAGCGCACGCGCGCCCCGGCGATGAAGCGCCGCTCGTAGATGTTCTCGTTGAACACCTGATCGGTCCAGGTCAGATAGTAACGCTCGGTCTCGGCGGTCAGGTTCGACGCCTGCCCGTAGAGCGTGATGAACGGCGTCACGTCATAGGAGATCGACGCATCGAGATAGTTGGTCGGCTGCTGATATTGCGCCAGCCCGACGATCCCGCCGTAGTTCGACGACACCAGTCGCTTGGAGCGATAGTTATAGGCGACACGCGCCTGCAACCCGTACTTTTCGAACCACAGCGCCGCATTGACCTGATGCTTCGAATTGTCCTGGAACGGCTGGTTGTTGCCGGCCAGATCGACCAGCCCGGCATCGCCCAGCGACAGCGTGTAGTTCGCATCGACGCCGAACCCGCCGAAGAAGCCGTTGACGCCGTAATCGGCCAGCGACTGCCGCGCCGACGCCTCGATGCCCTTCAGCGTCCCGCCCTCACCCTGCGCGAGGGTGTTGGTGACGACCGGGCGACGGATCACGCCATCGTTGTCGGGGATGTCGTTGCGGATCTCGGTGCTGTTGGCGATGAAGCTGTCGACCGCGATGTAGAAGGCGCCGACCGCGACCAGGCTGGAACGCCCGGTGTAATATTCGAGGCTGCCTTCGACATTGGTCGCACGCCACGGATTGAGGTTCGGGTTGCCGACCGAGGTGGCGGTCTGCGCCTCGAACCGCGCCGGACTGATCGTGGTGTTGATCGCATAGCCGACGTTCAGACCACCGCCCCACTGCTGGAAGTCGAGCAGGGTCATCGTCTTCGAGAAAGCGGCGCGCGCGCGCAGCTTGCTCGTCACGTCGAAGGCGATGTTGATCGACGGCAGGAAGTCGGTGAACTCACGCTTGGTCACGAAGTCACCCGCGTCCACCCCCGACACGCCGTACGGCTGCGGGTTGCCGACGATGTTCTGGCGGACGTTGAGTTTCGTGTTGACGACCTGCAGGCCGCCGTTCGCGCGAAACGGCATCCCGAGCAGCTCGCCCTCACCCGACACCTGCGCATAGCCCGAGATCTGGCGCGTGTTGACGTCGAACGACAGCGCCGGGTTCACGAGGTTCTGGCTGCCCGGATAGAATTTGTTCTGCCACGCCTCGCTGTTGTCCATCGCCTTGGGGTCAAGGACGTAGAGGTTCGGCGCGCCATTCGCGGGCAACGCATATTGCTTGATCAGCCCCGCGAAGATCGGATCGGTCGCCTGCCGCGTCAGCCCGGCGGTATACGCCTGGCCCTGCGCGTCGAGCACCGGGCACGACTTGTCGTTGAGGTTGACATCGAACGCCTTCCACTTGACGAGGCAGCCCGCCGCCGGATTGGCGGCATTGTCGCGGTTGCCGGCATAGAAGGGCGAGACGCGGTCGAAGGTGAACTGGTTGACGCTGCGCTCGCCGTAGCGACCGCCGAACGACACCTTCAGCTGGTCGTTGGCCTGCCATTCGGCATCGGCCCGCAACGCCCAGATATCGCCCTTCTGATAGACGTTCCCTTCCGACGAGATCGTCTTCAGGCCATAGCGCGACGGATCGGACGCCTGCGCGAGGAAGCCCGGGGAGAAGCCGAACACCGGTGCGCCGCTCGAATAATCGACGGTCGCGGTATCGCTGTAGATCGAATAACCGGTCGGGTTGAAGGTGACGTCGCCGCCCGGATAGTTGCCGACGCCGTTATACGCCCACTGCCGGCCGTTGGTCAGGCTGAACTGCGTATAGGACTGGTCGCGGTTCTTGTACGCCTTGCCGTAGATGCCGCGCACGGTCGCCTTGAAGGTCTCCGACGGCTTCCAGTCGAGCTGCAGATTGTAGTTCTGCGACTCGCTCTTGGTGCGGAAGGTCTCCGAATAGCTGTCGAAGTTGGGCAGGCTGTAGGTATATTGCTGAACGGTGTTGACGTTATAGCCGCCCGAGGTCGCACCCGTGTCGCGCGACTTGGTCGGCAGGAACGGCGACGACAGCCAGTCGACGTTCTGGAACTGGAAACCCGCGGTGCGGTCATACTGGGTCTGACGCGTGTAGAAGGCGTCGGCGGTCAGTTGCAGCGCGTCGTTGATCTCGAACTGCAACGAGGCGTTCGCGCCGAAGCGCTGACGGTCGGTGATGCGGTTCCAGGCGGTGTGCGACTGCGGCGTGATAAACGCGTCATTGGCATCGCCGTCGCCGTTCACGTCATAGCCGACGATCGCGCCGCTGCCGTTGCGCACCGGGGTGCCACGGCTGACGCCATTGTTGCCGACCGCGAAGTCGCCGGGGTTGGTCGCGCTGCCGCTCTCATTCTTGAGCGCGACGCCGTAATCCTGGATCCCGCGGAAGCTGTTGGCGAGCGTCAAATCGCTGTACGCCGCCGACACCAGCAGGCCGATACGCTCACCGTGGAAGGCGATCAGGCCATTGGCGGACGGGTTCCACTTCTTGGTCTTGTCGCCATATTGACCCTCGGCCGCGGCCGAGAAGGTCAGCCCGCGCTTCAGATCGAACGGGCGGCGCGTCAGCAGGTCGACGGTGCCAGACAGGCCCGCCTGCTGCAGCGAGGCGGTCGGCGACTTGAACACGGTCGCGCCCGAGAAGAGCTGCGATGGGATGTCGGTGAAGTTCGGCTGGACGGTCGTCACCGAATTGGCGCCGAGGAACTGCTCGCCGTTGAGCAGCGTCGTCACCTGCGGCAGGCCGCGGATGTTGATCGCCGCGCCCTCGCCGGCGTCGCGGCGGATCTGGACGCCCGCGATGCGCTGGAGCGAGTCGGAGATGGTGACGTCGGGCAGCTTGCCGATGTCCTGCGCGCTGATCGCCTCGACGACGCTGTCCGCGTTGCGCTTCACCTCGATCGCGCGCGCCTGCGACGCGCGGATGCCGGTGACGACGATGTCGCCCGCGCCGTCATCGGTCTGCGTGGGCGCGGCGACCTGATCGGCCGAGGTGGCGACGGCGTCGGGCGTGGCGGTCTGCGCCGAGGCGCTGCCGGTGATCGCGATGGTGAGCACGACCGGCGAGGCGGCGGCCAGCATGGCGCCGCGCATGGTGATCTTACGCATTGATCCTCCCCTTCATCCCTGAAAACACGTTTTATTTAATAAGGCTTTTTTATTTAATGAGCAGCGCCGCCTTTTTGTCAAGCGCTACCCACGTCGAAGACCTTGATCTGCGACGATTTCGACCATCTTCTTCAATGGTATACGGATGACGACGCCGAAGTGACTTGCCCGACAAGGGAGTCGCTGGTCCGAAACCATGACAAGTCTTGAAAACCAAAAGCTTACCAATTTCAAGCCTGTTGTGACATTGGCATGGTCGATGAACGGGGACGCGCGGCGTCACCGGCCGTCGCGGATGACGACCGGCTTCGCGTATGACAATGGTGGAGCGCTGATGCCGCTACTGCGGCGTGCCATCCGCGCGTAGCAGCACGCTCCCGTGCGCCGGCACGTCGAAGGTCAGGGCCGACACCGGCACGTCGGCATCGCGCCACAGGTCGCGCACGGCCGAGAACCGCGCAAAGCCGGCATCCGCCGCGGTGACCGTCATCTGCGTCGCCCGCTCGCCGCGATTGAACAGCGCGAGCGCCACCCCGCGATCGGCTAGCGGCTTCGCCCATATCTCCTGCTGGCCGGCGACGCGCACCGCCTTGCCCTGCACCCCGGCCGCATCCTGATCGATCGCGATCACCGCGCGGTGCGACAGCAGCGCCAGCGCCGCGGGGCTGGTCGTGCGCACGTCATGTCCCATCATCAGCGGCGCGGCCGACATCGCCCACAGGGTCAGATGGGTGCGATATTCGTCCTCGCTCATCCCGCCGTTGCCGATCTCGAGCATGTCGGGATCGTTCCACCCGCCCGGGCCGGCATGGCCGAAGCGCGGGTTCCGCTCGAAGCCGATCTCGCTCATCTTGGCATAATCGTCGGTGATGTCGCCGGTGGTGCGCCACAGATGCCCGCCGACCGCGCGTCCCCAGTCCGCCACGTCGAACCGCCCGTATTCGCACAGCGAATAGACGATCGCGCGCCCGGTCGCCTTCAGCGCAGCGCCCATCTCGTAATAGGCGCGGCGCACCGTGTCGGCGCTGTCATACTGCCACTCGCCCGAGCACAGGTCGTATTTGAGATAGTCGACGCCCCAGCGCGCGAAGGTCCGTGCATCCTGCGCGACATGGCCGTAGCTGCCGGTATAGCCCGCGCAGGTCTTCAGCCCCGGCGAGCTGTAGAGCCCCAGCTTCAGCCCGCGCGCATGGACGTAATCGGCCAGCGCCTTCATGTCCGGAAACTTCGCGTTCGGCCGCAATTCGCCATCGGGGCCGCGCTCACCCTGCCAGCCGTCGTCGATGTTGACGTAGCGATAGCCGGCATCGCGCAGCCCGGTCGACACCATCGCGTCGGCGATCGCGCGGATCGTGCGGTCGTCGATCTTTTCCGCGAACTTGTTCCAGCTGCTCCACCCCATCGGCGGCGTCGCGGCGAGCCCGTCCGGGGCGATCGTCCCGAGCGGCGGCAGCGGCACCTCGCGGTGCGCAAGCGCCGTGGCGCGCACCGCGCCGACCACATGCCCGGTCTGCCGTACCTCCGAGAACCAGATCCCGCCGGTCAGCGCGACGCCCCCCGGGGTCAGCGTCGCCGCCCAGCGCCGCATCGGCTGGCCCGGCGTGTTGATGTTGCGCACGGCGAAGCGGATCGTGTCGCCGCTGCGGACGATATCGTGCATCGGCATCGAACCGTACCAGTCCGAGGTCAGCCGCCCCTGCCAGCCGGTTCGCGTCCGGGTCAGTTCCAGCAGCCGCACCCCCGGTCGCGGCGCCCGCCGGTCGAAGGCGACGCGCAAGGTCACCCCCGCCCTGTCCGGCAACGCGGCCGTCGCGCCGCGCGCCAGCACCGGGGGAGCGGCAACGCTGGCCGTCACGACCGTCAGCGCCATCACGAACTTGTGCATCATTCCTCCCGATCACCGCCCCGCACCCTTGCGTCGCCACAGATATCGTATACGTTTTATGTCCGAGTAAAGACGAGCGATCAATAGGAGGACATGGATGCCGGCTCTGACCCGCCGCACGCTGATGACCGGAGCGGCCGCGCTGACGACCGCGACGGCGCTGCCGCGCGCGCTCCACGCCGCCGGGCGAGCACGGCTCCCGGCACAGGCCCGGCCACTGCCGCTCGCCGACATCCGCCTCGCCCCCTCCGACTTCGCGACCGCGGTCGAGGCGGATCGCAGCTATCTGCTTGGGCTCAGCGCCGACCGGCTGCTGCACAATTTCCGCAAATATGCCGGGCTGGAGCCCAGGGCCGAGATCTACGGCGGCTGGGAGAGCGATTCGCTCGCCGGCCACACGCTCGGCCATTATCTGACCGCGCTAGTGCTGATGCACCAACAGACCGGCGATACCGAATGCCGCCGCCGCGCCGATTATATCGTCGCCGAACTCGCCGAGGCGCAGGCGAAGCGCGGCACCGGCTATGTCGGCGCGCTCGGCCGCAAGCGGAAGGGCGAGAATGCGATTGTCGACGGCGAGGAGATCTTCCCCGAACTGATGCGCGGCGAGATCCGCTCGGGCGGATTCGACCTCAACGGCTCGTGGTCGCCGCTCTACACGGTGCACAAGCTGTTCGCCGGGCTGCTCGACGTCCATGCCGGCTGGGGCAATGCGCAGGCACTGACGGTGGTGCTCGGGCTGGCAGGCTATTTCGAGCGCGTGTTCGCCGCGCTGAACGACGAGCAGATGCAGCAGGTGCTGGGCTGCGAATATGGCGGGCTCAACGAGAGCTTCGCCGAACTCTATGCGCGCACGCAGGACCCGCGCTGGCTGGCGGTGGCGCGCCGCCTCTACGATCGCCGCGTGCTCGATCCGCTCGCCGATCAGGAGGACAAGCTCGCCGGCTTCCACGCCAATACGCAGGTGCCCAAGCTGGTCGGCCTCGCGCGGCTGTACGAGCTGACCGGCGAGCCGCGCTACCGCACCGCCTCGCAGTTCTTCTGGGACCGCGTGACGAAGCACCACAGCTACGTCATCGGCGGCAATGCCGATCGCGAATATTTCTTCGGGCCGGACCGGATCGCGCGCAATCTCAGCGAGGCGACCTGCGAGCATTGCAACACCTACAACATGCTCAAACTGTCGCGGCAATTGTTCGCGCAGACCCCGGACGGCGCCTATTTCGACTATTACGAGCGCGCGCACCTCAACCACACGCTGTCGCAGATCAACCCGCGCACCCAAGGCTTCACCTATTTCACCCCGATGCTGTCGGGCGCGGCACGCGATCATGCGCCCGCCGGCCACGAAGGCTTCGTCTGCTGCGGCGGCAGCGGGATGGAGGCGCATGCCAAGCATGGCGACTCGATCTTCTGGGAGGGCGAGGGCATGCTGCTGGTCAACCTCTACATCCCCGCGCAGGCGCAATGGCGTGCGCGCGCGGCGACGCTGATGCTGGCGACCGGCTACCCCTATGAACCCGAGGCGCGGCTGACCTTCGCGACGCTCGGCAAGCGCGGCCGCTTCCCGGTCGCGCTGCGCGTGCCCGCCTGGGCGGCCGGGGCCGAGCGCGTCACCGTCAACGGCGAACCGGTCGCGACCGAACATGCCGGCGGCTATGCGATCGTCGCGCGGCGCTGGAAGGCCGGTGACACGCTGGCGATCACGCTGCCGCTGGAGTTGCGGACCGAGGTCGCGCAGGGCGGCGGCCCGGTCGCGATCCTGCGCGGCCCGCTGGTGCTCGCCGCCGACATGGGGCCGGCGGAGACACCGTGGCAGGGCGTCGAGCCGGCGCTGGTCGGCGACGACGTCCTCGCCGCCTTCACGCCGGTCGCGGGCGCGGCGGGAACCTTCGCCACCAAGGGCGTCGGCCGCCCCGGCGACCTGACCTTCGTCCCCTTCTACCGCCAGTACGAACGTCGCAGCGCGGTCTATTTCCGCGAGTTCACCGAGGGCGAGTGGCGCAAGGAGGAGGCCGCCTTCCGCGCCGAAAAGGCCCGGCAGCAGGATGTCGCCGCGCGCTCGATCGACGTCATGCATTTCGGCGAGATGCAGCCCGAACGTGACCATAATCTCGAAAGCGAGAAATCGTGGCCGGTCAGCTATCGCGGTCGCAACGGCCGCGACGTGCGCTCCGGCGGCTATATGGCGTTCACGCTCAAGGCGCGGCCCGGCCCGCTGGTGCTGCAGGCGACCTATTGGGGCGACGACAGCAACCGCGGCTTCGACATCCTCGTCGACGACGTGAAGGTCGCCAGCGAGTTGCTGAAGGGCAGCGCGCCGGGCCGCTTCGTCGACATCGACTATCCGCTGCCGCAGGCGCTGACGCGCGGCAAGACGTCGCTGCGCATCCGCGTCGTGCCGCATGAGGGACAGACCGCCGGCCCGCTGTTCGGGGCACGGCTGCTCGCCGAAAAGGGAACCGCACAGTGAACCGCTTCCTCCTCGCCGCCGCGCTCGCCGCGGTCCCCGCCGCGCTGCTCGCGCAGGACGGCGTCCCGGTCGTCGCGCCGGGCAATCCGATCCTCGCCGACGGCCGCTATTATTCGACCGATCCCGCGCCGTTCGTCGATGGCGATACCTTGTGGATCCTCGCCGGGCGCGACGAGGCGCCGCCGAACGTCAACGACTTCATCATGAACGAATGGCAGTTGCTGTCGACCACGGACCCCGCCTCGGGGCGCTGGCGGCATTATCCGTCGATCGCGCGGCCGGAGGCGGTGTTCGCCTGGGCGGAGCCGGGCCGCGCCTATGCGGGCCAGATCGTCAAGGGCTTCGACGGCCGCTATTACATGTATGCGCCGGTGCTGGAGCGGAACAGCGACGCGCAGGACCGGTTCGCAATCGGTGTCGCGGTCGCCGATCGCATCACCGGCCCGTGGCGCGACGCGCATCCCGCCGGCCCGATCATCTCGCAGCGCGTCGGCGTCCCGAACACGATCCAGAACATCGACCCCACCGTGCTGATCGACGACGACAAGCGCGTCTATCTTTATTGGGGCACGTTCGGGCAGTTGCGGGGCATCGAACTGGCGCAGGACATGCTGACGCCCAAGGGCGAGGCGATCAGCGTCAACACGCTGACCGGCTTCTTCGAGGCGCCGTGGCTGATGAAGCGCAAGGGCACCTATTACATGCTCTATGCGGCCAATCATGCCGGTCCGAAATCGCCCTGCACCCCCGCGGTCTATCATGCCTGCATCGCCTACGGCAGCGCGCCTTCGCCGCTGGGGCCGTGGACCTATCGCGGCGTCGTGCTGCCGCCGGTCAGCTCCACCACCGACCATTCGGGCGCGGTCCAGTTCAAGGGGCAATGGTATCTGACCTACCACACCGCCGATGCGGCCGGCGGCGGGCATTTCCGCCGCAGCGTCGCGATCGACCGGATGGATTGGAACGACAGCGTCACCCCCGCCGCGATCCGCCCGGTCACCCCGACCCGCCGCCCGCAGCCGCCGGCGGCCCCGACGCGCAACATCGCCGCCGCTGCGCACGCCGCCGCGTCGAACGAGCCGATCCCGCTGCAATATTGGATCAAGTCGCTCAACGACGGCGTGGTGAAGGACGCGCCCCTGCCCCCCGATCTGTGGGGCAGCTGGTCGCCGAACAACCCGCCGCAGCAATGGATCGAATATCGCTGGCCAACGCCGGTGACGCTGAACGGCAGCCGGATCCGCTTCTGGGGCGACCACCCCGCCGGCGCGAACGAAGGCGTCGCGCCGCCGCGCGCCTGGCACCTCGAATATTGGCAGAACGGCTGGAAGCCGGTGCCGGGCGCCAGCGCGTACGGCACCGCCGTCGACGGCTGGCAGGCGGTGCGCTTCCCGGCGATCACCACCCGCTGCCTGCGCGCGGTGTTCGATGCGTCGGGCAGCGCGGGCAAATACGCCGGGGTCGCGGTGCAGGAATGGGAGGCCCTTGCGCCGCGCGCCGCGGTGCCGAAGAAGGTGAAGCCGCCGGTCATCCCGGGCTGCGACGCGTCAAAGGGCTAGATCGTGACGACATCAAATTGATCCGTCATTGCGAGCGTAGCGAAGCAATCCAGGGCCGGATCAGGACGCCCTGGATTGCTTCGCTAGGCTCGCAATGACGAACCGTATATTCAACCTTACGTCATCGAACTCTGAACTTTCGTCGCCCCGGGCTTGACCCGGGGCCCCGCTCCTTCGCCACCGACGTCGAAGCGGGACCCCGGATCAAGGCTCTCGTGAGCTTGCCGAAAGGTCCAGCGCGACAGAAACAAGCAAATGGGCCGCTTGCTGACGGGAACGAACGTGCTCCAGCAAAATCAACGCGTCACTCCGGCGGAGGCCAGGGCCCAGTTAGGACAGCCATCGTAACGAAGCGTGACTCGCATCATCAACGTGCCCCAACTGGGCCCCGGCCTTCGCCGGGGTGGCGAGTAGAAATACTTCAATCCAGCGCGATTAAACCGCCGCGCGCGCCTCGCGACACATCGAACGCCGCCTCAACACACCTCGGCGGTCGCCTTCGGCGGGGCGCCGGCGGGCGTACCCGGCCGCACCCGCGCCGGATGCATGTAGAACACGTCGCCCGACAGATGGTGGTTGCTGCCATACACCTCCGACAGCACGTTATAGAGCGCCGGGTCGTAACGCAGCAGATCGCTGTCGTTCAGGATCACCTGCCCGTCGACCACCGCCTGCATGTTCGAGTTGAACCAGGTCTGCGTGCCCTCGGCCCAATATTCCTGCAATGTCGTCATCGCATATTCGCCCTTCCACATGCCGCGCGCCTCGGCGGCGGCATAGGCGCGCTCGACCCGCGCATAGAGCGCCGGATCGGCGACCCGCACCGCGCTCAGGATGCCGTGCGAGAATTCGTGGACGAAGATATGCTCGCCGAAATAGCGCGTGCCGGGGATGCCGAGCAGATTCTCGGCCCCCGCGCTGATCAGCTGCCCGCCGGTGCCGCGCGCGCGACCGTTCCAATATTGCGCATCGGTCAGCCGCCCGATCCGCTCGTCATAATGTTTGCGCTCGCAGATCGTCAGCCGCAGATCGTCGCGCAACGGCTTCTTCCAGTCGCGCTGCTCGGGCAGGTCGACCGTCCCCTCCTGCACGCCCAGGATCGCCACACGGATATGCTGCGCGATCATCGCATGGCGCACGTCGGGACGCTCGATCAGCATCTCGGTCACGATGTCGCGCGCGCGGAGCAACGCGGCATCGGGCACCGCCGCCGACGACGTGATCGGAATGCCCACCGCATCGACATAACGCTTGTAGAACGGATCGAGCTTCCATTCGGGCGGCGGCGCCCCGATCGCGCGCGCCACATAATCGTCGCCGGGTGCCTGCGCCGCCGCCATGCTCGCCACGCTGCCGGCCGCGAGCAACAGCGCGCGGCCGATCCTCGTCATCGTCCCCATCTCAGGCTTGCCCCTTCCGGCCCTGCGCGATCCACACCAGCGACTGCGGCCCCGGCTCCCGGCGCCGTTCCTGCGCGACCGCCTGTTGCGCGCCCCCCGCGCTCACGCTGCCCGGCGCATATTCGACGCCGGAGCGCCCCGGAAACTCGGGGATCGGCCAGCCGGTGCGGTTCATCCGCGCATAATTGGGGATCGCGGTCAGCGGCGAGCCGTCCGCCCAGCGCCCGCGGATCGCGACCACCCCGCCCAGCAGGTCGCCGCGCCACTCCGGCACCAGCGCGTCGCTGCCGATCGACAGGTCGATCCGCTGCTGATCGGCCCGCTCGACGTTATAGACCAGCGGCCCGTAGCGCAGCGCCACCTTGCCGCGCGTCGCCTCGATCCGCGCGTCGGCGGTGACGCGCTGCACCGCCATCGGCAGCTCCAGCTCGACCTTGTCGCCCTTGCGCCACTCGCGCGTGATCACCGCATAGCCCTTCTCGATCCGCGGCGTCACCGCCTCGCCGTTCACCGCCAGCCGCAGCAGCCCGCCGACCGCCGGCTCGGCCTGATAGAGCGCGCTGGTCTTGCGTTGCGGCACGCGGATGCGCAGCGCGAAGCGGCGCGTCTCCTGCGGGTTGACGGTGATCGCCACCGCGCCCTTCCAGGGATAGTCGGTTTCCTGCACCATCTCGACCGGCGTCCCCGCCACCTCGCCGACCTGGATGCGGCTGCCGACGAACAGGTTGACGTACAGCCCGTCGTCGCCCTTCACATAGGTCCAGGTCGGCATCATCAGCAACGTGCGCGGGATGTTGCCGACGCAGCACGGGCAGGTGTGCCAGCGCGCACGCTCGGTATCGACCAGCGGATTGGTGTAGCAGAAGCTGGTGCCGGCCAGATCGGTCGCGCCGAGCAGCGCGTTGTACATCGTCTCCTCGTACAGATCGGCGTATTTCGCGTCATGGTACGAGAGATTGAGCTTGTACTGGAAGAAGATCAGCCCGCAGCTCGAACAGGACTCGCAATAGGCATTGTTGCGCAGCGCGTAATTGCCACCGAACCCTTCGGAGGTGTCGCCGCTGCCGACCCCGCCGGTGACGTAATATTTGCGGTTCACCATATTGTCCCAGAGCGACATCACCGCGCTCTGGTAATCGCGATCGCCGGTTTCGGCCGCGATGTCCGCCATCCCCGAATAGAAATAGACCGCGCGCACCGCATGGCCGACCGCTTCATATTGCTGCTCGGGCGGCAGATGGCTCTGGTCGTATTCCGCCCCGCCCTCGCGCGAATCCAGCAGGAAGCGCGCCAGCTTGATATAGGCATCGCCGCGCCCATGACCCTCGACGTCGTTGACGAAGCGCCCGAAGCGCACCAGCGCCTGCTCCATCTCCTGGTGCCCGTCGAACCACGCCTTCTTGCCCGGCCCGATATGCGCGACCCAGCAATCCGCCAGCTTCTTGGCGGCATCGTACAGCCGCAGGTCGCGCCCGCCGGTCAGCGTGTGATGGTTGATCGCCGATTCGATGAAATAGCCCGCGACATAGCCTTCGTGGTCGGCGCGATGCTCCGGCGACCAACGCTCCGGCCAATGCGCGCGATCGGCGAGCGTATAAGCGGTGTGCAGATAGCCGTCCGGCTCCTGCGCGGCGAGGATGATCGGGATCCAGCGCTCCAGCGTCGCGCGCATCTTCGCCTGCGCCTGCGCGATCTCGGCATCGCCCTGCGGATCGACCATCAGCGCGATGCACATCGACTCCACCGTCTGGTGCACCCAGGCGTTGGAGAAGACGTAGCCCTTGTGCCGCGCATGTGCTTCGCCGCGCAGCGCCTTGCCCGCCTCGACGAAATTGTCGATCCCGCCTTGCCCGTCGGTCAGGTCGGTGCGCTCGCAATAGGCGATGCAATGCGGGATCCAGTTGACGATCAACGCCTTGGCGCGCGCGTTCCACAGCGGGCTGTGGATCGCATAGGGCGTGGTGTAGACGACATCGAGCCGCCTGGCGGGCGGCGGCGCCTCGGCGCGCAGCGCCAGCGTCGAATCCGACGTCTTGCCCTGCGCCGTCGCCACCAGTCGCAACACGTAATCGCCCGGCTGCGTCACCATCGCGCGCGTCGCCGCCGCGCCGGCATCGGCGAACACCACCTTGCCCGGCCCGCTCACCTGCGACCAGCGGACGGTGTCGCCGGGTCGGCGCTGCAACCACTCGGCCTTGCCCGCCAGCCAGGTCTGCCCGCCGACCACCACCGCGCGGTCCACCCCCGCGCCGACCACCGGCGCGAAGGCCGGAACCGGCCCGGCGTTATAGACCTTCCATTGCAGCACGCCGACCGACTTCTGCCCGTCGCCGACGAACGACAGCTTCAGTTTCTGCGTGGTGACGCGGTCGAAGGTGGTGCGGTTGAAGCGATCCCCCGCCACCCCGCCGCCGCGCGCATTGCGCACCGGCACGAACGCCTTCCCGTCCCAGAACGACAGCTGCGCCGACGTCGGCAGTGCGATCCCCTGCCCGTCCTGCCACCAATAGACGTCGACGCTGTCGGTCGACACCGGCTGATCCCATTCATAGATCAGCCATTGCGGCCCGGTCTGCGGCCAGGTGCCATAGGCGCCGCGCCCGGCATCGGCGGAATTCTGCGGCTCGGCGCCATTGTTCAGCGCCGCATAGCTGGTGTCGCCGGACACGAACCCGCCGCTCGCCCGCGCCACCTTGGCCAGATTGACCCGTTCCGGCGATGCCGCTTGCGCGATCCCGCCGGACGCGAGCGGCAGGCCGAGCCCGGTCGCCAGCCCCGCCAACACTTTGCGCCGTCCCACCCCGGTGGTCTGCCCCGCCGCATCGTTGCCCGTCACGTGATCGTACCCCACCCGCATGCTCTCCACTCTCGGACGCCGGTCCATCCCCACCAGCGGTCGTAGCGGGCATCACAGGTGCCGCGCCAACCACGAATCTAATACCGTATACGAGTTTGGATGCTA
Source organism: uncultured Sphingomonas sp. (assembly GCA_913776255.1). Taxonomy (GTDB): domain Bacteria; phylum Pseudomonadota; class Alphaproteobacteria; order Sphingomonadales; family Sphingomonadaceae; genus Sphingomonas. The sequence continues at coordinate 11,252 of CAJYLV010000028.1, read as the reverse complement.
GGCAAGGTGGAGCATGACCGACCAGGTCAAAGGCAGCCTGAACAGCTCCCTCTTCGCCCGATCGGAGAGGCACTCGCCTCCGATCCTCAGCCCCCGCGCGCCACCTGGAACCCGGCAAACGACTGGCTGACCGGCATCAGTTCGACGCGGTTGATGTTCAGGTGCGACGGCAGCGTTGCGATCCACAACACGGTCGCGGCGATGTCGTCGGCGGTCATCGGTTCCGCCTTGTCGTAGAGCGTGTCGGACGCCTGCTGGTCGCCGCCGGTGCGCACCAGCGTGAACTCGGTTTCGACCATGCCCGGATCGATCGTGCTGACGCGCACCCCCGTGCCGTGCAGATCCGAGCGCAGGTTCAGCGAGAATTGCTGCACGAACGCCTTGGTCCCGCCATAGACGTTCCCGCCCGTGTACGGATAGGTCCCCGCGACCGACGCGATGTTGACGATCGCGCCCTTGCGCGCGATCAGCCCGGGCAGCAGGCGGTGCGTGATCGCGACCAGCGCGGTGACGTTGGTGTCGATCATCGTCCTCCATTGCGCAAGGTCGGCCTGCTGCGCGGGGGCGGTGCCCAGCGCCAGACCGGCGTTGTTGACCAGCAGGTCGATCCCGCGAAAGCGCTCCGGCAGCGCATCGAGCGCCGCATCGCGGCCAGCGTCGTCGCGGATGTCGAACACCGCGGTATGGACGCGCTCGCCATGCCGGTCGGCGAGCGCCGCAAGCCGGTCCGCGCGGCGCCCCGTCGCGATCACCTGCCACCCCGCCTCGACCAGCGCCTGTGTGGTCGCACGCCCGATCCCCGAGGTCGCGCCGGTGACGATTGCCGTCTTCATGGTCATTCCATCCTCGTTCTTACGGTCCCGCGGACACGATCACGCTAGGTCGCCCGTCGGCACCCGACGCATGACGCCGGCCTTCGATCCCGCCGCTTGCTCGCGGCACGAGGCGCCGATCGACGCTACCACGCTGCCCGTACCGGAAGTGCCCGCCGCCGGTGCATAGCGCCCTCACGCCCAGGCGCGAAGCCCCGCGGGACCGACGCTGCTCAAGCTGCACTAGGCGCCGCCAAAGCCGAATTGCTGACCATTGCCCACGCTCACCGGCTAGCTAGCGCGGACAGCTCCAGGAACCGCATGACCGATCTCGCCCTCCGCTCCGACCATCCGCTTTGGTTTCGAACGCATTTTGTCGGGTCGGGCGGAGCGGGACTCGTTGATGGCGCGGTCCATGCCGACGGCTGCGCCAACGTTCCCGCCGCGTGGGAGTCGGCGCACCGTGCGGTTCAGCCGTCGGAGGCGGCATGATCGCGCTGCACCGCGTCTGCAAGGATTTCCCGGACGGCACCCGCGCGCTCGACGACGTGTCGCTCGCGGTGCCGCGGGGCGCCGTTTTCGGCGTGATCGGCCGGTCGGGGGCGGGCAAGTCGACGCTGCTGCGGCTGCTCAACGGCCTCGAACGGCCCAGCGCCGGGTCGGTGCAGGTCGACGGAATCGATCTCGACACGCTCGACCAGCGCGGCCTGCGCGCGTTGCGCCGCCGGGTCGGCATGATCTTCCAGTCGTTCGGGCTGCTCGCGAACCGCACCGTCGCCGCCAATGTCGCGCTGCCGCTCGAACTGGCCGGCGTGGCGCGTGCCGAGCGCGACGCGCGCGTCGCGGCGCTGCTCGACCGCGTCGGGCTTGCCGACAAGGCGGCGAGCTATCCCGCGCTTCTGTCGGGCGGGCAGCGGCAACGAGTCGGGATCGCCCGCGCGCTGGCGACCCGCCCCGACGTCTTGCTGTGCGACGAGGCGACCAGCGCGCTCGATCCCGAGACGACGCGCGCGGTGCTCACCCTGCTCGGCGACCTCAACCGCGAGCTCGGGCTGACGATCGTGCTCATCACCCACGAAATGGCGGTGGTGCGCGCGGTGTGCAGCCATATCGCGGTGCTCGATCGCGGTCGCGTGATGGACAGCGGGCCGCTCGACGCCGTGCTGGACGGCGATCATGCCGCGACCCGCGCGCTGCTCGGGGAAGCGGCATGACCGGCTGGTTCGGCAACGTCGTCTGGGGCGACATCGCCGTGGCGACCCGCGACACCTTGGTGATGCTCGGCGCATCGCTCGTGCTGACGATCCTCGCCGGGGTGCCGCTCGGCGTGCTGCTGTTCGTCACCGCGCGCGGCCAGATCGCGGAGGCGCGCTGGCTCAACCGCCTGCTGGGCGTCGTCGTCAACGTGCTGCGCTCGGTGCCGTTCGTCATCCTGCTGATCGTGCTCATCCCGGTCACGCTCGCGGTGGTCGGCACCTCGCTGGGGGTGGCGGGCGCGATCCTGCCGCTCGTCGTCGGCGCCGCGCCCTTCTACGCCCGGCTCGTCGAACAGGCGCTGCGCGAGGTGCCGCGCGCGACGATCGAGGCGGCGCAGGCGATGGGGGCGAGCCGCCGCCAGATCGTCACCCGCGCGCTGCTGCCCGAGGCGCTGCCGGGGCTCGTCTCGGGTGCGACCGTCACCGCGGTCGCGCTCGTCTCGTTCACCGCCATGGCTGGCGTCGTCGGCGCGGGCGGGCTGGGCGACCTTGCTATCCGCTACGGCTATCAACGCTTCCAGACCGACGTGATGCTGGTCACGGTGGTGCTGATGGTCGTGCTCGTCCAACTCCTCCAGCTCGGCGGCGACTGGCTCGCGCGCCGGCTGGACCATCGTTGAGGATCCCGATGCTTCCCCGTCGCACGTTGCTCGCCGCCGCCCTGCTGCTCGCCGCCTGCGGAGGCAAAGGCGATCCGAACCGCCTGACCGTCGCCGCCACCGCGGTGCCGCACGCCGAGATCCTGGCGCAGGTCAAGCCGCTGCTGGCGAAGGAGGGGGTCGATCTCGAGGTCCGCGTCTTCAACGATTACGTCCAGCCGAATTTGCAGGTCGATCAGGGCCAGATCGACGTCAATTATTTCCAGACCAAGCCGTATCTTGATCAGTTCAACAAGGAGCGCGGCACGAAGCTGGTGCCGATTGCGGGTGTCCACGTCGAGCCGCTGGGCGCCTATTCGCGCCGCTGGAAAGCGATCACGGACGTGCCCGCCGGCGCCAGCGTCGCGATCCCCAACGAGCCCAGCAACGGCGGCCGCGCGCTGCTGGTGCTGCAAAAGGCCGGGCTGATCCGCTTGAAGGACCCCGCCAACCCGCTCTCGACGATCGGCGACATCGTGCAGAACCCACGCAAGCTGCACTTCCGCGAGCTGGAAGCGGCGACGTTGCCGCGCGTGCTCGGCGAGGTCGACCTCGCGCTCATCAACACCAATTACGCGCTCGACGCGAAGCTGAACCCGACGCGCGACGCACTCGCCATCGAGGACAGGGATTCACCCTACGTCAACGTCGTCGTCGGGCGCCCCGGTGCAGGCGACGATCCGCGCGTTCGCAAGCTGGTCGCTGCGCTGCACAGCCCGCAGACCCGCGCGTTCATCGAGCGGACCTACAAGGGCGCGGTGCTGCCGGCCTTCTAGGCCGAAGAGCGGCAGGCGGCGACGGTCAGGCTCGCGACGAACGCCCCCTGCCGCCGCTAGGCCAGCGCATCGTGGCGATGACGATCGAGCATTTGCTGGGCGCGATCGGTCGCGGCGCGTGTGTCGCCAGACAGTTTCTTCACCTCCGACGCGACCACCGCAAAGCCCCGGCCGGCCTCGCCGGCGCGCGCCGCCTCGATACCGGCATTGAGCGCCAGCAGGTTCGTCTGGCCGGCGATCGCGGTGATATTCGTCACGATCGCGCCCAACTCTCCCATCGTGCCCTGCATCGCCGCCTGATTCGCCTGCAACGCCCGTTCGAGCTGGATTTGCCGCGTGACGTCGACGGCGATCTTGAGAATGCGGCGCACCACGCCCTCACGATCGAAGATCGGATTGTAGCTCGCCTGCAACCAGACCTCCGACCCGTCGGCGCGCCGCCGCATGAACTCGCCCTGCTCGAAGTTCCCGCGCCGGAGCATCGTCCAGAATTGCTCGTACGCCGGTGACGCCGCATAGCCGACGTCGCACAATCGGCGATGCGGCTGGCCGATCAACTGCGCCAGGCTGAAGCCCATCAACGTCAGGAAGCGATCGTTTGCCCAGGTGATGCTGCCGGTGGGGTCGAATTCGATCACGGCCTGCGAGCGACACACGGCGTCCCAGGCCGCCCGGCAGTAGCCGTCGCTTGGCCGTCGGCCGGCCGATCGATCGCTCTTCGTCGTCACGACCGCCTGCCTATGCACTGCCGCATGTTTTACCCTCAACTGTCTCTTTCATGGGCAATAACCCGAGGCGACACGCGGGTATACGGCCGATGCGACGGACCTGGCACGCGGACGCGCGGTGCAGCATCGCGTTGATAGGGACGCTCATCACCAGTCGAACGCTTGGCGCTTGGATCGCGTCGGCACACCCGCTGGCATCGGTAAGTGGCGGAGAGGGTGGGATTCGAACCCACGGTACCCGTGAGGGCACGCCGCATTTCGAGTGCGGTGCATTCGACCACTCTGCCACCTCTCCGCGAGGGTCACCGGCGGCCTCGAAAAGCGCCCGGCGGTTGGTCGAGGCGCGGCCCCTAGCGGCTTGCGATACGCAGCGCAAGCGCATCTCGTGTTGTGCTGCACGATTTCTGCACTAGATAGTCCGCATGACCCGCGCTGTGCTGGCTGATACCCGCCTCCCTGACGATCCGATCGCGCCACCGATCGCGCACGCCCGTTTCTCGATCGGCGACGTGGTGCGCCACCGGATGCTCGATTTCCGCGGCGTGATCTTCGACGTCGATCCGGTCTTCGCCAACAGCGAGGAATGGTATCAGTCGATCCCGGAGACGCTGCGCCCTGCCAAGGATCAGCCCTTCTACCATCTGCTCGCCGAGAATCTCGAATCGAGCTATGTCGCCTATGTCAGCCAACAGAACCTGGAGCATGACGACAGCGACGAGCCCGTCGACCATCCCGCGATCGCCGGGCTGTTCGACCGGTTCGACGACGGGCGCTATGGATTGAAGCGGCTGCACCGCCATTAACCCCACCGTCCGGGCGGGGAATCGGTTGACATCCCGGAAGGGCTATCCTAACCGCCACGCTTCAACCGTGCGGCATGCCCGTCGCGGTCCATGACATTTTGGGAAGCAATTCCCGTTGAAGGAAACATCGTAGCCATGTTCGCAGTCGTGCGCACGGGCGGCAAGCAGTACCGCGTCGCCGCCGGAGACAAGATCGTCGTCGAGAAGATCGAGGGCGAAGCCGGTGCGTCGGTGACGCTGGGTGACGTGCTGCTCGCGGGCGAGGGCGCGGATCTCAAGTCGGTCGACGGCCTCACCGTCGCGGCGGAGATCGTCGCCCAGGCCAAGGGCGAGAAGGTGATCGTCTTCAAGAAGCGTCGCCGCCACAATTATCGTCGTCGCAACGGCCATCGCCAGAACCACACGATCCTCAAGATCGTGTCGGTCGGCTGATCACGTAGCGCGCAGGAGCAAGAGCAATGGCACATAAGAAAGCAGGCGGTTCGTCGCGCAACGGTCGTGATTCGGCCGGTCGTCGTCTCGGCGTGAAGAAGTTCGGCGGTCAGGAAGCGATCGCGGGCAACATCCTCGTGCGCCAGCGCGGCACCAAGTTCTACCCGGGTCGCAACGTCGGCATCGGCAAGGACCACACCCTCTTCGCGCTGATCGACGGCCGCGTGGTGTTCCACGAGGGCAAGCTCGGCCGCAAATTCTGCTCGGTCGACATTATGGCGGCCGCGGCCGAGTAACATCGGGCAACCAACCGGGTTGTCCACCAGGGCGACCCGGGGTTCCGCAGCACGGAACCCAGCCAACAAGGGAGACGGGTCCGCCCCGGCTCCCTTTTTTCATGCTCCCTCGCCCCAGCGTGTCGCGCCACCGTCATCCGATTGTGGCAGCGGCCCGAACAAGGAGACGGAGCATGTTCGCGTTGACGCCGAGACTCACCCTCAGGCCGGGCTGGCTCGAGGACGCCCCCGCGCTGGCGCGCGCGATCGCGCACGAGGCGGTGGTGTCGCGGCTGGCGCGCGTGCCCTGGCCCTATGCCGAGGAGGACGCGACGGCCTTCCTCTCGCTCCCGCCGCACCCGCGCGAGCCGCGGTTCCTGATCGCCGAGCGCTGCGGTGCCTATCGTCTCGTCGGCGGCGTCGGGCTGCATCGCGGCGAGCGCGGCGGAGTCGAGCTGGGCTATTGGCTCACGCCCGAGGCATGGGGGCGCGGCTATGCCACCGAGGCGGCGCGCGCGGTGCTCGACATCGCGCGCCACGCGCTGGGGCTGGCGCGTATCGACTCGCATCATCACGTCGACAACCCGGCCTCCGGGCGCGTGCTGCGCAAGCTCGGCTTCGTCGAGTGCGGGCGGTCGCGGCGCTACGCGCTGGCGCGCGACGCCGCGGTGGAGTGCGTCGACTATACGCTCGACCTCGCCGCCGATCCGGCGCGAGCGATGCCGATCGCGGCCTGATCGCCGCCCCATCGCCGGTTGCTTTCGGCGCGGAAGCGGGCACAAGGGCGGCAACATTCCGCAACCCCGACAGGTCACGATCCGATGCCGCGGGCGACCGCTGCCCTTCCCCGCCGGCGGCTGACGCCCGAGGCGTCGCGTGACGCGGCGCTGGAGGCCGCGCGCGCGCTGCTGCTGGAGGACGGGCCCCAGGCGGTCACGCTCAAGGCGGTGGCGGCACGGGTCGGGCGGACCCACGCCAACCTGCTCCACCATTTCGGCTCGGCCGACGGGCTGCAGCAGGCGCTGATCGAACGGATGGCGGCGGCGATCGTCGCGACGATCCGCGACGCGGTGCGCCGCTCGCGTGCCGAGCGCGACCCAGCGGAGCTGGTCGACGTCGTGTTCGATGCCTTCGGCGCGGGCGGGGCGGGGGCGCTGGCGAGCTGGATGATCCTCACCGGCAACCGCGACGCGCTCGATCCCGTGCTCACCGCGGTCCACGATCTGGTCGAGGAGCTGGCGCACGAGGAGGAGCGATCCGACGCACCGATCCGCGACGAGACCCTGCAACTGGTACTGGCGGCGCTCGGCGACGCGCTGCTGGGCGCGGCGATGGCACGCGCGCTGGAGCTGCCGCGCGGTCGCGCGCGCGAGCTGGCGCGGCGCATGCTCCTCCGCGATCGGGGCGCGGGGGAGGGCGAGGGGACGTCTTAGGCCGGTCGATAACGATCGGATTCGCCGCGCCGAATGCGAGGCACTGCTCCCGGCGTACGATCCATCCCGTCTGGACCGCTCGTGGGCTCCTGCGGAAGCAGGAGCCCAGCGCCACGTGTGTCGCCACCGCGGCCCTAGGGCCTCGACCCCCGCCGGACTGCGATCCATCGGGGCGGCCCAGTCCCGTGCGGTGGGTCGATCGCCTGATGCGGTCCCGGCCAGCTCGCGCGACGGTGGCGGCGACCGCCCGCCTACTCGCCGACGACCCCGCGCCCGGCGACCTTCTCATAGCCCGATAGCTCGTCTCCCACCGCCACCTTGGCGGCGAGGTCGTCCGCGCGGGCGCGATCCTTGGCGGCGCGCTTGGGATCGTCCTTGTCCGCGTCCGGATCGGCGGCGCCGACGTTGGGGCTGTCCGGCACGTACAGGACGGGCTGTTCCTCGCGTTCGTCTGACATGATCGTCTCCTTCCACGCCCCAACGCGTCGCACCGCGGCGGGTGCCAGAAGGTTCGGACCGGCCGCGCCTACAGCGCCATGATCCGTTCGGCGCGGCGGGCGAGGTGGGTCAGATCGTAGACGTCGAACCGGCCGAGCCGCGGTCGCGTGTCGGCCACGCACAGCGCCCCCAGCGCGAAGCCCGCGTGATCGACCAGCGGCACGCCGGCGTAGAAGCGGATGTGCGGATGACCCAGCACCGAGGGATTGGCGAGGAAGCGGCGATCGTCGCGCGCGTCGGCCACGATCATCGGCTCGCCCGGACGCAGGATGGTGTGGCCGCAGAAGGACTCGGTGCGCGGGCCCTCGTCGCCGTCGATGCCGACGCGCGCGGCGAGCCACTGGCGCGACCGGTCCACCACCGAGATCGCGGCGATCGGCGCATGCGCCAGCCGCGCCGCTTCCTCGACGATCCGCTGGAGCTCGGGGTGGCGCGGGCGCGCGACGACGCCGCACGCGTCGACCGCGCGCTGGCGCAGCGGCTCGTTCACCGGCAGGGGGGCCGCGACGCCCATCAGATCACCACGTCGGCGCTGGGCCGGGGAGGGAAGCGCAGCTTAGCCTCCACCTCGCGCATGTAGCGCTCCACCTCCTGCGCGGCGCGTATATCGGTCAGCGAGCCGGCGATGCGCGCTGCCACTTCCAGCTCGTTCTTGAGCTTGCGCGGATCATCCACGGCAGCTCTCCTATCGCTGTGATTGTGACAGACGATCTGCCATAAAGGTCCTAACAGAGTCTTAAAGTCACGGTTAACTGGGCGGTAACCACCAGCTACGTGTCTGGCGGCGCGACAGGATCATCGGCGCCGACGCGGTCGGCCGCGGTGGCGCTAGTTGACGTCGCCGCCGCGGCGGGGAAGGTAGGGCGCGCGCCGGGCACGATCCGGGCGCGAGGGGGAGGAAGACGGATGATCAAGCCGATCGCCGCGGCGCTGGCCGCGCTGCTCATCGCCGCACCCGCGCTGCCGCAGCCGCAGGGCACGACGGTCAGCACCGACGCCGGTCCGGTTCGGGGTGCGGTGAGCGACGGCGTGGCGAGCTGGAAGGGCATCCCCTTCGCCGCGCCACCGGTGGGCGCGCTGCGCTGGCGCGCGCCGCAGCCGGCGGCGCACTGGTCGACCGCGCGCGACGCCACGCGTTACGCGGCCGACTGCATGCAGCTGCCGTTCCCCAGCGACGCCGCGCCGCTCGGCACCACGCCGTCCGAGGACTGCCTCTACGCCAATGTCTGGAAGCCGGTCGCCGCGAAGGGCAAGCTGCCGGTGCTGGTGTGGATCTACGGCGGCGGCTTCGTCAACGGCGGCGCCTCGCCGCCCACCTATGCCGGCGCGAACATGGCCAGGCGCGGCGTCCTGTTCGTCAGCTTTAACTATCGCCTCGGCCGGTTCGGCAGCTTCGCGCTGCCGCAGCTGAGCCAGGCGAACGCCGACGGCGGCCGGCTCGGCAATTACGGCACGATGGACCAGATCGCGGCGCTGCGATGGGTCCAGCGCAACATCGCCGCCTTCGGCGGGGATCCGGCCAAGGTGACGATCGTCGGCGAGAGCGCGGGCGGCATGTCGGTGCACCAGCTCGTCACCTCGCCGCTGGCGCGCGGCTTGTTCCACCAGGCCTTCGCCATGTCGGGCGGCGACGGTCACCCCGACCCGAGCGGCAAGGCGCTGGCCGACGCCGAGCGGATCGGCGCCAATTTCGCGCGCGCCAAGGGCATCGATCCCGCCGCGCCCGACGCGCTCGAGCGGCTGCGCGCGCTGCCGGGCGAGCAGGTGGTCGATGGGCTGAACCTCGCCGCGATGGCGCCGCGCGATCCCGCCGCACCGACCTTCTCGGGCCCTTTCATCGACGGCAAGGTGGTCGTCGACATGGGCGCCGCCTACGACCAGGACCGGTTCGCGCGCGTGCCGATGCTGATCGGCGCCACCAGCGCCGACATCGGCGGGCGCACCGGCTATATGGTCGCGGGCGCGCGCGCCGCCGCCGCACGGCTCGCCGACAAGGGCGTGCCGGTATGGTCGTACCGCTTCTCCTATGTCGCCAGCGCGATCGGCAAGCCCGGCGCGCAGCACGCCACCGACATCCCCTTCTTCTTCGACAATGCCGCGATCAAATATGGCGCGCAGACCAGCCCGCGCGACGTCGCGATGGGGCATGCCATGGCGCAGTATATCGCCAATTTCGTGAAGACCGGCGATCCCAACGGCGCCGGCCTGCCGCGCTGGCCGCGCTACGATCGCGCCGTCGACACGATCGCCGACTTCGCCGCCGACGGGAAGACGGTGGTGGCGCGCGACCCGTGGGGCGCCGAGATCGACCAGGCGCGCGCCGCCGCGACGCCGGCACGATGACCTTTAGCACAGGAGAGATGGGATGCGACTGATCGCGATGCTCGGGGCGCTGGCACTGGCGCAGGCCGCCCCCGACCCGCACCTGCCGACGCCGACGCTCGACACCGCGCCGCCGACCATGCCCGCGGGGATCGAGCGCGGCGTGCTGATCGTCTCCAAGACCAACGGCTGGCGCCACTTCGAGCATATCCCGCACTCGAACGAGGTGCTCGCCGACATCGCGCGCGGGCTCGGCCGCAAGAGCTTCCAGACCGAGAACGGCGCGGTGTTCAACGACGAGGCGCTGAAGCATTTCTCGGTGGTGGTGCTCAACAGCGCCTCGGGCGAGTTCCTGACGCCCGAGCAGCAGGCGGCGTTCCAGCGCTTCGTCGCGCGTGGCGGCGGCGTGGTCGCGCTCCACGCCGCGGGCGACAACAGCCACAAGTCGCCCTGGTACGTCGACACGATCATCGGCACCGAGTTCATCGGCCATCCCAACGGCGCCGATCACATCCAGCGCGCGACGATCCTGGTCGACCAGCCGCGCCATCCCGTGATGGCGGGGGTGAAGCTGCCGTGGACCTCGAGCGACGAATGGTATTCGTTCAGCGGCGATCCCAGCCAGCATGGCATGACCGTGCTCGCCCGCGTCGACGAGGCGAGCTATCGCACCGGCGACAAGCTGCGCATGGGCAAGCACCCGATCATGTGGGTCAACCCGCGCGCCAAGGGGCATGTCTTCTTCTCGGCGCTCGGGCATGACGCGGCCAATTACGACGATCCCAACTACCGTCGCGTGCTGACCAACGCGATCCGCTGGGCGGCGGCGAAGTAGGGGCACGGCGGAGCGCCGCGAGGATCGCGGCGCTCATCGACGTCCAGCATCCCGCACTCCTTCCCGAATCCACCGTACCGCGCGCTGCTCAGGCGATACCCCCGCGGGGAGGTGGATCCCGGAACACGTCGGCGGTGACGGTGGGGGGCCGCCGCGCCCCTCGTGCTCCCGCGCAAGCGGGAGCCCAGAGCCGCGGGCGGTGACGTCAGTGGCCCCGGGCTCCGGCATCCGCCGGAGCACGCTGATGGTGCTCGGACCTTAGCCGAGCGCCGCGCGCGACCAGGCGACGAACTCCTGGCGCTGCTCGCCGAGCTTCTCGATGCCGAGCTCGACCACGTCGCCGGCCTTGAGGTACCACGGCTCCGGCTTCTGGCCGAGGCCGACGCCCGGCGGCGTGCCGGTGGTGATGATGTCGCCCGGCTCCAGCGTCATGAACTGCGAGCA
>CAJYLV010000027.1 GCA_913776255.1 uncultured Sphingomonas sp. | reverse complement strand
ATCGCGGATCTCGCGGTCGCCACCAATTGCGGGCAGATCAAGACCGGCAGCCTCGCACGTTCCGACCGGCTCGCGAAGTACAACCAGCTGATCCGCATTGAGGAGGAGCTGGGCGGCATGGCGCGCTACGCGGGCCGTGATGTGCTGCGGATGCGCTGATAGGGCTTGCCAAGGGCGTGGCGACTCGCGAGAATCGCGGTTGCCATGTCCCGTACGTCCAATCGCCTGTCGCAGACGCTTCGTCGCGCCGCCTTTCCCGCGCTGGCGGTGGCGGTGATGGCGTTTTTCGGCGCTTATGCGGTCCTGGGGCCGAACGGCCTGATCGCGCTGGGCGACTACAAGCGCCAGTTGGTGTCGCGGGAGCGGCATTATGCGGAACTGGATCAGCGCCGCCTCATGCTCCAGAACCGCGTGGCGCTGCTCGATCCGCGCCACGCCAATCCCGACATGGTCGACGAACTGGTGCGCAAGGAACTGAACGTCGCGCACCCGGACGAGGTGATCGTTCCGCTGAAGTGACGGCATGTATGGTCCCGGATACATCCGGATGTCATGGTTGCTGGCGAAACGGCGTTCACGCACGACATTCGGTCTTTGCCGGGGTGATGATGGCGGTGACGGAAATCGCCATGCCTTCCGTCATTGCGAGCGCAGCGAGGCAATCCAGAGCCGGATCAGGACGCCCTGGATTGCTTCGCGTGCGCTCGCAATGACGGCGCCGATCTACCGACCCAGGAAGGTCAACAGGTCCTGCGTCAGCCGATCGCCTTCGGTGGCGAACAGGCCGTGCGGCGCGCCGTCATATTCCACCAGTTGCGCGTTCGCGATGCCCGCCGCCGCCGCGCGACCGCTGGTGTCGATCGGCACCGTCTTGTCCGCCGTGCCGTGGAGCACCAGCGTCGGCACGCGGAAGGCCGACAGGTCGGGGCGGAAATCGGTGTGGCCGAAGCTTTCCGCGCACTTCAGCGTCGGCTGCAACCCGGCCTGCATCGCGATCCGCCACGCCCAGTCGAGCGTCGCCTCGCTGACCGGGCTGGTGACGTAGCCGACCCCGAAGAAGTCCTTGAAGAACGTCCGGAAGAAGTTCGGGCGATCCTTCAGGATGCCGTCCGCGATCTCGGCCAGCGTTTCTTCGGGCACGCCGTCGGGATTGTCGTCGGTCTTCAGCATGTATGGCACGACCGAGCTGATCAGCGCGGCGGAGATCACGCCCTTGCCGTCATGGCGGCTCTGGTAGCGCGCGACTTCGCCGCCGCCCATCGAGAAGCCGACCAGCGTCACGTCCTCCGTGGCGCCGGCGGCTTCCATCACGTCGTGCAGGTCGTCGGTCAGCGTATCGTAGTCATAGCCCGACCACGGCTGACCCGAGCGCCCGAAGCCGCGCCGGTCGTAGGCGATCGCGCGGAAGCCGGCGTCGGCCAGCGCCTTCATCTGCGGATCCCAACTGTCGGAGGACAGCGGCCAGCCATGGATCAGGACGACCGGACGGCCCTCGCCCCAATCCTTGACGTAGATATCGGTCCCGTCGCGGGTCTTCACATACGGCATGCGGCTCTCCTTGGCAGAGCCACCGTAACGGGCGGTCCGGGCGGGCGTTCCGTGATGTGGTGGTAGCTCAGCCGTTCGCACTGAGCTTGTCGAAGTGCGTGTCCCAGGCGCTCTGCCACGTTCACGTACTTCGACAAGCTCAGTACGAACGAGGATGGGTGGCTCGCGGGTCCAGCGCGCCGCGCGCTACCGCCCCGACTCGCCGAGGAACGCCGCGACCTCGTCCAGCGCCACGGCCTTGTCGAGGTACGTCTGCCCGATCCCGTGCGCGAGCAGGAACGGCAGGGTGCCCGCCGCCATCTTCTTGTCGTGCCGCATATGCTCGACCAGCCGCGCGGCGGGGGCGGTGATGCCGGTGGCGGCAAGGCCGTCGGGCAGCCCGCTGTCGCGCCAATGCGCCGCGATGCGTGCCGCATCCTCGGTCGAACAACGCCCGGTCGCCGCGGAGAAAGCGAAAGCTAGCCCGCAGCCCGCCGCCACCGCCTCGCCATGCAACAGGCGGTCGGAGAAGCCGGCCTCGGCCTCCAGCGCATGGCCGAACGTGTGGCCGAGATTGAGCAGCGCGCGACGCCCCGTGGTCTCGAACTCGTCCTCGCCGACGATCCGCGCCTTGGCGGCGACGGCATGGGCGATCGCGTGGACGCGCGCACCGGAATCGCCCGCCAGCAGTGCCGTTCCGTTCGCCTCGCACCAGGCGAAGAACCCGGCGTCGTCGATCAGCCCGTATTTGACGACCTCGGCATAGCCCGCACGCACCTGTCGCGCGGGCAGCGTGTCGAGCACGTCGGGGTCGATCAGCACGATCCTGGGCTGGTGGAAGGCACCGACCAGGTTCTTTCCGGCGCGCGCGTTGATCCCGGTCTTCCCGCCGACCGACGAATCGACCTGCGCCAGCAGCGTCGTCGGCACCTGCACGAAGCCGCAGCCGCGCTTCAGGATCGCGGTGGCGAAGCCCACCAGGTCGCCGATCACGCCGCCGCCCAGCGCCACGACATGATCGCCGCGCTCGACGCCGAGCGCGAGCAGCTCGTCGGTCAGGCGCTCCAGCGTCGCCCAGCTCTTCGATCCCTCGCCGGCGGGCAAGACGATCTCGGCATGAGCGATGCCCTCGGCATCGAGCGAGGCGGTCAGCGTCGCGAGATGCCCGACGACATTGGCGTCCGCCACGATCACGACCGGGCGCTTCCCGACGATCGGCACCAGCGCCGCGCCCGCGCGCGACAGCAGGCCCGGCTCGATTCGCACGTCATAGCTGCGGTCGCCCAGCGCCACCGTCACGGTCGTCATTTCTTCAAGGCCTCCATGATCGCGCGCACCGTCGTGTCGTGCGGGGCATTGGCGCTGGGGATGCGCAGATGCGCCAGCGCGTAGAGTGGATTGCGAACGGCGGCGAGCTCGCGCAGCACCGTGGCGGGATCCTTGCCGCGCAGCAGCGGGCGGGTGTCGCGGCGCCTCACCCGTTCGGCCAGCACCTCGACGGGCGCGTCGAGCCAGATCGCCAGCGCGTCCGACAGGATCAGCGCGCGCGTCTCGTCGTTGACGAACGCGCCGCCGCCGGTGGCGATCACCTTGGGCCGCCCGTCGATCAGCCGCTGGATCACCCGACGCTCCCCGTCGCGAAAATAATCCTCGCCGAACTGCGCGAAGATATCCGCGATCGACATGCCGGCCGCGCTCTCGATCTCGGTATCGGCATCGACGAACGGCAGCGCGAGCCGCATCGCCAGCCGCCGCCCGACCGTCGACTTGCCCGCGCCCATCAGGCCGACCAGCACGATCGGGCGCCCGGTCCAGCGGAGCGGACGACGCGACGGGCGGCGGGACGGGACGGGCGGGCTTTGCAACATCGTCCCTGCGGCTATACAGCGCGTTCCGTCCCCGGCAACAGCACGCACGCGCAAGCCCGGGGTCGCGTATCGTTCGCGCGTGTGCAGGTTGGGATGTTCATGACCCGGTTGATTGTCTCCGTCGTCGTGCTGCTGGTGATCGTGCTGGGCGCGCTGTTCTTCCTCGCCGGGCGCGCCACGGAGCAACCCGTGACGCGCGTCGAGAAGGCGGTCGAGCTTGGCAATCTCGCCGGCTAAACGCGCCGCGCTGGCCGGCGTCGCGGCGCTCGGCCTGGCGGCGGCGGCGATCGCGCAGGATCGACCCGAATCGCTGTTGCCGCCCGGCTTCGGCGATGCGGCGCCGTCGTCCGCCCCGGCGGCCGCGCCAACGCCCGCGCCGGGCGCTGCCCCCGCCGCGCCGCGCGTGCAGGCAACCACCCCGGCCGGACCGCTGCCCCCGCTGCCTTTTCCCTCGCCGACCGCAAGCCCCAGCCCGGCACCGACGCCGCGTTACGTGCTGCCGTCGTTCGCGCGCCGCTCGCTGACGGCGGTGGGGGCCGATGACGGCTTCGCGCGCGATGCATTCGGCGATGCCGACGGCCGGTATGTCGAGCGGCTGATGCGCTATCTCTCGGCGCCCTTGCCGTCGCGCTGGCTGTCGATCGGGCTGCGCCGCCTGCTGGTGGCGCAGGTGAACACGCCAGCGCGCGTCAACGGCGCGGATTTCGCCGCCGAGCGTGCGTGGCTGTTGCTGCGGATGGGCGAATCGGTGTCGGCGCGCGCCGTTGCGCAGGCGGTCGATACCGACAATGTGACGCCGAAGCTTCGCGCGGTGTGGATGCAGGCCGCGCTCGCCACCGCCGATCCCGCCGGGCTGTGCCCGCTGGCGGATGGCGCGGGCGATAGCGAGCGTGGCTGGATCGTCGCCCGCGCGATGTGCGCCGGGCTGACCGGCGCGGCACGGACCCAGCCGCTGGTGGCCGATATCCGCCGCCGCCGCGTGGCGAGCGGGATCGATCTACAACTCGCGCAAAAGGTGATGGGTGCCGGGCTGAACAGCCGGCAGGCGGTGACGATCGAATGGGCGCCCGTGGTGCAGCTCACCGCGTGGCGGTTCGGCCTGGCCACCGCGACCGGGGTGGCGGTGCCCGACGAGCTGTACGCCACGGTCGGCGCGCAGGTGCGCGGGTGGCAGGCGCTGGCGCCGGCGATCCCGCTGGCGGAGCGGGCGGCGGTCGCGGATCGCGCGGCGGCGATGGGGGTGCTGTCGAGTGCGGCGATGGTCGATCTCTACGCGGCGCTGGCCGATGGCGGCGATGCGCCTGCCACGCTCGCCAATACCGCTGCCACCCTGCGCGACGCCTATGTCGGCAGCGACCGGGCGACGCGGATCGCGGCGATGGTCAAATTGTGGGACGCCGCCGAGAGCCCGGTGACGCGCTATGCCCGGCTGGTGCTGACCGCGCGGGCCGCCGCGCGACTGCCCGCCGCCGCCAACGAGCCGCAAGCGAATCGCCTGATCGCCTCGATGCTGACCGCCGGGCTGGATCGCACCGCGCAGCGTTGGCAGGGCGCGGTCCCGGCCGGCAGCGATGGCTGGGCGATGCTGCTGCTCGCCGATCCGGACGCGATCACGCAACTGCCCGCTGCCACCGTCACCGATTACGCGCCGTCCGGGGCGTTGGCGGAGCGGAAGCGGCAGCTGTTCTTCGCGGGCATGGCTGGCCTGGGCCGCTTGCCGGGCGGCGCGGTGACCGACCTTGCGGAACGATTGACCGTGCCGATCGCGGCGCAGAACGCCTGGACGCGCGCGCTGGACCGCGCGGTGGACGCCGGGCAGCCCGGCACCGTCCTGCTGCTCGCGGCGGTCGGGATGCAGGCGGGAAGCTGGGCGAATGTGCCGCCGGCGGCGCTGTATCGCATCGTCGCGGCGTTGCGGGCGGTCGGGCTGGATGGTGAGGCGCGGATGATCGCGGCGGAGGCGATCGCCCGGTTGTGAACGACGCCGCCGCGATCGACCGGTTCCTGGAGATGATGGCGGCGCAGGCCGGGGCGGCGGCGAACACGCTCGCCGCCTATCGCCGTGACCTGTCGCTCGCCTCGGCGACGCTGGAGGGCGGGCTGGCGGACGCGGACGGTGCCGCGCTGGCGACGCTGGCGGACGGCTGGGCGGACCTGTCGAAGGCCACCGTCGCGCGCAAGGCGGCGGCGCTGCGCCGCTTCTTCGGGCATCTGGTGGACGAGGGCGATCGCGCCGACGATCCGTCGCCGGCGCTGCCGCGTCCCGGCGCGCGGCGCGCGCTGCCGCGCACGCTGGACCATCATGACGTCGAGCGGCTGTTCGCGGCGATCGCGGCGCGGCTGGATCGCGACCCCGTCATCCCGACCGACCTGCGCCTGTCGGCGTTGTTCGAGCTGCTCTACGGTTCCGGGCTGCGCGCGACCGAACTCGTGTCGCTGCCGCGTGGTGCGATCCATCCCGACCGTCCGTTCCTGATCCTGAAGGGCAAGGGCGGGCGCGAGCGGCTGGTGCCGATCTCCGATCCGGCGCGCGCGGCGGTCGCGGCATGGCGCGCGCACGTTCCCGCCGATCGCGCGTTCCTGTTCCCGTCGGGCGCGACGCATATCTCGCGCGTGCGGCTGTTCCAGCTCGTCCGCGCGCTGGCGGCGGAGGCGGGCATCGCGCCCGAGCGGATCAGTCCGCACGTCCTGCGCCACGCCTTCGCCACGCACCTGCTGGAGGGCGGTGCCGATCTGCGCGCACTTCAGACGATGCTGGGCCACGCCGATATCGCGACCACCGAGATCTACACGCATGTCGACAGCCGTCGCCTCGTCGAGCTGGTCAACGAGCGCCACCCGCTCGTTGACGCGTTGCGAAAGCGCGCCTAGCTGCGCCCGATGCGTATTTTCCTCGACTTCGAGAAGCCCATCGCCGAGCTGCAGGCGCGTATCGACGAACTGCGCGACACCGGCGCGGAGGGCACCGTCGACATTTCCGCCGAGATCGCCAAGCTGCAGGCGAAGTCGGACAAGCTGCTGAAGGATACGTTCGGCAAGCTCTCGCCCTGGCAGAAGACGCAGGTCGCGCGGCATCCCGAACGTCCGCACTTCAAACATTATGTCGCGGGTCTGTTCGACGAGTTCGTGCCGCTGGCCGGCGACCGCGCGTTCGGTGACGATCAGGCGATCCTGGGCGGTTTCGCCACCTTTCGCGGGCAGCGCGTGATGGTGCTCGGCCACGAAAAGGGCGACGATACCGCCAGCCGCCTGCGCCACAATTTCGGGATGGGCAAGCCGGAGGGCTATCGCAAGGCGATCCGATTGCTCGAACTCGCCGATCGTTTCGGGCTTCCCGTGGTGACGCTGGTGGACACCTCCGGCGCCTTCCCGGGCATCCAGGCGGAGGAGCGCGGCCAGGCCGAGGCGATCGCGCGCTCGACCGAGGCATGCCTCGCACTGGGGGTGCCGTTGGTGTCGGCGGTGGTGGGCGAGGGCGGCTCGGGCGGCGCGATCGCGCTGGCCAGCGGCAACCGCGTGCTGATGTTCGAACACGCCGTATATTCGGTAATCTCGCCCGAGGGCTGCGCCTCGATCCTGTGGCGCACCGCCGACAAGGCGCCCGACGCGGCGGAGGCGATGAAGGTCACCGCGCAGGATCTGAAGGCGCTGGGGGTGATCGACGCGATCGTGCCCGAGCCGCTGGGCGGTGCGCATCGCGACCACGCCGACGCGATCCGCCGACTCGGCGACTCGATCGAGTCGATGCTGCGCGATCTGGCGCCGCTGACCGCCGACGCGCTGCGTCAGGATCGCCGCGCGAAGTTCCTGAAGATGGGTCGACTCGCCTGACAAAGAAAAGGGCGGCGGAACCGAAGCTCCGCCGCCCTTCGTCAGCTCAGGCCGCTAGGATCAGCCCGGGTTGTTCTGCATCTTGGTCTGCACGTTGGTGAAGGTGTTGTTCAGCTGCGTGCCGATGCCCTTCATCGCGGCGATGGCGGCGACCGCGATCAGCGCGGCGATCAGGCCGTATTCGATCGCCGTCGCGCCCTTGTTGTTCTTCAGGAACGAACGAATCTTCTGCATGTCGGTCTCCAGTCAACTTCGTGTATTTCAGTACCCGCCGACGTCCCGTTCACAGGTCCATCGCCGACGCTTCTAGAAGGAGCAGGGTTGATAAACGCTTAAATGAATTCGTAGAATTTCGTTGAGGTTCTTCAGCGTGCCGCCGTGATATTGTTGGCGAGCGAGGCGAACATCCCGCTGATCGGCGATCCCAGCGCCGACATGCCCGCCACGGCGCTCAGCGCGATCATCGCGACGATCAGCCCATATTCCACCGCGGTCGCACCACGGGAATGGCGCCATAATCCGCGCGGGTGGACGCGGCGCGGTCGGGAAGGGGGCAGACGCGGCATGGCGGGCACGATACCGCCGAGAGGTTAAGGAAGGATCGAAGCCGATGCTGGTGGTCGCCGTCGCATTGATCGACGAGAACGGACATTGCCTGATGCAACAGCGCCCGGCGGACAAGCGGCACGGCGGGCTGTGGGAGTTTCCGGGCGGCAAGGTGGAGGCGGGCGAGCATCCCGCGGCGGCGCTGGCGCGCGAGCTGCGCGAGGAGCTTACGATCGGTGTGGCGCAGGAGGATCTGGAGCCATTCGGCTTCGCCACCGACATGCCCGTCACCATGCTGCTGTACCGCTGCCGCGTCTGGCGCGGCGTGCCGCAACCGCTGGCCGCGCAGGCGCTGCGCTGGGCCCCGCCCGCCGCGCTGGCGACGCTGCCGATGCCGCCGGTCGACGTGCCGCTACTGGCCGCGCTTGCCGCGAGTGGACAGGCGGGCTAGGCGGAAGCGGCGATCAGGAAAGGGAATCCGGTAGGCGACGATCCGGAGCTGCCCCCGCAACTGTGACCGGCGAGCCCCTCGCCCAACGCTGTGCCACTGGATCGTCCGCGATCCGGGAAGGCCGGGCGGGGGCGGTGACCCGGGAGCCAGGAGACCTGCCGGATCGCGGTTGTCCTTCGCGCGGACGGGGTGTGCCGGGCGATCGGGAATCTTCCCGCGCGACGACGATGGGTCGGATCGGCGCGGGGGGATGAATGACACGACATGCAGGTTGGATGGCCGGCGCGATGCTGGCGCTGGCGGTCGCGCCACCGGGGGCGGGTGCGGCACCGGCGCGCACACCGCGCATCGTGTCGATCAATCCGTGTCTCGACGCGATCCTGATGCAGGTCGCGGACCCGGCGCAGATCGTCGCGATCAGCAATTATTCGCAGGATCCGCGCGCCACCTCGATCCCGCTGGCGCTGGCGCGGCGGTTCCGCGTCACCTCCGGCACCGCGGAGGAGGTGGTGGCGCTGCGTCCCGATCTGGTGGTCGCGGGCGGGCATGTCGCCCCGGCGACCGTCGCGGCGCTGGCGCGATTGCGCGTCCATCTCGTCCAGTATCCGGTGCCCGCGACGGTCGAGGAGAGCGCGCAACAGGTGCGCGACGTGGCGGCGGCGATCGGGCATGCCGATCGTGGCCGGGCACTGGCCGCGCGTATCTTGGCGGCGGCGCGCCCCGCGACCGGCGTGCACGTGCCGGCGCTGATCTGGGGCGCGGGTGGCCTGGTGCCGGGTGGCGGGACGCTGCCGGACGACTTGTTGCGGCGGGCCGGGTTCGGCAACGCCAGCACGGCTTACGGGCTGAAACGCTGGGACATCCTGCCGCTTGAATATCTGGTCGCACGCCCGCCGCGCGTGCTGCTGTCGGTCGCGGCGGCGGAGCGGGGCGGCGAGCGCGGCGAGCGGCATCCGGTGCTCGCCCGCCTCGCCACCCGCATCACGATCGCGCCGTTCGCCGCGCGACTGATGAATTGCGGCGGCCCGTCGATCATCGCGGCGATGGCACGGCTGCGCGCGGTGCGCGCGCAGGTGGCGCGATGACGCGCGCCTGCTGGTGGCTGCTGGCGGGCGTGCTGCTCGCGGCGGCGCTGTCGTTGGCGGCGGGCAAGGTCTGGGTGCCGCTGGACGCCTGGACCGCCGCCGATCCGCGCTCGATCATCATCGTCGAGCTGCGCCTGCCGCGCACCATCCTGGCGCTGGCGGTGGGGGCCGGGCTCGGGCTCGCCGGCGCGGCGATGCAGGGGTATCTGCGCAATCCGCTCGCCGATCCCGGCCTGTTCGGCGTATCGTCGGGCGCGGCGCTGGGCGCGGTCTGCGCGCTGTTCTTCGGCTATGCAGCGCAGGCGTGGCTGCTCCCCGGCTTTGCGCTGGCAGGTGCCGCGCTCACGATGGCGGCGCTGGCGGTGATCGCGGGGCGCTCGGGCAGCCTCGTGCTGTTCACGCTGGCGGGGATGATCCTGACCAGCATCACCAGCTCGATGACCGCGCTCGCGATCAGCCTCGCGCCAACGCCGTTCGTCGCGTCGGAGATCGTGACCTGGCTGATGGGCGCCTTGACGGACCGGAGCTGGGACGACGTGCGCGTCGCGTTGCCGCTGATCGCCGTCGGCGCGGCGATCCTGGCGCGGACCGGGCGTTCGCTCGACGCGTTGACGCTTGGCGAGCAGGCCGCGCGATCGATGGGGGTCGATCCGCGCCGTCTGCAACTGGCGATCATTATCGGCATCGCGCTGACGGTCGGTGCCTCGGTCGCGGCGGCGGGGATCATCGGCTTCGTCGGGCTGATCGTCCCGCATCTCGTCCGGCCGTTCGCGGGGCATCGTCCGTCGGCGGTCCTGCTCCCCGCCGCGCTGGGCGGCGCGCTGCTGCTGACGCTGGCGGACAGCCTGGTGCGGCTCGCGCCCACCGTCAGCGAATTGCGGCTCGGGATCGCGATGTCGATGCTGGGCGGGCCGTTCTTCCTCTATTTGTTGATCGCGATGCGGAGGCGGCTGGCATGAGCGTGCTCGCGGCGGACGGTGTCTCGCTGACACTGGGCGGCAAGACCGTCCTGCAATCGGTCGACGAGGCGTTTGCGGGCGGGCGTGTGACCGCGCTGCTCGGCCCGAACGGCGCGGGCAAGAGCAGCCTGCTGGCGTGCCTCGCCGGGCTGCACGCGCCCGCGGCGGGGCGGGCGGCGCTGGACTCGGTCGACGTGCGCGCCTTGTCGGCGCAGGCGCGCGCACGGCGGATCGGCTTCCTGCCACAGGCGGCCGACGTGCACTGGAACATCGACGTCGCGACCTTGGTCGGGCTCGGGCGGCTGCCGTGGCGTGGACGCTGGGGCGAGACCGCCGGGGATCGCGCGGCGGTGGCGGCGGCGCTGGCGGCAACCGGCATGACCACGTTCGCGCGGCGCGGGGTCGAGCATCTGTCGGGGGGCGAGCGCGCGCGCGCGTTGCTGGCGCGGGTGCTGGCCGGGCAACCCGAGTGGCTGCTCGCCGACGAACCGCTCGCCAGCCTCGACCCGGCGCACCAGCTCGAGGTCGGTGCGCAGCTGCGCGCAGTGGCGGCGGGCGGCAGCGGGGTGGTGCTGGTGGTGCACGACCTCAATCTGGCGGCGCGGCTGGCCGACGATGTCGTGCTGCTGCGCGACGGGTGCGTGGTCGCGGCGGGAGCGGCGGAGGACGTGCTGACCGCCGCGCTGGTGGGGGAGACCTACGGACTGAGCGTCGAGACCGGCGTCACCGCGACGGGACAGCGCTACATCGTGCCGGTGGGGCGGCCCGATTGAGACGGGCCGCTGGAGGCGCGACCGGGAATCGAACCCGGGTGCAAGGATTTGCAGTCCTCTGCGTCACCACTCCGCCATCGCGCCTCGAGGCCGGTGAGGGCGCGCAATTGCTGGGCTTTTGCGGTCTCGTCAACCCCTGACGTGAATGAGTTAGCAGTGCGATCCACGCCGGTTAGCACCGTGCCCCGTTTGTTCGCTTCGCCTCATGCGGCAACTATCGCGGCGACGCATCGATTGCGCTGTGGTTTGGTCGGTGCCAACGACAGTTAACGCGGGTTGGGGCAGGCTCGCCTAATTACCAACGGGGCTGCTAGTGAAACTGCTTACCAACTGAATGGCAGTCTTCAGCTTCGTCGGAGCGGCGGTCGGCATCGCAGTTGGGGGGGGTGAAGGCTGATGATTGCTAGCCTACCAAAGAATATGATCGGTAATGATGCCCAACTTTACAAGTGTCCCGAGAATAGCCGAAAATATCAACAACACGCCATATGCAATCAAGGCACGTGTTTTGCTGCGACGATCGGTATTATAAGCCACTTGCTTCTCCCTGCGCTGAACAATATTATACTGGGGACGAGGAAAGGCTTAGCTCTGCAAGCATTTTTTGGCTATTCAGCATTTCTTCATCAAAAGTCTTGCCCTGCGTAAGTGATAGCAGGTGAACAGCTTTTGCATTGGAAAATTGCGAATGGCTGGAGAATTTCGCGGGCGCATCATTTTTCGAAAGTGCGGGTAGCGCGGAACGTGCGAAATATGCTGTATAGTCAGCCCAAGTGGAATGACCGTCGATGACATTGATCACTTCGCCTGTAACCTTGTCAGATAAGATTGAACCGACAACGGCCGACACAAAGCTCTCGATATGAACATACGGGAACTTTCCTGCGCCTTCGTCAACAAGCGGGAACCTTCCGGCGGCGATGGCTTGCGGGATCTTGAAGCCCCACGCGGATCCGCGATGGGCGCCAATAATCGGAGCGGCTCTCAGGATCACGACGGGAAGGCCTAGATCCTTGTATTGCAATACAATACGGTCTGCCTCGGCTTTGCTCTCGGTATACACGGACTCGCCGATGTTAAGCGGCGACGTTTCATCGATCACGTTAGCCCCCGAGATGTCGTAGAGGCCTGTCGTAGAGATGTGGACAAAACGCTGGCATTGTTGCGCGTGTGCTGCCTTCAGGAGGCGCTCCGTTGCCGCTGTGTTCACCTCGAAGGCCTCTTCGCGGTCAAGCGAGGATGTTGCCGCGCAGTGAACAACGACATCAACGTCCTTGATAAGCGTTTCGAGCGCCTCGGACTGGCCAAGATCGCCAACCACGAACGTTGCCCCAATGGCAGTTAGGTCTTCGCCTGACGTCTGCTTTCGGATCAGCCCACGAACAAACGCCCCCTCTGCGGCCACGCGCCTGGCCACTTGTGACCCCACGAAGCCGTTGGCGCCGGTTATCGCGACAGTTGCGCCTTCCAGTTTCACGATAGCTCTCCTACGAAATGGCAGCTGCGCGCTGCTGAGCGTCAGTGATCGCCTTCCGTGCAGCGGATCTCACCCGTGAGAATGTCGCGTCGCGCGCGAACTCGTCGAGGAGCCCCATCGTAGCGTCGTCGGCGAAATAGCTCGCGAAATCGAGGCAGGCGATGGTGCGACCGACAGGGCTTTGATCAACCCCACCGACCAGGCGCGACGATCTCAGATCAAACGCATATTGCTCGCGCTTCCAATTATCCACGCCCAAGATCAGGTTGATTGAAATGGAAAGTTCCTGAGGCGGGTGCTGGATATGCACATCCGAAAACGTGTCGAAGTAGATGACCTTTCCGGGTGAAAGCTGCTCTGTCCGCCGGTTGCGCATCTCAACATATTCGCCCGGCTCGCCGCGGATGGCGTCTGGATCGACTTCGCACAGGTCTGTGACATAGCCGGGGCCGAAGTGACCCACCGTCAGAAAGCGGAAATCGTGATTGTGCCCCAACTCATAGGAATACATGTCACGCTCTCGGTCGTAAAACTTGCCTCCTTCAATAGGAAGCCAGTAGTTTACTCGCAGGCCGATCGGGCCGAACTTACTGAAGTGGCGACCTAAAACAAAATATTGAGGTGAGGCGAATGTATCCTTCGCCTTCAGCAAACCACCATGTTCCTCGATGTGCTTACGAATGAGGTGGGGGTCGCTACTAAGGCGGGCGAGAAGCCGCGCGCAGTCCGCGATGAATTCCGGGGTGCCTTTAGCCGTCTCGATTGCGTCGAACCTTCTGAAAAAATCCGGAACGCTGATGTGATCTACGTCATGAAATTCGAACACCTGTACCATTTTACCCTCCAGCCCGAGCGAGAATTTTCTCCGACATCGATCGGATGTGTGGATGCGTGTCCGTGGAGGCCGCTCTAAGAAGGTGAAGAGCGGCATTTCGATCGAGCTTGCCGGTTGCTTGGATCGCTGCCCAGCGGACGAAGTGTGACGGGTGGCTGCTGAGTTGTGAAAGCTGGTCGATTGCGCTGGCATCGCCCAGCGCTCCCAATACCTTGGCGGTGTTGACCAAGGCAGATTGATCCATCAGGCCAGCCGATGGAAAGGTTGCCTGATGAGATTGGCTGTCGAAGTGCCAGCACTGATCAGCAAAAGGCTTGTAAGCAAGACGGAGCATTACAAAGGAATGATCTGCAGCATACTCGTATACCGAGTTTGACTCCAAATTCTCACGGAATACGGCGCCATCATAGGCTATCGTCTCGACGAGGGTGAGTCGCGCAGCCGGGTCGAATACGTCGATATCGATACGCCTATCGATTTCGTATCGCCGTATATATTTGGTTCCTGATCCACGAAGTAGAACCAGTGCCTGACTGGCGGGCGTGCAGAGGTAAGACGTGTCTTTCTTTGAATTATCGGTGCCGGCATTGCCGTCGAATTTTTTGAGTTGAAGCACAAAGTCGGGATCTTCCATCAGCATCAGCATGTCAGTGCCAATGCGGCTCAACACCGTCACCCGTCTGTTGGCCAGATTGTCGAGAATCTCGTTTATCGCGCTTGCAAGCCCTCCCGAATTGGCGAAGTCGAGGAAAAGGCTGCCCAGTGAAACTGGGCAGCCCAAGTTGGCCCGGATCTTCTCGCGAAGATCCGTGAGCCCGCCATCAACTGGAAGCAATTTCTACCAGAGGACGATAACGGCCAGAAGAAACAGGTCGACGCGATTTGTACCGCCAGCGGTCGGGGCAACGGCGATATCGAGGTCTTCGATTTCAAGAACATTCGTGCTCATGATCGTCTCCCTGAGGAATTGCCCCGGTGTTTCTTTTCGGGACAAAATAAAATTTATCCTCATTTTTTTCTGTGAGCAACGATTTAAGAAGGGAATCTTCGAAATAGTAAAAAAACGCTTCTAATAATTACAAAATATGTAGCTGAAAACGTTATACTAATCTAAATCACTATTGGAAATCATTTCTTATTGGAAGTTCGTATACGAAAGAGATGCGACTCGGGTAGCCATCTGCTTGTTTACTGGTGCTCCTGCGCTTCTTGCGGGATTGTTCGCGCAACAGGCAAAATCACGATCAGCTGATGTGAGTGCGTTATTTGCGTCAGTGCCACGGCCCCGACATGGTCTCACCAGCGATTTCGACTACAGCTACGGATCATCGCACTGGGAGGTCACCGTCGAGCCTCACCAAACGCTCGAAAGCTGACTCGCGCGAGCTTGACCCGCCAATGTCGCCCTCGCCGATCGTTAGCAGAGCGGCCCACAGCCCGTTGAATTCCGGTGCACCGAACGAAGGCGAAACATCGCTAACTCGTCAGGATTTCACCGGTCTCAAAGTGGATTTGCAGTCCTCTGCGTCACCACTCCGCCATCGCGCCTCGAGGCCGGTGAGGGCGCGCAGATGCGGGCAGGGCGGCATGTTGTCAAGCCGCCGATTGCAAAGTGTGTTCCGCGCGCGATACAAGCCCGATGACGCAACGTGTGTTGCATCGATAAAACAGCTATGCCACAGGACGGCTCATGACCCTCTCCGCCCCCGCTCTCCGGAATGACGATTTCACCGCGATGCGCCAGGCGATGGTCGCCAGCCAGTTGCGCACCACCGCGGTCAACGATCCGCGCATCGTCGCGACGATGGCCGAGGTGCCGCGCGAACGCTTCGTGCCCGCGCACGCCGCCGCGCTCGCCTATGTCGACCGCGCGGTCGATCTGGGGCAGGGGCGCGCGCTCAACACGCCGCTCGCCACCGCGCGGCTGCTGGTGCAGGCGCGGCTCCAGCCGTCCGACCGCGTCCTGCTGATCGGCGCGGCGGCGGGCTATACCGCGGCGGTGCTGGCGTCGCTGGTCGCCGAGGTGGTGGCGGTGGAGTCGCTGCCCGAGTTGGCCGCGCACGCGCGCGACGCGCTGGCCCAGTTTCCGAACGTCACGCTGGTCGAAGGGCCGCTGGAGCACGGGGCGCCGGCCGGCGCGCCCTATGACGTGCTGATCGTCGATGGCGCGATCGAGGAGCTGCCGTCGACGCTGACGTCGCAGGTCGTCGATGGCGGACGGATCGTCAGCGGGCTGGTCGATCGCGGCGTGTTCCGGCTCGCGGCGGGGACGCATCGCGGCGCGGCGACCGCGCTGACGCCGTTCGCGGACATCGATTCGGTCCGACTTCCCGGCTTCGCGCGCCCGCGCAGCTTCACCTTCTGAGGAACACCCCTTTGCGCCTTCGCTCGCCGTCGCTGCTGTCATCGGTTGCCATCACCTTGGTGCTGGCCGGGGCGTTCCCGGCGACGGCCGCGGCGGAGACGCTGCGCGAGGCGCTGGTGCGCGCCTATCGCGACAACCCGACGCTCAACGCGCAGCGCGCGGCGCAACGCGCCAATGACGAGAACGTGCCGATCGCGCGCGCGCAGGGGCGGCCGAGCGCGACCGCGCAGACCGGGCTGACCGACAACTTCCTGCGCGGCGGCAACAGCTTCACGACGCCCGAGCGTCGGCTGGACGCGCAATTGGGCGTCACGGTGCCGCTGTATCAGGGCGGGCGGGTGCGCAACGGCGTGCTGGCGGCGGAAACGCGCGTCGAGGCCGGGCAGGCCAATCTGCGCGGCACCGAGGCGACGACCTTCACCGACGTGGTCAGCGCCTATAACAACGTCATCCGCGACGAGGCGATCGTCGGGCTCAATACGCAGAACGTGCGCGTGCTGGAGACCAATCTGCGCGCGAGCCGCGACCGCTTCGAGGTCGGCGACCTGACGCGCACCGACGTCGCGCAGTCCGAGGCGCGGCTGAGCCTCGCGCGCGCGCAGCTGCAATCGGCGCAGGCGACGCTGATCTCCAGCCGCGAGAATTACGTGCGGCTGGTCGGGTCGCCGCCGGGGGTGCTGGAATCGCCGCCGGCGCTGCCGGCCTTTCCGCCGTCCGCCGATGGCGCGGTCGACATCGCGATGCAGGACAATCCGAACCTGATCGCGGCGCGCCGCGTGCGCGACGCCACCGACTACGACATCCGCGTCGCGCGCGCCAACCGCCGCCCGCAGGTCAGCGCGACGCTCGGTCAGAATTACTTCAACTTCCTCGGCTCGCTGGGGCAGGGCAGCGCCGCCGGGCTCGGCAGCGTGCAGACCGGCAATGCGACCAGCGCGGGGGTGACGCTCAGCCTGCCGCTCTATCAGGGCGGCCGCCCCGGCGCGCTGGTGCGGCAGGCGCAGGAATTGCGCGGACAGGCGATCGAGCAGGCGACCGCGGCGGAGCGGCAGGTGATCGCCTCGGCACGCTCGGCCTATGCGGTGTGGCGCTCCTCGCTGGAGGTGATCGCGTCGAGCGAGGCGGCGGTCAACGCCAACAAGCTGAGCCTGGAGGGCGTGCGCGCCGAGAACAGCGTCGGCACGCGCACCGTCCTCGACATCCTCAACGCCGAGCAGGAATTGCTCAACAGCCAGGTGACGCTCGTCTCGGCGCGGCGCGACGCCTATGTCGCGGGCTTCGCGCTGCTGGCGGCGATGGGCCATGCCGAGGCGGAGGATCTCGGGCTCGACGGTGGGCCGCTGTACGATCCGACGATCCATTACGCCAAGGTGCGCGGCAAGCTCAACGATTTCGACGACGGGCAGCGCGCGGTTCCGGTGTCGCGGAGCACCGCCGACACGCCCGCGCAGAGTGCGGTGGTCACCCGCCCGCTCGATCCGCTGCTCGAAAGCAATGTTGACAGGACGCCCGCATTGACGACAGGTGTCGACACACCACGCCCGTAATGGATCGGGCAGCGTTGTGAGGTTGACCCGATGGGGGATTTGAGCGGCGAGCCGTCGATGGAAGACATTCTCGCCTCGATCAAGCGGGTCATCAAGGAGGGCGACGCGCCCGCGCCACGCCGTGCGCCGCCGCCCGCGCCGTCGTCGCGCGAGGACGACGAACCGTCCCGCGACCAGATCCTCGAGCTGAACGAGCCGCTGGGCGCACCCGAGCCGGTGGCGCCGCCGCCCGCCTCGTTCGCGCCGCCGCGTGCCGCCGAGACGTTCGAGGAACGGGTTACGCCGACACCGACCCCGGTGGCGACGCCCGCCCATGCGCCGGCGCCCGAACCGGCCCCGGTGGCGGCGGCGCCCGCGACGACCCCTCCGCCCGCGCCCACACCGGCACCGGCGCTGGACGAGCCCCCGGTCGTCTCGGCGGCGACGGTGCAGGCGACGCGCGGCGCGCTGGGCGCGCTGTCGAAGCTGATCGTCAAGCCCGAGCCGGAGAGCGACGGCACGCTGGAGGGGTTGGTGCGCGAGATGCTGCGGCCGATGCTGAGCGACTGGCTCGACCAGAACCTGCCGCATCTGGTCGAGCAGATGGTGGCGCGCGAGATCGCCAAGATCACCAAACAGGGGTGATTGTCACTCGCCCAGTGTGAGTTACGTCTTTCGTCATCCCGGACTTGATCCGGGATCCCGCTTTTTCCCGAAAGAAGAGAAGCGGGGACCCGGATCAAGTTCGGGGCGACGAACAGGGGGTTGGTGACCTGCCTCAAGCCGTCGCGCCCGGCGCGATTGTCTCGCCCGCAACCTTCTGCTTTATCATTGCCGGCATGAAGATGCTGACCTCCGCGACTCTGCTCGCGCTTGCCGCCACCACCGCCGCGCCCGCCCTCGCGCGCCAGCTCACCATCGACGACGTCACCACGCTCAGCCGTGTCGGCGCGCCCGCCATGTCGAAGGACGGGCGCTGGCTGGTCTGGGCGCAGCGCGAGACCGATGTCGCGGCCGATCGCGGGCGCTACGATCTGTGGAAGCTCGACCTGACCCGCAAGGGCGCGCCGCCGGTGAAGCTGGCCGCCGACCCGCAGCTCGACGAGAACGATCCGCAGCTGGTCGGCAACACCGTCTATTTCACCGCCGACGATGCGCTCTGGTCGGTGCCGGTCACCGGCGGTACGCCGCGGCGGCTGACCGACTTCAAGGGCGGGTTCAACGGCTTCAAGGTCGCGCCGACCGGTGATCGCGTGCTGATCTGGGCGGATCGTCGCCCCGGCGCGCCGTCGCTGGAGCTGCCCGTCGAGAAGAAGGCAGCGAACGCCGGCAGCGGGCGGACCTACGACCAGTTGTTCGTGCGGCATTGGGACACATGGGCGGACGGCACGCGCTCGCAATTGTTTGTGCTGCCGCTGACTGCTGCCGGCGCGCGCGGCAACGGGCAGGCGCTGGCGCCGGCGCTGCTGGGGGATACGCCATCGAAGCCGTTCGGCGGCGCGGAGGAAGTGAACTGGAGCCCGGACGGCCGCACCGTCTATTTCGCGCTGCGCGAGCCGGGACGGATCGAGCCGCTGTCGACCAATCTCGACATCTTTTCGGTCCCCGCCGACGCCAGCGCCGCGCCGGTCAACCTGACCGCTGCCAATCAGGCGACCGATACCCAGCCGGCGGTGTCACCCGACGGGCGCAAGCTGGCGTGGCTGGCGATGCGGCGCGCGGGCTATGAGGCGGATCGCTTCGTCGTCATGGTTCGCGATCTGGCATCGGGGCAGACCGTGTCGCTGACAGAGCGCTGGGATCGCTCGCCGGGGTCGCTGCAATGGGCGCCCGACTCGCGCTCGCTGTACGTCACCGCCGACGACACGCAGGAAACGCCGCTGTTCCAGGTCGATGTCGCGCACGGGCAGGTGACGCGGCTGACCGGCGAGGGGCATGTCTCGGGCGTCGCGGTCGGCGCGCAGGGCGTGGTGGTGGCGATAAACAGCCTGACCGCGCCAGACGATTTCTACCGGGTCGGTCCGCAGCGCAGCACGTCGCGGCTGACGCAGGTCAATGCTGCGCGGCTGGCGGGGATCGACCTGCCGACCGTCGAGCGGTTCAGCTTCAAGGGCGCGAACGGCGACACCGTCCGGGGCTATGCGGTGCACCCCTATGGCGTCGCGGGCAAGGTGCCGGTCGCGTTCATGGTACATGGCGGGCCGCAGGGATCGAGCAACAACAGCTGGTCGTACCGCTGGAACCCGGCGGTGTTCGCGGGGGCCGGTTACGGGCTGGTCGCGGTCGATTTCCACGGCTCGACCGGCTATGGGCAGGCGTTCACCGACGCGATCCGCAACAATTGGGGCGGCTGGCCGCTCGAGGACCTGCAAAAGGGGCTCGCCGCCGCGACGACCAAGTTCGCGTGGCTCGATGGCGACAATGCCTGCGCGCTCGGCGCGAGCTATGGCGGCTATATGATGAACTGGATCGAGGGGCGCTGGCCCGATCGCTTCAAGTGCATCGTCCAGCATGACGGCGTCTTCGATGCGCGCGCGATGGCGTACGAGACCGAGGAACTGTGGTTCGACGAATGGGAACATGGCGGCAAGGCCTATTTCCAGGACCCCGAGGCGTTCGAAAAGTGGAACCCGGTCAATTATGTCGACAAGTGGAAGACCCCGCAGCTGGTCATCACCGGCGAGAAGGATTTCCGCATCCCCTATACGCAGGGGCTGGCAGCGTTCACCGCGCTCCAGCGGCGCGACATCCCGTCGCGGCTGCTGGTGTTTCCGAACGAGAACCACTGGGTGCTGAAGCCCGCCAACTCGCGGCAATGGTATCGCGAGGTGCTGGGGTGGATGGATCGCTGGACGAAGGGCGAAGGCCCGCGCTGAGCCGCGGTCAGGCGGCGGACAGACGGGGGAACAGCTCGCGCTCCTCCCACGCCAACCGCATCCGCATCCGCTGCTGCAGCTTGAGCACCGCCTTGGTATAATCGTCCCATTCGCCGGGGATGCGCGACGGCGGCCAGGTCCGAACGTGCGCGCTATATTCGGCGAGCAGCGCCTGCATGTCCGCGGCCAGCGCGGCGGCGAGCGGCGCGCCGGGCAGCGTCCGGCCGGTTTCATTGTCCTCGTCGGCGCGGTGGCGGTGCAGCAGGTGCGAGAAGAGCACGCGCTCGCGCAGCATCTCTGCCGCGACCGCATCGTGGCCGCGCGTCAGCAGCGCGGAATATCGCTGCATCGCCGCGCGGATCTCATCGTGATCGTTCTGGAATCGCCCCATCGGCTCGTTCGCCCCCCGTTGACCCGACTGGTAAGCGGCGGGGGTTAAGCAAGTGTTGGCCAGCGGCTTCTCAGCGCCGAAAGCTGTGGCTACAGACGGGCGCATGACCGAGCTTCCCAAGACCTTCGACCCCGCCGCGATCGAATCAAAATGGTATGCCCATTGGGAGGATAAGGGGCTGTTCCGCCCCGACCGTCCGAATGCCGAGCCGTGGACGATCGTCAACCCGCCGCCCAACGTGACCGGCTCGCTGCACATCGGCCACGCGCTCGACAATACGTTGCAGGACATCCTGACGCGCCACGCGCGGCTGAAGGGCAAGGATGCCTTGTGGGTGGTCGGCACCGATCACGCGGGCATCGCGACGCAGATGGTGGTCGAGCGGCAGATGGCCGCGGCGGGCGAGAAGCGCACCGACCTGTCGCGCGAGGCGTTCGTCGACAAGGTGTGGGCATGGAAGGCGGAAAGCGGCGGGCAGATCACGCGCCAGCTGCGCCGGCTCGGCTGCTCGATGGACTGGGCCAACGAGCGGTTCACGATGGACGAGGGCTTCAGCAAGGCGGTGCTGAAGGTGTTCGTCGAGCTGCACGCGCGTGGGCTGCTGTATCGCGACAAACGGCTGGTGAACTGGGATTCGGGGCTCGGCACCGCGATCAGCGACCTGGAGGTCGAGACGCGCGAGGTGCGTGGCAGCTTCTGGCATTTGCGCTATCCGCTGGCGGACGGATCGGGACATATCGATGTCGCGACGACGCGGCCCGAGACGATGCTCGCCGACATGGCGATCGCGGTGCACCCCGAGGACGAGCGTTATCGCGCCTTGGTCGGGCAGATGGTTCGGCTGCCGATCACCGGGCGGCTGATCCCGATCGTCGCCGACGAGCATGCCGATCCGGCGCTCGGCTCGGGCGCGGTCAAGATCACGCCGGGGCATGACTTCAACGACTTCGAGGTCGGTCGCCGCGCCGGGATCGAGGCGCGCGACATGCTCAACATGCTCGATGCGCAGGCGCGGGTGGTGCAGACCGCCGATGGGCTGATACCCGCCGCGTTCCTCGGGCTGACCACCGGCGAGGCGCGCAAGGCGGTCGTCGCGCGGCTGAAGGCCGATGGCGTGCTGATCCCGCAGGTCGACAAGGACGGCGTCGCGCATGATGCCGAGGCGCGGACGATCCAGACGCCGTATGGCGACCGCTCGGGGGTGGTGATCGAGCCGTGGCTGACGGACCAATGGTATGTCGATGCCGCGACGCTGGCGAAGCCGGCGATCGAGGCGGTGCGCTCGGGCAAGATCAAAATCGTGCCGAAGACGTGGGAGAAGACGTTCTTCAACTGGATGGAGAACATCCAGCCGTGGTGTGTCTCGCGGCAATTGTGGTGGGGGCATCGGATTCCGGCGTGGTTTGCCGACGATGGCCGCATCTTCGTCGCCGAGAGCGCCGAGGCGGCGCAGCGCCAAGCGGGCGAGGGCATCGTGTTGCGGCAGGACGAGGACGTTCTCGATACATGGTTCTCGAGCGCATTGTGGCCGTTCGCGACCTTGGGATGGCCTGACGCGGACAGCCCCTCCCCTTCAGGGGAGGGGGAAGGGGTGGGGGATGTCTCACCGAGACCTTCGCCCGAGACTGCCCCACCCCAAACCCCTCCCCTGAAGGGGAGGGGCTTAGAGGGCGCGCAGCTCCACGGCCGCTACCCCAATGACGTGCTGATCTCCGGCTTCGACATCCTGTTCTTCTGGGATGCGCGGATGATGATGCAGGGCATCGAGTTCATGGGCGACGTGCCCTTCAAGACGCTCTATCTGCACGGCCTCGTCCGCGCGGCGGACGGCGCGAAGATGTCGAAGTCGAAGGGCAATACCGTCGATCCGCTCGGGCTGATCGACGCGTACGGTGCGGACGCGCTGCGCTTTTTCATGGCGGCGATGGAGAGCCAGGGCCGCGACATCAAGATGGATGAGAAGCGCGTCGAGGGCTATCGCAACTTCGCGACCAAGCTGTGGAACGCCAGCCGCTTCGCGCAAGCGAACGGCATCGGCGGGTCGACGACGATCGAGCCGCCGGTCGCGACGCTGGCGGTCAACAAGTGGATCATCGCCGAGACGGTGGCGGCGGTGCAGGCGGTCGACCTCGCGCTGGCCGACTATCGCTTCGATGCGGCAGCCAACGCGATCTACCAGTTCGTGTGGAGCCGGTTCTGCGACTGGTATCTCGAATTGATCAAAGGTGCGATCGACGACGAGACGAAGGCCGTGGCGGGCTGGGTGCTCGACCAGATCCTGATCCTGCTCCACCCGTTCATGCCGTTCATCACCGAGGAATTGTGGCACGCGCTCGCCCCGCGGGAGCACGAACTGATCGTCGCGCACTGGCCGATGGCGGACGCGCGGGCGCTCGATCCGGGCGCAACCGCGCAGATCGGGCGTGCGATCGAGCTGGTCGAGGCGGTGCGCGGCGCGCGCGCCGAGCTCAACGTGCCGCCGGGGGCGAAGATCGCGCTCCACACCGGCGCTGGCGAGGTGCCGACGGAGATCGCACCCTATGTCGAGCGGCTGGCGCGGGTGACGCTGACCGCTGGCGAGGCCCAAGGCGCGCGCGCGCCGATCCTGTGGGGCGCGGAGACGTTCGCGCTCGCGCTGGAGGGCGTGATCGACCTCGATGCCGAGCGGCAGCGGTTGCAGAAGTCGCTGGCGGCGGCGGAGAAGGAGCGCGATGCGCTGGCCGGGCGGCTCGGCAACGCCAGCTTCGTCGAGCGTGCCAAGCCCGAGGCGGTCGAGAAGGCGCGCGCCGACCACGCCGAGAAGAGCGCGGATGCCGAGCGGTTCGCGGCGGCGCTGGCGCGGCTAAGGTGAGGTCGGTGGTGAAGGTTTGCTCCTTTGCCGTCCCGTCCGCAAACCCTCCCTCGTCATTGCGAGCGTAGCGAAGCAATCCAGGGCGTCCTGATCCGGCCCTGGATTGCTTCGCTACGCTCGCAATGACGAAGGTGTAGGAAGCCCCGCTCGAGAGGCGGTGCGGCTTACGCCTGTACCGCGCCGAAATCCGAGCGGGTGCGGCGCTTGCCGCCTTCGCCGCCGCGGTTGAGCGCCAGCCGGACGCGGTCGAGCAGTTCGGAACGGCGATAGGGCTTGCTCAGTACGTCGGTGGCGCGCGCGCGCGGGCCGCCGACCACCAGTTCCTCGTTATAGCCGGTGGTCATCAGCACCGACACCGCAGCGTCGCGCTCGACGATCGCGTCGGCGAGCATCAAGCCGTTCATCCCGCCCGGCATCACCAGATCGGTGAACAGCAGGTCGAAGCGATCCTTGGGATGCACCGCGTCGAACACCTTGAGCCCCGCCTCAGCGCTGATCGCGGTCGAGACGCGGTAGCCGGCGCTTTCGAGGATCTCGCGCGCGATCGCCAGCACCTCGTCATTGTCCTCGACGACGAGGATATGCTCGGCGCCGTCGCGCGGCGCGCTGGTGGCGGCTTCGGTTTCGGCCTGATCGTTGTCGGCATGGCGGCCCGGCTGCATGACCGGGAACAGCATCCGCACCAACGTGCCCTTGCCGGGCGTGCTCTCGATCTCCAGCCGCCCGCCCGACTGGCGGACGAAGCCGCTGGCCATCGCCAGCCCGAGGCCGGTGCCCTTGCCGGTGCCCTTGGTGGTGAAGAACGGCTCGGTGGCGCGCTCCACCACCTCGGGGCTCATGCCCTCGCCATTGTCCTCGACCTGCACCACGACATAATCGCCCGAGGGGAGGTCGTGCGCGGCGGCGTCGCCGTTGAGGTGGCGGGGCAAAGTGGAGATCGTCACCAGCCCGCCGTTCGGCATCGCGTCGCGGGCGTTGTTGACGATGTTGAGCAGCGCCATCTCGAGCTGGTCGGGGTCGACCACGACATGCTGCAACCCGCGGCGCAGGCTGAGATGGATGTCGACCTGCTTGTTGACCGAGCTTTCGATCAGCTCGCTGAACTCGGACACCAGATGCGTGAGGTTGAGCGGGCGCGGCTCCAGCCGGGTCTTGCGCGCGAAGGCGAGCAATTGCCGCGTCAGCTTCGCGCCGCGCTCGGCGGCGGATTGCGCCGCCGCGACATAGCGCTTCACGCGCTCGGGATCCTGCGTGTGGGTGACCAGCTCGAGATTGCCGTTCACGACCTGCAACAAATTGTTGAAATCGTGCGCGAGCCCGGCGGTGAGCTGGCCGATCGACTCCATCTTCTGCGCCTGCCGGTAGGATTGCTCCGAATTGCGGCGACGGGTGACGTCGAGCTGGCTGGCGAAGAAATATTGCAGCTTGCCCTGCGTGTCATAGACCGGGCCAATGAACACCGCGTTCCAGAAGGGCGAGCCGTCGCGGCGGTAGTTGAGCAGTTCGAGCGCAACCGACGAGCGGGTGCGCACTGCCTCGCGCAGTTCGGCGACGGCGTTGCGATCGGTCTGCGCGCCTTGCAGGAAGCGGCAGTTGCGCCCCAGCACCTCGTCTTCCTCATAACCGGTCAGGTCGAGGAACGCCTTGTTGGCGAAGACGATCGGATTGTCGTCCTTGCTCGGGTCGGTGAGCAGCATCGGCATCCGCGTCATCTCGATCGCGGCGAAGAACACGCCGCCGCGATCCTGGAGATTCGGATCGGTGATCGTGCTTTCGCGCCAATGGTGCAGCCCCGGCCGTTCGATCGGCTCGCTGGCGCCGACGTCCATCGTGCCCTGCGCGGGTCGACCCGCGGCAAGCCCGGTGGGGTCGGTATCGTCGTGCTGGTTTGGATCGGACGGCTGCACGTTGTCGCTCATTTTCCGGCTGTTACGCAGCCCAACTCTCCGGCGCAAGGAAGGTCGCGCCGGAGGATGGCGCATTGGAAGGAATCGCCGTCAGCGCGTCGGGATCGGCTCCGCACCCGAATAGTCGTAGAAGCCGCGCCCGCTCTTCTTGCCGTACCAGCC
Organism: uncultured Sphingomonas sp.; assembly: GCA_913776255.1. Taxonomy (GTDB): domain Bacteria; phylum Pseudomonadota; class Alphaproteobacteria; order Sphingomonadales; family Sphingomonadaceae; genus Sphingomonas. The sequence continues at coordinate 65,897 of CAJYLV010000027.1, read as the reverse complement.
GGCCTCGACATATTTGACCAGCAGCGGGGCGGGGCGGAACTTGGGATCGCCGGTGCCCTCGAACAGCACGCGGATGATTTCCAGACAGGTGTCGAGCCCGATGAAGTCGGCGAGCGTCAGCGGCCCCATCGGATGATTGAGCCCGAGCTGGCAGGCGAGGTCGATGTCGCGGATCGTCGCGACGCCCTCGCCGAGCGCGAAGATCGCCTCGTTGAGCATCGGCATCAGCACGCGATTGACGATGAAGCCCGGCGCATCGTTGGCGCGGACGACCGCCTTGCCGAGCCGCTCGGCATAACGTTCGATCGCGGTGACGGTCGCATCGGTAGTGGCGAGTCCGCGGATCACCTCGATCAGCCCCATCACCGGCACCGGGTTGAAGAAGTGCACACCGATGAAGCGCGCCGGGTCGGGCGCGGCCTGCGCCAGCCGCGTGATCGGGATCGACGAGGTGTTCGAGGCGAGCAGCGCATCCGGGCGCAGCACCGCGCCGACATCGGCGAAGATCCGGCGCTTGATCTCCTCGCGCTCGGTCGCGGCCTCGATCACCAGATCGCAGGGCGCGAAGTCGGCGGCGCCGGCGACCGGCTCGATCCGCGCGAGCGTGGCGTCGCGCGCGGCGGCGTCGATCTGGCCCTTGTCGACCGCGCGCGCCAGCCGCTTGGCGATCCCCGCCTTACCCGCCTCGGCGCGCGCCGCGTCGACGTCGCTGAGCAACACGCGATAGCCCGCCGCGGCGGACACCTGCGCGATCCCCGCGCCCATCTGTCCCGCGCCGATTACGCCGACCACTTGCATCTGCCATCTCCTATTCATGTTGGCGCGCCTTTAACCTGCCGCGGCGACGATGCGCCAGCGACAGGGGGCAGAGCGATGAAAAGAGTGGCATTTGCGGCCGTGCTGGGGCTGGCGGCCTGTTCGCGGCAGCCGGCCGAGACGCCGCCGTCGCCGACGCCCACCGCCGCGGTATCGGCGAGCCCCGCCGCCGCCGCGACGACCATCAGCGACGATCGGGCGGTGCCCAAGCCCGGCGAGCAGAAGACCTTCCGCGACTGGACGGTCGCCTGCGACAATGTCGCGCGCTGCGCGATGGCGTCGCTCGGCACCGATGCCGATTTTCCGGCGGTGACGATGCAGGTCGCGCGCGCCGCCGGCCCGGACGGCGCGGTCGAAGTGGCGCTCGACATGCCGCAGGGGGACGGCGACGCGCCCGCGACGCTGCGGATCGATGGCCGCGCGTTCGCGGTCGGCGGCAACGGGCTGAGCGGCGCGCCGGCCGCGGCGATCGCGCGCGCGCTGGCCAATGCCACGACGATCGAGGCGCTCGACAAGAGTGGCAAGCGGCTCGGGACGATCTCGGCGGCGGGCGCGTCGGCGGCGTTGCGCTACATCGATGCGCAGCAGCGGCGGGCGGGGACGGTGACCGCGCTGGTCGCGGGCGGCGACAAGCCGGCGGCGGCGGTGCCGGCGGCGCCGCCCGCGCCGCGCGTGCGCGCGGTGGCGTTCGCGGGCACGCCGGCGACGCTGACCCCCACCTTGCTCGCCACCATGCGGCGCACCGCCGCCTGCGACCCGACCTTCTCGGGCCCCGAGCCGCGCGCGCATGGCCTTGCGGATGGCGCGACGCTGGTGATGCTGCCGTGTTCGGCGGGCGCCTACAACGAGATCGACGCCCTTTTCATCGTGCGTGACGGCACGGCGACACCGGCGAAGACCGATGCGCCGGCCGGGTTCGAGGAAACCGGCGCCGACTCGCAGACGCCCGTGCACAGCGTCATCAACGGCGACGTCGATGGCGGCGTGCTGCGCAGCTATGCCAAGGGGCGCGGGCTCGGCGACTGCGGGGTGATGCAGTCGTTCGTGTGGGACGGCACGCAGCTGCGGCTGACCGGGCAGCGCAGCATGGGCGAATGCCGCGGCAATCCCGACTATCTGCCGGTGTGGCAGGCGCGGGTAGTGCGCGGATGAGCGTCGCGCTGCTGCTGGCGGGGCAGGCCGCGGTCGCGATGGCGCCGGTCGATGCGGGCGACTGGCGGGTGTTCTGTGATTATCGCGCGCGGTGCGTGGCCCTGTCGCAGGTGCCGGACGGCGGCGATCCCTCGATCTACCCGCTGGTGATGCTGCGGCGCGACGGCGCGGAGGCGGCGGTCGACGTGCCGATCGCGGCGACGGTCCCGGCCGGGGCGCGGATGACGGTGGCGGTCGATGGTCGGACGGTCGCTGAGCTGATCGCGCCGGGCGGCGGCACCGGACTGTCGCTGCCGCTCACCGGTAAGCTCGCCCGTGCGCTGCGGCGTGGGCGCGTGCTGACGCTCGCCGAGCCGGGCGGGGTGGTGCGGGCGCAGACTTCGCTGACCGGGCTGACCGCCGCGGTCGCCGCGCTGTCGGACGACCGCACGGCAGCACCCGCGACGGCGGAGATTGTCGTGCCGCCGGTCGACCCGCGCGCGCCACGCACGCTGTCGCGCAAGCAGCTGGAGAAGCTGGTCGGCAAGCCGGCGAAGGGCTGTGCGGCGATATTCGCGCGTGGCTATCGGCTGGATGCGGCGCATAGCCTGCTGGAGATCGTCGCGCCGTGCCGCGGCACCGATGCCATGCCCTATGTGCTGCCTGAGACCGGGGCCGCGCAGCCCGCCGCCGATCTGCCGGTGCCCGGTGCGTGGGTGCCGGCGCAACGCCGCTATGCGGTGCTGCTACCTGCGACGGCCGGACGCGATTGTGGCGTCCGGCGCGAGTTCGTCTGGGACGGCGCGCGTTTCCGGCTCGCCGAGGAGCGCGTCATCGCCGAGTGCCGGCGTGCGACCTATGAGGTGACGACTTATCGTGCCACGGTGCGGGGCGGGTAGGGCGGCCCATCCCCTCTTCGTCATCCCGGATCAAGTCCGGGCTGACGGTTGATCGGGAGGCGCCCGACCGGCGACGATCCGGGTACAGCGCGGATTGCGCACGCCCGGCGAGGGTGTAGCATGGCACGATCAGGCACCGGCGGTCCGCCGGTGCGCCTCCTTTCGGAAGTCATGCCACCGATGATCGTTCGCACGTTGTCGCTCGCCGCCCTGCTGCTTTCCACCACCGTGCCCGCATGGGCGCAGACCGACAAGACCACCACCACCGTCGAGAAGAAGCAGGAGGACGACAAGCAGCAGCAACCGCCGCTGCCCGCCGACAAGACGATCACGCAGACCGCGCGGATCGGCGGTCGCGCGATCACCTACAAGGCGACGGTCGGCACGATCCCGGTCCGCGACGAGAAGGGCAAGGAGATCGGGCAGGTGGTCTACACCGCCTATACCGTGCCCGGCGGCGACGCGACGCGCCCGGTCACTTTCGCGTTCAACGGCGGGCCAGGCGCGGCGTCGGTCTATCTCAACCTGGGCGCGGTCGGGCCGAAACGCGTCCAGTTCGGCGCGCAGGGCGACTCTCCGTCCGACGCCCCGATCGCGCGCGACAATCCCAACAGCTGGCTCGACATGACCGATCTGGTCTTCATCGATCCGATCGGCACCGGGTTCAGCCGCAGCCTGGTCGATGCCGATGCGACCAAGAAGGCGTTCTACGCCAACGATCCCGACATCAAATATCTGTCGAAGGTCGTGTACGACTGGCTGGTCAAGGAAGGGCGGCTGCGCTCGCCGAAATATGTGATGGGCGAAAGCTACGGCGGCTATCGCGCGCCGCGCATCGCCTATGAGCTGCAGTCGCAGATCGGGGTCGGGATCAACGGGCTCATCATGGTGTCGCCGTACCTCGATCCGGCCTCGGGCGACGGCGCGACCGCACTGTCGCCGTTGCCGTGGATGATCGACCTACCGTCGATGGCCGCCGCCAATCTCGAGCGGAAGGGGCAGCTGACCCCGGCGGCGATGGCCGAGGTCGAGGCCTATACGCGCGGCGACTTCGCGCGCGACCTGCTGCTCGGACGCACGAACACCGAGGCGGTGCAGCGCGTCGTCAGCAACGTCACGCGGCTGACCGGGCTCGATCCGGCGCTGGTGCAGCGGATGGGCGGGCGCGTCGACAGCCGCACCTTCCTGCGCGAGGTGCATCGCAACGACGCGACGATCGGCAGCATCTATGACTCGAACGTCACCGCCTTCGATCCCTTCCCGTGGTCGCCGCGGCAGGAATCGAACGATCCGATCCTCGACGCGCTGATCGCGCCGACCACCAGCGCGATGGTCGACTTCGTGACGCGCGAGGTCGGCTGGAAGACCGACGCGCGCTACAACGCCCTGTCCTATGCGGTGAACGCGGCATGGGATCGCGGGCAGCCGGCCGACACGCCGGTCACCGATCTGCGCAAGGCGATCGCCAACGATCCGAAAATGCGGGTGATGATCGTGCACGGCTGGGACGACCTGTCGTGCCCGTTCTTCGCGTCGCGGCTGATCGTCGACCAGATGCCGGCGTTCGGGGTGGCCGAGCGCGTGCAGCTGCGCGTCTATCCGGGCGGCCACATGTTCTACAGCCGCAGCGACAGCGGCGCGTCGTTCAAGGCCGATGCGGCGGCAATGTATCGGTGACGGTTTGCCGTGCGCCCGGGCTGATCCGGAAAGGCGGCTCCATCGGTCGTCACTGCGAGCGTAGCGAAGCAATCCAGGGCGTTCGGGTCCGGCGCTGGATTGCTTCGCTGCGCTCGCAATGACGAATGATCCCTGAGTTGTTGCGCGCAAAAGAAGCGGGGCCCCGGATCAAGTCCGGGGCGACGTAAAGGGCAGGGCGACGGCAACGCCGCCGCCTTTACGTCGGACGCGCGGCTTGGCCGCACGCCGGCCGATCCCGGCCTTGCGCGGGCTGGTGCCCGCGCAGCGCCGCGCGGGCGCGGCTAGGCCGGGATCTGCTGGCTGATGCAGTGGAAGCTGCCGCCGCCGGTCAGGATCGCGTCGGCGCGCAGCCCGACCACCTCGCGGTCCGGGAACAGGGCACGGATCGCCGCGACCCCGGCGTCGTCATATTCGGTGCCATAGACCGGCACGACCACCGCGGCATTGCCGATGTAGAAGTTCATGTAGCTGGCCGGCACCACCTGTTCGTCGCGCAGCACGCGGCCGGGCGACGGCACCTCGACCACCTCGATCCCCATCGCGCGCGCGCGGATCGCGGCGTCCTGGAAGACCTGCCAGTTCGGATCGTTCTCTTCCGCACGCGGCAGCGCGAGCCGGTTCGGCGCCACGAACCGCGCCAGATTGTCGACATGGCCGTCGGTGTGATCGTTGAGCAGGCCGTTGCCGAGCCACAGCACGCGCGTCAGCCCGAGGTCGTCGGCGAGGCGTTGCTCGATCTGCACCTTGCCCAGCCGCGGGTTGCGGTTGGGGTTGAGCAGGCATTGCTCGGTCGTCACCACCAGCCCGGTGCCATCGCCGTCGATCGCGCCGCCTTCGAGGATCCAGTCGCACGGCAGCACCGTCAGCCCGCGCGCGCGCCCGAGCCGCGCGCCGATGTCGTCGTCGCCGGCCAGCTCGTACTTGCCGCCCCAGCCGTTGAAGCCGAAATCGCGCGCCTTGCCATCGCCCCCGACGATCGGCGCGGTGTCGCGCAGCCAGATGTCGCCGAACGGCTCGATGATCACGTCCGCGAACGGCGCCCGCTCACGCGCGTCGCTGGCGGCTTCCTCGCCGGCGGCGACCAGCAGCACCTGCTCGCCGCGACCATCGGCATGAACCGCGCGCGCGAACGCCGTCACCTCGGCGCGCGCCTCGTCCAGATCCTCCAGCCACAATTCGGGATGGCTGGGATAGCCGATCCAGACGGCGGCGTGCGGTGCCCATTCGGGCGGCGGGGTCTTGGTCATCGTCGTCCCTCTTACTTGGCAGCTGCCGTCGCGCGGCTCTTGTCGCGGATCGCACGGAATTCGTCGCCCGCGACCCAATTGGGCCAGGCGCTGCTCTCCGCCAGCGCGCGGCCGATCCCGTAATAGAGCTGCACGTCCTTCACCGTGCCCGCCCAGTTCCAGTTCGGGTCATACTCGTCCTTGGGGCCGTGGTAGCGGTGTTCCTCGTAATCCTTCGCCGCCGCCGCGCCGGCCGCCTTGCCGCCCGCGACCAGATCGTCACCGGCGTCGAAGTAGATCATCGGCACGCCGCGCTTGGCGAGACTGAAATGGTCCGAGCGGTAGTAGAAGCCCTTCTCGGGCGTCGGCTCGGCGCTGGCGACGCGGCCCTGCGTCTTCAGCGCGGCGTCGAGATAGGCGTCCAGCTCCGACTTGCCCTTGCCGACCACCACGACGTTCTTCGCCGGGCCGGCCAGCGACAGCGCGTCCATGTTCACCCCGCCGACCGTCTGGCTGAGCGGGTAGACCGGGTTGGCGGCATAATATTCGGAGCCGAGCAGCCCGCTCTCCTCGCCGGTCACCGCCACGAACACCTGGCTGCGCGGGGTTGGCCCGGCCTTCACGTTCGCTTCGGCGAGCGCGACCAGCGCCGCGGTGCCGGTCGCATTGTCGATCGCGCCGTTGCAGATGTCGTCGCCATCAGGCGCGGCCTCGCAATGGCCGAGGTGATCCCAATGCGCGGAATACAGCACATAATCGTTCGGCCGCGTCGTGCCGGGCAGGATGCCGATCACGTTGCGCGACTGGTGACGGCGGACGGTTTCGTCGAACGATACCGAGGCGCGGACGCCGTTCAGCGGGCGGGCGCGGAAGCCCTTGCGCGCGGCGGCGGCGGCGAGCGCGTCGAAGTCGAGCCCCTCGCGCTCGAACAGCTTGCGCACCTGTGCCTCCTGCATCCAGCCGATCGCCGCGCTGTCGCCGGCATGGTTGTCGGCGGCGTCGGCGACCTGCTGTGGACCGGTCCAGCTCGACTGCACGACGTTCCAGCCATAAGCGGCGGGCTCGGTCTGGTGGACGATGATCGCCGCCGCCGCACCCTGCCGCGCGGCTTCCTCATATTTGTAGGTCCAGCGGCCGTAATAGGTCATCGCGCGCCCGCCGAACGGGCCGACCAGATCGGGCGTGCGCCAGTCGGGGTCGTTGACGAGGATCAGCACCGTCTTGCCGCGCACGTCGATGCCGGCATAGTCGTTCCAGCCCTTCTCCGGGGCGTTGATGCCGTAGCCGACGAAGACGACGGGCGAATCCTTCACCTCGACGCGCGGCGTGATCCGCCACGTCCCGACCACCATGTCGGGGCCGTAGTTAAGGCTGAGCGGCGCGCCCGCGCCGGTGAACACCAGGGGCGCGACGTTCTTCGCGGTCAGCTCGACCAGCGGCACGTCCTGATACCAGCTGCCCTTGTTGCCCGGCTTCAGCCCGGCGGCGGCGAAGCGCTTGGCGAGATAGGCGACGGTCTTCTCCTCGCCCGCGGTGCCCGGCGCGCGGCCCTCATAAGCGTCCGACGACAGCTCCTTCGTCACGTCCTTGAGCGTCTGCTCGGCGATCGGCGCGACCGGCGCGACGATCGTCTGCGCCGGGGCGGTGGCGGCGAGCGCGAGAAGGGGCAAGGCGGCGAGACGCAGACGCATGACGGAGACTCCGGGAACAAGGCCCGCGCCTTCTGCCAAGCGCCGCGTCCGCTGTCCACGCGTCGCTCACCCGCTGGTGAGCACGCAATAGAGCAGCAGCGGAATGCCGAAGAACAGGATGGTGAGCAGCAGGCCGATCGCCAGTCCGCCCCCGGCGGACCGGGCGTCGGGCAGATCGGGAGCTTGGGCGCTCGCGTGGCCGTCGCGATCGGCGGCGCGGGAACGATCGGTGGGCAGCGGCGCGAGGTTGCGCGGCATCAGCTTGCTGGTCATGGCAGGGTTCCGCTGGCTCGAAGGCGCGGAGGTCGCATCGACGCCCGCGCGGATCATGGCGAGAAAGTCCCGAGCCCGCGCGGCGTACCGCCGGACCCGGGCTAGCCGCGTGCGGCGAGCTGCCCGGCGTGGTCGCGAAAGCGCTGATGGAAAACAGCTGCGTTCATGCTGGAAATATGGGGGTTTTCGGCGGCGAGTCAATCTTGAGCGAGCGGTACAAGGGGCACGCCGCGATCCCTGTTCGTCGCCCCGGACTTGATCCGGGGTTCCGCTCTACTTGGCGATTGAGCAAGAAGCGGGATCCCGGATCAAGTCCGGGATGACGGGATGAGGCACATCATCCGTTCCATCGATCGTTCACAGAATCGCCCCGCCGCCCATGCCGAACCACGTATCGTCGAGCGCGTTCTGGACCAGCGTCTTCATCCGCTGGCTGGCGGTCTCGCCGTCGCCCTCGGCGATCGCCTCATAGACGAGCCGGTGTTCGGGGACCGGGTCGCGCGGCAGCGCGCGCTTGCGCTGCTTGAAGCGCGTCGACCATTCGACGCCGGCCGCGATACCCGAGCTGAGCGCGATCAGCGCGTCATTGTCCGAGGCGTTGAGGATCGTCTCATGGAACCGCCGGTCGGCGGCCAGCCCCTGTTCGTCGGCCAGCGTCAGCCGGTCCATGTCGAGCAGCGCCGCATCCATGATCGTCAGATCCTCGTCGCTGCGCCGCTCCGCCGCCAGCCGCGCCGCGAACGGCTCGATCACCGCCCGCAGCTCGAACAGGCTGCGCAGCAGCCGCAGATCGGGCGTCCCGGAGAACGCCCAGGCGAGCACGTCGGGGTCGAGCATGTTCCAGCGTCCGCGCGGCAGGATGCGCGTGCCGGTCTTGGGCTTGCTCTCGACCAGCCCCTTGGCGATCAGCGCCTGCACCGCCTCGCGATAGGCGCCGCGCGACACGCCCAGCTCGCTGGCGTGGACGACCTCGCCGGGCAGGACCTCGCCCGGCTGATAGTCGCCGGCCAGCACCGCGCGGCCCAGCGCCTGCAGCACCGCGCCGCGGATGCGCCGGCCCGAGCCGCGCGGCGCCTGCGTCGGGGCGAGCGCGGGCGAGGTGATCCGCGACGTCATGCGGTCAGGCGATAGAGGCCGGCCCCGTGCGCGGGCAGCGGCTGCGCGAGGCGGCCGGTGACCCGCCCGAGCGCCGCGCCGCTCCACAGGTCGGTGACGCGCGCACTGCCGGGCAGGTCGAGCTGGGCGAGCGCGATGCCGACCTCTTTGGGCTTGTCGCCGGTGTTGAACAGCGCGACATAGCGGTCGGCGGGAGCATCCTCGGGGCGTGCCGACCAGATGCGCGTGCCATCGGCGACGAAGTGCGGCCGGTTGTCGGTCGAGGCCTGGTTGACCCCCAGCACCGCGCGGTTGGTCAGCAGCGCCAGCGTCGGCGCGTCGAGGTGGCGCAGGTCACCGCCCATGATGAGCGGCGAGCGTGCGATCGACCACAGGGTCATCAGCGTGCGCTGTTCATCGGTGGTGAATTTGGTGTCGCGCTGGCCGAGCGCGAGCCGGCCGAGCGGGAGCATGTCGGCATCCGGCCACGCGCCGGGACGGCGCCACGGATTCCAGTTCTCGAGCCGCGTGAACTGCGCCTCCAGCATCGCCCAGTCGTCCCAGAAATCGTCGGAGATGCGCCACATCTGCGCGAACTCGCGGACATGGCCGCCGCGCACGACCGGCGTCTCGCCCGGCGACAGGCTGAGCAGCATCGGGCGGCCGATGGCGACGATCGCCTTGTGCGCGGCCTCGATCTCCGGCGCATGCGCGTCATAGGGACGGCTCATGTCGTCCATCTTGACGAAGTCGACCCCCCAGCCGGCGTACAGCGCGAAGACGCTGTCGTAATAGGCCTGCGCGCCCGGTTTCGTCATGTCGACGCCGTACATGTCGGGGTTCCACGAACAGATGCTGGTCTTGTCCGCGACGTCGGCGGCGCGATACCTGGTGCCGAGGATCGGCAGGTTCCGCTCGACCGCCAGCCGCGGGATGCCGCGCATCAGGTGGATGCCGAACTTCATGCCCATCGCGTGCACGTCGCGCGCGAGCTTGGTGAAGCCCGAGCCGTCGGCACTCGACGGAAAGCGGTTGGGCGCGGGGATCAGCCGGCCGTAACCGTCCAGCGTCGGGGTCGGTCTGGCATTGTAGGTATAGCTCGACGCCTCGGGCTCGTACCATTGGATGTCGACGGTGAAGACGTCGTAGCCGAACGGCAGCAGCTTCGCCTGCATGATCGCCGCGGTCTCGCGCGCCTGCGCCTCGGTGATCGTCGTCGCGAAGCTGTTCCAGCTGTTCCAGCCCATCGGCGGGCGCGGCGCCAGCACCGCGGCGGGGGCGCCGGCCGCCACCGTGGTGCGCGGCGCTGCGACGGCGGTGGTCGTCGTCGCCAGCGCCGCGACGCCCGCGGCGGTCGCGCCGACCAGCGCCTGACGCCGGTTCATCCCTGTGATGGTCACGTTTTACGCTCTCCCCTGCAACCCTGTCCGGCCGTCCTAATTGCCCTGCCGTCCCACGTGAAGCCAATTGCGACCCGCTGCGGCAGTTCGCGCCCGCGCCGGTTGCGCGATGTTGCAACATCTCATAAGCGGCGTCATCGCCGTCGTCGGAGCGCTATCCTTTGCATTCTCGTTACGCCTTGCTTGCCGCGTTTCTCGCTTCGGGCGCCGCCGCGCAGGCACCCGCACCGCTCCCGCCGCCGCTCGCCTGGTCGGGGAAGAGCGAGGCGCTGGTGGCGAAAGCCGGCGATCCGTGGATCACCCCGGCCGAGGCGTCGGGCTTTACGACGACGCCACGCGCGGCGGAGGTGAACGCATGGCTGGCGCGGCTCGCCGCCGCTTCGCCGCTTATCACCGTGCAGACGTTCGGCCGGACAACCGAGGGGCGCGACCTGATCTACGTCCGCGCGAGCAAGGGCGGGAAGGACCGCCCGGTCGTGCTGGTGCAGGCCGGGATCCACGCCGGCGAAATCGACGGCAAGGACGCCGGGCTGATGCTGCTGCGCGACATCGCGCTGCGCGGGAAGAGCGATCTGCTCGACGCGGTCGATCTGGTGTTCGTCCCCATCTACAATCTCGACGGGCACGAGCAGCGCAGCGCCTATAATTTCGTGCACATCCGCGGCCCGATCGAAAAGGGCCGCGACGCCAACGCGCGCAACATCGACCTCAACCGCGATTACGCGAAGGTCGACGCGCCGGAGACGCGCGCGATGATCGCGCTGCTCCGCGCGCTCGACCCGATCCTCTACGTCGATTGCCATGTCAGCGAGGGCTTCGACATGCAGTATGACGTCACCTACACCTATGCCGGCTGGGGCCGCTATGCCCGGCACCGCGCGACCGCGGGCTGGCTGGAGCAGCGCTTCGGCCCCGCGGTATCGCAGGCACTGATCGCCGCCGGGCACCTGCCGACCCTCTATCCGAGCCCGATCGATACGCGACAGCCGGACAAGGGCATCCGCTACAGCCCGGAAGGACCGCGCTATTCGACCGGCTATGGCGATTTCATCGCGGTGCCGACCGTGCTCGTCGAAAATCACATGCTCAAGCCGTACCGGCAGCGCGTGCTCGGCACCTATGTGCTGCTGGAGGCGGCGCTGACGATCGCCGCGCACGATGCGCAGCGGATCGCCGCCGCCAAGGCCGCCGACCGCGCGACGCGCCCGCGCACCCTCCTTACCCGCTGGACCCCGGCCGCGCAGCCGATCGGCTGGATCGACGATTTCCGGGGCGTGGCGTTCGACACCTATCTGTCCCCCGCCTCGGGGCGTCGCGAGCAGCGCTGGCGCGGCACGCTGGTGACGTTCCGGATGCCGATCATCGGGCAGACCCCGACCGAAACGGTGCGGCTGCCGCGCGCGTGGTGGGTGCCCGCCGCACAGACCGAGGTGCTCGACCGCTTGCGCGTGCACGGCATCGCCGTCGAGCCGATCGACGCGCCGCGCACGCTGCGGCTGGACCATGTGCGGCTCGTCGATCCCGAGCTGTCGCAGCCGAACGAGGGGCGCTACCCGATCACCGCGCGTTTCGTGCACGAGCCGGCGGAGACGGTCATGCCGGCCGGCAGCGTGCGCGTGTCCGCCGACCAGCCGCTCGGGCTGCTCGCCGCGGCGCTGCTCGAGCCGGAAAGTCAGGATTCGTTTCTCGCCTGGGGCTTCTTCCCGGAGATGCTGGCGCCCGCGCCGACCACCGACGCCTTCGTGCTGGCCGCGCTCGGCGACCGGATGCTGGCGACCGACGCCGCGCTCAAGGCGCGGTTCGACGCGAAGCTGCGCGCCGAGCCGGCGTTCGCCGCCGACCCGGACGCACGGCTGCGCTGGCTTCATGCGCAGGCGGGGCCGGGGCATCCCTATCCGCTGCGCTATCCGATCGCGCGGGAGGTGTAGGGGGAAGTCAGGGGACGAGTTTCTTCACCAATGCCAGCAGCTTGGCGGCGTCGAACGGTTTGACGAGCCAGCCGGTCGCGCCGGCCGACTTCGCGGTCTGGCGAAGGTCCTCCTGCGATTCGGTGGTGAGCAGCACGATCGGCGTGAACGCCATGCCGGGCAATTTGCGTACCTCCCTGACCAGCTCGATGCCGCTCATCCCGTCCATGTTGAGGTCGGTCAGGATCATGCGGGGGGTCACGCCGTCGTTCAGAAGCGACAGCGCCGCCTCGGCGCTCGAGGCTTCGCGAATGTCGAGCCCGGTCGGGCGGAGCGCGATCGAGACGCTCATCAGCATGGAGGGGGAATCGTCGACGATCAGGATCGTGTCGGCCACGGTCGGTCCTTTGGAATGTCAGGCAGGAATGAGGTCGGGGGTCACGGCGGCGCCAATAAGGGCGGCGAGCAGCGGGTCTGCGGGCAGGCTGGTGACGGTCGGGCGCATCGCCAGGATCACCTGCAGCAGCGCCGCGTGCAGACTGGTGCATTTGGCGAGCGCAACCTTGCCGCGCGGATGGCGGCGCAGGAACTCGACCAGCGCGAGCGCTTCCTCGACCGCGCAGCGCCCCTCGAAATGCGCATGGCTGCGCGCATAGCGGATCGCCATCAGAACAGCTCCTTCAGATCGAGCACCAGCAGCACACGTCCGTCGCCCAGCAACGTGGTGCCGCAATAGCCGCCGACATCGGCGAGCAGGCCGGTCATCGGCTTGAGGATCACGTCCATGCCCTCGCGAAAGTCGTCGATGACCAGCCCGATGGTATGGCCCTCGACGCGGCACACCAGCACCGCTTCGCCGCGGTTCGGGTCCACCGGCGCCGGTCGTCCGCCGAGCAGGGCGGTCATGCGGATCAGCGGCACGACCTCGTCGCGCAGCACGAACACCTCGCGATGCTTGATCCGCTGGATGACGGCGGGATCGAGCCGCGTGGTCTGCACGACATGGTCGATCGGAATGCCGTAGAGGCTGCCGCCGATCTCGACGACCATGATGCGGGTCACCGCCATACTGAGCGGGAGCGACAGCCGCGTAACGGTGCCGCTGCCCAGCTGCGAGCTGACCGACACGCGGCCGCCGAGCTTCTGGACGGTGCTGAGCACGACATCCATCCCGACTCCGCGTCCGGACAGGTCGGACACCTCGGCCGCGGTCGAGAAGCCCGGGCGATAGATCAGGTTGATCGCCTCCTGATCCGACAGGGCAGCGGCCTGCTCGCGGGTGACGACATCCTTGTCGATCGCGATGCTGCGAATCCGCGCCGGGTCGATCCCGCGTCCGTCGTCGGCGATCTCGATCACCACGCAGTCATTGTCCTGCCACGCGCGCAGCCGCAGCGTGGCGACCGGCGGCTTGCCGGCGGCGACGCGCGTCGCCGGTTCCTCGATGCCATGATCGAGCGAGTTGCGGACGATGTGGAGCAACGGATCGCCGAGCGCCTCGACGATCGTCTTGTCGGCGGCGGTGTCGGTGCCCTCCATGACCATCTCGACCTGCTTGTCGAGGCGGCGGGCGATGTCGCGCACCAGCCGCGGGAAGCGGTCGAACACCTCGGCGACCGGCAGCATGCGGATCTGCATGATCGCGCCCTGCATCTCCTGCGTCAGCCGGTCGAGCGTCGCGAACTGCTCCTTGATCTCGCGCCCCATCTCGCGCGAGCCGTGGATTTCCTCGGCGCGGTGCGCGAGGAAGGGCAACGCGTTCTTCTGGACGACCAGCTCGCCGATCAGGTTCATCAGCAGGTCGATCTTGCCCTGATCGACCTTCAGCGTCCTTGCCGGGGCGCGCGGCTCCCCGGCCGGCGCCGCGGCAGGCAGATCGACGGACGGCAGCGCCGCCACCGGTGCGGCCGCCAGCTCAGCGTCGTCGGGCGCGGCGGCGGGGCCGTCCTCCAGTGCGGCGAGGAAAGCGGCGACCGGCGCAGTGTCTTGCGCCGCGATCGCCTCGGCCAGGGCGATCTCCCAGCGCGCGCGCAGCTCGTCCTGGCGCAGGCTGCGCAGCAAATTGCCGATCAGCGCGCCGGTCGAGCGCAGCCGAACCGCATCATAGCCGCTCGCGATCACGCGCAATTGCGTGCGAACGATATGATGCCCCGCCTCGCCGAGCAGCGCCGAGGGCGCGGGGGCGGCCGCGACCGGCGATGGCGGCGCGTCGTCGACCGCGACCAGCGTGCGCAGCTCGACGGCGTCCAGCTCATAGGTCATCGCCTGTTCGACCGCCTCGCGCGCGGCGGTGGTCAGCGCGGTGAAGACGAGATTGCAGCGATACGGGTCGAAGTCGGTCGCGACATCGCCCCATGGCACGCGCGGTGCGACCGCGACGGCGAGCAGCTCGGGCACGTCGCGGATCGCGGCGAGCGGGTCGGTGCCGGAATAGAAGCAGCCCTCGTCGGGCGTGTAGCGCACCGCCAGCAGCGGCTCGCCGGCGCGCGCGCGGTCGAGCAGCGCGGCGCGTTCGGGCGCGGCAAAGCCCGCGAGCCAGTCGGCGGGCGCGACCGGGAGCGCCGCGTCGACGACGGTCGCGGCGACGTCCGGCGACCCGCCGAGCCGCGCGCGCAGCTCGCCGGCGTGCCGGGTGGCGATCCGGTCGGCATCCGCCGCGAGCACGCCGTCGCGGTCGAGCTGATCGATGAAGGCACCGACCTGATCCAGACTGTCGAGCAGCAGGTCGACCACACCGGAGTCGAGCGTCATGGCGCCGGTGCGGACCTGCTGGAGCACGTCCTCGCCGGCATGGACCAGCCGCGTCAGCGCGGGCGTGTCGAACAGCCCCGACGAGCCCTTCAGCGTGTGAACGGCGCGGAACACCTCGTTGATCGCGACCGCATCGGCAGGATCGCGCTCCAGCGCCAGCAGGCCGCTGGCGGTGGTCTGCAACAGGTCGCGCGCCTCCTGCACGAACCGTTCGAGCAGCACGGCGTTCATCGTGCCGTTTCCACACCGGTCAGCATCTGCGCGGTCTCGGTCAGCTGCACCGGATCGGCGGGCTTGACCATGTAGAGGTTGGCGCCCGCGGCATAGGCGCGATCGGCGTCGCGCTTGCCGGCCTCGGTGCTGATCGTGATGATCGGAATGTCGTGCAGCGCGGGGTCGACGCGCACCTGCGCGATCATCTCATAGCCGTCCATTTTGGGCATGTTGACGTCGACGATCAGCAGGTCGAACGCGCCCAGCAGCGCGCGCTCCAGCCCCTCCACGCCGTTGACCGCCTCCTCGACGCCGAAGCCGGCGGTTTCCAGCACGTCGCGATAATAGAGGCGCGTGGTCATGCCATCGTCGACCACGAGGACGCGCTTGCCGTTCGCATCGGGCTTAGTCATGGTCCACGGGCCTTTGATAGAGAATGGTGGCGCCGAACTTGCGGGGCCGGAACATCGAGGAGATGCGGCTCATGCTCTCGGAATGGCCGAGGCAGATGTAGCCGCCGGGACGAAGGCTTTCGTAGAGCGCCTCGACCGCCAGCCGCCGGGAATTGTCGTCGAAGTAGATCAGCATGTTGCGGCAGAAGATCACGTCGAGCTTGCGGAAGCGGCGCATCGCCAGCGGCTCGGTGATGTTGACCACCGAGAAGTCGATCGAGCCGCGTAGCTCCTGACAGATGCGGAAATTGTCGCCGACCGCGGTGAAATAGCGGTTCTTGAGCGCGGGGGTCAGCCGGTGCAGCGCGCGGGCGCTGTACAAGCCCTGCCTCGCCTCGGCGATCACGCGGCTGTCGATGTCCGACGCGAGGATCTCGACCGAATATTCGTCCGCCTGCGGCCAGTTCTCGAGGATCTGCATCGCGATCGAATAGGGTTCCTCGCCGGTCGAGCACGGCATCGACCAGAGCCGGATCGGGTCGCTGGGCGCGCGGTTGCGCGCGATCTCCGGGAGCAGGTGGCGCACCAATGCGTCGAACTGATAGTCCTCGCGGTAGAAATAGGTCTCGTTGACCGTCATCGCGTTGACGAGATGCTGCATCTCCTCGCCCGACGCCTGAAAACGGACCATCGTGAAATAGTCGCGGAAGCTGGCGCTGCCGGTGGCGGCGATCCGCTCCTGCAAGCGCCGCTCGACGAAATAGCTCTTGTTCGCGCCGAACAGGATGCCGGTCTTGCGATAGAAGAAGTCGCAGAAGCGGGCGTAATCCTCGGGCGGGATCGCCGCAGCGGCGACGGGATCGCGCGAAGGCGGAGCGGCGGTCAGCATCCGCGGATCCTGCCCAGTGCCACCCGCACCGCGAAGGCGATGAAGCTGTTGCCCGGAAAGCGCGCCGGCACCGCCGCGAGCGCGTCGGCGGTGGCGGGGTCGCCGATCTCCGCCAGCCCGTCGATCGCGGCGGCGCAGACGTTGACATGCGCGTCGGCGAGCGCGGTGAGCAGCCATTCGGCGGCACGCGGGTGCGGAAGGACGCCGAGCATGTTGCCCGCGAAGATCCGCACGTCGCTGTCCGGATCGACGAGCAGCGCCTCGACGTGCGGCGCGACCTCGTCGGGCATCTCCGCGAGCGCCTCGATCGCGGCGTTGCGCAGCGGCGCCTCCTCGGTACGCAGCAACGGCAGCAGCGCGGCGGCGATCGCCGGCGAGCGGTGGCGGATCAGCGCCGCGAGGATCGCCTCGCGCACACTGGCCGAGGTTTCGACCGCCAGCCGGCGGCAGAGCGCGGCCTGACCGTCGACGCTGCCTTCCAGCGCGTGGACCGCGGCGCGGCGTTCGCCCGCGGTCGGCGCGGCGAGCAGCGCGTCGCTTTGCGCCGGTGCGTTGGCGGCGGGGGCGAGCGGCGCGGCGTCGCCGGCCTGGGAGCGGGCCTTGATGAGCGGCATGGGCGTTCCTTTCGTGTCAGCCGGCGCGCCGGAGCGATGCCGGGGCGAGCCAGCGGGCGATCTGACCGGGGATGGCGTCGGCCGGCAGAACGGCGGTCGCGCCGCCGCAGCGGATCAGCTCGTGCGGCATTCCGAACACCGCGCAGCTGTCCTCATCCTGCGCGATCGTGCGTGCGCCCTGCCGCCTGAGCGCCGCCATCGCCGCCGCGCCGTCGTCACCCATGCCGGTCAGCTGGACGCACACCAGCCGCTCGGCCGCGACATGTTCGGCGGCGCTCTCGACCAGCCGCGTCACGCTCGGGTGCCAGGCATGCGCCTCGCTGGCAGGCACCGTCGCGAGACACAGCCGCCCGGCGCGGCGCACGACCAGCATGTCGGCGTCGCCGCGCGCGATATAGATGTTGCCCGGCACCAGCTGGGTCTGGGTGCCGACCTCCGACACGGTGAGCGCGCACAATTTGTCGAGCCGCCGTGCGAAGACGCCGGTGAAGCTGCGCGGCATGTGCTGCGCGACCAGCACCGGCCACGGCAAATCGGCGGGCAGCGCTGGAAGGATCTGCTCCAGCGTCAGCGGTCCACCGGTCGATACGCCGACGAGCACCAGCCCGGGCGGATCGCTTGCCGGCGCTCCCGCCGCCGCGCGCGGCGGGCCCTTGACGGCCGGCGGGGGCGGCGTCGGCGGGACTGCGCGCAGACGGGCCGCCGGCGCGGGAACGGGCAGGGCGCGTCCCGCACCGCGCCGCCCCGATTTGGCGGCGACGCAAATCTTCCGGATCAGCTCCTCCGCCACCTGTTCGAGCGACAGCGAGATCGTCCCGCCCGGCTTTTGCACATAGTCCAAAGCGCCGAGGCTGAGCGCCTGCAACGTCGCCTCCGCCCCCGCCTCGGTGATCGAGGACACCATGATGACCGGCCGGGGGCTGCCGACCATGATCCGCGCCAGACAGGTAATTCCGTCCATCTGCGGCATGTTGACGTCGAGGGTGACGACGTGCGGGTCGAAGCTCTCGACCAGCGTCAGCGCCTCCTCGCCGTTGCGTGCCGACTGGACCTCCAGTCCCTTCTCGTTCTCAAGAAGCTGGACGAGATGCCGGCGCATCAGCGCGGAATCGTCGACCACCAATACACGTACCGCGGACATTCTCGTCGTTCCTTCAGGCCGCCAATCGCTCTTCGAAGTGCGACAGCGCCTCGTCTTCCTCGGGTTCGACCAGGCAGGTCATGTCGAGCAGCAGGATCATGCGGCGCTGGTCGTGCAGGTTCGCCACGCCCTGCACCACGCGGCCGCGCTCGCCAGACAGCTCCGGGGCGGGGGAGATGACTGCGGTGGCGATGCGGCGTACCTCCGACACGCTGTCGACGATGAAGCCGGTGTCGCGGCCGTCGATCGTGAACACCATGATCCGCTGCCGATCGGAGCGCTCGACTTCAGCGAGCCCGAACCGCCGCCGCTGGTCGATGACCGGCAGCACGGTGCCGCGCAGGTTGATGACGCCCTCAACGAACGCGGGCGCGCGCGGAACGCGGGTGAGCTGGTCGGGCACGCGCACGATCTCGCGCACCGCCTCGACCGGCACGCCATATTCCTCGTCCATCAGCCGGAACACGACGAATTGCGCGTCGTCCGCCAGATCGATTGCCATGAAGCCGTCCTCCTGTGTCGTGGTCGCGTCGGTCGCATCGTCGCCGCGGAGGCCGCGCAGCACGTCGAGATCGAACATCCCGTCTGCGCCCAGCACCGAGACCAGCCGCCGTCCTTCGTCCAGCCGGCAGATGGAGCGTATGTCGCCGTGCCCGCCCGACTGGCCGAGCGTCGCCGGCACCGGCTCGACCAGCGCGCGGTTCACGCGCAGCACCGCCTTCACCATGTCCATGACCACGCCGACCGACACGCGCTCGCGCTCGCCGTCGGCGACCGACACCACGACGACCTTGTTGGCGTCGGACAGCGCCTGGTCGTGCATCCCGAACAGCGCGCGCAGCGAGACCAGCGGCAGGATGCGGCTGCGCAGCGTGGTGACCCCCAGCACATGCGCGGGCGCGTTGGGGACCGGCGTGATCGCGCCGGGTAGCTGGACGATCTCCTGCACGTCGCCGATCGGAAAGGCATATTCCTGCCCGTCGACCATGAAGCTGACGAGCTGTTCCTCGTCCGCGACCTCCGGCTGTCCCGTGCCGTCGTCCGCCGCCGATGGCGGGGGGACGTCGCTCCGACCGGCCGTGCCGCGACCGGCGGCGACCTCGAAATTGCGGCCGATCGTGCGCGCGACGTCGATGATCATCACGATCGTGCTGCCATCGGCGTCCTTGATCATCCCGGTCAGCAGGTCGGTGTCGATCGTCGCCCGGACGCGGTCGACCGGCTCGACGCGGTCGGCGTCGACCGTGACGACATTGGCCATCCGGTCGACCATCAGGCCGACCGGCTGGCCCTGATCGAGCACGACGACGCGGCTGGCATCGTCGACCGCGACCTCGGGCAGGTTGAACAGCCGCCGCAGGTCGAGCACGGGCAACACCGTCCCGCGCAGGTTGGCCAGCCCCAGCAGCGCCGGGGGACTGAGCGGCATCCGCACGACATCGGGGACGCGGATGATCTCCTTCACTTCGGCGAGTGGCACCGCGAACATCTCGCCGGCGCTGTGGAAGATCACGAACTGCCGGCTGGCGTCCTGTTCGCGTTCCTCGGGGGTCCGGGCGGTGGCCGGTGGATCGGCCGCCTCGACGGAAAGTTTGATCTTGGCCATGCGCACACTCCTCGGCGCTGGAGGAAAAGGGATCAGGCGGCCTGCAATTCGTCGGCCAGCGACGCGATTTCCTCGATCGCGGCCGCCAGTTGCTCGGCCCCCTGCGCCTGTTCGCGTGCCGCGCCGCTTGCCTCGTTCGACGAATGCGTGGCCTGCTGCGCCGCCGAGGAGATCTGCTCGATCGCGACCTGCGTTTCCTGAAGCAGGCGCGCGATGTCCTCGGCCGCGCCGGCGATCACGCCGTTGCCGCCAACCACCTCGCCGACATCCTTCGCGATCTGGTCGAGCCCCGCGGCGATCGCGCGGTTCTTCTCGACCTCGCTCGAGGCGGCGTCGGCGATTTCCTGCAGGTCGCCGCGGACCCGCGCGATCGTGTCCTGGATCTCCTTGACCGTGTCCTTGATGCGATCGGCATTCTCCGCGGAATCCCGCGCGAGGTTGCGGATGTCGGTCGATACGACGGCGAAGCCCTTGCCGAATTCGCCGGCGCGCGCCGCCTCGACCGAGCCGCTGACCGCCAGCATGTTGGTCTGGATCGAGACGGTGGTGATCGCGTCGACGATCTTGTCGATGCGCCGGCTGACCTGTTCGAGCGCGGCGATCTGGTCGCGGCTGGCGCGACCGGCGTCGACCGACTGCGCGACGCCGGTCATCAGCGCCTCGACCAGCCCCTTGTTCTCGGCCAGCAGCGCGGCGATCGCGTTGCCCTTCTCGACCGCGACATTGGCGAGCCGCGCCGCGGTCTGTGCGTTGCCCTCGATTTGGCCGACCGCGGCGGCGGATTGCTGCGTCGCGGCCGAGGCCTGTTGCGCGCCGCGGTTGATCTGCTCCAGCGCAGTGGAGATTTGCGTCGAGGCGCGGTTGATCTCCTCGACCGCGCTCGACAATTCCTCGGCCGCCGACGCGACCTCTTCCGCGCTCTTACCGATGTTGGTGCTGTTCTTCAGCTCCTCGGCCAGTTCGGACAATTCCTGCGCGGCCTGCTCGCATTGCTGGAGCGCGGCGGCTTGCTGCTCGATCGTCGTGTTCGACTCCTGACAGGCGGCGCCCTGTTCCTCGGCGGCGGTGGCAATGACCTCGGCGCCCTTCAGCGCCTCGTTGGCGGCGACCGCGGCGGTTTCGGCGCCGAGCGCGATCTCCTCGCAGCCCTTCATGATCTCGAGCATGTCAACGCGGACCTGTTCGAGCTGGGTGGTCACGACCATGCCCTTCTCGACCTCGGTGCGCGCGGTGGTCGCCGACTGGTCGATGCCCTGCGCGACTTCCTTCACATCCTGCTGGACCTGCACGATCAGTTCCTGAATGTCGCGCGCCGACTTCTCGCTGGTTTCCGCCAGCGTGCGGACCTCGTCGGCGACGACCGCGAAGCCCTTGCCGTGCTGGCCGGCGCGCGCCGCCTCGATCGCGGCGTTGAGCGCAAGCAGGTTGGTCTGGTCGGCGATCCGCGCGACCGCCTTGACGACCTCGCCGATCCCGGCGGCCTGCCGGTCGAGTTCCTCGACCATCTTGACCGAGCTTTCCTGCCGCTCCGACGCGCGCGAGATCGCGTTGATCGAGTTTGCGACGTCGGTGGCGGTGTTGCCGAGCAGGTCGGACAATGCCTGCGTCAGCTTCAGCGAGCCGTCGGCACGTTCGCGCGCATCGCGCAAGAGCTTGTCGGTCTGGGTGATCGACTTCATCGTCTGCTGTGCAGCACTGGAGGCCTGCTCGGCGCCGACGCTGATCTGTTCCGACGCCTTGCGAAGTTCTTCCGCCGCCGAGGACGCCTCAGCGATCCCGCTCGACAATTGCGTGGTGGCGGAGGCGATGCGCTCGGCCGCCTTCTGCTGCCGCGCGAACGTGCGCGCCTTGCGCTTCTCCGCTTCCGCCGTCACGCGAACCGCCCGCGACGTCGTCGCGATCTCTGCGGCTTGTTCGCTTTGTGCTTTGCCGACCGTCGTCCGCTTAGCAAGTGCCATGATCCTTTTCCCATCCCGCCATCTTGAATGTGTGGAATGGATGTCGCCGACATCTCTTGCCGAAACCTTAATCTTGCTTCTACCAACCGTTGTTGTACGAAATTGACGGGTAGCAAATCGCAACGTAAAACTCTTCTATTCCTGATGCTTCCTTTGGGAAGGAGATATGGTTTGGAAGAAAGGTCGGATAGTCAAATCGATGTAGATCTGTATTGTTCTCGAAGGGAATCAACGGGTTGCATTGAAAGTAGAGAATGGGTCGTTTTTATTATGATCTCGATCAGTTCAGACTGCACTTGATTGTCACTGCGCGGCATTCCGGAGTCGCGCACGGCTTCCGTCGGATGAGGGGGAGGGGCGCACGACGACACGGCTAAGCGCCCGCTAAAGCCTGTCGCGTTCGGTGCTTACGCCCGTGCGTAGCGCAAGGCGGGATCGTCGAGCCAGGCGGCGAGCGTGTCGAAGCCGAGCAGCGTGTCGAACGCGACTCCCAGCTCTCCGTCGCGACTCCAGCGAATCCGCGCAGGGAGCGATGCGGCCAATCCCGGCAGCGCCAGCCGTATTGCAGTGCCGACCGGCAAGGTGATCGCCGCGACGAGCCCCGCGCCGCCCTGCGACAGGTTGCGGACCACGACGTCGAAGCGTCGGTCGTAGACGAACAGGTCGGCGGGGCATGAGCATGCGAAGCGCGGTGCGCGTGGACGAAGGCCGTCGCCGTCGCCGTCGCCAGCCTCGCGGGTCGCGGCGGCGAGCCATTGCGTGACGTCGTCGAGCGGGTAGCTCAGCGTGATGCCGACCCGCTGCCGCGCGCGCCAGCGAAGCCGCCCCGATACCGATTGACCGTTGCGAAAGTCGATGCGCAGCCAGTCGCTGGCACTCAGCGGCATCGCGCACTCCAGCATCATGCCGTAGCGCGACACCCGGCGAATTCGGCATGGCCCATCGGCGTGCGGGCCGATCAGCTGCGCGACCAGCAATACGGTTCGATGGCGCTCGATCCAGATCGCGCGTCCCGGAGAGACCGGCGGTAGCGCAAGTATTTGTGCCGCCACGCCAGTCTCCGGCCTATGGGTCATGCCGGGGAAACCCGGACGATCACGACACGTCGGACCGCTGCGCGGCCGAAGGTGGCGACGGCGGCCTGCTGCATCATGCGGCGCAGCGCGTCGAGCCGCGGGATCTGTCCGTCGGGGATGCGGGCCAGCGGCGTCTGGAACGCGCGCATGTTGACGGCGTCGAGCATCAGCGGCATCCGCTTGCGCGCGTCCAATTCGGCCGCGCGGCTCACCTCCACCTGGCTGGTGACATCGACATAGCCGCCCAGCCGCCCGTCCGACAGGACGAGCGGGATCGGGATCGTACCGGCGGAGACGAACGACGTCTCCTCCTGCGCCGCCGCATTCCGCTGCGCCGACCACGCCTGCGCGCTCAGCGCACCCGCCGCGCCGAGCGCCAGTCCGGCGGGAATCAGCGCGAGCATCCGGTACGTGTCGGTCATCAGGTCACTCCGGTGGCGGGTCAGAATTTGAAGCTGGTGTCGCGCGGCAGGATCGACGGCTCGGCGAGCGCGACGATCGTGATGCGACGGTTCTCCGGACGCGCCGGCTGTGCGGGGTAGATCGGCTCGGTGCCGGCCTTGGCCACCACCTCGGCGAAGCGCGACGCCGGCAGTCCGGCCGCGATCATCGCCGCGCGTGCTGCCAGCGCGCGCTCGCCGGACAGCCGCCAGTTGGCGTCGCTGTCGCCGCCCAGCGCGTCGGTATGTCCCTCGATCGCGATTTGGGCGTTGGAGCGCGCCAGCTGCCGTGCGACGCGGGCGAGCAGGGTGCGCGCATAATCGTTGAGCTCGGCAGTCGGTCCGCGGAACATCGGGTGATTGGCGGTGTCGACCAGGTTGATGCGCAACCCGTTGCGGTCCGGGCGCATCCGCACGTTGCGCGCGATGTCGGGCGTGGCCTGCAATGCCACCAGCAACTCGTCGGCGAAGACGCGCAAGGCGGCATCGGGGATGTCGGCCGTCCCGCCGCGCGCCGGCCCCTCAAGGCCATCGGAGGCGGAGGGCGGGCCGACCGGATCGCGGGCGTCGGTCTCGGTCCGCTGGCCGCGGCCCGCCTGTCCCTCCTGCAGCCCGGTGCTGGTCGGCGCGCTGTTGATCGTCGGCGCGAAATATTCGGCGAGGCCCTTCAGCTGGCTCTTGTTCGCATTCGACAGCAGCCACAGCAGCATGAAAAAGGCCATCATCGCCGTGACGAAGTCGGCATAGGCCACCTTCCACGCGCCACCGTGGTGCACCGCATGGTGCCGCTTGTGACGGCCGCGGCGCGGACGCACGATGGCGTCGGCGGCATCCGGAGTGTTGGGCATCAGGGATCGCTCTCGCATTCGGACCAGACAGACTTCGGCGCCGCACGGCGCCCGGCGGCGATCAGCTCAGTTCGCCGAAAACCCGCTCGATCTTCTCCTTGAGCGCCGCGGGCGCGAACGGCTTCACGACGTAATTGTTGACGCCGGCCGCCGCGGCTTCCTGCACGACCCCGCGATCCGCCGAACCGGTCAGCATGATGAAGGCGGTCTTGCCCAGCACCGGATCGGCTCGCACCGCCTTCAGGAAGTCGAGCCCGCTCATGCCGGGCATGTTATAGTCGGAAAGGATCAGGTGGACGCGGTCGGCGCGGATCGCCTCGAGCGCGTCGGCCGCCTCGGCCTTGTCGCGGATGTCCTTGAAGCCGAGATCCTGCAGGGCGTGACGAACCATGGCGCGCATGCTGGCCTGGTCGTCAACCACCATAACCCTGATCGCTGAAGCCGCGGGCATGAACGTGTCTCCGAAAGGAAGGAAAGGTCAGAAGAGTCAGGCGGCCTTGGCCTGTGTCGCGACCAGTTCGTCGCGCGCGACGTCCAGCGCCTGCTCCAGCTCGCCGAAGCTGGGCGCGTAGCCCGACGGGGTCATGCGGCGCGCCAGCTCGATCGCGACCTGCACCGGCATGCGCTGCGCATAGGCGACGATCGCGGTCTTCACGAGCGTGTACGGCTTCTGCTCGGCGTCGAGCGTCTGCTGGAGCTTGGAGGCGATCGGACCGACGAAGCCATAGGCGAGCAACACGCCGAGGAAGGTGCCGACCAGCGCGCTGCCGATCATCGCGCCCAGGATTTGGGTCGGCTGATCGATCGAGCCCATCGTGTTGATGACCCCGAGCACCGCCGCGACGATGCCGAGCGCGGGCAGGCCGTCGGCCATCAGCTGGATCGCGTGCTGCGGCACCATCACTTCGGCGTGATGACGCTCGATATCGTTCTCCATCGCCTCGGCGATCTGGTAAGGATCCTCGAGATTGACCGTCATCATGCGCAGATAGTCGCAGATGAAGTGGATCAGCGCGGTATCGGCGCACAGCCGCGGGTAGGGCATGAACAGCGCGCTTTCCTCCGGCGCGTCGATATGCTTCTCGATCGCCATGCCCCCGCCGTTGCGGAACGTGGTCAGCAAGGCGAACAGCAGCGCGAGCAGGTCGCGATAGTCGCCTTCGTTCCAGCGCGGGCCACGGAAGATGTGCGCGACGCCGGCCAGCGCCCGCTTCACCACCGGCACCGAATTGCCGAGGATGAACGCGCCGATCGCCGCTCCGGCGATCGTCAGTATCTCATGCGGCAACGCTTCCGCGATGACCGAAAGATTGCCGCCGGCGATCAGAAAGCCGCCGAAGACGCACAGCAGGGTGACCACCATGCCTATGTTGAGCGGCTGCGCCACGAAGAACACCTGCAGGCTGGGGGTCAGCCGCGCGGCGAGCCCGAGCGCGCTGTTGAACACCAGGGCATAGACGATCAGCGGCGCGGCCATGGACAGCGCGAGGTCGAGCGCGCGCGCCGCCGCCAGCAGCGCGACGCGCGCGAGATCGGCGGTGGGGATCGTGCCGCCGACCGGAAACTGGTCGTAGGAATGGATGATCGCGCCGATCCAGAGATGGTGCACGCCCATCGCCATGCACGTCACGAGGCTGGCGACGGTCAGGAAGCGCCCGAGCAGCGGGGTCTGTCCGCCGAGCAGCGCGTCGGGCACCAGCACCGAGGAGAGGCCGATCTGCATGCTGATCAGCGATCCCGCGGTCGCGGCGGCGCTGAACAGCATCCGCACG
This sequence comes from uncultured Sphingomonas sp., assembly GCA_913776255.1. GTDB lineage: Bacteria > Pseudomonadota > Alphaproteobacteria > Sphingomonadales > Sphingomonadaceae > Sphingomonas. The sequence continues at coordinate 40,061 of CAJYLV010000027.1, read as the reverse complement.
ATCAGCCCGAGGGCCGCGCCGGTGACGAATTCGGACAAGGTGGTGGCGATCAGCGCGCCGTCGGCGGCCGTCGCGACGACGCGCGCGCCGAGCAGCCCCGACAGCCCGAGCGTCAGCCCCAGCGCCATCATCAGCCGGATCTGCACCGGTATTCCCTCCTCCGAGAAGATCGGCAGCGTCATCACGACCGCACCGACCCGCGCGAACAGGAGCAGCAGCACCGTGACGTGGAGCGGCAGGTCGGCCATGTTCCGCTCACCCGCCGGTGATGATCGTGTCGGCGATCCGCGCCATGAACGCCGCCATCGCCTTGCCGATCATCGGCAGGCTGACCAGCATCACGGCGCCGACGACCAGCAGCTTGGGAACGAAGGTGATCGTCGTCTCCTGCAATTGCGTCAGCGCCTGGAACAGGCTGATCGCGACGCCGACGATCAGCGCGGCGAGCAGCATCGGTCCTGCGAGGGTCAGCACCATCATCATCGCGGCGCGACCCAGTTCGGCGGCGTGGAACGCGTCCATGCCGCTCAGATCTGCATCCGCATGATCTCGGAATAGGCGTTCACCATCCGGTCGCGCACCGCGACGATCGTGTTGAGCGCGGACTCGGCGGCGCCGACCGCGGTGACGACGTCGATCAGATCGCCCTTGCCCGCCACCTGCTTCGCGCTTTCGGCCTCGGCGGTCCGCAGCGTGGTGGCGGTGTCGCTGACCATCGTCTGGACGATATTGCCGAAGCTCCCCGCGACGAACGTGCCCGGCGCGGTCGCCGAGGTCGTGACGGGCGCGATGGTCTCCTCGGCCGGGCCGAGCCGGTCGACGCCGGGCAGCGAGGTGAGCGTGCGGCCATAGGCGTTGATCGCGTCGAGGGCACCAATCGACATGACTTCGGGTCTCCTGCTTACTTGATGAGATCGAGCGTGCGCGCCGTCATGGCGCGCGCCGCCTCGATGGCGTTGAGATTGGCCTGATAGGAGCGCTGTGCCGCACGCATGTCGGCCATCTCGATCAGCCCGTTGACGTTGGGGGTCTGGACGTAGCCGGCGCCGTCCGCGGCCGGGTTGCCCGGCTGATAGACCTTGCCGAACTGCGACTTGTCGGTGGTGATCGAGGCGACCTGCACCTTGGTCGCGCCGATCGTCCGGTCGAGATGCGAGCGGAACGTCGCCACCTTGCGGCGGTAGGGGTCGCCGCCGGGGGTGCGCGCGACGCTGTCGGCGTTGGCGAGATTTTCGGCGATGACGCGCATCCGCAGCGCCTGCGCGTGGAGCCCGGAGGCCGAGACGTCGACCGACGCGTGAAGATCCATGTCGTCCTCGTGTGACCGGCGACCGACCAAGCGTGGCCGCCTCCTGCCCATTTATAGGACTGAATTTCGCAGCGCGGTTCGAGGGGAGCCGATTTGCTTTCCTATAAAGTTACCGAAGGAGTGCTGCATGTCCGTGCTAGAAGGCATACCCGTCGAACTGTCCGTCGTTCTCGGCTCCACGCAATTGCCGGTGCATCAGGTGCTGAAGCTCAGCCGCGGTGCCGTGATCCCGCTGGACTGCAATCAGGACGATCCGACCCTCGTCTATGTCGACGATGAACTCGTCGCGCGCGGCCGCGTGCTGGTGGAGGACGAGCGGATGTCGCTGGAGATCATCGAAATCCTGCCGAAGAGCGCCTGAGGGGTGGAGATACTTTCGGTGCTGCGCACGATCGGTGCGCTCAGCCTGGTGCTCGGCCTGCTCGGCGCGGCGCTGTGGATCGTGCGGCGCTACGACATCCGGATGCCGTCACAATGGCTCGCCGCGCGCGGCGGCGAGCGGCGGCTGGTGCTGGTCGAGCGGCTCGCGCTGGATGGTCGCCGCGCGGTGATGCTGATCCGCTGCGACGATCGCGAACATGCGGTGCTGGTCGCGCCGGAAGGGGTGGTGACGTTGCCCCGGACCCACCATGCCGACGATCTGCCGACGGAGATGAAGGATGCATAAGCGCGTGCTATGGGCGCTCGGCGTCGCCTTGCTCGTGACGCTGCCGGTGCCGGCGCTCGCGCAGACGCTCGGGCAGGCGGCCGTTCAGGCGCAGGGCGCCGCGACCGGGCTCGCGCAGGGCTCGATCTCGGGACGCGCGTTGCAAATCCTGCTGACGCTCACCGTGCTCAGTCTCGCGCCGGGCATCCTGATGACGGTGACGTCGTTCACGCGGATCGTCGTCGCGCTTTCGATGCTGCGCTCGGGGCTGGGCGCGCCGGGCGTGCCGCCCAATCCGGTGCTCATCAGCCTCGCGCTGTTCCTGTCGTTCTTCGTCATGGCGCCGACGTTCGAGGCCGCGTGGCGCGACGGCGTGACGCCCTATAACAACGGCACGATCACCGAGGCGCAGGCAATGGAGCGGACCGCGCAGCCGTTCAAGACATTCATGCTCAACCACGTCCGCCGCGACGACCTGCATCTGTTCGTCACTTTGTCGCACAAGCCGCCGGTCGCGCGCGCGGCGCTGCCGATCACGACGATCATGCCGGCGTTCATGATCTCCGAGCTGCGCCGCGCGTTCGAGATCGGCTTCCTGCTGCTGCTGCCGTTCCTCGTCATCGACCTGGCGGTCGCGGCGGTGCTGATGGCGATGGGCATGATGATGCTGCCGCCGACGACGATCTCGCTGCCGTTGAAGATCATCTTCTTCGTGCTGGTCGACGGCTGGGCGATGGTGGCGGGGTCGCTGGTCCGCAGTTTCGGGAATAGTTGAGTCCCATCTACTAAGCCGTCATCCCGGACGCAGATCACCTGCCCGATACCGTCATCCCGGGCTTGACCCGGGATCCCGCTTCTTCTTCGGCGGCCTCGAAGAAGCGGGGCCCCGGATCAAGTCCGGGGCGACGAACGAGAGCGGATCGCGAGTGACCGTCCGTCAGCGGATTCCTCAACGGCCATCGCACCCCGCCCCGGTCAGAAGTCGAAGCGCACCGAGGCGGCGATCGTGCGGCCGTTGATCGAGCGCGCGCGCACCAGCTGGTTCGACGGGATCGCCGCATCCTCGGCTTCGGTGATGCCCTTCACGTTGAAAATGTTGTTGGCGTTGAGGTTGACGCTGACATTGCGCGCCGCGCGGACCAGCAGGAAGCCGTTGACCTGCGTATAGGCCGGCATCTTCAGTTGGTTGACCGGCTGCGTGTAGCTTGAGGTCGTCCCGATCACGTTGGCGCCGAAGCTGATGGCGCCGAAGTCGAGCTGCGGGGTCGCCTGATAGACGAACGCCGCCTGTCGCTGCGGGCGGTTGCCGTTCAGCGTCGCGTCGGTCGCGTCGCGGGTGATCGTCGCATCGGTATAGGTGCCCGCCGCGCTCAGCGAGAACGGGCCGCGCCGGAAGCGGCCTTCCAGCTCGACGCCGGTCGCCTCGTAATCGCGGCTGGTGAATTGCTGTTGCGACAGCAGGTAATTGGTCTCCTGCGTGCGCGCGTTGAACACCGTCGCATAGAGCCCGATCGGGCCGCTCGAAAATTTCAGTCCGCCCTCGGCCTGCTTGACGAAGTCATAGGGCTTGGAACCGTTGACCAGCCCACCGGTCTGCAGGTTGATGGTCGGCCCGAACAGCAGCCGGTCGGCATTGACGCGCCCGCCGCGGCTGTAGCGCGCGAAGGCGGCAAGCGTGTCGCTCAGCCGGTAATTGACGCCCGCCGAATAGGACAGATAGCTGTAATCATAGTCGACGCCGGTGCGGTTGTTCGGGATGAAGCCGACGGTCTGCTCGGCGACCGAAATCACGCCGTCGCCGTTGATGTCCTGCGCACGCGTCGTCACCGCGCCGGGCAGGTCGCCCGCGATGCTGCCCTTGGCGGAGCCGAAGTCGTAGCGCAGGCTGCCGTCGATGTTCAGCCGCCCGACCTCGAAGCCGAGCTGCGCGAACGGCGCGTTGGTGGTGTAGCGCATGTCGTAGCTGCGGCGGCAGCAATTGCCGAAGAACGACGCGGAATAGAGCGTGCCCCCGGCGGTCTGCGACACGCCCGCGGCGTTACGGATGTCGACCAGCACCGAGCGGCCGTCACCCTGCACGGTCTGGAAGAACGACGTCCACAGCCAGTCGGTCTTCACGTCCTGCCGCGAATTGTAGATGCCCGCCGCGATCGACAAGGCGCCGCCGCCGAGATCGACCTTGCCGTTGAGGCGCAGGTCGTTGGTGATGTTGTTCAGGCTCTTCAGATCGACGTCGAACAGCACCACGCTGGCGAGCAGGCCGTTGCCGCCGATCGTGCCCGGGCTGGCGATCCGCTGCCCCGCCAGCGGGCCGCTGGCATAATAGAGCTGCGCGCCCGCGCCGGCGAAGCCGTTGGCGGTTGTCTGCGCATCGCCGACCGCGGCGGGGAAGGGCGAGACGAAGTCGCCGGAAATGTCCGAATAGCGGAACCGCTCGGTGACGTTCCAGCCGTCCGCGATCTCAAACTTCCCCTCGAACCCGACCGACTTGACGACCGGGTGCATCCCGTCGCCGATGTTGCGGCGCACCGGATTGTTGTTGCCGTCCAGCGTCAGCACCGAGCCGATGTAGCGGCTGTGCAGCGTGTCCTCGTTGATCGAGAAGCCGGGAATGTTCTGATAGCTCGGGTCGCCGTCGCTGCCGGTCACCCGCACCGGATTGGGCAGATAGGCGATGCTGCGATCGTCGAGATACTTGCCGTAGACGCGGACATAGCCACGGTCGAACTCGCGCGTGACATTGGCCTTGATCTGCCCGCCGCGCATCGCGTCGTATCCGACGTCGCGCGGGCCGTCGCCGAGCCGGTAGAAGCCGCTCAGCTCGTAGCGCGTCTTGTCGTCGATCTTGCCGCCATAGGCGAAATCGGCACGGAACTCGCGATAGTCGATGCCCGAGGACAGCTGGAACGAGCCGCCTTCCTGCTCGCCGGTCTTGGAGATGAAGTTGATGATGCCGCCCGGCGAGTTGCTCGCGAAGGTCGACGCCGAGCCGCCGCGCACCGACTCGATCCGCGCGAGCGACAGGTCATTGCGGATGAAGATGTCGGCATTGCCGAAGATGATGTCGCCGAATTCGAGCACCGGCAGGCCGTCTTCCTGCAATTGCAGGAACTTCGAGCCGCCCGAGGCGACCGGCAGGCCGCGCACCGAGATATTGGCATTGCCTTCGCCGCCGGACGCCTCGACGCGCACGCCGGGCAGGTTGCGCAGGATCTCGGCGGTGTTGCGCGGCGGGATCTTGGCGGTGAGGTCGGCATCGAGCGAGCTGACCGACACCGACGTATCGAGCCGGTTGCGCCCCTGCGCGACACCGGTGACGACGATGTCCTCGGGCGCCGCCGCTTCGGGAGCATCGGCGGACGGTGCGACCGGATCGACCGCCTGCGACGGCGCCGACTGCGCATGGGCAGCGCTGGCGATCAGCAGCGCCGGAACGGAAACGAGCAGGCGAAAGCGCGGCGACATGGAAAACCTCTCCTGAGCGGCAGCCTCTATGGGCGATGAAGCGCTTGTAGCTGTTCTGCAAACGATTGCAAAGATAATTCTGCAATCGTTTGCGAGGGATGCGGCGCGATGTGCGGTGGCGATTGGCGCAACCTTCGCAAACATCAGGTCCGACGATCAGCGCGGAGCGCGGCGGCCGCGGACTGACGTGCGTCGATTGACAGGCTGTTTTCAAAATTGCGACATGCCGCCGTCCGGTCGCGATCCGCGGCGCTCGCCGATGCAGGCGGGCAGGAGCAGGGAGAGGCCATATCACCGATCGTCAGCATCGACCGGCAGCGCCGCAACGGCCGTCGTCGGCAAGCCGGCGGGCGGCGCTCCGCTGGGCGAAGGCCGCCTTCGTCACGGGTGCCGCGCTGCTCTCGGCGGGCGCGCTGCGGGCGGCCAACCCGATCGTTCCGGGCTGGTACGCCGATCCCGAGATCCGCATCTTCGCCGGCAAATACTGGATCTATCCGACCTATTCGGACGACCCTGCGGTGCCCGCGCCGCCGTCGCGTTTCTCCGCGCAGCAGCGCGAGGATCGCAAGCGCCGGATGGTGCGGCCGTCCTACGCCAAGCAGACGTTCTTTGACGCATTTTCCTCGCCCGATCTGGTGCATTGGACCAGGCACCGCCGCGTGCTCGACGTCGAGAATATCGGCTGGGCCTCCTTTGCGATCTGGGCGCCCTCGGCGATCGAGGTTAACGGGCTCTATTATCTGTTCTTCAGTGCCAACGATATCCAGAGCGACCGCGAATTTGGCGGCATCGGCGTCGCGGTCAGCGACACGCCAGACGGTCCGTTCCACGACGCGTTCGGACGGCCGTTGATCTACGCCTTCCACAACGGCGCGCAGCCAATCGATCCATTCGTCTTCCGTGACGACGACGGGCAGGTCTATCTCTATTATGGCGGCTGGAAGCATTGCAACGTCGTGCGGCTGTCGGCCGATCTGTCGACGGTCGAACGGCACGCCGATGGCACGACGTACAAGGAGATCACGCCGCCCGGCTATGTCGAGGGCTCGTTCGTCATCAAGCGCAAGGGCGTCTATTATCTGATGTGGTCGGAGGGCGGCTGGACCGGCCCGGACTATCGCGTCGCCTATGCCACCGGTCCGTCGCCGATCGGTCCGTTCACCAAGCGCGGCACGATCCTCGTACAGGACATGCAGGTCGCGCGCGGGGCAGGACATCATTCGGTGGTCAACGTGCCGGGCAGCGACGACTGGTACATCGTCTATCACCGCCGTCCGCTGAACGACGTTAAGGGCGAGCACCGCCAGATCGCGATCGAGCCGCTGCGCTTCGCCGCCGACGGATCGATCGTGCCGGTCAAGCTGACGAATACCGGCGTCACCACGCCGCGCCCGCTACGCTGAAAGGAAGACCGTTGAACGGCAAGCTGATGCGCAAGGCCATTGTGGCGCTGTGCGCGGGGACGATGATCGTCGCACCGGCGATGACCGTGGCGCAGGACACGCCCCCGGCCGCGATCGATCTCGTCAACCCGCTGATGGGCACGGATTCGAGCTACGAGCTGTCGTACGGCAACACCTATCCGGCGATCGCGCTGCCGTTCGGGATGAACGCCTGGACGCCGGTGACCGGCAAGATGGGCGACGGCTGGGCCTATACCTATGGCGCGCATCGCATGAGCGGCATCAAGCAGACGCACCAGCCCAGCCCGTGGATTAACGATTATGCCGCCTTCGCGCTGCTGCCGATGACCGGCGCGCTCAAGGTCGGGGAAGCCGACCGCGCCTCGTGGTTCAGCCACAAGGCGGAGGTCAGCACCGCCTACGGCTACAAGGTCTATCTCGCCGATTACGACGTGACCGCCGAGGTCGCGCCGACGACGCGCGCCGCACACTTCCGCTTCACCTTCCCGAAGACCGACCAGGCGCATGTGCTGCTCGATGGCTATGCCGGCGGATCGCTGGTCGCGATCGACCCCGGCACGCGGCGGATCACCGGCTATGTCCGCAACAATCACGGCGGGGTGCCGGCCAATTTCCGCAACTGGTTCGTTGCCGAGTTCGATCACGACTTCATGGTGACGCGCACCTTCGACGGTGCCGGCGCGGTCACCAACGGCCGCCGCGCGGAGGGCGATCATGTCGGCGCGGTCGTGAGCTTCGTGACGCGCGCGGGCGAGCAGGTCGCGGTGCGCGTCGCCTCGTCGTTCATCAGCGCCGAGCAGGCGCAGCGCACCCTCGACCGCGAGATCGGCCGCGACGATTTCGCCGCCACGCAGGCCAAGGCGAAGGCCGCCTGGACGCGCGAACTCGACCGGATCAGGGTCGACGACCCCGACATCGACCATCGCCGCACCTTCTACTCGGCGCTGTGGCGGATGCTGCAATTCCCGCGACAGTTCCACGAGATCGATGCCCGCGGGCAGCAGGTCCACTACAGCCCCTATGACGGGCAGGTCCACGCCGGCCCGCTCTATACCGACAACGGCTTCTGGGACACGTGGCGCGCGGTCTTCCCGTTCTTCGCGCTGATGTACCCCGAGCGCGACGGCGAGATCATGCAGGGGCTCGTCAACACCTACCGGGAATCGGGCTGGCTTCCCGAATGGGCGAGCCCGGGGCACCGCAACGTGATGATCGGCTCGAACTCGGCCAATCTGATCGCCGATGCCTATCTGAACGGCGTGCGCGGCTTCGACGTCGAGACGCTCTACGAAGCGATGGTCAAGAACGCGACCACCGCGCAGGGCCGCCCGCGCGACGCCAGGGGCAAGGTGCTGACCGCGGTCGGGCGCGAGGGGGTCGAGCTGTACAACCAGCTCGGCTATGTGCCGTACGATGTCGGCATCAACGAGAATGCGGCGCGGACGCTCGAATATGCCACCGCCGATTTCTCGCTGTCGCGGCTCGCCGCGGCGCTCGGCAAGAGCGACGACGCCCGCAAATATGCGGCACAGGCGCAGAATTACCGCAAGCTGTTCGACCCGCAGAGCGGCTGGATGCGCGGGCGCAACCGGGACGGCCCGTGGTCGACGCCATTCAGCCCGTACAAATGGGGCGACGCCTTTACCGAGGGCAATGCGATCCATTACAGCTGGTCGGTCATGCAGGACGTACAGGGCCTGATCGACCTGATGGGCGGCCGCGAGAAGTTCGTCGCGCGGCTCGACTCGGTCTTCACGACCCCGCCGCTCTTCGACGACAGCTATTACGGGCAGGTCATCCACGAGATCCGCGAGATGCAGATCGTCGACATGGGCCAATATGCGCACGGCAACCAGCCGATCCAGCACATGATCTATCTCTACGACTGGGCGGGTGCGCCGTGGAAGGCGCAATTTCATGCGCGCGAGGTGATGCGCAAGCTCTATTCCGCGGCGCCCGACGGCTATCCGGGCGACGAGGACAATGGCCAGACCTCGGCGTGGTACGTCTTCTCGGCGCTGGGTTTCTATCCGGTCACCCCGACCGTCGGGCAATATGCGATCGGCAGCCCGCTGTTCCGCCGCGTGCAGGTGACGATGCCCGGCGGCAAGCTGCTGACGATCGAGGCCGAAAACAACAGTCGCGACAATGTCTTTATCCAGTCGGCGACGCTGAACGGCGTATCGCATGACCGGCCGTGGCTGACGCGCGCGGCGTTGCAGGCCGGCGGGACGCTCCGCTTCGTGATGGGGCCGACGCCGAACAAGGCGTGGGGCGCACGGGCCGACGCGGCACCGTTCTCGATGAGCGATCGACGCTGAACGGTCAGCGCACGACCGACGATGTCGGCGTGCCGGTGGAGGTCGCCGCCTTTTGCGTGGCGACATGGTGCAACACGATCCCCGAGGTCGTCGCGACGTTCAGCGAGTCGAAATCGCCGGCCATGGCAATCCGCAGGCTCTGCGTCCGGTCGATGAGCGCGGGGGAGAGGCCGGGCCCCTCGGCGCCGAGCAGCATCGCGTTGCGGCGCGCCGGCCGCCAGTCCGCGAGCGATGTCGCGCCCGCCGGACTGAGCGACACCGGCGCGAAGCCATGACGGTCGAGCAGGGCCAGCAGATCGTCCCCGCGGCCTAACCGCGCCGTGGGCACTAGCAGCGTGGCACCCACCGACACGCGGATCGCCTTGCGATAGAGCGGATCGCAGCAGTCGGCGTCGAGCAGCACCGCCGCCGCGCCGAATGCAGCGGCGTTGCGGAAGATGCCGCCGATATTGTCGTGGTTCGCGATGGCGGAAAGCACCAGCACGTCGGCATCGTCGCGCAACCCGGCGAGCAGCGCGCCGGCGTCCGGCGCGGCGGTCCGGCGGCCGATCGCGAGGATGCCGCGATGCATCGCGAAGCCGGCGATCGCGTCGAGCACCTGCTGCGCGGCGACGAACACCGGCACATCCGCAGGCAGGCGCGCCAGCAGCGCCTCGAGTCCGTCGACGCGCTTGGCCGCGATCAGCAAGGACAGCGGGCGATGCAGCGGGCTGTCGACCAGCTTCTCGACCACCACCTTGCCCTCGGCGACGAACAGACCGGCACGCCCGACGAGATCGCGTTCGCGGATGTCGCGATAGGCCTCGATCCGGGGATCGTCGGGATCGTGGATCTCGATGCGCATCGGCGGTGCCGCGCGGTTACTGCTTCGCGGGCGTGTCCGGCGCGGCGGGCGCGGCGTCCTGCGGCTGGTTCATGCGCTCCACTTCGGCGGCGGTCTTGAAGTCGAGCAACTCGACCTGGAACACCAGATCGGCGTTCGCCGGGATCGGACCGGATGCGCGCGCGCCATAGCCGAGCGCGGCCGGAATGCAGAAGCGTGCGACGCCGCCGCGCGCCATAGTCTGCAATCCTTGCGAGAAGCCCGGGATGACGCCGTCGACGGGCAGCGGCGAGCGCATCCCCTGGTCGAACACCGCGCCCGTGGTCGCGAGATAGCCGATGTAATTGACCAGCGCGACGTCGCCCGTGCCCGGCCTGGTCCCGGCACCGGCGCGGAGCATCGTCGATCCCAGCCCCGACGCGGCGGTGGTCGCGCACACCCGCTTCCCGGCGGGGACGACCGGGTTGAGCGGCAGCGGGATGATCGCGTTGTCTGCCCGGACTGCGGCCGGTGCCGCTGTCGCTGGTTTCTGCCGCCGGACCGCCGCCGCATCGGCGGGCAGCGGGGCGGCGAGCATCGGGATCGACGCGGCGAGGGCGAGACGGAAGGGGGTATGCGGAAAGAACGACATGGGACGGCGCTATAGGCAAGGTCATCGCGGCGCGCCACGCCGATCGTCGTTGGAACGGCGACGCAGCTTGCGGTCTCGCGATCGGGAGCGGCCACCAGAGTCCAGACGCTAGAGCCGATCGACATTCGGTATTCTGATGACGGACCGGCCACTTGCTGGATCGTCAGCCTCCTTCATTCGGATGACGAACGAGCGGGAGTGCGCGGCGAAGGTCGTTCGGTCCTAGGCCGCGAGCCGCTCGGCGACGACCGCGCGGTCGCGTCCGGCGCGTTTGGCGCGGTACAGCGCGGCATCGGCGTTGGCGACCAGCGGCGCATTGTCGCGCCCGAAGGCGGGTTCCCATTCGGTCACACCGAACGACAGGCTGACCGACCCGAGCGACTGCGTTCCCTGCCGTGGACGCAATTCGGCGATGGCGGCGCGCAGCCGTTCGATCCGCGGCAGCAGCGCCTCCGCCGACGCACCCGGCGCGATGATCGCGAATTCCTCACCGCCATAACGGCATGCCACGTCGCCATCGCGGAAGTGATCGCGCATCGCCGCGCCGACGAGTTGCAGCACCGCATCGCCGGCGTCGTGCCCGAACTCGTCATTGAACCGCTTGAAATGGTCGACATCGCACATGACGAACGCCAGCGGCGTGCCGGTCCGTGCGGCCCGCGCGATCTCGAGCTGGAGCGCCTCTTCCATATAGCGCCGGTTGTGGAGACCGGTCAGCGCGTCGCGAACGGTTTGCTCCTTCAGGTCGCGTTGCAGGCGATGGTTGACGAGCGCCGAGGCGATATTCTCCCCCAGCGCCGCGAGCCGGAACGCTTCCTCGCTTCCGATCACCCCCTGGAGGAAGAGCAGCCCGATCACCTCGCCGCCGGCAAGCAGCGGCTCACACCGATAGGCGCCGGCGCCCGCGGCGGCGTGACGGCAGGTCACCTCGCACCCGTCGTCGAGGACGACGTGGCCCTGGCCCAGCCGCAGCGCCCAGCATTCGTCGGGTCCGAAATTCTCCGGCAGGGCGTCGCCTACCCCCCAGTCCGCCAGCCGCACGAGCAGATTGCGGGAGTTGTTGTGCGCATAAAGCGCGCCCGCGACGCCCGGCAGCACCTGTGGCACGAAGCAATCGATGATCTGCGCCAGCTCGGCGTCGGTCCGCGCGGCCTGCAGCCGATGCGCCATTTCGCCGAGACGCGCGATCACTTGCCCGCGCACCTCCAGCGCGCCGCGTTGTGACAGCAGATCGGCGTTGGCGGCCTGGAGCCGCGCATCCATTTCGCGCTGCTCGCCAAGTGCTTCGTTGAGCCGATCGGCCATGCGGTTATAGCCCGAGGCGAGGCGATCGAACTCGTCCGATCCGGTGCGCAGGTTGAGCCGCTGTTCGGCCTGCCCCTGTCCGAGCCGCTCCATCGCCTCGAGAACACGGCCGAGCGGCCGGCGCACGCCGAGCGCGATAGTGGCGATCAACGAGGCGAGCAGCGCCGCGACGACGAGCCCGCCGAACAGCGCGACATGCTTGGTCCAGGCGAGCCGCTGCGTCGCATCGGCGACCCGCTGCGCGAGCAGGTCGCGTTCGCGCTGCAGCAGCGCGCCGGCCTGCCGATCGACCTCGACCATCAGTTCACGGCCGCGTCCGCCGGCGATGCTGCGGACGGCCGACGCGAAATCGTCGCGGCGGGCTAGCCGCATCGTCGCGCGCGTGAACGCCACCTTGCGCGATCCGGCGTCGCGCACCGCGGCGGCGCGCTCGTTCTGGAGCGGATTGTCGACGGTCAGGCGCACGAGCTCGTCAAATTTACGGGCAGAATCGGACAGTCGCTGGTCGACGGTCACCGCGAAACGCTCGTCATGCGTCAGCAGGTAACCGCGCTGTCCCGATTCCGCCTCGCGCAGTTCCGCGAGCGCTTCATCCAGCGCGACGATGACCTGCTGCGAATGGCTGACCCACGCGAAACTCTCACGCGTCTCGACCGAGGATTGCAGCAGAAGCCCGACGAGGCAGATCAGAGCCGCTGCGATCAGGCCACCGACGGCAGCGACACGCGAGATGAGCGAAGTGAACACGGCGATTGATCCAGATCGATTTTGCCGGTCCGACGTACGGTCGCAGTCTTCGCAACTGGTTAACGGACGCAATCGATAAGGTGAATTCCGGTGCGATCAGAACCACATGATCATTCGTCCACGCGGGCCGCCGGGCAGGGGAGCCCGGAAGGCCGCCGCGGCGTGATCGCGATGCTCAGGCGACCGAGACCGCGGCTTCGGCGCCGCTCCACTTGCCAGCCAGACCGGGCACCTCTTCGAGCTGGCGCACGTCGGTGAAGCGGCCGCGCTCGTCACGATAGTGGACGATCTCGAAGCCATGACCTTTCAGCTCCGGCACCTCGTCCAGCTCGTCTGCCGTCGCAATGTTCAAGTCCATCATCGATCGCGTCCTTTCCACCGGCATGAACGCACCGTCGGGCAGGACGTGCCGGCGCGCGCCGACCTGCTCGACGAAGCACGTCGCGATCCGGCGGTCGTCATGGATCGAGCGGATCGGCTGGATCGACCCGCAACGCCGCGCGCGACGGTCGGACCGCGATGGCGGTGGGCGCGATGCGACTGCCGACCGCGACCGGCTGATAACCGAGCTCGCGGCGGTTGCGCTCGACGAAGGCCGCGCCAGCTATCGCATCGATGTGCGGCGCGTTGCTGACCACCAGCATGTCGCGGTCGAGCGGCGCGCCGAGCGCGATCAGCCGCCGGGTCGCGTTGCGGAGGTTGGTGGTGGTGTGCCGCGCATAGGGCTCGACGATGATCGCCGCCGCTGGGACGGCGTAACGCTCGGTCAGCGCGCGCCGCATCTCCAGCGCCTCGACATGCGGCGTGTCACGCGGATGCACGGCGCTCCCGCTGACGATGATGAAGGGCGCCGCGCCCGCCGCATAACGCTCGGCCGCCATTCTCACGTTCAGCTTCGCCCGGCCGCTGAGCGGGGTGGCCAGATCCTCCGGACCTACGCCCAGCGCCACGATCGCGAGATAGCGGTGGCGGCTCCAGTCGAGCGTTTTGGCCCGAGCCCGCGCCGCAGCGTTGTAGCGCTGGTCGAGCGGCTCGAACGCCACCGCCGCATTCTTGTCGTTGACGTCGAGCAGCGCGAGCGCGAGCGACAGGCTGATGTCGCCGGCCACGGCCGGGTCGCGCCGCTGCGCGCCGGCCAGGTCGATCGCGTCGGCCACCTTGGTCGTGAACGCCGTGCTGCCGGATGGGTCGTCCGATCCGTCGATCAGCGGGTAACGCGGCACGCTGCCGCTGCCGAAGACGCGCAGCACCTCGTTCAGTCCGTTCACTTCGCGGCGCACGTCGTCGGCGCGCGCGCCCGCCGCGGTCGCCAGCGTCGCGCGTTCGTCGTCGCGCAGGATCGCCGCCTCGACCACGCAGGCCGGCGCGTGCGCGCAAGCGGCCACCCGGCGGTCACGGGCGGCCAGTTGCGGCATGTGCCCGGCGAGCGACGGGAACAGCCGCCCCGCCATCGCGGCCAGCTGCCGGTCGGCGACCGGTGCGGCGGCGGCCGGGTGGGCGATCAACGCCGCCGCCGCCCACCATGCCGCGCGCCTCACCAAGCCTTGCTCACGATGAAGCGCACGCTGCGCCCGAAGATCGGACGCCCGTAGATCGCGTCGCGCGTGGTCTGCCCGTCGAGCTGATCGGTGCGTGGATTGCCCTCGGTCAGGCCCTTGTTGTTGAAGATATTGTCCCCGACCACCTGGAACTGGAAGCCGTTGTGGGTCAATGTGCCGCCCAGTCCGAAGGTGTTGTACGACGGCAGCCGAGTGTTGTTGAACAGGTCGACGTAGCGGCGTCCGATATATTCGTACCGCCCGTAGACCTCCACCTGATCGCCGCCGGCATCGAACGAGAAGGTCGGCCGCACGTTGCCGAACACCTTCGGCTCGCGGATGATCTGCTTGCCGTTCACTGCCGAGGGGTCGGCACCGGCGCTGTTCTGCAGGTTCTTGTATTGCGGATCCTGATAGGTGAACGATCCCGACACGAAGAACCACCGCGCCGGGGCCAGCGTGCCGTCGACCTCGACCCCCTTCACCTCGGCCTGTCCGATGAAGGGCACCGCCTGATCGTTCCGCCCGGTCGCCGGATTGAACGCGACGAACGAGGCGTTGAAGGGATCGAACTTGGTATAGAAGCCCGTCAGGTACAGGTAGTTGCGCCCGAAGGATGCCTTGAGCCCGGCCTCATACTGGTCAGCCTGCGTCTTCACCAGCACCGGATTGATGTTGTAGTAGCTCGACGCTTGCGGCGGCACTTCCAGGTGCGAGGCGCGCAGATAGCCGCCGAAATTGTCGCTGACGTCGTAATTGGCGCCGATGGTCCAGTTGAGCGCCGTCGGGTTGTCCTTGCGCGACTGTCGCGCACCGTCGAAGCTGCGGACGCTGTTGTCGGCGAGCGTCGCGGGATCGCCCAGATTGACCGAGGTCGAGGTCAGGCCATAGCCGTCGATATGATACCATTCGTGGCGAAGGCCGCCGTCGATTCGCAGTCCGGGCAGCACCTCCCACGTGTCGTTCGCGTAGAGCGAATAGACAGTCGCATCGACGTCGCCCTGGTTCAGCGTCGTGCCGTAACGCAGCACGCCCTTGTCGGTGACATAGCCAAGCACCGCGCCGCTCGCCGAATAGGCGACCAGATCCAGCGTGCGCGGCTTGCCCTGCACTTCCAGCAGATAATCCTGATAGACCGCCTTGTTGGTCAGTCCGTAGGAAGCGGCATAGCCGCCGATGCGCAGGTCATGCGTGCCAAGCCCGGTTTCGAACTTGCGGGTGACGCTGACATCGCCCTGGCCCGAATAGAAGCTGGAGCCGACGCCGCGATATTGCGCCTGCACGACCAGGCCCGAGGCGGCATAAGGATCGTAGGCGGTCGCGCCGCTGGTCCCCGACACCGCATAGCCCAGCCGCGCCACCGGCGTCGTGGCGGTGCCGAAGGCGGTGTTGGCCGCGGTGCGGAAGCCGTTCGCGAAGGTCGTCGCATCCACCGGGTTCGACGTCGAGTAGAGGGCGTCGAAGTTCAGCCGGCCCTTGGTATAGCCGGCGCGCACCGCCAGCTGCCAGCCACTGAACTCCGCATCATATTGCAGGCCGACATTGCCATATTCCATGTGTCGGCCATCGGCGAGATCGCGCGTCTCGCTCTGCACCACGCCGGCCGCATCGCGATACTTGAGCGTCACGCCGCGAAACGCCGGCGAATTGAGCGTGCCGTGGAAGAAATCGATGTACGGGTTCAGCGACACCGACGGGTTGCGCGGATCGGCGACCGGAACCGGCAGATAGAAGGTATTGTGGTCGTTGAGGTAATTGACGCTCAGCCGGATCGAGCCGTTGTCGAGATCGTGCTTGATATTGGCGCGGATCTGCCCGCCGCGGTCGTTGGGGAAGCCGTTGTCGCGTTGCCCGCCGTCGCGCCGCAGGAAGCCGCCGATCGCATAATAGGTGCGTTCGCCCAGCGGGCCGGACTGCATGGCGTCGAGGCGATAGAGGTCGGTCGTGCCGACCGTCACCTGCGCCTTGCCGCGCGGCGTGTCGCTGCCGGTGACGGTGATGTTGTTGACGATCGCGGCCGCCTGGCTGGCGAAGATCGGCGCCGGGCCGCCGCGCACCACCTCGACCCGCTCGGTCATCAGATCATAGCGGTTGAGGCTGTCGCCGCGGAAGAAATTGCCGTTGATGTCATGGAACAGCGGCAGCCCGTCCTGCTGGAACACCGCATAGCCGTCATCGGTGGGGATGCCGCGGATGCGGGTGACGTTCTGCACCTCGCCGCCGGTCGCCTCGACCTGGATGCCGGGCAGTTTGCCGAGCAGATCCGCGAAGTTGAGCGGCGCCAGCCGCTTAACGTCGTCCTGTCCCAGCGAGTTGACCGCATAGGAGACGTCGAAGCGCCGCTGTCGCCGCGCCGAGCCGGTGACGATGATGTCGGACGGCACGTCGTCCCCCTGTTCGGCGGCGGGTGCCGCGGCGGTGTCGGTAGCGGTCTGCGCGATCGCGTCCGGTGCGGCAACGCCGCTCGTCAGCAGCGTGAGGCAGGTCGCGCGCAACAGCGCCCGCGTTGTGAAAGGCGTCATGGTGTTCCCGTTTGTTATGATGTGCCCGGCCCGTCGCACGCGAAGAAGACAGTCCCATGAAAACGGCGCCTACGTCGGCGCCTGCTCAGGAGGATGAACACGGGGGAAGGAAGCGCGCAAGATTGTCAAAGCGTGAAAGCGCAACGAAAACAGCTTTCTATCCGCAAGTGTGGTTGATTTGGCACATGAGGTAAAAGGTGGGTAGGTGTTCTCCGTCGAGCGCCTGATGCGGATGGTGCAGGGAAGGCGTGGTCGCTTAGGCCGTAGCCGATCAGCCCGACGTACAGCGATCAGCAAGGTGCCGGTGCTCCGATCCCGACACGCCGTCGAGGAGTGCGGGATCGAAATAGCGATCGTCATCGGCGCGGCCGAGCGCTCGGTGGCTAACGGGCCTGCCTCGTTCCGCGATCGGCAAAGCACGACGCCACGAACCATCCGGTCAACGCCGCGCCGCCCAGCCACAGCATGAACGCCGCGGTCTCGCCGAGCAGCAGGCACGCCACACCCGGCATGCACGCAGCGATGATGAGAATGGATCGCAAGCCGCCCGGCGTTTCGGAAGGACGACCCGCCGCCCGGTGGCGCTTGGGATCGCCGACGCACAGGCCGAGGATCGCTGCCGCCGAAACCGCCAGTGCCACGAGGGTAAGGCCGATCACCGTCAGGCTTTCGCTGGCTCGAGAAGCGGCGACGTGCCGCGCGCCGCGCGGGGGACCGTCATCCAGCATTTCCGGATCAGCCAGATGCCGGTCGCGGCGAAGGCAAGGTCGAGCGTCGCGATGATCGGTTGGCCGGCGGCGATCGCCTCGCTCCAGCCGGGGCCACCGGCGACGAGCAAGCGCAGCAGCGGCAGCAGCAGCATGACGCCGCCGGTCGCGCCGACCAGCGACCAAACCAGCAGCGCATTCGTCGAGAGGACGATGCCGGCGACGATCGCCGCACCCGATGCGATCAGGAACGCGGTGGTCGTCCAATAGACCGCCGTGCCGAGCGGCATGGTGACAAGGAACCCCGCCGCCGCGGCCACCAGCGCAAACGGCAGGCCGAACGCCATGACGCTCAGACTCCGCTCGAGCCAGTTGAACGATCGCGCCGCGCCGATCCGGCGCACCACCCACAAGCGCATCCCGGTGTAGGTCACGTAGCATATGGCAAAGCCCAGTCCGAACCAGATCGCCTTGGACAGCAGCCCGGCGAAATTGCCGAAGTGCAGCGGTCCCATGATGCCGACCAGCGTACCGCCGGCCGACGGAACGGCACCGACGTTCGGCTTGGTGCGGATGAACGAGGCGTCGGCGCCGTTGTAGAGCAGCGCCACTGGTGTGAGGCTGCCCGTGCGGGGATTGTGGTAGCTCGTCACCGTTGCGTCGGCGCGGCCGACATTCTCGATCGCCACAAAGGTCGGCGCCTCGCCGGTCCGGCGGATCGCATCGGCCATGATGCGATCCATGTTGCCGCCGGAGGCCGGGCGCGGGTCGGGCGCGCCGGGATTGCCGAACACCGCCTTGGTCAGCGCTTCGACATCGCCGCCGAAGGCGGCCATCGCCACCACCGGCACCCCGACGGTGCCGTAGAAGGAGAAGAAGCTGCCGGTGAAGGCGAGCACGAAGGCGAACGGCAGGCTCCAGGTGCCCGCGACGCTATGCTTGTCGCGATTGACCAGCACCGGGCTCGCGCGACGGCGCAGCGTGAAGATGTCCTTGAACAGGTGGCGGTGGATCAACAGTCCCGAGATCGCCGCCACCAGCATCGCCAGCCCGAGGATGCCGGTCAGCAACAGCCCCCACGGATTGGGGACGTGCAGGCGGACGTGCGTGTCGACCAGAAAGGTGCTGAGCGCATCGTCGTTGCGCGGGCCGAAGAGGTCGTCGGCATCGCCGGTAACGGTGCGCTGTACCCGCCCGGCGTTGTCGACCTGGTAGTAGATACCGCGCTCCATCGGTACCCCGTTCGCGGTCACTTCGTGGCGGTGGAAGAAGGCGCCGACGCCGTGATCGCCGATCTCGAACAGATTGACCGCCTCGCGGTAGCGCGGCGGCGTCGCGGCGGTCAGGCGCCGGAGCGTGGCATCGATCGGCTGGGCGAAGGACGAGCGCGTGGCGACGTGCCCTGCCGACCAGGCGCCGATCTCGTGCGCGAACACCGCCGCGGTACCCGTCAGCACCACCGCATAGAGGAGCAGGCCCAGCAGGATGCCGGACCAGCCGTGGACCGCGACCATCGCCTTGGTCTCGTCGCGCTGCAGGTGGATCATGGCACGGCCTTTGGCGCGGCCGGGGACACCAGCAGGCGTTGGGCGACCATGCCGCCATGGATCAGCAGCAGCGCCGCAGCGACGAACGCGACCCGCGCGATGCTGCGATCGAGGCAGGCGTGGAAGAACAGCCCTGACCAGATCAGCGGCGCCAGCACCAGCGGGAAGGCCAGATTGTCGATGCCGGCCGCGCCGCCGGGCAACCACAGCGGCATTCCGGCCAGCAACGCTAGGGTCACCACGATCGCGCCCGGCCCCGCCAGCAGGATACGCCCGAGTCGTCGCGAGGATCGTGGCGGGGCCGTGTGCGTCGCGTGGGGCATCGGCGTTGAATAAAAAGGCTCACCGTCGAACGCAAGTAAAATGCTATTGATACTTCTTCGCAACAGTGTAGGAGCGCCGCCATCAGGGTGGACGAACAAAGAAGGCTTGGGGAATGGCGAAGGTGATCGTGGTGGCGGGCCTTGCCGGTGCACTGCTCAGCCAGTCGGCGTGGGCGCAGTCGACCGCGCCCGCAGATGGCGAGGACATCGTCGTGACGGGGGCGATCGCCGGCACCAAGACCGAGACGCCGCTGATCGAGCTGCCACAGCCGCTGACCATCGTCCCCGCCGAACGCTATCAGGCGCAGGGGGCGATCAGCATCAGCGACACGGTCAAATACGCCGCCGGCGTGCTCGCCAATCCGTACGGTCGCGACACGCGGGTCGACAGCTTCAACGTGCGCGGCATCGAGGCGCTGCAATTCCGCGACGGCATGCGCGACATCTTTTCCTATTATGCCAGCATTACGTCGGATCCGTATAATTTCTCGCGGGTCGAGATCGTGCGGGGGCCGGCGTCGGTGCTGTACGGGCAGGGCTCGATCGGCGGGCTGGTCAACCTCGTGTCGAAGGCGCCGGAGTTCCGGACGGGCGGCGAGCTGAACCTCGTCTATGGCAGCTTCGATCGCAAGGAAGTGCTGGGTGACGTCAATCTGGCGGTCACCGATCGGCTGGCGGTCAGGGCGGTGGGCCGCGCGCGCGACGCCGACACCTATGTCGCTCACGTTCCCGACGACCGCGTGATGTTCGCGCCGTCGATCCGGTGGCAGCTGACGATGCGCACCGACATCGTGCTGACCGGCCTCTATCAGAAGGACGACACCGGCTCGACCTCGCAATTCCTCCCGATCGTCGGGACGTTCCGCCCGAATCCCGGCAATCCCGGTGCGCGCCTCAATCCCTATACGTTCGTCGGCAAGGCGGGGTGGGACCGCTACGCCGGTCGCTCGCTGCAGGGCGGCGGGGCGCTCGTTCACCGCTTCTCCGATGCGGTGCGGATCAGCCTGAAGGCGCGCTATATCGACAGCGATCTGGAATATTTCACGCACTTCGCGGACAGCTATACCAATCCGAGCGACCCCTTCGCCGTATATGGCAGCGACGGTCGGTCGATCCGGCTGTTCGCCGACGCCAGCGACGCGCGGATGAACGTCTTCTCGACCGACAACAACCTCCAGCTATCGTTCAACACCGGCGCGGCGATCGCACACACGCTGCTGGTCGGGATCGACTATAGCTGGAACAGGGTTGGCAAGCGCGCGGCGGATACGTCGGCGGTCGAGATCGTCGATCTCTACGACATCAATCATGACGCGCTGCGGACTTACGATCCCAGCGGTCCCTTCGCCTACGATTCGCAGAAGCAGCTCGGCGTCTATGTGCAGGATCAGGTGCGGCTGTTCGATCGCGTATCCGTGATCGTGGGGGCGCGTCGCGATCATGTCACCAATTCCACAGGGCAGGAAGACAATGCCACGACCTTCCGCGCCGGCATCATCGGCGAGGTAGGCGCGGGCTTCTCGCCGTTCTTCAGCTATACCGAGAGCTTCCTGCCGATCGCGGGTCGGCTGAGCGGCCCCGGCGGCGTGCCGGACAAGCCGTTCACCCCGCAGACCGGCACGCAATATGAGGCCGGGGTGAAATGGCAGCCGCTCGCGTCGACGCTGGTGACGGTGACCGGTTTCCACATCAAGGAACGCAACCGTGTCCTCTATCTCGCCAACAACGCCAGCACCCAGTCGGGCGAGCTGACGACGCGCGGAGTGGAGTTTGAGGCGAGCCGCACGCTGCCCGGCGATTTCGAGCTGCTGCTCAATTACGGCTATGCCGAGCTGAAGTCGGAGGTGAACACGGCCCTCGACTATATGCCCCGCCATACCGCGTCGGTCTGGTCCACGAAGACGTTCGGCATGGCGGACGGCGCGCAGCTCCGGCTCGGTGCGGGCGTGGTGTACAGCGGCGAGAGCAAGTCGACCGGCCCGCTCGATCCTTACGGCCTCAACGCCGCCATTCCCGCCGGGACGCTCTACACGATCGTCACGCCGTCGCGCACGACGGTCGACGCGCTTGCGGAGATCACGTGGGACAAATGGCGTTTGGGGCTGAATGCGACCAACCTGTTCGACGAACGAGCGATTGCCTCGTGCCTCGCTCGGGGGGACTGCTTCGTGGCGGCACCGCGCAACGTAATGGTCTCACTGGGCTTCCGCTTCTGAGGTCGCTCGGCGGCTGGGATGGCTCGCGCGCCGGACGATCGAGACCTCGCTTACCATCGAAGGTCGATCGTCAATGAGGCCGACGCCGTCAGCGTTGCGTCATGTCGCATCGCAGGCGGGCTTGTCGCGCGCTGAGCCGACCTGCTCGCCCCAGCCAGCGCCAGGCTCCGGTCCGGAACGTTTGCATCGGGTCGCGATCGACGACGCAGCCGGACTCACACTTTCGCGGCGTAGATCATCCGCCCCGGCCCTAGCCGCTCGAACACCTCGGTCAGCTCGTTCTCGCCGACCGCGAAACAGCCCTGGCTGCGCCCCAGCATCCCGCGCTCGCGGATCATGTCGGGATTGGCATACCAGGCGGCGTGCACCACGATCGCGCGGTCGAGCGCATTGTTGTTGGTCGCGTCCAGCCCGATCAGCCGCTGCGACCGCCCGTGCTTGCCGACATAATAATCCGCGGTCGCAAACGCCCCCTCGCACGAGGCATTGGAGCCGTTCTGGTTCGAGAAGCGCTGCAGATAACCGGTGTGCGCCGGGTCGGAGCCGCTGCCGTGCGCGACCAGCTTCGAGACGGTACGCCCGTCCTCGATGTTGATGAGGTGAAAGCGCGGCGCGCTCGACCCCGCTGAAAAATCCGCCACCGCGATCCGGTCGCGCTTGGCAATGCTGCTGCCGTGCCGCTCGAGCGATGCCAGCGCGCGCTTCAGCAGCTGCGGATTGACGCCGGGCGCATCGAGCACCGGCTGCGCGGTCGCGCTCGCGACCGCCGGCTGGGTGACCGGCGTAGCCGAAGGGTGGAAGAAATCGTCCGGGATCAGCGACTCCGGCGCACCACGGCGGGCGCGGTCACGCATGCCGGCCGATACCGCTCCCGGGATCATCAAGGCGCCGACGAACAATCCGCCGGTCTTCAGCAAAGCACGGCGTGACGACACCGTATCCTGCGACTGCATCATGAGTAACGTAAATCCCCGCTCCAATGACCGTCATGTAGCATGGAACAGGTTAATTATCGTCAACGTTAACTGCTGTTTGCGCCTGATCCGGCCGCATTTGCCGCAGATGATGAACGCTTCGTCGCCCGGCACCGAAAAGGTTGCGGCGCGTTGACTGGTCGATGGGTGCCGGACGGGCCGGCTACCGCAAGGAACGCCAGAAGGCCATTGTCATGCGCCGAATCGCCCCATTTCTGTTCGCCGCCCTGCTGATGGGCGGCGTCGCTGCACCGGCCGCGGCCGACGGATCGGAAGCGCTGGCGATCACCGAGGCCGCCGCGACGCTGCCGCCCAACCGGTTCGTCTGGACCCCGGCGGCGGACGGCGCGGGGCGGGTCAGCGTGCTGATCTCGATCCCCGACCAGCGCGCCTATGTGTTCCGCGGCCAGCAGCTGGTCGCCGCCTCGTCGGTGTCGACCGGGTCGGACGATCGCCCGACCCCGACCGGCACCTTCACGATCCTCCAGAAAAAGGCGCAGCATCGCTCGAACCTCTACGACGACGCGCCGATGCCGTTCATGCAGCGGCTGACCTGGGACGGCGTCGCGATGCATGCCGGGCGCAATCCCGGCTTCCCGGCCTCGCACGGCTGCATCCGGCTGCCGACCGCCTTCGCGAAGAAGCTGTTCGGCGCGACGCAGCTCGGCGCGACCGTCGAGGTCACCGACGAGGCCTATGTCGCCGGCGCGTTCCTGCCGGGCGGCGACGCCGAGGACACGGCGCGCGCCAATGACTATGCCAGCCGGTGACGCGCTACCGGCGCAGCCACGCCCATAGCGGATTGGCCGGGTCGGACAGCAATTTGATCGTCAGCGCGATCGACATGACGACCAGCAGCAGCCGCACGCCCTTGCCGCCGAAGCGCAGCGCCGCCCACGCGCCGCACTGATTGCCCGCGACGTTCGCCGCCGCCATCGCGCCGCCCAGCAGCCACAGGACCTTGCCGCCCGCGATCATCGCGGTGAGCGCGGCGATGTTCGTCGCCAGATTGAGGAACTTGGTATTGGCGATCGCGCGCACCAGCCCGAGCCCGCCAAGCGCGACCAGCGCGGTGGTCAGGAACGATCCGGTCCCCGGCCCGAAGAAGCCGTCGTAGAAGCCGAGCAGCGTCGTAATGCCGGTCAGCCCGGCACGGCCGACGCGGGCGTGGCGATCCGACTCGCTCATCGGCGGCGCGAGCAGGAAATACAGCGCCATCGCGATCAGCAGCACCGGCACGAAGGCGGCGAGGAACCGCGGATCGACATGCTGCACCGCGACCGCGCCCGCCACCGATCCGCCGAAGGCGCCAATCGCGGGCAAGGCGAAGCGGCGCAGGTCGACATGGCCGGCGCGCCAGAAGGTCAGGAACGCCGAGCCGGTCCCGACCGCACTCTGCAACTTGTTGGTCGCCAGCGCCGCGACCGGCGGGACGCCCGCCGCGAGCAGCGCCGGAATCGTCAGCAACCCGCCGCCCCCGGCCAGCGCATCGATCGCGCCCGCGACGAACGCGACGAGGACGAGCAAGGCGAAAAGGTCGGGGGCGAGATGCATCCTCCGGGCGACTATGCCGCTTTGCCGAGCATCGCTAGCCCCTTGTGGCCCGGCCGATGTCACCATTGGCCGGCGCCATCGTATCAACTCGCGACGGCCAAGCGCGGCGGGCGACGCCGCATGACCACACCGATCGCCCCGAAGCCCGCGATCATCAGTCCCCATGTCGCGGGTTCGGGAACGGCGCCGCCGGTGCTGCCGATGTTGATCGTAATCTGTGGCGTCGATGCACCATTCCAGCTCACGCCGTATGAACCCGTCTTCAGGCCGAGCGATGCGAACGTCGCATTGGCCAGCGTGAGCGTACTGACGCCCAGTTCCGTACCGCTGCGGTATGCTGTGGGCACGACGAGCGTGTTGTAATAGGCCAGCACCCCGACCCGTTGGCCGGTACCGGGAATATAGTCCTGGGCATCGGTGGTGCCCCATGGCGTCCACGTCATCTTGCCCTGATACGTGTCCGCATTCGTGTAGGCGCGATCGCCGAGCAGAACCGCCGCACCACCTGGATAGATGGTAGTGGTGCCTGTGCCTTGGCCGGTCGCGACCAATCCCGCAAGATCAAGCGAGCCGCTACCAGAAACCTGTATGTTACCATCTACTTCGGCGAAAGTGATGTTATAGGCGGCCTGCGCCGGCGCTGCGGCTGCCACCGACCCGACGGACGCTAGCATTGTCAAAAGTAAATTCTTCATGCGCTTCCCTCCATGGTAAATGCCCAGATAGGCTTACCTAATCGCCGAAAGTGATTCAGCAATGTTGTGTTACCCGGCTGGCCCTGCTTGAAACGCAACGCGAAGGAGGGAGGGTTGAAAGGATTTGACTTGCGCAAACTTGTAAGAATGATGCGGTACCAGTGCAGCGCTGCCATCTTCTACTGCTGGCTTTCTCATCCTTGCGCTTTGTTATCGTGTCGCTTTACCTCTAGCAGAGGGGCATGTCCCACATGCGCAACATCGTCATCCTCACCGGCGCGGGCATTTCCGCCGAGAGCGGCATCGCCACCTTTCGCGGTCCCGGCGGCTTGTGGGAAGGGCACCGCGTCGAGGACGTGTGCACGCCCGAGGCGCTCGCGCGCGACCCGGCGCTGGTGCATCGCTTCTACGACCTGCGGCGCGCGGCGCTGGCCACGGTATCGCCCAACCCGGCGCACGAGGCGCTGGTGCGGCTCGATCGCGAGTGGCCGGGCGAGCTGTTGATCGTCACGCAGAACGTCGACGATCTGCACGAACGGGCAGGGGCGCGGCGCCTGCTGCACATGCATGGCGAACTGCGCTCGGCGTTATGCGCGAGCTGCAGCGCGCGATGTGCGTGGGCCGTGGCGCTACCCCTGGCGACGGACTGCCCGTCGTGCGGCGCGTCGGCGCTACGCCCGGACATCGTCTTCTTCGGCGAAATGCCATATCAGATGGAGCGGATCGACGCGGCGCTGTCGCGCGCCGATCTTTTCGTGTCGATCGGCACTTCCGGCGCGGTCTATCCCGCCGCCGGCTTCGTGCAGCTGGCGCGGCATCATGGCGCGGCGACGCTGGAGCTGAACCTCGATCCGTCGGAGGGCAGCGCATGGTTCGACGAGACGCGGCTCGGGTCGGCCGGCACGCTGGTGCCGGCGTGGGTGCATGAGGTTCTTACATCAGGCGAACCGTCATCCCGGACTTGATCCGGGATCCTGCTTCTTACGGCGCGCACCGAAAAGCGGGGTCCCGGATCAAGTCCGGGACGACGAAGAACGGCAGGCTTCTCCCGCCCGCTACTTCGCCGAACCGCGCCCGCGCCGCTCGCCGCGGCGTTCCTTGCGCACCGTCTTGGCATGCGCCCGCGCGCGCGCCTTCTTCTCCTCGCGCGTCGGGGGCAGCTTGACGTCGAGCGGCATCATGTCGCCCGCCATCACCTCGAACCCCAGGCTCGCAAGGCTTTCGCTGAAGTGCGTCGGCAGCTCCGCGGTGACGTCGATCTCGCCGCCATCGGGGTGATCGACGCGGATACGGCGCGCGTGGAGGTGCATCTTGCGGCTGATATTGCCGGTCAGGAACGCCGCCGGGCCGCCATATTTGCCGTCGCCGACGATCGGATGCCCGATCGCCGCCATGTGCACGCGCAACTGGTGGGTGCGCCCGGTGAAGGGTTGCAGCTCCACCCAGCAGGCGCGGTTGCCGGCGCGCTCGATCACGCGATAGCGGGTGCGCGCCGGCTGGCCGTTCTCCTCGTCGACGTGCATCTTCTCGCCGCCGGTGCCGGGCTGCTTGGCGATCGGCAGTTCGATCATCCCGTCGTCGATCGACGGCACGTCGACCACCAGCGCCCAATAGACCTTCTTGGCGGTGCGGCTGGAGAAGCTCTTGGCGAACGCTGCCGCCGCGCGCGCGCTGCGCGCCACCAGCAGCGCGCCCGACGTGTCCTTGTCGAGCCGATGGACCAGCTTCGGCCGCCCCTCCGCCTCATATTGCAACGCATCGAGCAGCCCGTCGACATGCTGGACGGTCTTGGTCCCGCCCTGTGTGGCGAGACCCGGCGGCTTGTTGAGCACCAGCGCGGCGGGATCCTTGTGGATCACCAGCTCGCGCGCGAACGCCGCCTCGTCCTCGCTCAGCGGCGCACGCTCGCGCTTCGGCCGCTCCTCGGCACGCTCGGCCTCGGCGGGGGGCACGCGCAGCACCTGCCCGGCCTGGATACGGTCGCCGGGGCCGACGCGCGCACCGTCGACGCGCAGCTGCCCGGTGCGCGCCCATTTGGCGACGGTGGTGAAGCTGGTGTCGGGCAGGTGCCGCTTGAACCAGCGATCGACGCGGATCCCGTCGTCGTCATAGCCGACGGTGAACTGGCGGACCGCGTCGCTCATGCCGGCACCCGCGCGAGTGCGAGGCCGGCGAACAGCGCGACGATCGCGCCGGTCACCGACAGCAGCACGTAGCCGAGCGCCGCGACCAGCGCACCGCGCTCGATCATCCCGACGACGTCGAGCGCGAAGGACGAGAAGGTCGTATAGCCGCCGAGCACGCCGACGCCGAGCAGCAGCCGCCACGTCTCGCCGCTTGCGCTCGCCGAGCGCGCGAGCACGCCGACCAGCAGCCCCATCAACAGCCCGCCGACGAGATTGACGGTCAGCGTGCCCCACGGCCAGCCGGTCCCGAGCGACTGCGTCATCGCGCGCCCGGTCAGATGGCGTGCGCCGGCGCCGACCGCGCCGCCCGCCATGACAAGAAAGAGGGAGTTCATCGCCGCGCCCTATCGCGTTTCGACGCGCAAGGGAAATCAGCCATGCGCGTTATCGGAGAACAGGTTCATCACCAGCACGCCCGCCACGATCAACGCCATGCCGACGATCGCCGCCGCGTCGAGCCGCTGCCCGTGCCACAGCCAGGCCACCGCGGTGACCAGCACGATCCCGATCCCCGACCAGATCGCATAGGCGATCCCGGTCGGTACGGTCCGCAAGGTCAGCGACAGGCAATAGAAGGCGATCGCATAACCGGCGATCGTCACCAGCCTCGGCCCCGGCCGCGTGAACCCGTCCGACTGTTTCAGCGCCGAGGTGGCGGTGACCTCGGCGACGATCGCGATCAGCAGGAGCAGATAGGCCATGTCCGCCTTGTCGCGTGTTCGGCGCCGCTTGGCGAGCCGTCACGCGTGTCTTGCTCTTGCAAGACACCGGGGGAGGGGCCATGTTCGGTTTATGCTCAACCTGCTCTCGATCGCCATCGGCCTCGTCGCGCTCCTGCTCGGGATCGTGCCGTTCCTGCCGTTCCTCGCCTGGGGCTATTGGTTCGTGATCCCGATCGCGGTGGTCGGCGCGGCGATCGGCGCGCTGTCCTCGCACAACAGCGGGCGGAACCTCAACCTTGTGCTGATCCTGATCTTCGGGCTGCGCCTGATGCTGGGTGGCGGGCTGATCTGATCGGCTGCCCATCATCGCGCGCGTCGCGACGCGATGACGCATGCGGGAGCGCCCGGCTTGTCACCGGGCGCCCTCGTTCATCGGCAGACCACCTGTCCGCGGTCGACCTGCTGGCCGAGCAACGCGCCGCCGCCCGCGCCGATCAGGGTGCCGAGCAGCCGCGACCCGCCGCCCGCGATGATGTTGCCGAGCGCGCCGCCCGCCAGACCGCCGACGATCAGCCCGGTGGTGCCGTCGGTGCGGCGGCAATAATAGCGGCCGTCGTTGCCGCGATAGATGCGGTCGTTGCGGGTCAGCGCGCGCTGCCGGTAATAGCGCCCGTCGCGATAATAGCGGTCGGCGTAGTAACGACGCTGGCCGGGCTCGAGCCGGTTATAGTCGTAGCGGCGTGACTGCCGCCAGTCGCGCAGCCGGTCGTTGCGGTCACGCTGCGCGTCGCGGACGTTGTCGCGATATTCGCGCCGCGCGTTGCGGACGTCGCGCCGCGAATCCGCATCGCGAAGGTCCTCGCGATACTCCTTGCGCGCGTCGCGCACGTCCTCGCGATATTCGCGGTTCGCCTCGCGCGGGCGCTGCGCCGCCGCCGGCGTGACCGCCAGCGAGGTGAGGGCGGTCGCGCCAAGCACCGCCGCCATGATGATACGCATCACTTGTTCCTTTCTGCCAACCAGAGTTAGATCAGAACGATGGCGGCGGGGCGGCGGTTGCGTGAACGCAAGACTACTTCGTGTTCACATACGGGACATCATTGCGCCAGTTCGTGGGTGAGGCTGATGTCGGTGTTCAGCAACTTCGACACCGGGCAGTTCGCCTTGGCCTCTTCGGCGATGCGCGCGAAGTCGTCGGCGGCGATGCCGGGCACCTTCGCCTTCAGATGCAGCTTCGACGAGGTGATCGTGAAGCCGTCACCATCCTTGTCGACGGTGACGCGCGCGTCGGTCTCCAGCGTCCCGTCGGCGTAGCCCGCACCCGCCAGCGCGAAGCTGAGCGCCATCGTGAAACAGCTGGCGTGCGCCGCGGCGATCAGCTCCTCGGGGTTGGTGCCCGGTCCGTCCTCGAACCGCGAGCCGAAGCCGTAACGCGTGTCCTTCAACACGCCCGACTGGGTCGACGTCCAGCCGTTGCCGTCCTTGCCGAAGCCTTCATACCGTGCCGATCCGCTGCGCGTGGGCATGTCCTGCTCTCCTGGTGGTCACACGAAAAAGGGCGCGATCCGTGTCGTCACGGAGCGCGCCCTTCAAACGTCGATCACCGCGAAAGGCTCACCGACGGATCATTTTTCGTGGCTCAGCGGCACTGGCGCTTGCCGCTCCGCTCGATCTCGCGGCCGGCCAATGCGCCGCCGACGCCGCCCAGCACGGTGCCGAGCGTGCGGTCGCCGCGGGTGTCGATCGTGCGGCCGAGCAGGCCGCCGGCCACGGCACCGACCACCAGACCGGTCGTGCCGTCCGGCTTGCGGCAGCGCAGGCGTCCGTCGTTGCCGCGCCATTCGCGATACTTGTAGCGACGCTGCGCATCGGCATCGACCGTGGTGGCGACCAGCGTCGGTGCGACCATGGCGACCGCGCCGAAGGCGAGCATGAGCTTACGCATGAAACATTCTCCCGTTCATTCAATCGTGATGCGACCGAAACGTGTTCCCTTTAGCGCGGTTGCATGAACCTGAAACAACGTCATGTTCATGCTGGGACAGTCGGTCCGGTCGGCCCACGCGCCCCGCGGTGCCGATGCGACGTTGCAGACCACCGGCGGGCGTGTAGAGGGCGAGCGATGGACTGGAACCCGACGGTGATGGCGCGCTATCTGCTGGAAACCCCGAACGTCGCCGGGCACGGCGGACGGCTCGGCCAGCGCTATCACGCGCATGGCGCCGACTGGATCGAGGTGGCACAGCCGTGGCACGAGGCGCTGGTCGGTGACGAGGAAACCGGCATCATCGCCTCCGGGCCGATCATCGCGCTGATGGATGTCGCCACCAGCCTCGCGGTCTGGCATCGCTGTAACGCGTTCGTCGCGCATGCCACGCTCGACCTGCGCATCGACTATCTGCGCCCGGCACGCCCGCACCAGACCGTGATCGGGCGCGGCGAGTGCCTGCGGCTCACCCGCTCGATCGCCTTCACGCGCGGGATCGCGCACGACGGCGACCCCGACGATCCGGTCGCGCATGTCGCCGCCACCTTCATGGCGACGGCCGGCAGCTATCCGCGGGTGGCGGCGTGACGTTGCCGCCCTATGCCCAGCTGCTGGGCGTCACGCTGGAGCTGGTCGACGGCGTGCCGGAGATCGTGATGCCGTTCGGGCAGCATGTCGTCGGACGCCCCGGCTATCTGCAGGGCGGCGCGATCGCCGGATTGCTGGAGGTCGCGGCGGTGGCGGCGGTGCGGCATGCGCTCGCGGCCGAGGCGGCGCGGATCAAGCCGATCAACGCGACCGTCGATTTCATGCGTGGCGGGCGCGACCATGTCACGCGCGCGGCGGGCCAGATCACGCGGCTCGGCGCGCGGATCGCCACCGTCACCGCGGTGGCGTGGCAGGACGATCGTGCGCGTCCGATCGCCAGCGCGCGGATGAACTATCTGATCGAGCGCACCGGCGGATGACCCCGCCGCTCGACCCCGGCGTGCTGCTGCCGGCGTTTGCGCCGTGGCTCGATGTCGCGGGGCTGGCGGTGTTCGCCGCGTCGGGCGCGCTGGCGGCGGCGCGGCGCGCGCAGACGCCGGTGACGCTGGCGTTCTTCGCGCTCGTCACCGGGGTCGGCGGGGGGACGGTGCGCGATCTGCTGATCGGCGCGCCGGTGTTCTGGGTGCATGACTCGCGGGTCGCGGCGGTGTGCCTGCTGATGGCGGGAGTGATCTGGCTGACACCGGCGCGCTGGTGGCGCGGCGCGGCGCTCGACTGGTTCGATGCGGTCGGGCTGGCCGCCTATGCGGTCTATGGCGCGGCCAAGGCGCTCGGCTATGGCGTCCCGCCGCTGCCCGCCGCATTGATGGGGGTGATGACCGGCTGCGTCGGCGGGATCATCCGCGACGTGCTGGCGGGCGAGCCGTCGATCCTGATGCGGCCCGAATTGTACGTCACCGCGGCGGCGCTGGCGGCGGGCTGCTACGTCGGCCTGCGCGAGCTGGGGATGGTGCCGTGGCATGCCGCGGTGATCGCGGCGCTCGCCGGGTTCGCGCTGCGCGCGGCGGCGATCCGCTTCAAACTGGCGCTGCCGGCCTATGAGGATCGCTGATCCGGTCTGGCGGTGATCAGCTTTGGTCGGAATTGCGCGCGGCGACGCGGCAGTGCATCGTGCGGCCGGGTGTCGAGACGGACGGTCGTCATGCGGATCCTTGCCTCGGCGTTGCTCTGTTTGCTGATCGCGGCCGCGCCGGCCGAGGTGCCGATCGGCCGCTTCCAGACATGGTTATCCTCGGAAAAGGTGCCGCTCGCCTTCACCTCGGGCGGCGTGGCGGTCACGGTCACGCCGCTGCCGTGCCCCGCGCAGCCGGTCGGCGACAGCAGCTGCAAGTGGGATGGCTATAACAATCAGGGCGCGGTCACCGTCTCGGCGCCGGGCGTCGCGCCGATCGTGGTTAGGACCGCTGCCTCGAGCAGCTATGCGCGCATCGCCGTCGCGACGCTGCGGCAGGGCGACCCGCGCCCCGGCGTCATCATCGAGAGCCAGTCGGGCGGATCGAGCGGCGCGCTGACGCTGCAAGTGCTGGTGCCGACGCGCGACGGCTATCGCGTCGTCTCGTCCGAAGCCGCGGGGATCAGGCTGCAGGGACAACTCGACGATGCGCCGCGCGATCTGTCGGGCGACGGCCGTATCGATCTGGTGTTCGACGATCCGGCGTTCGGTTCGGTATTCGGCTGCAACGCCTGCACGCCGCGGCCGCCGCTAATCGTCACCGTGAGGGACGGGC
Organism: uncultured Sphingomonas sp.; assembly: GCA_913776255.1. Classification (GTDB taxonomy): domain Bacteria; phylum Pseudomonadota; class Alphaproteobacteria; order Sphingomonadales; family Sphingomonadaceae; genus Sphingomonas. Next base: position 8,203 of record CAJYLV010000027.1, on the reverse strand, counting down.
GGCTGGTCGACGAGAGCCGCGACCCGGCGCTGCGTTCGGTCTTCCGCGCCGATATGGCGCGGTGGCAGCCGGTTTGCCTGTCGACCGTCCGCTATCGCAACGGCGCCTGCGCCGCCTATGTCGCCGACGCAGCGCGGGCGCGGCTGCTGCCGTCCGCATGGGCGGCGATGCGGAACCATCACGAGCACGGCGACGGCCCGTGGGAGTGGTGCGACCTGCCGCGGTCGGCATGGAAGGAACCGCGCTGCCCGCCGGGCCACACCACGCGCTACACCAGCTTCCCGGCGGCGCTCCGGGCGTTCCTCAAGCGCGCCGGCTATTTGCCGGGCTGACGTTCCGCGCGCATCCGCACCAGCCCTTCCTGCGCGACGCTCGCCACCAGCCGCCCGTCGGCGGCGAAGATCCGCCCGCGGTTCATCCCGCGACCGTGCCCCGCCCACGGGCTGTCCATCGTGTAGAGCAGCCAGTCGTCGGTGCGCGCCGGCTCGTGCAGCCACAAGGCATGGTCGAGGCTGGCGGTCTGCATCCCCGGCGTGATCCACGTCACGCCGTGCGGCAGCATGCACGTCCCCAGCAGCATCATGTCGCTGGCATAGGCCAGCACCGCGCGGTGCATCGCCGGATCGTCACCGACCGGCGCGACCGCGCGAAACCAGTAATGGTGGAGCGGCGGGGACGGGACCGGCTGCGTCCAGTGCCGCGGGGTCACCGGCCGGTACTCGATCGCGCGCGGCCGCAGCAGCTGCTCGCGCAGCTGCGGCGGGATCCGGTCCGCCACCGCCGCGCGCAACGTCTGCTCGTTCTCCAGCGCCTCCGGTGGCGGCACGTCGGGCATCGCATCCTGGTGCGACAGCCCCTCCTCGGCGCGCTGGAACGAGGCGGCCATGTTGAGGATCGGCGTGCCGCGCTGCATCGCGATCACGCGCCGCGTCGCGAAGCTGCGCCCCTCGAAATCGCGCACCACGCGGTAGATGATCGGATGCTCCTCCGATCCCGCGCGCATGAAATAGGCGTGGAGCGAATGCGCGACCTTGTCGGTCTCGCCCGCCGAGCGCTGCGCCGCCTGCAACGCCTGCGCGATCACCTGCCCGCCGAACACGCGCCCGACCCCGCCGGTCGAGCGCCGCCCGCGATACAGGTCGGTGTCGATCTCCTCGACGTCGAGCAGATCGACCAGATCGGCGACCAGTTCGGCAGGGGAGGGCACGTCGCTCAATAGCCGCGCCCGCGCGCCACGCGGTCGGCGTGGAAGTTCGTATCGCCGAACATCTCCGCGAGCACCCGTGCGCGCTTCATGAAGAAGCCGATGTCATATTCGTCGGTCATGCCGATTCCGCCATGCATCTGCACGCCTTCCTGCACCGACAGCGTCGTGGCAAGTCCCGTCATCGCCTTGGCGACCGATACCGCCTGCTCCGCCGCCGCCTCGCCGGCGTCGAGCAGTTGCTGCGCCTTGAGCACCGCGGCGCGCGCGACCTCCAGCTCGGCATAGAGATGCGCGGCGCGATGCTGGAGCGCCTGGAAGCTGCCGATCAGCGCGCCGAACTGCTTGCGTTGCTTAAGATACGCGACCGTCATGTCCATCGCGCCCCCGCCGACGCCGAGCAATTCCGCCGATGCCCCGGTCCGCCCCGCGCGCAGCAGCCGGTCGAGCGGCGCGCGCCCGGCATCGACCGCGCCGATCACCGCATCGCCGTCGACCGAAACGCCCTTGAACGTCAGCCGCGCCGCCATGCTGCTGTCGGCGAGCCGCTCGGGCGTCGCGGTCAGCCCGGCGGCATCGGCGGGCACCGCGAACAGCGTCACGCCCTCGGTCTCGTCGTCGCTGCCCGAAGTGCGTGCCGCGACGATCAGCAGGTCGGCGACATGGCCGTGCGTGACGAACTGCTTGGCGCCGCTCAGCCGGAAGCCGTTGCCGGACCGCTCGGCGCGCAGCGCGATGCGATCGCGGTGCTTCGGCCCTTCGTCGATCGCCAGCGCCGCGACCGTCTCACCCGACACGATGCCGGGAAACCAGCGCTCCGCCTGTGCGGTGCCGTCGAGCGCTGCCACCGCCGCGACCGCGGTGGTGAGGAACGGGGAGGGCGACAGGTTGCGTCCGATCTCCTCCAGCACCACGCCCGCCTCGACATGCCCGAGCCCGAGCCCGCCGGCGTCCGCGCCGATCAGGATGCCGGTAAAGCCCATCTCCGCGAACTGCTTCCACAGCGAACGGTCGAAGCCGGTCGCGTCGTCATTGTCGCGCAGCCGTCGCAGGTGCGCGACCGGGGCATGCTCGCTTACGAAATCGCGCGCGGTGTCGCGGAGCATCGTCTGTTCGTCGTTCAGGAAAAGCGGCATCGCATCCCTCCTTTCAGGCCCATGTGGCAGGGCTCTATCCTCAATATCAACGTCATCCCGGACTTGATCCGGTATCCCGCTTCTTCCTTCTTCGCTGCGGCTGACAAGAAGCGGGGCCCCGGATCAAGTCCGGGGCGACGAACAAAAGTTGGTGCGCTCTCGCTAGAAGACGCCGACCCCCGCCACCTCCACCGTCGCCCCTGCGCAGGCAGGGGCCCATGTCTGTGTCGTGTGCCGAGATGTTCGACACACAGACCACGCTCGCCCACGGCCACCGCCACTCATCCATTCGACAGCCATGGGCCCCTGCGTGCGCAGGGGCGACGGGATGCCCTTCACCCCGGCAATTCCAGAATCCGTTTCGCGACGATGTTGAGCTGGATCTCGCTCGTCCCGCCCTCGATCGAATTGGCCTTGGTGCGCAGCCACGCCCGCGCCGCGCGGCCGCCGCCCGAGCGCTCGCTCTCCCACTCCACCGCGTCCGACCCGCCCGCCGCCATCGCCAGCTCGTGGCGCGCCTTGTTCAGCTCGGTGCCGTAATATTTCATCATGCTCGGCTGCGCGGGATGCGCATGCCCCGCTTTCAGCTCGTCGATGAACCGCTCGCTCTGCGCCGCGAACGCCAGCGCGCGCACCTCGTACAGCGCGATCTGCGCGCGCAGCAGCGGATCGGCCAGCCGCCCCTCGGCATCCACCCCGACCGTCGCCAGCGCGCCCTCAACCAACGCATCGCCACCGCCCGACAACCCCATGCCCGAGATCATCTCGCGCTCATGCCCGAGCAGATATTTGGCGACGTCCCAGCCCTTGTTCAGTTCGCCGACCAGATTGGCCTTGGGCACCTTCACATCGTCGAAGAACGTCTCGCAGAACGGCGAATAGCCGCTGATGAGCAGGATCGGCCTGGTCGAGACGCCCGGCGAGGCCATGTCGAACAGCACGAAGCTGATCCCGCCCTGCTTGGTCGTCCGGTCGGTGCGCACCAGACAGAAGATCCAGTCGGCCTGATCGGCATAGCTGGTCCACACCTTCTGCCCGTTGACGACGAAATGGTCGCCGGCATCCTCGGCACTGGTCGCGAGGCTCGCGAGATCGGACCCGGCATTGGGTTCCGAATAGCCCTGGCACCAGCGGATCTCGCCGCGCGCGATCTTCGGCAGATGCTCCAGCTTCTGCGCCTCGGTGCCGTATTTCAGCAGCGCCGGCCCGAGCATCGAGATGCCGAAGCTGTTGAGCGGACTGCGCGCCTTGATCCGCGCCATTTCCTCGCGCAGCGCCTTGGTCTCCGCCGCGCTCAGCCCGCCGCCGCCATACTCCTTCGGCCAGTCGGGGACGGTCCAGCCGCGCGCCGCCATCCGGTCGAGCCACGTCTTTTGCGGCACGGTCAGCCGCGACTGGTCGCGGCCGCCCCACACCACGTCCTTCTCGGAGACGATCGGCGCGCGCATCTCGGGCGGGCAATTCTCTTCCAGCCATGCGCGCGTGTCGCAGCGGAAGGTGTCGAGGTCGCTCACTTGAACGCCTCCCCGGTCTTCAGGCCCCTGGCGACGGGGAAGCCGTAGCGCTCCAGCCCGGCGATCACCTTGTCGGCACCCTCGCTCTGCGCCCAGAACATCGGCCCGCCGCGATAGACCGGCCAGCCATAGCCATAGACCCACACGACATCGATGTCGGACGCACGCTGCGCCATGCCCTCCTCGAGGATCAGCGCGCCTTCGTTGACCATCGTGTAAAGCGTGCGCGCGACGATCTCCTCGTCACTGATCGCGCGCGGGGTCGACCCTTCCTTGGCGCGGAACGCGTCGATGATCTCGGCGACGCGCGGCGACGGGGTGGGATTTCGTTTCTCGTCGTAATCGTAGAAGCCCGCACCCTTCTTCTGCCCCCAGCGTCCCTCGGCGGCGAGCGCGTCGCGGATGTTCTCGATCCGCGTCGGATCGCGGTGCCAGCCGATATCGACCCCGGCGAGGTCGGCCATCTGGAAGGGCCCCATCGGCATGCCGAACGCGACGTGCACGCGGTCGATCTGTTCGGGCGTCGCGCCTTCCATCAACAGTTTGTTGGCCTCGACCTGCCGCGGCATCAGCATCCGGTTGCCGATGAACCCGTCACAGACGCCCGCGACCACCGCGACCTTGCGGATCTTCTTGGCGAGCGCCATCACCGTCGCCAGCACGTCGGGCGCGGTCTGCTTGCCGCGCACCACCTCCAGCAATTTCATGACATTGGCCGGCGAGAAGAAGTGCATCCCCAGCACGTCGCCGGGGCGTTTCGTCACCGCGGCGATCGCGTCGATGTTGAGGTAGCTGGTGTTGCTCGCGAGGATCGCACCGGGTTTGGCGATCGCGTCGAGCCTTGTGAAAATGTCCTTCTTGACGGCCATGTCCTCATAGACCGCCTCGATGATGAGGTCGCAGTCGCCGAGATCGTCGAGCGACAGGGTGGGGGAGAGCATCGCCATCAACTTGTCCGGCGCATCGGCGGGCAGCCGGCCCTTGGCGGCGCTCGCCTCGTAATTGCGCCGCATCACGCCGGTGCCGCGATCGAGCGCCTCCTGCTGCATCTCGACGATCGTCACCGGCACGCCGGCCGACAGGAAGTTCATCGCGATCCCGCCGCCCATCGTCCCGGCGCCGATCACGCCGACGCGGTTGATCGGGCGAAGCGGGGTGGCGGGATCGATGTCGTCGATCTTGGCGGCCTTGCGCTCGGCGAAGAACAGATGCCGCTGCGCCGCCGATTGCGTGCCGTTCATCAGCGTCATGAACTGTTCGCGCTCGACCGCGAGCCCGTCCTCGAACGATCGTTCGGTGGCGGCAACGACGCAGGTGATGCACGCCTCGGGCGCATCGAATCCACGCAGCTTGCGGCCGTGCGTCGTGCGGAACGCCTCGACCGCCGCCGGATCGGGCGCGACGATGCGGTCGCGGACGCGCGGGATCGGGCGCGTGCCCGCCACCTCGCGCGCGAAGGCGATCGCGTCGGCGCCGAGCGTGTCCTCGCCGGCCAGCCTGTCGACCAGCCCCATGTCCGCCGCCGTCTTTGCGGACACCGGGTTGCCGAGCACGATCATCTCCAGCGCCGCCTTGACCCCGATCAGCCGCGGCAGCCGCTGCGTCCCGCCCGCGCCGGGCAGCAGCCCCAGCTTCACCTCGGGGGTGCCGAGCTTCGCGGACGGAACGGCGACGCGATAATGGCAGCCGAGCGCCACCTCGCACCCGCCGCCCAGCGCGGTGCCGTGGATCGCCGCGATCACCGGCTTGGGGCTGGCCTCGATCATGTCGACCAATGTCGGCAGCGGAATGCCCTGCAGCGGCTTGCCGAACTCGCTGATGTCGGCGCCCGCGAAGAAGGTGCGCCCCTCGCACCGCAGCACGATCGCGGCGATGCTCGAATCCGCGACACCGGCCTTCACCGCGGCCTCCAGACCGTCGCGCACCGCCGCACCCAGCGCGTTCACCGGCGGCGAATCGCTGATGATCTGGAGGATGTCGCCGTCCCGCTCGATACGGATCGGCCCCGACTGCTCGATATTGTGCGACGTCATGGGGGTTGTCTCTCCTCGGTTCGGCATACCGTTATTTCGAATCGGGGATTGTCTATCGCGTTGTTGGAGGGGAGCGCAATCGCTGTTCTGCGGACCGCGCCGACGATCCGGGCGTAATGGCGGAGGGCAGGGCCGGGGTCGCCCGCCCGGGCTTGTCCCTGTGCCGCTTCCCCGCCTAATCCTGCACCCCGATAAATGGATGGACGGGGGCCGGCGGTTCGATGCGGGTGACGAAGGACTTTTTGCGCGGGCGTGGCCGCACGGGACTGACCGAGGCCGAGAAAGACGTTCTCGAAAGCGCGGTCGAGCGCGTCGAGCGGCTGCCCGCGCGCAGCATCGTCACCCGTCGCGGCGATCCGGTCACCTACAGCACGTTGCTGCTCGACGGCGTCATGTGCCGCTACATGGACGCGCGCGACGGCTTCCGGCAGCTGGTCGCGCTGCAGCTGGCGGGTGATTTCGTCGACCTGCACGGCTATCCGCTGCGCCGGCTCGATCATGATGTCGGAACGCTCACCGAAGCGCGGATCGCGCTCATACCGCACGCCCGAATCGACAAGATTTTGGTCGACCACCCGCATCTGACCCGCCTGCTCTGGCGCTCCACCCTCCTCGACGCCGCCCTCCACCGCGAATGGATTTTCCGGATCGGGCGTCTCGATGCGGCGGGACGACTCGCGCATTTCCTGCTGGAAACATACCATCGTCTCCGTGCGGTCGGCGCCGCGGACGGCGGGGCGTTCGATTTCGCCCTGACGCAGCAGGATCTCGGCGAGGCGCTCGGCCTGACCAGCGTCCACGTCAATCGCATGCTGCGGCGGCTGCGCGAGGCGGGGCTGGCGGAGTTCGCGCGCGGCGTGGTGCGGATCACCGATCACGACCGGCTGTCACGGCTCGGCGAGTTCGACCCAGACTATCTGTATCTCGAAACCGGCGTCTGGCATCGCGACGACTGAGTGCCGGTGCGAAGACGCTTGGCCGCGCATGGTAAATGGCCGTAGGTGACGAACATGCCCGACCAGCCTGCGCCCGCCGAACCGTTTGTCCCGGCACCGACCGCGGCGGGGCTCGATCCGCCGCTGCGGCGTGACCGGCTGCTCGCGGGGCTGACGCTCACCGCCGGGATCGGGCTGGTGCTCGGGCTGCCGTTCGCGCTGCAGGCCGGGGCGGAGTTCTTCATGCCAACCGCGATCGCGCTGGTCGTGTCGCTGGCGCTGATCCCGCTGCTCGAATGGCTGGAGCGGCGGCGGCTGCCGTCGCCGATCGCGGCGCTGTTCTGCGTGATCCTGTTCCTCGTCGTCGCCAATGTCGCGCTGGCGGCGATCGTCGTGCCGGCGACCGAATTCTTCCGGCTGCTGCCCAGCCGCATCCACCGCATCCAGGCCAATCTGGCGCCGATCCTCGATCTCTATTCCAGCCTCGAGCGCTACGCCAACCGCACGCTGCGTCAGATCGCGACGACGCCGGTCAAGCCGTCGCCGACCGCGGCGGTTTCGCCGCCGAGTTCGATCGTCGAACTGGCCGCCACCTCGGCGCCGGCGGTGATCGTGCAGACATTCTACGCGATCCTCGTCGCCTTCTTCTTCCTGTCCGGCTGGACGCGGATGCGCGAGAAGATGATCACCGGCCGCGCCAGCTTCGGCGGCGCGATGACGACCGCGCGGGTGTTGCAGGAGATGGTCGACGCCGTGTCCTCCTATCTCGGCACGATCACGATCATCAACATCGCGCTCGGCGCGGTGGTGGCGGGGGCGCTCCACCTGCTCGGCATGCCGTTCCCGCTGATGTGGGGCGGCATCGTCACATTGCTCAACTACGTGCCCTATTTCGGTCCGGTGGTCGCGGCGCTGCTGCTCGCGATCGGCGGGCTGATGACCTTCTCCGACGTCTGGACCGCGCTGTCCGCGCCCGCGCTGATGTACGGCGCGCATCTGATCGAGGCGAACGTCGTCACCCCGCTGATCGTTGGGCACCGGCTGACGATCAACCCGGTGATGATCCTCATCTCGATCAGTTTCTGGGGCTGGGTATGGGGCACGGTCGGCGCGTTGCTGGCGGTGCCGATCCTGATCATCGTCCAGACGATCCTGTCCGCCGCGGGCCGCCCCGACATCGCCGGTTTCCTGTTCGAGGACGGCACGCTGATGCGGGGTCAGGAGGAGCAGGTCGCGGTCGTCGAAAAAGTCGCCGATAGTCGTTGACAGGGTGGGGCGTGCCGCCTAGTTGGCGCGCCTCACGCTTCTACAAGCGGGTGTAGCTCAGTTGGTTAGAGCGCCGGCCTGTCACGCCGGAGGTCGCGGGTTCGAGCCCCGTCAC
>CAJYLV010000026.1 GCA_913776255.1 uncultured Sphingomonas sp. | reverse complement strand
CGCAAGCGGATCGATTGCGTCGCGCCGCCCGATCGGCCAGCCTTCGCGCCATGATGATCGTCGTCCCGCTGCTGCTCGCGCTCCAGGCCACCCCCGCACTCGCCGCGCCGCACGAGCCCGCCGCGTCGGACTGGCGCGCGATCCCCAACGACGAGTTGCTGGTGATGCGGCTGGCCGGCGACCGCGTCGTCATGATCCGGCTCGCCGCCACGCTCGCGCCGGCACATGTCGCCAACATCCGCAAGCTCGCGAGCGCCGGCTGGTGGGATGGCGAGAGCGTCTATCGCGTGCAGGAGAATTGGGTCGCGCAATGGGGCGATGCGACCGAGAAGAAACCGCTGCCGCCCGGCGTCGCGGGCCATGTCATGCCGGAGTTCGAGATCGCGCAATTCGCTCCCGCGCAACGCATGACGCGCGCTGACACTCATTCGGCGGCATCAGGCGTCACCGCCGACGGCTGGCCAATCGCTGGCGACGGGCATGGCCATGCGTGGCTCACGCATTGCTACGGCATGGTCGGGGTCGCGCGCGACGAGGCGGTCACCAGCGGGTCGGGCGCGGAGCTGTTCACCCCGATCGGCCAGTCGGCGCGGCGCCTGGATCGCAACTACGCCGTCGTTGGCCGTGTGATCGAGGGGATGCAGCATCTCTCCGCATTGCCGCGCGGCCCGGCGCCGATGGGCGTCCACGCCGATCCGGCGGCGCGGGCACGGATCGTCACGGTGACACTCGCCAGCGCCCTGCCCGCCGCCGAACGCCCGCGCTTCCAACATCGCGCTGCTGATAATCCGCGCTTCGCCGCGCTCATCCATCGTCGCGAGAACCCGCCCGCCCCGACGATCGGCTCGGGTGGGGCGGACGTCTGCGAAGTGCCGCTCGAGGTCCGGCGCGCGCCCTGACGTGGGTCAGCGCTGCGCCGCCACCCAATCCGCCACCTGCTGCGCGACCTGATTGGCGGCCTGACTGAGCGCCGCGCCCGATTGCGGGGCGTCGATCGCGCTCACCGGCGCGCGCGCTTCGAAGCGCTGCTTCTCGACGTTGGTCTTGCCGGCGGGAGTGAACGACGCGTCATAGATCACCACGGCCTGCCGCTGCGCCGCATCGACGCCGAAGGTCCGCAGCTCACCGCCCAGCGACGCGGTCGGCGCGTCGAAGGATTGCGCGGTCGACAGCACGACCATCTTCGCGCGCACCGTCAACGTGTCGGACAGCAACCGCGCGAACAGCCGCGCGGGCGGCTCGGCCCATTGCGCGTTCTTGACATAGGCGATCGACGTATCGGTCGCCTGCACCGGCACGCGCGTGCCCGCGATCGACTGCGGCACTGCCGGCACCTCGACCACGATCGTCCGCCCGGTGGCGGAATTCTGCATCGTGCCGACCGCCGGCTGCGCCTGGGGCGCAATCGTCAACAGCGACGGCGGCGGTGCCGCGCCGAAGCGGATGCAGCCGGCCAGCGGCATCAGCGCGGCGACAATCAGGAGCTTGTTCGCGAAGGCACGCACGATCATTTCCCCTTGTAATCCGGCAGCGCGGGCTGCCCCACCAGCGCACTGGCGCCGCCCTGTTCCACTCGCTCCGAGATGCTCTTCAGCGACGCGGCGGTCACGCGCAGGTCTCGCACGAGCTGGTTGACCTGCGGGATCGTCTGCTTGCTGAACGTGGTCAGCCCCGGCCGCGCATCGCCGATCGCGGCGTTCAGCGTCTCCGCGCTCTGCTGCGCCGAGGTGATCGCCTTGTTCAGATTCGCCATCGCCGGCTGGACGTCATTGGCGAGCACGCCATTGGTCGTCTGCGCCAACGCACCGATCTGCTCGGCGGCATTGCCCGCCTGCTGGATCGCGACGCGGGTCTGCGCCAGCGTGGCGGCGATCTCGGGTCCGCGATCGGCCAGCGCATCGGTCAGCCGGTTGGTATTGTCGAGAATCCCCGCGATCGACGCCTGGTTGCGGTCGCTCAGCATCCCCGTCAGCCGCTCGGTCAACGTCGACAGTCGCTCCAGCAACTGCGGTGCCGAATTCAGGATCGCGCCGATCCCGCCGGTCTTGGTCGGGATCACCGGCACGCCCAGCGGGCAGACGCTCTTGGCGGCGTCGCCCTCGGGGCAGGTGATCGGCTGCGCGCCCTTGATCGCGCCGTCGAGGCTGACGGTGCTGGTGCCGGTGAAGCTGCCCTGGATCGTCGCGGTGGTACCGCGCAGGATCGGCGTGTCGTTGTTCACGCTGATCCGCACCCGCACATATTGCGGATCGGGCTTCCACAGCGAGATGCTCTTCACCTGTCCGGACGGCACGCCCGAGAAGGTGACCGACGACCCCTTCGCCAGCCCGTCGACTGCCTGGCGGAAGAAGATGTCATAGTCACGCTCCTCCGAGCCGCCGATCCGCGCGATCCACACCGTGAAGATCGCGACCAGCGCCAGCAGGATCAGCACCACCGCGCCGACGAGGACATGGTTCGAACGCGTTTCCATCTCTCAGCCCCTCTCGCCCGACCCGGTGACGCCGGCCGACCTGCCGTGATCCACCGTTTCCGCGCCGCGCGCATAATCGTCCGCCATGCCGCCCTGCGAGCGCTGCCCGCTTTGCAGCCGCGCCACCTCGGTCGGATGCGCGGCGGCGTCGCTGGCGGCACTCCGCTCCTGCGAGGCGACCGCCGCGCGCCCGCGCGGCCCGTTGAAATATTCCTGGATCCACGGGTGATCCAGCGCGAGCAGCTCGTCGATCGTCCCGACCGCGATCACGCGCTTGTCGGCGAGCACCGCGACGCGGTCGCAGATCGCATAAAGCGTGTCGAGATCGTGGGTGATGAGGAACACCGTCAGCCCCAGCGTCTTCTGGAGCGCCTTGGTCAGCTCGTCGAACGCCGCCGCGCCGATCGGGTCGAGCCCGGCGGTCGGCTCGTCGAGGAACAGCAATTCCGGATCGAGCGCCAGCGCGCGCGCCAGCCCGGCGCGCTTCTTCATGCCGCCCGACAGTTCGGCGGGGAATTTCGGCCCGGCGTCGGCGGGCAGCCCGGTCATCACTACCTTGTACGAGGCGATTTCGTCGAGCAGCGCGAGGTCGAGGTCGGGATAGAATTCGCGCAGCGGCACCTGCACGTTCTCGGCGACGGTCAGCGTCGAGAACAACGCACCGCCCTGGAACAGCACGCCCCAGCGCTTGCGGATCTCGACCGTCTCATGCTCGGTGCGATCGAGCGTCGGCTCGCCGAACACCTCGACCTCGCCCTGTGTCGGCGATTGCAGCCCGATGATCGAGCGCATCAGCACCGACTTGCCGGTCCCCGATCCACCGACGACCCCGAGGATTTCGCCGCGCCGTACCTCGAGATCGAGATTGTCGTGGATGACCTGATCGCCGAATTCGTTGCGCAGCCCGGTCACCTTGATGATCGGGGCGGTATCCGGGCGGCTGGCGTTATGCTGCGGCATCAGATCCAGCCGATCTGTTCGAAGAACACCGCGAAGAACGCATCGACCACGATCACCATGAAGATCGCCTGCACCACCGCCGAGGTGGTCTTCAGCCCGACCTGCTCGGCATCGCCCTTCACCTGCATCCCCTGGAAGCAGCCCGCGACCGCGATGATCGCGCCGAACACCGGGGCCTTGATGAGCCCGACGAACACGTCGGTGATCGGCACCACCTCGCGGATGCGCGCGACGAACGCGATCGGCGGGATGTCGAGCGCGAACCAGCACAACAGGCAGCCGCCGAACACCGACAGCACCGCGGCGTAGAAACCGAGCAACGGCATCAGCACGATCGCCGCGATCGTGCGCGGCAAGACCAGCGCTTCCATCGGCGAGACGCCGATCGTGCGCATCGCGTCGATCTCTTCGGTCAGCTTCATCGTGCCGAGCTGCGCGGCGAACGCCGATCCGGACCGCCCCGCGACCATGATCGCGGTCATCAGCACGCCCAACTCGCGCATCGAGATGCGGCCGACGAGATTGATCGTGAACGCCTCGGCGCCGAACTGGCGCAGCTGCACCGCGCCCTGCTGCGCGATCACCACGCCGATCAGAAAGCTCATCAGCCCGATGATACCCAGCGCCGACACGCCGACCACCTCGAACCGTTGCACCGTCGCGTTGAACCGGAAGCGGCTGGGATGGCGGATGATGCCGCCGAACGCGATCACCGTCTCGCCCATGAAGCCGAGCAGCCCGAGCGCGGTGCGCGCCGAATTGGCGGTCGATTCACCGATCTCCGCGAGCACGCGGCCGAACGGCGAGCGCGATTGCGGGCGCATCTGCACCGGCTGGTCGGCGGCCTGCACCTGTTCCAGCAGGTTCTGCCCGTCGCCGCTCAGCCCCTCGATCCGCGCGTCGCGTTCGCGCGCGAAGCGGTGGATTACCCAGGCGCCGATCGTGTCGATCCGCTCGACCGCGGACAGGTCGATCACCGACACCTGCCCCTCCTGCTTCTCCAGCCGGCTCGGCAGATCGCCGAGCCGCGCCAGCGACAGGTCGCCGGTCACGCGCAACACCTGCCCGCCGGCGCCCGCAGCGCCATCGCGATCCATGCTGAAGTCGGCAGCCGCACTCATCGGTCGATCCATGCGGCAAACGTCATCCGCTCACAAGCGCCCAGCACGCCAATCGTTCCGCGCACGTACCACTTTTGTGATCGTTCACTCACAAAAGCACGTCGACGCTGTGGATCACCACGCCGACCAGCCCCCCGACGAGCGTGCCGTTGATGCGGATGAACTGCAGGTCCTTGCCGACGGCATTCTCGAGTCGCTGCGTCACGGTCTGCGCATCCCAGCCGCGCACCGTCTCCGACACCAGCCGCACGATCGCGTCGCCGTAGTCGGCCGCCGCACCCACCGCGGCGCGGCGCACGAAGCGGTTGATGATCCGCCCCAGCCGCGGATCGTCCTGCAAGGTCGCGCCGAGCTGGTGCAGCGCCTCGCCCAGCTTGCCCGCCATCAGCGCGTCGGGATCGCGCGCGGCGCGCAGCATCGCGGCGCGCGCCTGTTCCCACAGCCCGTTGATCCAGTCCTGCATCGCCGGATTTTCGAGCAGCTCGATCTTCACCGTCTCGACGCGCGCGCGCATTTCGGGATCATGTTGGAGCCGCTCGGCGACGCTCGCCATCGCCTCCTCGACCTTCAGCCGCAGCGGATGCTCGGGGTTGTCGGCCATCTCCGCGACCAATTTATCGAGCCCGTCGATGATCTTGTTGGCCAGCGTCTCGTCCAGCCCGGTCCAGCGCAGCACCGTACCCGCGCGGTCATGCACCATCGCGCGGATCAGATGCTCGTTCGACCCCAGCGCCCCGCGCATCCAGCGCACCAGCGCGTCGATCACCGGGCGATGCCGCTCCTCCGCCATCGCCGCCGCCAGTGCGCGGCCCAGCATCGGCGACAATTCGGTTTCACGCACGCGCGTCACCATCATCGCGCGCACCATCCCGCCCAGCCGCTCCTGGTCGAGCGCCTGCAACACCTCGGTCGCCAGCCGCGAGATGCCGCGCGTCAGCCGGCTGCCCCCCGCCCCGCGCGGATTGGCAAGCCAGCGCCCCGCCGCGGCGGCGACGTCGATCCGCTGCATCCGCCGCGCGACCACCGCCGGGATCAAAAAATATTCGCGCAGGAATTGCGCGAGCTGGTCGCCGATCCGGTCCTTGTTGCGCGGGATGATCGCGGTATGCGGAATCGGCAGCCCGAGTGGATGGCGGAACAGCGCGGTCACCGCGAACCAGTCTGCCAGCCCGCCGACCATCGCCGCCTCGGCGAAGGCGCGGACGAACCCCCAGGCCGGATGAAGCGGCTCCAGCGCGCGCGACGCGAAGAACGCCGCCGCCATTGCCACCAGCAACAGCCCCGCGACGCGCCGCATCCTCACGAGGGCGGCGGGCGGAGGGGCGGCGCGGACGATCATCCCCGTAACAATCCCCGATCGCCCCCGAAGTTCAAGCGCCCCTCGTCATTGCGAGCGAAGCGAAGCAATCCAGGGTCGGAACAGGACGCCCTGGATTGCTTCGCTACGCTCGCAATGACGGCCCTACCGAGCCCGTCGCCCCTGCGAAGGCAGGGGCCCATGTCTGTCGAATGGATCCCCACCGTTCCGACGCCGACCACGCCCATGTGTCAGGCATTACTCCGCCGGATGCGACCCCTCGCCCCGGAACGGGATTCGCCCATGCGGCGCACCGATCGCGTCCTGCGGCGAATGCTCGATCACCGGACCCTCGTCGCCGGGACGATAGGTCAGCAACCGCCGCCCCAGCCACGGCCCGACGCGCCGCTCGACCCCGATCGCCAGCGAGAAGGCCGCGGGCACGATCAGCAGCGTCAGCAGGGTCGAGACGATCAGCCCGCCGATCACCACGATCCCCATCGGCGCGCGCGACGCCCCGTCGCCCGACAGCGACAGCGCGGTCGGCACCATGCCCGCGACCATCGCGACGGTGGTCATCACGATCGGCTGCGCGCGCTTGTGCCCGGCATCGACGATCGCGTCATACGACGGCACGCCCGCCTGCATCTCCTCCAGCGCGAAGTCGATCAGCAGGATCGAGTTCTTGGCGACGATCCCCAGCAGCATCAGCAAGCCGATGAACACCGGCATCGACAGCGGATTGCCGGTCAGCCGCAGCGCGATCAGCCCGCCGAGCGGCGCCAGCGTCAGCGACGCCATGTTGACCAGCGGCGGCAGCAGGCGGCGGTACAGCAGCACCAGCACCGAGAAGACCAGGAACACGCCGGCGACGACCGCGACGACGAAGTTCTGGAGCATCTCCATCTGCCACTTGGCCTGCCCGACGTTCAGCTCGCCCACCCCCAGCGGCAGGTTCTTCATCGCCGGCAGCTGCTTCACCTTGGGCAGCATCACGCTGATCGTCTGGCCGGGGCTCAAATCGGCGCCGACCGTCAGCTGGCGTTGCTGGTTGATGCGCTGGATGCGCGTCGGGCCGGAGCCGAAGCCGATCTCGGCGACGACGCTCAGCGGCACCGAGCCGCCGGTCAGCGTCTGCACCGGCAAATTCTGGATCGTCGCCAGCCGCGAGCGCGAACTCTGCTCCAGCGCGACGCGGATCGGGATCTGCCGGTCGTTGAGCGAGAAGCGCGCGCTGTTCTGGTCGATGTCGCCGATCGTCGCGATGCGGATCGCGTTCGACAGCGCCGAGGTCGTCACCCCCAGGCTTGCGGCGAGGTCGAGCCGCGGCTTGATGATGATCTCCGGCCGGTTGAGATCGCCCGCGATGCGCGGCGCGAGCAGCCCCGGCACGGTGCCCATTTCCTTGACCAGCCGGTCGGCGGCCTGCCGCAGCACCACCGGGTCGTCACCGCCCAGCGTGATCGAGACGTCACGGTTGTTGTCGCCCCAGCCGAACTGCGACTGGAAATTGACCCGGGCGTCGGCGATCTTCGCCAGCTCCGGCGCCAAGGCGCGCTCGAACTCGG
Organism: uncultured Sphingomonas sp.; assembly: GCA_913776255.1. Classification (GTDB taxonomy): domain Bacteria; phylum Pseudomonadota; class Alphaproteobacteria; order Sphingomonadales; family Sphingomonadaceae; genus Sphingomonas. Next base: position 27,554 of record CAJYLV010000026.1, on the reverse strand, counting down.
TCGAGGTCTTGGTGCGCTTCTCGCGCAGCTGCGCAGTGACGCGACCCGATCCGACCAGCGTCCGGGTGTAGATGCTCTCGACCTCGGGCTGCTTGCTGAGCACGGCATAGACCTGATCGACCACGCCCTGCGTCGTCTGGAGCGTGCTGCCCGGCGGCATCGTGATCGTCACCGTCGAGCGCGGCATGTCGCGCGCCGGCTGGAAGGTCAGCGGCGAGGTCGCGAACATCGCGATCGTCGCCACGAACGCCACCACGCCCGCGCCGATCATCCACACCCGGTGGTCGCGCCAGTAACCGACGACGCGGTGCACCCCGCCCTTGGCACGCGCGCGCACCGCGCGGGTGCTGTCGAGCGTCCAGATCAGCAGCTTCTGATAGGTGTCGAGCAACCAGCCGCCGCCATGTTCGACATGCCCGCCGGCCTTGAGGAAATAGGCCGCGACCATCGGCGTGATGAGCCGCGCGACCGCCAGGCTCATCAGCACCGCCGCGACGACGGTCAGCCCGAAATTCTTGAAGAACTGCCCGGCGATCCCCGGCATCAGCCCGACCGGCAGGAACACCGCGACGATCGCCATCGTCGTCGCCAGCACCGCCAGCCCGATCTCGTCGGCCGCGTCGATCGACGCCTGGTACGCGCTCTTGCCCATCCGCATGTGGCGGACGATGTTCTCGATCTCGACGATCGCGTCATCGACCAGCACGCCCGCCACCAGGCTGAGCGCCAGCATCGTCATGTTGTTGAGCGTGAAGCCCATCAGGTCCATGAACCAGAACGCCGGGATCGCCGACAGCGGGATCGCCAGCGCCGAGATGATCGTCGCGCGCCAGTCGCGCAGGAACAGGAACACGACGATCACCGCGAGGATCGCGCCCTCGATCATCGCGTGAATCGCGGTCTTGAACTGCTCCAGCGGATATTTCGACCCGTCGAGCCGCATCTTGAAGCGCACCTGCGGGTTGCGCTTCTCCAGCGCCTCCAGCTTGGCCTTCGCCTCGCGGAAGACCGTGACGTCCGAATAGCCCTTGGCGCGCGTGAAATCGAACGACAGCGCCTGCCGCCCGTCGACCGACGCGGCGGAGCGCTGCTCGGCGTAGAGGTCGCGGACCGTCGCGACGTCGGACAGCCGCACCGTGCGGCCGTTGCCGACGTTGATCTGCAACTGGCCCAGCTCATAGGCGGTATGCGCATTGCCGAGCACGCGCACCGATTGCTCGGCGCCCGCGATCTCGGCGCGCCCGCCCGGCGCGTTGAGGTTCACCTGCCGCAGCTGCGCGTTGATCTGGCTGGCGGTCAGCCCCTGCGCGGCGAGCCGCGCGGGGTCGAGGATCACGCGGATCTCGCGGCTGACCCCGCCGTTGCGCGTCACCCCGCCCATGCCGGGCACCGACATCAACTCCTTGGTGACGGTATTGTCGATATACCAGCTGAGCTGCTCCAGCGTCATGTCGGTGCCGACCGCGGTATAGCTGCCGAGGTCGTTGTCGTTGATCTTCACCCGCGCGACCTGCGGCTCGAGGATCCCTTCGGGCAGATTGCCGCGGATCTGCGTGATCGCGTCGCGCGCCTCGTTCACCGCGCGGTCGATCGGGGTGCCGATGTCGAGCTGGACGATCGTCGTCGACGTGCCCTCCGACACGAACGACTGGATCTCGTCGATCCCCTCCAGCGAGCGCACCGCCGCCTCGACGCGCTGCGTGACCTGCGTCTCCAGCTCGCTGGGCGCCGCGCCCGGCTGGGTGATGTCGATCGAGACGATCGGAAAGTCGATGTCGGGCTGTTCGTTGATGTCCATCCGCACGAAGCTGACGATCCCGGCGACCGTCAGCATCAGGAACAGGACGATCGACGGCACCGGGTTGCGGATCGACCAGGCGGAGATGTTGCGGAAGCCCATGACGTCCCGTCCTTTATTGCGCGGGGGTCGGCTTGGCGCGTTGCGGGCGCACCGTCTGGCCGGGGTTCAGGAAGGCGCCGGCCGATTGCACGACGCGCTCGTCGCCGTTCAGCCCGCTGGCGATCGCGACGCGATCGTCGGCAACCGTGCCCAACGTCACCGCGCGGCGCTCGACCTTGTTCTGCGCGTCGACGATATAGACGTAATTGCCCTTCTCGTCACTCAGCAGCGCCGATTGCGGCAGCTCGGGCTGGCGCGCGCCGCCCGCGGTGATCGTCGCGCTCGCGAAGCCGCCGGGGCGCAGCGCCGGGTCGTAGGACAGCTTGATACGCGCGATCCCCTGCCGCGTCTGCGGATCGATGACCGGCGCGACCTGCCAGACGCTGCCCGGGAAGGCGCGCGTGTCGCCGACCGGCACCACCTTCGCGGGCGAGCCGACGCGCACCGCCTGCAAGTCGCCCTCGGCGAGCTGCGCGCGCATCTCCATCTCGCCGCCCTTGGCCATGCGGAACAGCATCCCCGAGCCCGAGCTGACGATCTGCCCCGGCTCGACGCCGCGCGTCAGGATCAGCCCGGCGGCGGGCGCGCGAATGTCGAGCCGTGCGTTGCGCGCGCGCTGCTCGGACAAGGTCGCCTGCGCCACCTGCAACCGCGCCCGCGCCGCGTCACGGGTCGCGATGCGGCGCTGGACGTCGGCCTTGGAGATGAAGCCGCGATCGACGAGGCTCTGCGCACGCTCCAGCTCGGCCTGCGCGAGCGTCAGGTCGGACTTGGCGACGTTGATCTGCGCGGCGAGCGACTGCGCGGTCTGCGCCTGCACCGAACGGTCGATCGTCGCCAGCACCTGCCCGGCACCGACCCATTGCCCCGGCTCGACCAGCACGCGGCTGACCATCCCGCCCTCGCCCGCGACGCCGACCGGCATCTCGCGCGTCGCCGCCAGCGTACCCGTCGCGCTGATGATGCGCGCGACCGACTGCGCGCCGGGCACGATCACGGTCACCGCCGGCGCCTGGCTGGCGGCGGTGGCAGGCGGCGCCTCCTCGCCCTTCGGGCGCAGCACGTACCAGGCGACGGCGGCGGCGATCAGCACCACCAGCCCGCCGATCAGCAGCCAGCGCCGCCGTCCGCGTGGCGAGCGGTCCTCCAGCACCAGCTGTTCGCCCTGCATCTCCCCGCCCTGGTACGTCATGATTCCCCTTTCGCGCCCCGGCGTGTATTACACGCCTACGTCACCGTGACAAGCGGCGCGCGGCGGCAGGCTCTTATCGTGATTACAACGGCCTGTCCCGTTCATCTTGCATTCCGACGCATCACGGCAGAGGCGTTCTCACCTGGATTAAGGGAGTTTTTCTGCATGAATCGAATGTTGCCCTTGCTGGCGATCGCCGCCGCCGGTGTCGTGACGGTGCCGGCCGGCGCGCAGGTCGCGCTGCCGATGGCGACGGTCGTTCCCGACGGCACCGTGCTCGACGTCAGCGCCACCGGGCGCGTGTCGCGCACGCCGGACCTCGCGACGATCACCGCGGGCGTGGTAACGCAGGCACCGGTCGCCGCCGCCGCGCTGGCCGAGAATGCGCAGCGGATGGACGCGGTGGTCAAGGCGCTGAAGGCCGCGGGGCTCGCCGCGCGCGATCTCTCGACCAGCAACGTCGCGCTGTCGCCGCAATATCGTTATCAGGACGGCAAGCCGCCGGTCATCACCGGCTATCAGGCGAGCAATTCGGTCGCGATCCGCTTCCGCGACATCGCCAGGGCCGGCGCAGTGCTCGATGCGTTGGTGCGCGCGGGCGCCAACCAGATCGACGGGCCGAACCTCTCGCTGTCCGATCCCGAGGCGGCGCTCGACGAGGCGCGGACGCAGGCGATCGCCAAGGCGCGGGCGCGTGCCGAGCTTTATGCCAAGGCCGCCGGTCTGTCGGTCGCCCGGATCGTCGCGATCGACGAAGCCGGGGAAAATGGTGGCGACCGCCCGCGCCCGATGCCGATGATGGCGCGCGCCGCTGTCCAGTCCGAAGCCGACACCGTCGTCCTGCCCGGCGAAACCGACGTCACCGCCAGCGTCAACGTCCGCTTCTTGCTGAAATAGCCCCTGCCATCATGGACTCGTCTCGTCATTGCGAGCGCAGCGCAGCAATCCAGGGCGTCCTGATCCGGCCCTGGATTGCTTCGCTGCGCTCGCAATGACGGAGGAACGATTCCAACCTGCGCCATCACACCGCGGCACATCGATAAAACAAAAGCGGCCGCCCGGACTACCGGGCGGCCGCCTTGTCGTCAGACCATGGTCGTCGGTGCGCTTAGCGCACGCGACCGCGACGGGCCAGATTGACGATCGCCAGCAGCACGACCGCACCCAGCAGCGAGACGAGGAACGAATAGATCGTCAGCGGGGCATTGTTGATCGACCCGCCCGAGAAGATCAGGCCGCCGATGAACGCGCCGACGACGCCGACCACGATGTTGAGGAAGATACCCTGCTGCGCGTCGGTGCGCATGATCATGCTGGCGAGCCAGCCGATGACACCGCCGATGATAAGCCACAGAATGATACCCATGATAATACTCCCCTCAGATGCGCCCGGAGTGGCTGCTCTGGTGGGAATTACTCACGAGGCCGGTACATTGTTCCGGGCGCGTAATCCATAATGTGACGAGGTTTTTTGCACCCGGTCCCGCGTGGCTGTATCGACGCGGGACGGTGACCGGCGAACGTCAGAACTTCTGCTGGCGCTCGTACAGCGTCTTGTAATGCTGGATGCGGGTGACGCGCAGGCCGGGCATCCCCGACCGGTCGATCGCCCGCTGCCAGCCGGCGAATTCCTCGACGGTCAGGCCATAGCGTGCGCAGACGTCGTCGACGCTCAGCAGCCCGCCGTTAACCGCGGCGACCACTTCCGCCTTGCGCCGCACGACCCAGCGGGTGGTGTTCGACGGCGGCAGCGAGTCGAGCGTCAACGGTTCCCCCAGCGGACCGATGACCTTGGCAGGGCGACAATTTTCTTGTTGTTCGATCATTCCAAACCTCGGTTCGGGGCGCGACCCCCCAATTCCATGTCGTGACTGCTGCGTAACGGCGATGGATTGAACGCCTCCTAAAGCGGTCCGGTAAACGACCTGTTCACGGCTGCTTCCAGTGCTGAAGCGCGGCCGCGGCATCGGCGTTGAAGGCACCGCCGGGCGCACGCGCCGGCTCGCCCATCGTGCGCGCGACCTGCGCGGTCCGCGAGGCAAGCTGGCGTGCGCGGAGACTGCACAGCAGTGGCACGTCGGGAGGGGGAGTTTCGGCTGTCATCTACCTAATGTAGACCGTGCGGTCTGAAGGTCGGGTAAAGTGGCCGGAAACGCTTCGTTCATTTCGGTTTACGCCACCGGGGTCGCCGCGGTATGCTCGATCCCATCATGGACAGCGGTGAATTCCAGCTCGCGCCCGGTGCGCGGCGCATCGTCGTGGCGATGTCGGGCGGGGTCGACAGCTCGGTCGTCGCCGCGCTCGCGGCGCGACAGCCCGATGCCGAGGTGATCGGCGTCACGCTCCAGCTCTACGATCACGGCGAGGCGACCAAACGCGCCGGAGCGTGCTGCGCCGGTCGCGACATCCGCGATGCGCGTGCGGTCTGCGACAAGCTCGGCATCGCGCATTACGTGTTCGATCACGAAAGCAGCTTCCGCGCGACCGTCGTCGATACCTTCGCCGACGAATATCTCGCCGGGCGCACCCCGATCCCGTGCGTCCAGTGCAACATGGGGCCGAAGTTCACCGATCTGCTGGCGCTGGCCCGTGACCTGGACGCGGACTGTCTCGCCACCGGCCATTACGTTCGCCGCGTCGAGGGCCCGGCGGGGGCGGAGCTGCACCGCGCCGCCGATCCGGCGCGCGACCAGAGCTATTTCCTGTTCGCCACCACGCAGGAACAGCTCGATTTCCTGCGCTTCCCGCTCGGCGCGCTCCCCAAGCCGCGCGTCCGCGAACTCGCCGCCGAACTCGCGCTATTGGTCGCCGACAAGCCCGACAGCCAGGACATCTGCTTCGTCCCCGACGGCGATTATGCCTCGCTGGTCAAGAAGCTGCGCCCCGAGGCGGCGACCGGCGGCGATATCGTCGACCTCGCCGGCCGCAAGCTCGGCGAGCATCGCGGGCTGGTCCATTACACGGTCGGGCAGCGGCGCGGGCTGGAGATCGGCGGCACGCCCGAGCCGCTCTACGTCGTGCGGCTGGACGCGGCGGCGCGCCGCGTCGTGGTCGGCCCGCGCGCGGCGCTGGCGGTCGCGGCGGCGCGACTCGAGCGGCTCAACGTCCTCGGTCCGCTCGACGGCCCGCTGACCGCCAAGGTACGCTCGATGGCCAAGCCGGTGCCGGCGCGCATGACGGGCGACCGGCTGGTGTTCGACGCGCCCGAATATGGCGTCGCCCCCGGTCAGGCCGCGGTGCTGTACGCCGGCGACCGGGTGCTGGGCGGCGGCTGGATCGCGGCGACCGAGCCGGTGGAGGCGCGCGGCGCCGACGCGCTGCTCGCGGCATCCGCGTCCGCCTGAACACTCGCCCGAAAGTGATGACGTAAGGTCGAATTAATCGGCCGTCATTGCGAGCGTAGCGAAGCAATCCAGGGCGTCTTAATCCGGCCCTGGATTGCTTCGCTACGCTCGCAATGACGGGTCAAGTTGACGCCATCACGTTCCGAAAGCTGTACTCGTCCCCCGGATCATTTCCGGGATGACGAAGACAGACAAAAGGCCCGGCGCCGCTGGGAGGCACCGGACCAGTTTCGTCTAGGGAGCAACTCCAGACGGTAACAGGTGGCGGGCGGCGCGGAGGGCGCCGCCCGCGAAAGCGTCAGAGCGCGTTGGTGGTCGCGGCGCCTGCGACGTTGCCGTCGGCGGCGTTCAGCGGCAGCGCGCCCGCGTCCGACAGATTCTCGTCGGCCGGCAGCGTCTCGTTCAGCGCCACGTCGTTGCCGATCTCGGCATTGAGCGCCGTGTCATTGGCGGTGTCGGTCTTCGATCCGCACGCCGCCAGCGAGAGCGCCAGCGCCACCGCGGACATGCCCGCAACGATCTTCTTCATCAACGCACATCCCCTTCATGCTCGGTGACAGAGCGCCACCGTCCCCGCCAAACTACACCGATTCAGTAGGAGATCAACCCTGATCCGTCATCCTTGCCATCCGCGGCGCAACGCGACGCGCAACACCCGGTCGTTGTTTGTGACGTACAGCGCCGCGCCGCCCTCGCCGAACGCGGCATTGGCGGCCGGGGTGGTCGTCTCGATCTGCCCGATCGGCTCGCCCTCCGGGGTCAGGAACATGATCCCGCCCGGCATCGAGCAGACCAGGGTCCCGTCGCGCGCCACCTTCATTCCGTCGGGCAGCCCCGGCTTGCCCTGCTGGTGCCAAGCCTTCGCCGACACCAGCACCCGCGACCCGCGCGGCATTCCGTCGCGCCCGAGGTCGTAGACCATCACCCGCGGATCGGCGTCGTCGGAGACGGCGACGTACAGCCGCCGCTCGTCGGACGACAGCGCGATGCCGTTGGGGCGGGTCAGCGTGCCGTCGACCAGCACCGCCTCCCCGCCGGCCCGCCAGCGATAGACGCCGTTGACCGACAGCTCCTTGGCCGGCGAGCGATCGTCCCCGGCCAGCCCGTAGGGCGGATCGGTGAACCAGATCGCCCCGTCCTTCGCGACGTGCATGTCATTGGGACTATTGAATCTTTTTCCCTTGTAGCGGTCGACCAGCACCGTGCGGGCGCGCGTTCGCAAATCGACGCGATCGATCGAGCGGCTCCCGCTGTTGGCGATCAGCAGCCCGCCGGTCCGGTCGAGCGTCAGGCCGTTCGCGCCGGGCTCGCGCAGGATCGTGCGGTCGGGGTCCGGCGCGCCCGACGGCGACAGGAAGGTCGTCACCCCGCCGCCGCGCGACCAGCGCCGCACGATATTGGCGGGCGGATCGGAGAACAGCAGATAGCCGCCGTCGCGCGGCACCCACACCGGCCCCTCGGCCCATTGGATGCCGGTCGCGATCGTCTCGACCGGCGTGCCCGGCGCGATGATCCGGTCGAACGCGGGCGTCAGCCGCCGCAACGTCACCGCCGGCGCGGCGTCGGCGAACCCGGTCAGCGCCGCGCCGGCCAGCCCGGCCAGCACCGCGCGGCGCCCCGGCCGGGTCGTTTCGATCGCGATCATCCTGCATCCCCTCGCAAATTCACTCGGCCGGCACGCTGGCACGGATCGCAGCGCGCGCCAAACGGGTTCAGCGGCGATGGCGCACCGGAAACCGTATCTGCCCGAGAAGATCTGCGCGAGCTGCCACCGCCCGTTCGCGTGGCGCAAGAAATGGGCGCGCGACTGGGAACAGGTCAAATATTGCTCGGACCGCTGCCGTGGCGTCGGGGAACGCGACGGGCCCGCGTCGTAGCCGGCGCCGCGCTGGTCGCGTTTGGCGCCAACTTCGCCAACTTCACCGCGCGCCGCGCCGGTCGATCGTCGGCAGCGCGGCGAGGAAGTTCGCGATCTCGCGCCGCCGCGCGTCGGTGTCCGCCAGCTCGCCGTCCACCCCCAGCCGCCAGCGCAGCGAGCGTCGCTCCGGCGCCTCGTGCAACGCCGCGATCACGTCGGCACGCTCCTCGACCTCGACCGAAGTCTCGGCCAGCCCGGCCTCGACCAGCCCGTCGGCCTGCCGGCGCAGCGCGATCGCGATCTCGCGCAGCGACAGTTCGGGATGATATTGCACGCCCCAGAACACGCCCTTGTCGTGGCGGATCTCGGCGGCCTGGACGTGCGTCACCGCATTGCCCGCCAGCCGCGTCGCGCCCGGCGGCAGCGTCTCGACCTCGTCGCCATGCACGGCGGGCGCGTCCCAGGTCGCGGGCCGCCCCGCAAGCAAGGGATGATCGCGCCCCTCCGCGGTGGCGACGATCCGCCGCGAGAAGCCCGCCTCCATCCGCTCCGGCATCTTGCGCACCGTCCCGCCCGCCGCCGCCACCGCGACCTGCAGCCCGGCGCACGAGCCGAACGATGGTGTCCCTGACGCGAAGACCGCGCGCATGAACGCCAGCTGCCGCCGCACTTCCGGCGAGTCGTCATAGACGTGCAACGGCGAGCCGGTGAGGAACACCGCGTCGAAGCCCGCCAGCTGCGCCGGCGTGAAAGCCGGCGAGTCGTCGTCGGCCGGCTGGCAGATCTCGATCGTCGCGCCGGGCACCATCTGGTGCAGCGTGTCGGCATAGCTTTCGCCCGAGCTTTGCCCGGTATGCGCCCGCCGCGCCGCGCGCTCGTCCGGGGTTTCGCTCTGCGCGATCAGCAATCGGGGCACTTCTGTCTACCTCGGGTGAGGGTCGGGAAGGTGCGCCAACGCATCGCATCGTCGACAAGCCCCTGCGCCATCGCGAAAACTTTTGCGGGACACCCTTTGTCATCAAGCCTCCACAAACCGCGCCCATCCGCGCCGCGATCCGCACCGACAAAGAGGTCCGCTTGTGCTCGTCTCCCGCCGCTCCCTGATCGTTGGCGCCGGTGCGCTGACCGCCGCGCCGCTGTTCGCCGCCGGCACCGCCACCGCGCGCGGCTTCACCCATTCGGTCGCCAGCGGCGAGCCGGGCGCTGACTCGGTGCTGCTCTGGACGCGCTGCGTGCTGGCGACGCCGGGCGAGGTGACCGCCGAGATCGCCGAACAGCCCGACATGCGCGGCGCGCGCGTCGTCGGGGCGCAGGTCACCGGCCCATGGCGCGACTGGACCGTCAAGCTCACCGCCGACGGCCTCGCCCCCGCTCGCTGGTACTGGTTCCGCTTCGTCGCGCCCGACGGGACGCGCTCGGCGATCGGCCGGACGCGCACGCTGCCCGCCGACGGCGTCCGGCCGTGGCGCGCGGCGATCTTCTCTTGCTCGAACATCGGCTTCGGCTTTTTCAACGCTTATGCGCATGCCGCCGCCCGCGAGGATCTCGACTGCGCGATCCACCTCGGCGACTATTTCTACGAATACAGCCCCGCCCATTATCCGGAGCCCAACCAGCTGGTCGCGGCGCGCCAGCCCGCACCGCTCACCGAGACCATCCACCTCGACGATTACCGGCAGCGTTTCGCCAGCTATCGCGCCGACCCCGATCTTCAGGCGCTCCACGCCCGGCTGCCGATGATCGCGCAATGGGACGATCACGAAAGCGCCAACGACAGCTGGGAGGGCGGCGCGCAGAACCACGATCCCGCCACCGAGGGCGACTGGAACCAGCGCCGCGCCGCCTCGATCCAGGCGTATCGCGAATGGATGCCGGTCTCCGACGAGCCGTGGAAGCGCTACGACATCGGCGCGCTCGCCACCTTGTTCCGTACGGAGACCCGCTTGCTCGGCCGCACGCAGCAGCTCGATCTCGATCCGCTGTTCAGGGCCGCCGATCCCGCCGCCGCGCTGCGCGCCTTCCGTGACGGCGCGTGGCAGGATCCGGGTGCGACGATGATGGGCTGGCAGCAGGAAAGCTGGCTCAACCACGCGCTCGCCGCCTCGGTGCGCAGCGGGCGGCGCTGGCAGGTGGTCGGGTTCGGTACGATCATGGGGCAGACGCTGATGCCCGCCGATGCCGAGACGTGGACGAGCGGAAAGCCGAACAGCTACGTCACCGCCGGCATTGTCGCGGCGAAGCAGGGGCTGCCGTTCAACTTCGACAATTGGGGCGGCTATCCCGCCGCGCGTGCGCGCTTCCTGCGGCAGGTCCAGCAGCTCGGCGGCAGCACCGTGCTGATCTCCGGCGACAGCCACAACGCCTGGGCCTATGACCTCGCACAGGACGGCCATGCCGCCGCGGTCGAGTTCGCCGGGCACAGCGTCACCTCGCCGGGGTTCGAGAGCGGCACCGCCTACGACCCGCGCCGCATCGCCGCCGATCTCGTCCGCACCAACCCCGAGCTGAAATGGTGCGACACCGCGCGCCGCGGCTATATGGCGCTGACGATCGAGGCGGAGCGCGTCCGCAACGACTGGATCATGGTCGACACGATCCGGCAGCGCACCCCCGCCGCAACGATCGGCCACACCGCCACCGTCGCGCACGGCCGCAACGTCATGGCGTAGCGCCGCACGCCCGTTTCCCGTCGCCCCGGACTTGGTCCGGGGCCCCGCTTCTTCCGGACGGAAGCAAGAAGCGAGATGAGAGACCGCGGCCCGACCTGTCGATGGGTTCACTCGAGCCCTCGCCTGGCCGCCAACAGTAATGAATCGGAAACCATATAGTCACGTGCTCGCAACGACTTGCGCGCAGGGAACCCGCAACGCCGCGCCGTCAAGGCGCAGGCGACCAAGGGGAAAGACCATGTTCCGTTCGATGCTGCTCGCCGGCAGTGCGCTGTTCGCCGTCACCGCCACCCCGGCCCTCGCCGCCGATACGCCGCCCGCCACGCCCGCCGCCGACACCCCGGCCGACACGCAGGGCAGCGAAGTCGTCGTCCTCGGCTTCGGGCAGGCGCGACAGGTGCAGACGATCACCGCCGCCGACATCGAACGCCAGACCCCCGGCACCACCCCGCTCAAGGCGCTCGCCAAGCTGCCCGGCGTGAATTTCCAGTCCGCCGATGCGTTCGGGGCGTATGAATGGTCGAGCCGCATCTCCTTGCGCGGCTTCAACCAGAACCAGCTCGGCTTCACGCTCGACGGCATCCCGCTCGGCGACATGAGCTACGGCAACGCCAACGGCCTGCACATCAGCCGCGCTATCATCTCCGAGAACGTCGGCACCACCACCGTCGCGCAGGGCGCGGGCGCGCTGGGCGAGGCGTCGACCTCCAACCTCGGCGGCACGCTGCAATTCACCTCGCGCCGCCCGTCGGACGCGTTCGGGATCGCCGCCTCGGGCACCTACGGCTCGAACGACACGTATCGCGGCTTCGTCCGCGTCGACAGCGGCGACCTGACCGGCAGCGGGCTGCGCGGCTATCTCAGCTACGGCTATCTGGAGGCCGGCAAGTGGAAGGGCGACGGCGTCCAGCGCCAGCATCAGGCGAACGCCAAGCTGGTGCAGGACATCGGCGAACGCGGGTCGATCAGCGCCTTCTTCAATTTCTCGGATCGGCGCGAGAACGACTATCAGGACCTCAGCCTCGAGATGATCGGGCGGCTGGGCTATGATGCCGACAATCTCGCCCCCGACTATGCGCGGGCGCTGCAATTCGCGCAGATCTTCAACAATCAGGCGGCGCGTGCCAAATCGGCCACCGCCGCGCTGCCCTATCCGGATGCCGGGCTGACCTTCCCGTCGCCCTACACCTCGGTCGACGACGCTTATTACGACGCCGCCGGGCTGCGCCGCGACTATCTGACCGGCATCACGCTCGATGCCCCGCTCACCGAAGCGGTGACGCTATCGGTGACCGGCTATTATCACGACAATCACGGTCAGGGCGTATGGGTGACGCCGTACCTCGCCACCCCGGGCGGCGCGCCGCTGTCGATCCGCACCACCGAATATGACATCAACCGCGGCGGCTCGATCGCGCGGCTGAAGGTGGAGACCGGTGCCAACACGCTCGAGCTGGGCGGCTGGTATGAATCGAACAGCTTCCGCAACGCGCGGCGCTTCTACGGCGTCGCGGCCGGGTCGACCTTCTCCGGCAACGTGCTGTCGTTCCAGAAGAACCCCTTCGCCACACAGTTCGACGTCGATTTTCAGACCGACACCAAGCTCTATTACGTCAGCGATCGGCTGACGCTCGGCCAGCTGACGCTGACCGGCGGGTGGAAGGGCTATGAGGTCACCAATAAGGCGACCCCGATCGTCGGCAGCCTCGCCAGCGGCCAGATCGATGCGCGCGACTGGTTCCTGCCGCAGGTCGGCGCGGTTTACGGCTTCGGCCCGGCCGAGGCGTTCGTGACTTATACCGAGAACATGCGCGCCTTCGTCTCGGCCGCGGTCGGCGCCTCGCCGTTCGCGACCACGCAGCAGGGCTTCGATCTGATCCGGGATCGTCTAAAGCCCGAGAAGTCGAAGACCGCAGAAGCCGGCATCCGATTCCGGAGCGGCGGCTTTCAGGGATCGATTGCGGGCTATTACGTCGACTTCTCCAATCGGCTGCTAGCCTACACCGACGGCCCGGGCATCCTCGGCCGCCCGGTACGGCTCCAGAACGTCGGTGGGGTCGAGAATTACGGCGCCGAGGCGACCGCGCTCTACAAGATCGCGCGGCCGCTCTCGATCTTCGCCTCCTATTCGTACAACCATTCCGAATATAAGGACGACGTGCTCGGCGCGAACGGCGCGCTCATCACCGCCACGCGCGGGAAAACGGTCGTCGACAGCCCGCGCCACATGGCCAAGGGCGAGATCGTCTATGACGACGGCCGCTTCCTCGCGCGCGTCGGCGCCGATTACATGAGCAAGCGCTACTTCACCTATACCAACGACCGGTCGGTCGGCGACCGCGTGCTGGTGGATGCGACGATCGGCTATACGATCGGCGACCTCGGCGGGCTGCACGGCGTCCGTATCGAGGGCAGCGCCACCAACCTGCTCGACAGGCGCTACGTCTCCACCATCGGCTCGAACGGCTTCACCGGCAGCGGCGACAACCAGACGCTACTCGCGGGCGCGCCGCGCCAGGTCTTCGTCTCGCTGCGCACCGGCCTCTGATCCCTTCCTTCACGAAAGTATAAAGAGATGCGTTCTCTCCTGACGGCGGGCGTCGCGCCGCTCGCGCTCGTCCTCTCGCTGCCGGCCGCTGCGCAGAGCGTCGCGACCACCCCCGCCCCCACCGACGACGCCACGGCCGAGCAGACCGGCGACGACGTCATCGTCACCGGCACCGCCACCCGCGCGGTGACGCAGATCACCAATGTCGACATCCAGAAGGTGCTGCCCGGCATCAGCCCGCTCAAGGCGCTCCAGACGCTGCCCGGCGTCACCTATCTGACCGCCGATCCGTGGGGCAACAACGAGCAGAACATCTCGCTGTTCGTCCACGGCTTCAACGCGCAGCAGCTCGGCTACACGCTCGACGGCGTCCCGCTCGGCGATCAGAATTACGGCAATTACAACGGCCTCAGCCCGCAGCGCGCCGCGATCTCGGAGAATGTCGGCCGCGTCGTGCTCGCCTCGGGCGCGGGCGATCTCGGCACCGCCTCGACCAGCAATCTCGGCGGCACGATCGACACCTTCACCAGCGATCCGAAGCCCGAATTCGGCATCTCGGCGGCGCAGACCGTCGGCAGCTACGAAGCGACGCGCAGCTACGTCCGCCTCGACAGCGGCGACATCGGCCAGAACACGCGCTTCTACATCTCGGGTGTGCGCCAGCGCGCGCGGGCCTGGGATTTCGAAGGCTATCAGAAGGGCTGGCAGGGCAATGCCAAGCTGGTCCACGACGACGCGACCGGCAAGCTGACCGCCTATTTCGCCTATTCCGACAAGGCCGAGCCCAACGAGGACGCGACCGTCGTCTCCGCAACCCAGACGTACCAGCCGTATATCCGCCCGTTCCTCTATCCCAATTTCAAGGGCATGCAGGCGTATCTCGCCAACCGGCTGCCGTACAACAACGCCGCCAGCTATGCGGCGTCGGGCGCGAACTACAGCAACTATTACAGCGCCGCGCTGCGCACCGACTATCTCGGCTATCTCAAGTACGACTGGAACGTCACCGAGCGCGTGACTTTCTCCAACCAGGCGTATTTCCACCACAATGACGGCGTCGGGATCGTCGCCGGCCCGATCACCGTCGCCGGGCTGCCGCAGCTCTTCTCCTTCTATTACCCCGGGGTCGCGGGCAGCAGCCCGACCTCGGCCGCGAACCTCGCGCGGCTGTCGACGATCTTCGGCGGCTCCGGCCTCGCGACGCGCACCACCGAATATCGCATCGACCGCGTCGGCGGCATCTCGACGCTGCGCGCCGAACTCGGCAACCACACGATCGAGCTGGGCGGCTGGTACGAGCATCAAAGCTCGGCCGCCTACCGCCGCTGGTACGCGCTCGACGTCAACGATCCGTCCTCGCCGTACGAGCGCCCGCTCGACCGCGCCAACCCGCTCATCACGCAATATGGCAGCGAGATTCGCGTCACCGAGATCCAGGCGCACCTCCAGGACGCGTGGAAGATCGTCCCCACGCTGACGCTCCAGGCCGGGTTCAAGAGCACCTTCCAGCACGCACGCCAGCGCGTGCCGGTGCAGCCGATCCCCGGCTCGTTCACCGGCTCGCGCGAGCTGCCGGTCGGGCGGATCAACACCGACGAATGGTTCTTGCCGCAGGTCGGCGTGCTGTGGGACGCGACCGAGTACGAGCAGGTCTTCGTCAACGCGCAGAAGAACATCCGCCAGTTCCAGACCAGCGCCGCCGCCGGCCTCTCGCCGTTCGCGCTCGGCAGCCAGACGCTGTTCGAGTTCTTCAAGGCCAATACCAAGCCCGAAACCAGCTGGACCTACGAAGCCGGCCTCCGCACCCGCCGCGCGCTCGATCTCGGCCCGCTGACCGGGTTCGAGGGCCAGATCAGCTATTATCACGTCGATTTCTCGAACCGGCTACTCGCGATCAGCCCGACCACGACGATCACCGCGATCATCAGCGGCGCACCGATCATCGCCAACGTCGGCAGCGTGCGGACCGACGGCGTCGACGCGGCGGCGACGCTGCGCTTCGGCGAGCGTTTCTCGCTCTACAATGCGCTGTCATACAACAATTCGCGCTACGCCGATAATTACACGGTCGGCGCCGCGCAGACCGTCGTGCCGACCGCGGGCAAGAAGGTGCCGGGCTCGCCCGACTGGCTCAATAAGACGGTCGCGACGCTGCATGGCGACGGGGTGGAGCTGCAGCTGATCGGCGACTATATCGGTCGCCGCTATGCCACGTTCACGAACGATCTGAAGGTGCCCGGCTATTTCACCCTGTCGGGGCGCGTCGGCTTCGACATGCCGCTGTCGGGCGAGGGACTGGCGAAGAAGCTGAACGTCAGCCTCAACGTCACCAACATCACCGACAAGCGCGCTTATTCGACGATCAGCGTCGGCGCGGCATCGGGGACGTACAATTTCTTCCCGCTCGCGCCGCGTCAGGCGTTCGTCACGCTCAGCGCAGGGTTCTGAGCGTGATGACGCGCCGCGCCGCTATCGGGTCCGCGATCGCGCTGGGGGTGGCCTCCACCGCCGGCGCGGCGTCGACCGCCAAAAAGCCGCTGGTGTTCGCGCACCGCGGCGCGTCGGCGCTGCGCCCCGAACACACGCTCGGCGCTTATGCCAAGGCGATCGCGGACGGCGCCGACTTCATCGAACCCGATCTGGTCCCGACGAAGGACGGCGTGCTGGTCGCGCGGCACGAGAACAACATCGTCGAGACGACCGACGTCACCGATCACCCGGAATTCGCGTCGCGCCGCACGACGAAGACGATCGACGGCGAGCCGCAGACCGGCTGGTTCACCGAGGATCTCACGCTCGCCGAGCTGAAGACGCTCCGCGCCAAGGAACGGCTCGGCGCGGTCCGCCCCGAAAGCCGCAGCTATGACGGCCAGTTCCAGATCGTCACGCTCGACGAGGTCATCGACTTCGCCGCGGCCGAGGCGGCGGCGCGCGGGCGGACGATCGGGCTGGTGCCCGAACTGAAACATTCCACCTATTTCGCCGCGATCGGCCTGCCCGTCGAGGACCGTTTTCTCGCGGTGCTCGCCGCGCACGCCTATACCCGCCGCGCGCCGGTGCAATTGCAGTCGTTCGAGGTCGCGAACCTGCGCTACGTCCGCGCCAAGCAACCGAAAGGCGGCAACCTCCGGCTCGTCCAGCTGATCGGCGATCCGGCGCAGCAACCCGCCGATGTGGTGAAGACCGGCGGCACGCTCGACTATCGCACGATGGTCTCGCCCGCCGGGCTGCGCGAGATCGCGCGTTATGCCGACATCGTCGCGCCGAACACGCGGTTGCTGATCCCGCTCGCCGCCGACGGGCGGCTCGGCGCGCCGACGACGCTGGTCGCCGACGCGCATGCCGCCGGGCTGGAGGTCTGTCCGTGGACCTTCCGTCCCGAAAACCGCTTCCTCGCCGCTGACTTCCGCAGCAACGCCGGGCCGGACGCGCGCCACGACGCCGGCTCGGTGGCCGAGATGCGCCGCTACATCGCGCTCGGAATCGACTCGTTCTTCACCGACGACCCCGCGCTCGGGCGTCGGGCGGTGGACGGCGACCGATAAAGCGGTTGCGCGCGACGCGCCCGGCTCGTATATTCGGATGCGGCTGGTGTAGCCTCTCGCTTCATCGGCTTTCCCGACGGCTCCGCAGCGATGCGGGGCCGTTGTGCTTTTCGCCGGTTTCGGCGTTGTCGTTCCCCAAGGAGAATTTCGCAGCATGGCAGGTTACAAGGCCCCGGACTTCAACCAGCGCGCCGCCGCCGCCCGCGACGCCAAGGCGCGCGCGCTCGAGGCGTTGAAGAACAAGGCCGCCCCCGATCCTGCAGAGGTCGCCGCCCGCCTCGCCGCGCGCGAGGCCAAGGAAGCTGCGGAGGCCGAGAAGCGCGAGCAGCGCAAGGCCGCGATCGCCGCCGAAAAGGCCGCCAAGGAAGAGGCGCGCGCACAGGCCGCCGCCGAAGCCGCTGCCGCTGCCGAGGCGGCTGCCGCCGCCAAGCGCCCGCCGGTGCTGCCGACCGCCGCCGAACTCAAGGCGGCGCGCGACGCCCGCTACGCCGCGCGCAAGGCCCGCCAGAAGAAGTGATCCGCCCCGAACTGCTCGGGGTGGCGGACGTACCGGATGGGCCGCCGTTGCGGCTGTTCCGTCGCGGTGCCGACTTCATGATCGTGCTCGAACGCAACGAGCTGATGAGCACGCGGATGAGCGGCTCGGAAGTCGCGCTCGGCACGATGACCTGCGACCGGCTGGCCGACCGGCCCGCGCCGCATTTGCTGATCGGCGGCTATGGCATGGGCTTCACGCTGCGCGCGGTGCTCGGCCGGTTGGGTGCGGCGGCGCAGGTCACCGTCGCCGAACTGGTCCCCGGCATCATCGAATGGGCGCGCGGCCCGATGGCGGCGCTGACCGACGGCTGCCTCGACGACCCGCGCGTGACGCTTCGGATGGGCGATGTCGGCGCGGCGATCGCGGCCGGCAGCGGACGCTATGACGCGATCCTGCTCGACGTCGACAACGGCCCCGACGGGCTGACCCGCCCCGCCAACGACGGCCTCTACGGCCCGCGCGGGCTGGCCGCGGCGCGCGCCGCCTTGCGACCCGGCGGCGTGCTGGCGGTCTGGTCCGCCGCCCCCGACCCGCGCTTCGCGCGCCGCTTCACCGACAGCGGCTTTGCGGTCGACGAGGTCAAGGTCCGCGCCCGCGAAAATGGCAAGGGCGCTACCCACGTCATCTGGTTCGGCACGCGCCGCTGACACTGGTGCCCGGCGCCCCGGGCTTCATCCGTCGTTGCGAGCGTAGCGAAGCAATCCAGGGCCGGACCAGGACGCCCGGGATTGCGTCGCTACGCTCGCAATGATGATGAGCGGCAGCAGCTATCCCCAAGCACACCTATACCCCGGCGGAGACCGGGGCCCAGTTGGGAAAGCCTATCCGGTGAGGCACAACGCCGGTCATCTGGGTCTCTCCACTCGCCCCCGACCCTGGCCGGCGCACGTCACCTAATGCTGTCACCCGCCCCGGCCTGATGGTAGATGCCGCGCATGGGTCACGGGCACCACCATCACCACCACGGCCACGATCACGGGCATGACCACGATCACGGCCATTCCCACGCACATGCCACCCCGCCCGAGCGCTGGGACGCCGTCTTCGCGATCGGGATCGCGCTCAACCTCGTCTATGTCGTCGCCGAGGGCGTCGCGGGCTGGCTGTTCGATTCGGTCGCGCTGCTCGCCGATGCGGGGCACAATCTTTCTGACGTGCTCGGGCTGGCGGTCGCGTGGGGCGGCGCGGCGCTGGCGCGCACCGCGCCGTCGAAGCGCTTCACCTACGGGCTGAAAGGCTCGACGATCCTCGCCGCGCTCACCAACGCGCTGCTGCTGCTGGTCGCGATCGGCGCGATCGCGCTGGAGGCGGTGCAGCGCTTCGGGTCCGCCCCCTCGGTCCCGGGGCTCACCGTCTCGGCGGTCGCCGCGCTCGGCATCGTCGTCAACGCGGTCACCGCGTGGCTGTTCGCGCGCGGGCGCAAGGGCGACGTCAACGTCCGCGGCGCCTATCTCCACATGCTCGCCGACGCGCTGGTGTCGGCCGGGGTGGTGGTGGCCGGCGTCGTCATCTGGCTGACCGGCGCGGCATGGATCGATCCGCTCGTCAGCCTCGTCATCGCGGTCGTGATCTTCTGGCAGACGTGGGGGCTGCTGCGCGAAACCGTCGAGATGTCGCTGTCCGCGGTGCCGCGCGGGATCGATTATGACCGGGTCAAGGACGCGCTCGCGACGCTGCCCGGCGTCGAGGCCGTGCACGACCTTCACATCTGGCCAATGTCGACCACCGAACCGAGCCTCACCGCGCATCTGCGCATCCCTGCCGGGCATCCGGGCGACGCGTTTCTGGCGGACGTGCAGGCGATGCTGCACGAACGCTTCGGAATCGGCCATACGACGGTACAGATCGAGACCGGCACCGCCTGCGCACTCGCCGATCCGCGCACCGTCTAGGCTATTTTCGCATCAGTTCGCGTCCCAGGAACGCATTCAGCAGCGCCGCACGGCGCGCATCCTCGGCATGGTCCGCGCCGACCGAATGCCCGCCCTCCAGATATTCGTGGAAGTAGACGGTGTTCCCGTTCTGCTTCAGCAACGCCGCCAGCTTGCGCGCATGCCCCGGATGCACACGGTCATCCTTGGTCGAAAGGTAAAAGAACACAGGCGGATAGCGGACGCCTGCCTTCACGTTCTGATAGGGTGAATACCGCCGGATGAACGCCCAGTCCGCCGGCTTGTCGGGATCGCCATATTCGTCGATCCACGACGCCCCCGCGGACAGATGCGAATAGCGCTGCATATCCTCCAGCGGCGACCCCGCGATCACTGCGCCGTACAGGTCCGGCCGCTGCTGCATCGCCACCCCGACCAGCAATCCGCCGTTCGAACGTCCTGAAATACCGATCTTTCCCTTGGTCGACACGCCGGTGCGAACCAGATCGTCGCCGACCGCGTGGAGATCGTCGAAGACGTTCTGGCGCTTCTCGCGCAGCCCCGCCTGATGCCAGCGCGGCCCGTATTCGCCGCCGCCGCGCAGATTGGCGAGCACATAGGCCCCGCCCTGCTCGACCCAGAACAGCGCCAGCGGCCCGGCGCGATACGGCTGGTCGGTCAGATAGGTCGGGGTCTGCGCGTTGCGGAACCCGCCATAGGCATGGATCAGCGCCGGAGCCGGAGCGGTCGCACCCTTTTTGGTGACCAAGAAATACGGCACGCGTGTCCCGTCGCGCGATGTCGCAAAGCGTTGCACCACCTGATATTTCGTCGCATCGAACCGCGCCGGCAGCGCCTGTACCGCGCGCGGCGGCGCGCCGACGCGCACCGCATAGAGCGTCGGCGGGGTGAGCATCCCCTCGACGGTAACGAACGCTGCGTCGCTCTTGCCGGTCGTCGCGCCGAGATGGAGCGTGCTGTTGCCGGGCAGCGCGGCCGGGGTCGGCGTCCAGCGCCCGTCCGCCTGTCGCCGCAGCGCGAGCAGCCGGCCCGACACGTCGTCGAGCAATTTGACCCACAACACATTGTCGCTGGCCGAAACTTCCTCGATCGCCTGCGTCGCGCCCGGCGCCATCACCAGCTCGCCCTTTGGGTGACGGCCGGCGACGATCTCGGGGAGCGACCAGGCGAGCAGCGCGCCCGCGGGGAAGCCGTCGGCAGGCTCGTTGAGCTTGGCGATCACGCGCTCGCCGATCACGTCGGTGACGTCGGCACCTTTGGGCAGCCCGAGCGGGACGAAACGACCGTCCGCCGCCTGCACCAGCAGCTCACGCTCGAAGAAGGTGTGGCCGACGCTGACCATCGGCCAGCGCCGCGTGGCGTCGACGAACGCCGCCGCGCCGACCTCGACCGCGCTGGCGGGCGATTCGTGGACAATGGTCGCTGCCGCCAAGGGCGTGCCACGCCTCCATAATTTGGCGATGCGCGGATAGCCGGAGGTCGTCAGCGACCCTGCGCCCCAGTCGGTCGCGACCAGCAACGTGTCGCGATCCACCCAGACGACGTCGCTCTTCGCCTCGGGCAGCTCGAAGCCGCCGTCGACGAAGCGGCCGGTGGTCAGGTCGAACTCGCGAACCACCTGCGCGTCGGTGCCGCCAGGGCTGAGCCGGACGAGGCAGCGCGCGTAATCGGGCTCGAGGCAGGTCGCGCCGTGCCAGACCCAGCTCTTGCCCTCCGTCTTGCCGAGCGCGTCGACGTCGATCAGCGTCCGCCATTGCGGACGGCCGGCCTGATAGTCGGCGAGCGTCGCGACGCGCCACAGGCCGCGCGGGTTCTTCGCGTCGCGCCAGAGGTTTGTAACCCGGTCGCCGAGCACCGCGTCGGCGTCGGCGATCTGTGCCTCGTCGTCGAGGATCGCCTTGGCGCGGGCGCGATCCTGTTCGTACCGCGGGCTTTTGGTGAGCAGCGCCTCGGTCTCGGCGTTCCACGTCCTGACCTGCTGGAGCGCGCGGGTGCCTTCGATCTCTTCCAGCCACAGATACGGGTCGGCAGCGGGGGCGGCGGCGAGGACGATCGGGGCGAGCGCGAGCGGGATCAGACGTTTCATCGGTGACCAACCTAGCGGTGCCGGCCGGGGATAGGAAGCGCGGGCGCGGATGTTGGCGATGGTTGCGCAGAATGGCGGAGGCGGTGGCGGGACGCAGTTCGAAACGCTCGCGAAAGGTGCGTAAATGCTGGCGGCCGGGGTTCGGAGAGCGTCGTCGATGTTTGCGGCGGGGTGTTCGGTTCGTCGCGGTTATGAGGGGAAGAAGCGTCATCCCGGGTCGAGCCCGGGATGACGGGGGTCGGGGCGGGCGACCTCAGCCCCCGCGCCGTCGCCCCTGCGGAGGCAGGGGCCTATGGCTGTCTCGTCCAGGTGGGCGGGTTGACACAGGCGCGGCGGTTGCCGTGTCGGCGTTACGCGCGACGAGACAGACATGGGCCCCTGCCTCCGCAGGGGCGACGGCAATTGTCAGTCGCCGATCACCTTCCTAGGGGCGACGGTGTTCGTCAGTCGCCCGTGACCTTTGCCGGGCCGAGGTCGCCCTGCCCGACCGTCGTGCTCGCCATTTCCAGCATCGCGTCGAGGCTCTTCTTCGCCCGCACGCGCAGCCCCTCGTCCATCTCGATCCGCGGGGTCAGGTCACGCAGCGCGACATACAGCTTCTCGATCGTGTTGAGCGCCATATACGGGCAGATGTTGCAGTTGCAGTTCCCGTCCGCGCCCGGCGCGCCGATGAACGTCTTGCCCGGCAGCGCCTTTTCCATCTGGTGGATGATGTGCGGCTCGGTCGCGACGATCAGCGTGTCGCCCGGCATTGCCATCGCATATTCGAGGATGCCGCGCGTCGAGCCGACGTAATCGGCATGGTCGAGGATCACCGCCGGGCATTCCGGATGCGCGACGATCGGCGCGCCCGGGTGCTGCGCGCGCAGCTTGAGCAATTCGGTTTCGCTGAACGCCTCGTGGACGATGCACACGCCCGGCCACAGGATCAGGTCGCGCCCGGTCTTGCGCGCGAGATAACCGCCGAGATTGCGGTCTGGGCCGAAGATGATCTTCTGCTCGGGCGGGATCTTGGCGAGGATCGTCTCGGCCGAGGAAGAGGTGACGATCACGTCGCTGAGCGCCTTCACCGCCGCCGAGCAGTTGATGTAGGTGAGCGCGATCGCATCGGGGTGCTGCGCGCGGAACGCGGCGAACTGCTCGGGCGGGCAGCTGTCCTCGAGGCTGCAGCCGGCGTCCATGTCGGGGAGGATCACCGTCTTCTGCGGCGAGAGGATCTTGGCGGTCTCGGCCATGAAGCGCACGCCGCAGAAGGCGATCACCTCGGCGTCGGTTGCCTGCGCCTTGCGGCTGAGGTCGAGGCTGTCGCCGACGAAGTCGGCCAGGTCCTGGATCTCGGGCTTCTGATAGTAATGCGCCAGGATCACGGCGTTGCGCTCCTTGCGGAGGCGGTCGATCTCGGCGCGCAGGTCAAGCCCGGCGAGGTTGGTCGGCTGGTCCATGGCTGCGCAGATGGCCCGGCAGCGCCGCCGGATCAAGTCAGCTGCCGTTGCCGAGCACTTCCTCGAGCGAGCGGGTGAGGTCCCAGCGCTCGCTGCTGCCGGCGCGTGGCTCACCGGCGAAGCGCACCGTGACCGTCACGGGCAGGCCCGCGGCGTCGAGGCTGCCCGCGAACAGCCGCTCCAGCGCGGCACGGCCGTTCTCGCGCGCCTTGCGCATGTTCTCGGGCTCGCGCGCCTTGGCGGCCACCACCGTGGTCGCCTTGGCCGAGACCATCTTCTGCAGCTCCGCCATCGCGCCGCGCGGCGGCAGGAAGCCGGTGGTGGTGTCGAGCGTGACTCGGCCCTCGTCGACGTTGGGATTGCCGACGATGACGTCGGGCACCTCGACCAGCAGGGCGCGCCGGCGCGAATCGTAGCGGAAATCGCGCGGCGCTAGCGCGCCGAGGTCGACGAAATAGTCGACGTCGTAGGGCGCCTTGATCAGCCGCACGTAGCGCAGCCAGCCGAACATCCGCGTGGTGGACGCGGTCGACTGCACCGTGCCCGCGAGATGGCTCACGCGCAGGTCGCTGCTGCCGTACAGCCGCCCGGCGACGACGCGCGCCACCGCGACTCCGTCGTCGTCGGTCGACACGGTGTAGCGCTCGGTATAAAAGCGATAGCCGACGAAGGTCGCGACCAGGATCGCGGTGGCGATCGCCAGCGACACCAGCAGCTTGCCCAGCCCGGTCAGATGATCCGCCACGCGCCCTCCTCCCGCGCCGCCACGCCGCGCCGCTCCAGATCGATGAGATGCGCCAGCACCGAGCGCGCCGCCGCCCCCGCCAGCCGCGGGTCGAGCCCGACGTACATGCGCTCGACCAGTGCGGCGACGGTGCGCGGCGCGGCGGTGAGCAGCCGGACGATCTGCCCCTCGCGCTGCCTGCGGTGCCCGAGCATGCCGCGCACCAGCCGCTGCGGTCGCTCCACCGCCTCGCCGTGGCCGGGGTAGTAGACGCGGTCGTCGCGTGCGAGCAGCGTCTCCAGGCTGGTGAGATACTCGCCCATGTCGCCGTCGGGCGGCGAGATCACGCTGGTCGCCCAGCCCATCACATGATCGCCCGAGAACAGCGCGCCGCTCTCCTCCAGCGCATAGGCGAGGTGCTGGCTGGTATGACCCGGCGTGGCGAGCGCGGTGAGCGTCCAGCCGTCGCCGCTCACGCTGTCTCCTTCGGCGAGGACTCGGTCGGGGGCATAGTCGCGATCGAACGCGGCATCGACCGAAGCGCCCTCGCCGTCGTCCCCGCGCACCGTGGCGGCGGCGCCGACGATCGGCGCGCCGGTGGCCGCGGCGAGCGCGCGCGCGGCGGGGGAATGGTCGCGATGGTGGTGCGTGATCAGGATGGCGCGGACGGAGCGCCCCGCGATCGCGGCGTGGAGCGCGGCGAG
Organism: uncultured Sphingomonas sp.; assembly: GCA_913776255.1. Taxonomy (GTDB): domain Bacteria; phylum Pseudomonadota; class Alphaproteobacteria; order Sphingomonadales; family Sphingomonadaceae; genus Sphingomonas. Next base: position 3,112 of record CAJYLV010000026.1, on the reverse strand, counting down.
ATGCGCGGCGTCGTCGGGGCCGGGATCGATCACCGCGACCTCGTCCCGCCCGACGATATGGGTCTGCGTGCCCGTGTGCGTATAGGCCGAGGCGTTGGGGGCGAGCACGCGCGTGACGAGCGGGTCGAGCGGCACGGCCACGCCGGTGGGAGGAGGCTTCGCCATCGCGCCACCAGATGGCGGCTGCGCGACGGCGAAGCAAGCGGGGGCGAAGCGAGCGGGGGCGAAGCGAGCGGGGGCGAAGCGAGCGGACGAGGAGCGAGCGGCGCGGCTCAGTCGTCGTCGCGCTGCGCCATCTCGTCGCGCACCTCGCGCATCGCCTGCTCGACCTCACGTACCGCGTCGCGGCGCGCCTCGGCGGGCATGTCGCGGCTGGCGGCGAGCTGCGCGCGGGTCTGCTCGAGGCTGGCGAGCGCGGTGCGCATCGCGCCATCGCGCTGCCCGCGCGCCTCCACCGCCGCCCGGCTCGCCTCGCGCGCGGCGCGCTCGACATGGTCGGTGCAGATCACGGTGACGCGCTGGCCGTCCTGCGTCGCGCTCATCACGAAGCGCGTCGGCTCGCCGCCGCAGCGGCGGCTCGCGACGGGTGGCACCGGCGGCATGGGCGGGACCGAGGCGAAGGCGGGCACCGTCGGCAACGGCGCGACCGGGGGCTCCGGCGGGGTCGGCACCGGGTGCGCGGCGATATAGTCGGCCGCTTCCTCGCCCTCGTAGGTCGTGGTCTGGCCGTCGCGCACGATCGTGACGCGCTGGCCGTGATGGCCGGCTGCCGGGGCCGCAGGCGCGCTCGGCACCGCCGGCGCGGCGGGCGGCTCGGGGAAAGACGCCATCAGCGACAGCGCGTCGTCGAAGGCGTGCGGGTCGATCCCGACCGCCTCCTCGACCCCGCCGCGCATCCGCTCCGCCGCCTGCGTGCCCGAGGCGGTGAGCCCCAGCGCGCCGAGCGCGATCGCGGCGGTGGCGGCGACGCCGAGCGTCGTGCGGGTGCGCGAGGCGCGCGTCCTGCCCAGCATGCGCAGTCTCCCTTTCAGGTCCTTGACGGTGTGAAGGTGGCAGGTGGCGGTGACGGCACGGCCGTGCGCCGCCTTGACGATCGCGCAGCCGTAGGCGTGGCGCGAGGCGCCGCCGAGCCGCGCGAGCACGCCGGCGTCATTGGCCATCTCCTGGTCGGCGCGGAAGGCGCGGAAGGCGACCCAGGCGAGCGGGTTGAACCAGTGGAGCGCGAGCACCGCCAGCGCCACCCAATTGGCGACGAGGTCGCCGCGGCGATGATGGCCGAGCTCATGCTCGAGCGCGAGCGCGCGCTCCTCGGCGTCGAAGCGCGCCGCGAAGTCGCGCGGGAAAGCGACGACCTTGTCGAACACGCCGAACGCCACCGGGCCGCTCGCCGCCTCGCTCTGCACGATGGTGATGCCGCCGATCTGGTCGAGCGCGAGGCCGTGGCGCAGCAGTCGGTAGCGGAAGCGCCAGTAGTCGGCGACCTGCCACAGCAGCAGCGCGACCGCGCCGGCGGCCCAGGTACCGAGCACCACCGCGGGAAGCAGCGAGGCCGTCGCGGGCACCAGCGCGGGCAGCGCGGCGACCGGATCGAGCGCGTGCGCGATCGGCTCGGCCGCGGGCAGCGCGGCGAGCGTCGGCAACGCCTCGGCGCGCCAGCCCGTCGGCAAGGGCGGCAGCAGCAGCCGCAGCGCGGGGATCGCCCACAAGGCATAAGCGACCGGCGCACCGAAGGTCCGCCGCACCGGCGCGCGCAGCGCCAGCACCGCGAGCATCAGCAGCGCGGACGCGAGCAACGATTCCATGGCCCAGGCGATCATTGCTTCAACTCCCGCAAGAGTGCCTCGATCTCGGTGATGTCCTGCTCGGTGAGCGCGTCGCGCTCGGCGAGATGCGCGACCAGAGGGGTGAGCCGACCGCCGAACAGCCGGTCGATCAACCGGCGCGACTCGCCCTCGACATAATCCTCGCGCTGCACCGCCGGGCTGTAGAGGTAGCGGCGGCCGTCGACCGCGTGGCGCACCGCCTCCTTGGCGAGCAGCCGGCCGAGCAGCGTCTTCACCGTCGCGGCACTCCAGCCGCGAGCGGGGTCGACCCGCTCGGCCACGTCCTGCGCGGTGAGCGGGCTGTCGTCCCACAGCACCTCCATCACCGCGTGCTCGGCATCGCTGATCCGCTCGGCCACGATTCACTCCCGATTGACTACAGGTGTAATCATCCTAGCGATTACGGCTGTAGTCAATAGGTGATTGGGGGTGGCGCGGTCGCTTTTCCTTACTCCCGGCGCGATCGCGGCATCGTTCACTTAACAGGCGGCGGAGCTGCGCCGTGCGCTCTCTCGGGAGACGCGGTCGGGAGCGTATCTTAGACGGGCATGGCGCAGCTCCGCCGGCCTGGCGCTCTCGCCCATACCCGCTTCAGTGGCTTGCGCTCATCAGCATCACGGTGTTCCTGCGCACGCAGGAACCCAGAGTCTCGAGCGGAAGGTATATGCGGCCCTGGGCTCCCGCGTGCGCAGGAGCACGGATCGCACACGCCGACGTGCGGCGAAGGAATAGCCCTTATAACAGTCACCCCGGCGACAGCGGGGCCAGTTCGGGAACGCGCGTGGGATCCACGACGCGCTTCCCGCCCGGACCCCGGCCTCCGCCGGGGTGACAGCAGGGAGTTCGAGAGCGAGCCTAGCCCCCGGCGTGGCTTACTTTGCCTCGGCCGCCGCAGCGCCGGCGTTCTGGAACAGCTCGGCCAGCTCGCCCGACTCGTACATCTCCATCATGATGTCCGAGCCGCCGACGAACTCGCCGCCGACGTAGAGCTGGGGGATCGTCGGCCAGTCCGAATAGCCCTTGATGCCCTGGCGGATCGCCTGGTCCTGCAGCACGTCGACGCTCTCGAACGTCACACCGAGGCGCTCCAGGATCGCCACCGCGCGGCTGGAGAAGCCGCACTGCGGGAACAGCGGCGTGCCCTTCATGAACAGCACCACCGGATTGTTCTTCACCACCGCGTCGATGCGGGCGTTCGTGTCGTCGGTCATCGCTTCAACCCTCTTGTACCGCGCCTACTTCGGGACGGCGGTGGTCAACTGCAAGGCGTGCAGCACGCCGCCCATGCG
>CAJYLV010000025.1 GCA_913776255.1 uncultured Sphingomonas sp. | reverse complement strand
CGAGGTCGGCGCGCGCCTGCGCCTGCGCGGCCATGCGGTTCTGGCTGATGAGGACGAAGGTGGACAGGAAGATCGCCTCCACCGACGCGATCATCGCCAGCACGACGAAGGTCGGGTCGAACTTGGGGGTCAGCCACAGGTTCCACACGATCCAGCCGCCGAACAACGTCAGGTGCAGCGTGACGAAGGTCATCGAGCCGGTGAAGGCGGTGATGCGGGCCGCCAGCCGGTCCGACCACGGCGCGTCGGCCTCGACGCGGCGCTGGCGCTCGGCAAGGCGGTGGATGTTGTCGGCGAGCGCGCCGTTCAAATCACGCGGTTCATTCATGGAAAGTCCAACGATTGTCGTACGATAATGGAAGCATGATGCCCGCCGCGGTGCTGGTAGCGCCGGGCCGGTTCGAGGTGCGCGACGCGCCGGTGCCGCAACCCGGCGCGGGCGAGGTGCGCGTGCGGCTGGAGGGGTGCGGGGTCTGCGCGTCGAACGTCGAGCCGTGGGAGGGGCAGCCGTGGTCGACCTATCCCAGCGAAGCGGGCGGGATGGGTCATGAGGGCTGGGGCGTCGTCGACGCGCTGGGCGAGGGCGTCGACGACGTCGCGGTCGGCGAGCGGGTGACGATGCTGTCCGGGCACAGCTTCGCGCCTTATGACGTCGCGTCGGTCGACCAGCTGGTGCGATTGCCGGCGGCGCTCGACGGGCAGGCGTTCCCGGGCGAGCCGCTGGCGTGCGCGATGAACATCTTCCGCCGCGCCGACGTGCTGCCCGGGCAGACGGTGGCGATCGTCGGGATCGGCTTTCTCGGCGCGGTGCTGACCAAATTGGCGAGCGACGCGGGGGCGCGGGTGATCGCGATCTCACGACGAGCGGAATCGCTGGCGCTCGCGCGCGCGAACGGCGCGGCCGAGACGATCGCTATGGACGATCACTGGGCGATCATCGAGCGGGTCAGGCAACTGACCGGCGAGGCGATGTGCGAGCGGGTGATCGAGGCGGTCGGCAAGCAATGGCCGCTCGACCTCGCCTCGGCGATCGTCGGGTTCGGCGGGCGGCTGGTGGTCGCCGGCTATCATCAGGACGGACCGCGGCAGGTGAACATGCAGGACTGGAACTGGAAGGGGATCGACGTGATCAACGCGCACGAACGCGACCGGCGGGTGAATCTGCGCGGGCTCAACGAGGCGGTGGCGGCGGTGGCCGGCGGGCGGGTCGATCTGGCCGCGCTGCTGACGCACCGCTTCTCGCTGGCGGAACTGAACGAGGCGGTCGCCGCGACGCGCGACAAGCCCGCCGGGTTCGTGAAGGCGGTGGTGACGTTCTGAGGCGGGGCCGCTTCGCGGCCGTCACCCCGGACGGGAGGGTGTTCAGGACCGATCGATATCCACCGATCACCTGTTCTCGCCCGTTATCCCGGACGTAATCCGGGATCCCGCTTCTTCGTCCGGTCGCCATTAAGAAGCGGGGCCCCGGATCAAGTCCGGGGCGACGAACGAGGGACCCGGTCACGCGCAAGCGACGAACGTAGATGAAGGACAAAGCACGCATGACTCACGCCAAACCCCGTATCGGCTTTCTCGGTACCGGCTGGATCGGGCGGCACCGGATGGCGGCGATGGTCGACAGCGGCGCGGTCGAGGCGGTCGCGATCAGCGATCCGTCGGCGGAGATGGTCGCCGCGGCGGTGCAGGACGCGCCCGGCGCGCAGGTCTGCGCGTCGCTGGACACAATGCTGGCGCTCGGGCTCGACGGGGTGGTGATCGCCAGCCCGAGCGCGCTGCACGCCGCGCAGTCGATCGCGGCGCTGGAGGCGGGGGTGGCGGTGTTCTGCCAGAAGCCGCTCGGGCGCGACGCCGCCGAGAATGCGGCGGTGGTGGCGGCGGCGCGGCGTGCCGACCGGTTGCTGGGGGTCGACCTGTCCTACCGCCACACCGCCGGGATGCGCGCGATCGCGCCGCTGGTGCGCAGCGGCGCGCTGGGGCGCGTGTTCGCGATCGATCTGACCTTCCACAATGCCTATGGCCCCGACAAGCCGTGGTTCTACGACCGCGCGCAATCCGGCGGCGGGTGCGTCATGGACCTCGGCATCCACCTCGCCGATCTCGCTTTGTGGCTCAATCCGGGGGCGACCGCCGAGCGGGTCGATGCCGCGCTCTATGCCGGTGGGGCACCGGTCGCGGCGGACGCGGTCGAGGATTATGCGGCGGCGACGGTGCGGCTCGACAATGGTGTCGTGGTGCGGCTGGCCTGTTCGTGGCGGCTCCACGCCGGGCAGGATGCGGTGATCGAAGCGGCCTTCTACGGCACCGAGGGCGGCGCGGCGCTGCGCAACGTCGGCGGCTCGTTCTACGATTTCACCGCCGAGCATTTCCGCGGCACCGCGCGCGAGACGCTGGCGGTGCCCCCCGACGACTGGGGCGGGCGCGCGGCGGTCGACTGGGCGGCGCGGCTGGCGGCCGGCGCGCGGTTCGATGCGGCGGCGGAGGAATATGTCGCGACCGCGCGGGTGCTCGACGCGATCTATGCCGCGGGGCGGGCGTAGGGAGCCCCGTTGTCCTTCCCGCCTGCGAGGGAGGGACGTCGTCGGGCTGAGGCCCGCCGCGGCGGAGCCGCGTCGTCGGTCGGGGCGGTGCCCCGCCGGCCGGTCTTGGGCTACGCCCGTCGCGGGATGCTGCGGGCCGCCCCGCGACCTAAAAGTCCGCCCAATCCTCGTCCGCCACCGCCAGCGCGTTGCCGCGCGTTCCGGTGACCGGGCGGCGGGCGGTGCGCGCCAGATCGAGGCCGGCCTGCGCCGCGCGCGCCTGCAGGTCGTGGACCGGCGAGGCAGTGGGGACGACCGCGGCCACCGCGCGCGGCGGGACGACGCCGGTCCGGAAGCGCGCGACTTCGCTGGTCAGGCGCGCGGCCTCCTCGGCGAGGCTGCGCGCGGCGGCGGTGGCTTCCTCGACCATCGCGGCGTTCTGCTGCGTGACGCCATCCATCTCGGTGACGGCGGTGTTGACCTGCTGGAGGCCGATCGCCTGCTGTTCGGCGGATTGCGCGATCGTCGAGACGAGCGTGCTGATCTCGCCGATCCGCGCGATGATCCGCTCCAGCGCCTTGCCGGTGGCGCTGACCAGCGACACGCCTGCCTCGACCTGCTCGGACGAGGCGTTGATCCTGGTCTTGACGTCCTTGGCCGCATCCGCCGAACGCTGCGCCAGCGCACGCACCTCGCTGGCGACCACCGCGAAGCCCTTGCCGGCGTCGCCCGCGCGTGCCGCCTCGACCCCGGCGTTGAGCGCGAGCAGATTGGTCTGAAAGGCGATGCCGTCGATGACGCTGATGATCTCGCTGATCTCGGCCGAGCCCCGTTCGATCCCGCCCATCGCGTCGACTGCGCGGCGCACGACGTCGCCCGAGCTTTCGGCCTCGGTGCGCGCCTCGACGACCGCGTCATTGGCGCGGCGGGCGCCGGCGGCGGTTTCGCGCACCGTGGTCGTGATCTCGTCCATCGCGGCGGCGGTTTCCTCCAGCGAAGCGGCCTGTTGCTCGGTACGCTGCGACAGGTCGTCCGACGCCTGGCGGATGTCGGCCGCGCCGCTGTTAATCCCGTTGGCCGCGGTAGCCACCGCCGCGATCGTGTCCGATACCGCCGTCATCGCGCGATTGAAGTTGACGCGCAGCGTGTCGTAGTCGGCCGCGAAGGAATGCTCGATCCGGAAGGTCAGGTCGTTGTCGGCGAGATGGCCGAGCCCGGTGCCGAGCGCCTCGACCACCGCACGCTGGGTCTGCGCCGCGGTGACCAGCGCCTTGCCGTTGCGGCGGAACACTTCCATCGCCTTGGTCATCCGACCGACGCAGTCCTGATGATCGGTATAGGCGATTGCCGTGTCCAGATCGTCGGCGGCCAGCGCCTCCATCCGGACGACGGTGGCGACATAGGGGTCGCAGATCAGCTTGCGCGAGGCGACCGCGATCACCAGCACCGCCGCCAGCGCGAGCGCGGCGACCACGGTCGCGGCGGTCCCGGACAGCAGCGCCTGCGCCGCGCCGATCGTCGCCATCAACGAGACGGCGGACAGGAGGCCGTAGAGCACCGCGAGAACCGCGAACTTCGTGCGAATCGGCGCATGCTGTTGAAACCACTTGAGCATTTCTATTCCTTCCGCACCTTTTCCCAAGCATTTCGACCAATCGAGATCAGTGACACCGGTATTTGGCCCGACTTGTTGAATCCGGGGTTAAGATGAAAGCGTGCGTTGGGCGCCGAAATCGGAACAAGATATTTTCGGAGGCGACGATCAGGAAGGAAAAGCCGCAATAATAACTTCGATCAAGGCCACGGATAAAAGCTATGTGCTTAATCCAGCAGGGAAAGTGGCAGGCGCGGCGCCACCACCTCGCGCAGCACGAACCCGCTTTCCATCTGCGTGACGCCGGGAAGCCGCGACAATTCGTCGCGATGAATATGGGCGAAATCGGTCAGGTCGCGCGCCTGCACCGTGACGAGATAGTCGTAGCTGCCCGACATCAGCTCGCAGCGCACCACCGACGGGCTGGCGGCGATCGCGGTCTCGAAAGCGTCGAGGACGTCGATCCGCTGGCTCTCCAGCGTCACCTTGATGTGGACGGTCATCGCGCGGCCGAGCCGGGCGAGATCGAGCCGCGCGGCATAGCCGGTGATGATGCCCGCCTCCTCCAGCGCCCGCTGCCGCCGCGCGACCGCGGTCGCCGAGCGGCCGATCGCCTCGGCCAGCGTGAAGGCGGTGGCGCGCGCATTGTCGAGCAGCAGCGCGATCAACCGGCGGTCGATTCGATCGGGAACGTAGCTTTTCTGCGTCATGCGAAAGATCCATGCAGGATTCCGCCGCCGTGTCACCCCGCCCGCGCGCAGTTCGCCCGGTTCCGGCGTCCGGATCGCGCTATGCTGGCGCCAAACGAGGAGATGGACCCATGCGCATCGGCGTGCCCAAGGAAATCAAGAACCACGAATATCGGGTCGGCCTGACGCCGGGCGCGGTGCGCGAATATGTCGCGCACGGCCATGAGGTGATCGTCCAGACCGGCGCGGGCGCCGGGATCGCCGCCGATGACGACGCCTATCGCGCCGCCGGCGCCGGGATCGTCGACACCGCCGAGGAAGTGTTCGCGACCGCGCAGATGGTGGTGAAGGTCAAGGAGCCGCAGCCCGGCGAGTGGGTGCAGCTGCGCGAGGACCAGATCCTCTTCACCTACCTGCACCTCGCCCCCGATCCCGAGCAGGCCAAGGGCTTGCAGGCGTCGGGCGTTACCGCGGTCGCCTATGAGACGGTGGTCGACGCGCGCGGGCACCTGCCGCTGCTCGCGCCGATGAGCGAGGTCGCGGGACGGCTGTCGATCGAGGCGGCGGGCACCGCGCTGAAGGCGGTCAACGGCGGGCGCGGCGTGCTGATCGGCGGCGTGCCCGGCGTGCAGCCGGCGCGGATCGTCGTGCTGGGCGGCGGCGTGGTCGGCACCCATGCCGCGCGGATGGCGGTCGGGCTCGGCGCGGAGGTGACGATCATCGACCGCGCGATCCCGCGGCTGCGTGAGCTGGACGAGCTGTTCCAGGGCCGCGTGCGGACGCGCGTGTCGACGCTGGAATCGATCGAGCACGAGATTTCGGAGGCCGATGCGGTGATCGGCGCGGTGCTGATCCCGGGTGCCTCGGCGCCGAAGCTGGTGACGCGCCCGATGCTGAAGCTGATGAAGCCACGCGCGGTGCTGGTCGACGTCGCGATCGATCAGGGCGGGTGTTTCGAGACCAGCCATGCGACCACCCATGCCGAGCCGACCTATGAGGTCGACGGCGTGATCCATTATTGCGTCGCGAACATGCCGGGCGCGGTGCCGCTGACCAGCAGCCATGCGCTCAACAATGCGACCTTGCCCTATGGGCTGGCGCTGGCCGATCGCGGCTATGCCGCGGCCGAGGCGGATGCGGGCCTGATGGCGGGCGTCAACGTGCGCGGCGGCAAGATCGTCAACAAGGTGGTCGCCGAGGCGCTGGGCGTCGCGGTTTAAAGCGATGTCGTCGTCCCGGGCTCGACCCGGGACTTCGCTTCTTCTTTTCGCTCGATTTTAGAGAAGCGAGGCCCCGGATCGCGTCCGGGGCGACCCTGGAGGTAGTGGGCAAGCTGTCTTATGCCAACGTCGATGCTCGGATGTGTCACTATCATTTCGCTTCGATGACGACCGCCGTCACCCAAACGTCGTCACGCTGACACCTCGCCGTCGCACAAGGGTCGCCATCCCAAGCCCCGTGTGGGCTCTTCAGCGAAGGTAAGCGGCGGGAATGACAGCGACGATGACGACGGCCGGCGTGGCGCTGGCCTATGATCGGTGGGCGCCGGTGTACGATCTGGTGTTCGGCCCGGTGTTTCGGCAGGGGCGCGCGGCGGCGATCCGCGCCGCCGACCGGATCGGCGGACGCATCCTTGAGGTCGGCGTCGGCACCGGCATCTCGCTGCCGCATTATGCCCGCACCAGTCGCGTGACCGGCGTCGACATCTCCGAGGACATGCTCGACAAGGCGCGTGCCCGCGCGCGCCGCCTCGATCTGCCCAATATCGACGCGATCCGCGTCGGCGATGCCGAGGCACTCGATTTCGCCGACGCGTCCTTCGACGTCGTCGTCGCGCAATATGTGGTGAGCGCGGTCGCCAATCCGCGGCGTGCGCTGGACGAATTCGCGCGCGTCTGCCGGCCCGGCGGCGAGATCGTCATCACGACCCGGGTCGGCGCCGAACAGGGGCTGCGCGGCGGCATCGAGCGGGCGCTGATGCCGATCACCGAGCGGCTCGGCTTCCGCACCGACTTCCCGTTCGCGCTCTATACCGACTGGATCGCGACGCGCAGCGACGTGTCGCTGACCGAGCGCCGCGCGATTCCGCCGCTCGGGCATTTCTCGCTGGTTCGCATCGCCAAGGAGAAGGCATGATGCCGTCGCTTCGCAAGCTCCGTTTCGAGGATGAGCAGGGCAATCCCGGGTTCCGCGCACAGTTGAAGGAGCAGCGCTGGGACGATCATCGATATTATCATCACGATCTCATTAACCAGAGCCTGCATTTCGTCAGCGCCTGCACGTTCATCACCGCTTACGCGCTGCTGTTCGTCGACGCCGCGCTGGCGAGCCTGCTGGCGTGGGGCGTGGCGATGACCAGCAGGCAGGCCGGGCATTTCTTCTTCGAGCCGAAGGATTACGACGAAGAGAATGGCGTCAGCCACGAATATAAAGAAGAGGTCAAGGTCGGCTACAATCTGATGCGCAAATATGTGCTGATGGGATTGTGGCTGGCGATCCCGGTGGTGCTGGCGCTGTCGCCGACGTTATTCGGCGTGCTGGAGCGGCCGGAGGGAGCGATGGACTTCCTGCGGCACGTCGGGTTCGGGTGGCTGTTCTTCGGCGTCGCGGCGATCCTGTTCCGGGTCGGGCAATTGTGGATCGAGCGCGATCTGGAAACCGGGATCGTCTGGGCCACCAAGATCGTCACCGACCCGTTCAGCGACTTCCGCCTGTATCGCACCGCGCCGGCGCGGTTGATTAAGCATGGGCGCAGCGACGATCACCACGCCGCGGCGTGAGGCGACTTCAGCGTCATTGCGAGCGTAGCGAAGCAATCCAGAGCCGGATCAGGACGCCCTGGATTGCTTCGCTACGCTCGCAATGACGGAAATGGGTGTCAGCCGCCCCTGATCCGTGCCGCGAGCGACTCCTTCAACGCCTGCCGCTTCAGTTGCTTGTTGGTCGCGACCGGCCCGTCCCACCAGCCGTCCGCCCGCATCTTCTGCCCGGCGGCGACGATCCGTGCGGCAATCTGCGCGAACAGCGCATCGTCGATGTCGAGGCTGAAGATCAGCCGCCCGGTGCCGACCCACGACAGCGCCAGCCCCTCGGCGCGGAGGTAATATTGCAGCATCCAGTTATAGCGCGACGGGCGGGTGTAGAGGATCGTCCACACCGTCTCGAGATGCGCGACCGACAGCGGCAATTTCGCCTCCGCCAGCAACGCGTTGAGCCGGGCGGCGCGCGCGTTCCAGCGTTCGGTCATGCCGTCGTACAGCGCGGCGACCTCGGGCGTGTCGAGCCGGCGCAGGAAGGCGTCGGTCGCGGCCATCACATAGGGATGCGCGTTGAACGTCCCGCGTGCGAAGCAGATGTCGACCGGACGATCGTCGCGCCAGCGCTTCATCAGCGCCGCCCGGCCCGTCAGCACGCCGATCGGCAGCCCGCCACCGAGCGTCTTGCCCCAGACGATCATGTCCGGGTCGATCCCCCACGCGCGCGCGACGCTGCCGGGCGCGAGGCGGAAGCCCATGAACACTTCGTCGAAGATCAGCACGATGCCGTTGGCGCGGCACGTCTCGGCGAGCCGGCGGAGCCACGCGACATAGGCCGGCAGGTCGGCGCCCGCGGCACGCGCGCTGTCGACCAGTTGGCTGTCGGAGGGCGCGCCGCCGTTCGGATGCAATGCCTGCAACGGATTGACCAGCACGCAGGCGATGTCCTTTCGCTTGCCGAGCACCGCCAGCGTCTGCTCGGACTGGTCGGCGAGCGTCAGCGTATGGTCGGCGGGGACGGGGTTGCCGATCCCGGGCTGCACGTCGCCCCACCAGCCGTGATACGCGCCCGCGAAGCGCACCAGCCGGCGCCTGCCGGTGTGATAGCGCGCCAGCCGCACCGCCTGCATCACCGCCTCGGTGCCCGACATGTGGAACGACACCTCGTCGAGGCCCGACAAAGCGCGCAGCCGGCGGACGTTGTCGGCGACGACCGGATGATAGCTGCCCAGCACGCCGCCGAGCGGCTCGGCGGTGTCGAGCGCCTCGCGCATCGTCGCCTTGTAGAAATCGTTGCCGAACAGGTTGACGCCGTAGCTGCCGGTGAGGTCGATGAAGCGGTTGCCGTCGAGATCGGTCAGCCATGCGCCGTCCGCGCGCGCCATGAACGCGCCGACCGGCAGATGTTGGCGTACCGTCGCCGCGAACGGGAAGGGCACGCGGTAGCGGCCGGTGAATTGCAGGTCGGACAGCCCCTCGCGCGTCTCGGCGGTCAGCGCGCACGTCTTGGGAAACCGCTCGGCATAGAGCGCGGCGAGCCGCTCGAACCCGGCGCGGCGGCGGGCGGCGACATCCGCGTCGCAGGCGTCGGCGCGGAAGAAGCGTTCCTCGACATGCGCGTAATAAGGGATCTGGCCGGCGATCCGCTTGGCCATCCGGACGTGCCCGCCGGGGCCGGGATGCTTGGCGCGCGACAGCGCGAGCCGCTCGCGGCCCTTGGTCGCGGCGAACAGGGTGCCGGCGACGAGCCCGGCGACGGCGGCGAGGGTCTTTTTCTCCATGGCGCCACTACGCGCGCCGCGATGACGCAGGTGTGACAATGCGAAGCGGACTGATGCGCGTGCTGATGCAGGAGGACCTCAATTTCCTGCTGACCAACCGGTTGCCGCGGCGCTGGGCGACGAAGATGGTCGGGCGGATCGCCGCGATCGAGCATCCGCTGGTGGCGAAGCCCGCCCTGGCGGCGTGGCGCTTCTTCTGCGACGTCGACCTGCGCGATGCCGAGACGATGCGCTTCGCGAGCCTGCGCGACGGCTTCATCCGGCGGCTGCGCGACGGGGCGCGGGTGTTCGCGGGCGGCGACGATGTGGTGGCGAGTCCGTGCGACGCGATCGTCGGCGCGCATGGCCGCGTCGAGAACGGCCGGCTGTATCAGGTGAAGGGGTTTCCCTATCGGATCGACGAGCTAGTGCCGGATGCAGCGGTCGCGGCGCGCTTCGCGGACGGGTGGTTCGTGACGCTGCGGCTGACCGCGGGCATGTACCACCGCTTCCACGCGCCCGCCGACCTGACGGTCGAGGCGGTGACCTATCAGTCGGGCGATTGCTGGAACGTCAATCCAATCGCGCTGCGCCGCGTCGAGCGGCTGTTCTGCCGCAACGAGCGGGCGGTGATCGAGGCGCGGGGGAAGGACGGGCGCGCGCTGCTGCTGGTGCCGGTCGCGGCGATCCTGGTGGCGAGCATCCGGCTGACCTTCCTCGATACCGTGCGGACGTTGCGCGAGCATGGGCCGGGGCGCCGCGCATGCGACGTGGCGGTGACCAAGGGCGCGGAGATGGGATGGTTCGAGCATGGCTCGACGATCGTGCTGTTCCTGCCGGCTGCGGCGCGGCTGCGCGAGGGGTTGCAGGAGGAGCAGCCCATACGCGCGGGGGAGGCGATCGCGGAGTGGTGAATCCGTCATTGCGAGCGCAGCGAAGCAATCCAGAGCCGGACCAGGACGCGCTGGATTGCTTCGCTGCGCTCGCAATGACGACTCAGGCCGCCGGCAGCGTCAGCGTGACCAAGAGGCCATGCGGCGCACTCTCCGCAAGCGCCACCGATCCCCCGTAAAGCCCGGCCAGCTCCGCGACGATCGGCAATCCGAAGCCATGGCCATCGCCGCGCTCGTCCAGCCGTGTGCCGGGTTGCAGCACCTGCGCGCGGGCGGCGGCAGGGATGCCGGGGCCGTCGTCGGCGATCGTTACCGCGACGTTGCGCCCGTCGCGCTGCGCGGCGACGGCGATCCGCGACGCGGCGTGGCGTGCGGCATTGTCGAGCAGGTTGCCGAGCAGCTCGTCGAGATCCTGCGCGTCGACCGCCACGGCGAGGTCGTCCGCGATCTCGCGCCCGATCGTCAGCGGCGGGCCGTCGTGGAGCCGCTCGACCACCGCGGCGATGTCTGCGACCGCCGGGGCGAGCGGCGTCGCGACGCGGCGGTTGACCGCGGCGGCGCGCGCGCGGGCGAGATGGTGGCGAATGGTGCAGTCGATCCGCGCAACCGTCGCCGCGAGCCGCGGCTGGTCGCGCAGATCGATCGCCAGCGCCGCGACCGGCGTCTTGAGCGCGTGCGCGAGATTGGCGGCAGCGGCGCGCGCGGTCGCCAGCGCGGCGGCGTTGTCCACCGTCAAGGCGTTGAGTTCGCTCGCCAGCGGCGCGAGTTCGGCGGGCTGGTCGTCATCGACCCGTTCGCGCGCGCCGGCGCGGATCGCCGCGACCTGTTCGCGCAGCCGGTGCAGCGGGCGCAGCGCGACGCGCAGCTGGACGAGCAACGCCCCGGTCAGCAGCGCCGCGACGCCCGCCAGCGCCATCAGCAACGGCGCGAGCGCCCCCTCGATCGGGCGTGCAAGGACGCTACGCGGGGCGGCGGCGGTCAGCGTCACGTCGCCACGGCGCGTGGCGAGCGTGACCGTGCGGGCATGGAGCGCACCGCCGTCCGCCGCCTTCGCCTCGACCGGGTGCGGGCCGGGCGGCACGGGCGGGGCGGGGGGGGGCGGCGGTGTCGGCGGTCCGGCGGGCGGGGCGGGGACGTCGGTGGCGCCGATCGCGCCGTCCGGTCCTGTGATCCGCCACTGCCAGCCGGGATCGCTGCCGAACGCCGCCACCCGCTGCGTCAACCGCGCGCGATCGACCCGCCCCTCACCGTCGACCACCGAGGCGAGCACGAGCAGTTGCGCATCCAGCCGGCGGTCGAGCCCCTCGGTGACGAACCGCCCGAGCAGCCCGGCCATCACCGCCCCGGCGAGCACCAGTGCGAGCAAGGTCGCGACCGCCGACACCAGCAGCATCCGCGCCTGCAGCGATCGCGGCACCCAGCGGATCATGCCGGGCACACCAGCCGGTAGCCGCGCCCGCGCACCGTCTCGATCAGCGTAGCGCCGATCTTCTTGCGCAGCCGCCCGACGATCACCTCGAGGCTGTTCGAATCGACATCGGCATCGCCTTCGTAGACGCGCTCGAGCAGGTCGAGCCGCTCGATCACCGCGTTGCGGTGGAGGATCAGCTGCGACAGCACGCGCCATTCGAAGGCGGTCAGCTTGAGCGGCAGGCCGTCGAGTTCGAACACGCCGGTCTGCGAGTCGAACGACAAGGGGCCGCACGCCAGCAGCGCCTGCGCATGGCCGGCGGCGCGGCGCATCAGCGCGCGGAGCCGCATCACCAGTTCCTCGACGCGGAACGGCTTGACGAGGAAGTCGTCCGCGCCGGCCTTGAACCCGGCGACTTTGTCCGACCAGCCGTCGCGTGCGGTGAGGATCAGCACCGGCAGGTCGCGGTGCGCGTCACGCCACGCCTTGAGCACCGAAATGCCGTCGCGCCCCGGCAGCCCGAGGTCGAGCACCGCGGCGTCGAAGCGCTCGGTCTCGCCGAGATGCGCGGCGTCGACGCCATTGGTGGCGAGGTCGACCGCGAAATTATCCTCGCGCAGCGCCCGCGCGATCGCTGGTCCGAGATCGCGGTCGTCCTCGACCAGCAGGATACGCATCGTGCCTTTTCCTTCCTGCGCCGCGCCCTATGCCGATCGCTTAAACCGAAACTGAACGATCCGGTTCAGCGCGGGTGGCGGGGGCTGCGCCTAACCATCGCTCATCAACCCGAAGAGGAGTGAGTGATGAAGGCTTCGATGATCCCACATCTGTCGCGCGGGCAGCGTCTCGCGTTCGGCGGTGCCGCGTTGCTGGCCATGGGGGCGGCGGGCGGCGCGGGCGCGGTGCAGCTGACCCGACCGAGTGTCGAGATGGCGCCGACCGTGCCGACCGCGATCGCCAAATTGCCCGCTACCAGCGGCATCGTGACGGTGCGTGGGCGGGTCGCGGGTGTCTATGGCACGCGCTTTCTGGTCGAGGATGCCAGCGGGCGGACGCTGGTCGACGCCGGGCGCGGCGCGGGCACGCTGACCGCGGGCGCGCCGGTGCTGGTGCAGGGCCGCTTCGACGACGGCCAGCTGCGCGCGCGCTTCCTCGCCGATCAGGGCGGGGTGCGCGAGGTCGGCGCGCCGCCGCCCCCGCCGCCGCCGCCGCCCGCGCCGGGCGCGGGTGCTCCGCCGCCGCCTCCGGGCGCCGGTGCACCGCCGCCTCCGCCGCCGGGTGCAGGCGCGCCGCCACCCCCGCCGCCGGGAGCCGGCGCCCCGCCGCCGCCGCCTGCACCGGGCGCGGGTGCTCCGCCGCCGCCTCCCGGTGCCGGCGCAGCTCCGCCGCCGCCCGCGGCGAACGGGCAGGTGCCGCCCGCGCCCGTCGCTCCGCGCGCTTGATCGGATCGGGAGCAGCGCCGCGCGCTGCTCCCTTTTCGCGCGTCAGGCGGTTTCGGGCACCGGCGTCAGCGCCGCGCCGGTGTCGAACCAGCTGATGAGATTGTCGACCACCAACTGCCCCATCGCCGCGCGCGTGTGTTCGGACGCCGAGCCGAGGTGCGGCAGCAGCACGACATTGTCCATCGCACGAAGCGCGTCGGGGACGTGCGGCTCGTCGGCATAGACGTCGAGCCCCGCGGCGAGGATCGTCCCGTCGCGCAGCGCGGCGATCAGCGCCGCCTCATCCGCGACGCTGCCGCGCGCGACGTTGATGAAGATGCCGTCCCGGCCCAATGCCGCCAGCACCTCCGCGTTCACCAGATGCCGGGTCGATGCGCCGCCGGGCACGATCGCGATCAGCACGTCGCATGCCTTGGCGAGCGCGACCGGGCTGTCGTGATAGGCATAGCCCACATCGTCGCGGCGCGTGCGCTGGTGATAGGCGATCGCGACATCGAACCCTTCCAGCCGCCGCGCGATCTGCTGCCCGATCGCGCCCAGACCGAGGATGCCGACCGTGCGCCCGCGCAGCGTGGTCGAGAGCGGGAAGGGTGCCTGTTCCCAGCGCCCCTCGCGGACATACCGATCCGCCTGCGGCAAGCGCCGGATCGTCGCGAGCAGCAGCCCGAGCGCGAGATCGGCGACCTCGGCGTCGAGCACGCCGGGCGTGTTGGTGACCATGATCCCGCGCGCCGCCGCCGCCTGTGCGTCGATATTGTCATAGCCGACGCCGAAATTGGCGACGATCTCCACCGCGGGCAGCCGGTCGAACAGCGCCGCATCGACCCGGCCGGCGAGCGTGTTGGCGGCCAGCCCGCGGATCGCCGCGCCGTGTTCGGCAAGGAACGCGTCGGCGTCGGGCTGCTCCCACAAGCGGTGCAGCGTGAAGCGCGCGTCCAGCGCGGCGATCACCGCGGCGGGCATCGGGGCGGGCATGAGGATTGGTGTGTCGGTCATACCCGCCGGTGTAGCGCGTCGTGCGCCGCGCGTCAGCCGACCGGACGCGCGCCGGGCGTGCCGCACTTGGCGAACTTGCCGTTGGCGGTCTTGCAGCGCGTCGCCTTGGCGGGCGGGCATTTGACGAACTTGCCGGTCTTCGGATCCTTGCACGGCGCGGCGGCGACGGGCGGGGCGACAAGCGTCAGCGCGGCGGCAACGGCGAGCAAACGAAGCATCGGACATCCTCCAGCCCGATCATCGGGCACGATCGAGGTTAAGCTCTTCTTTGTGCGAGGGAAAGGGGAGGGGCTTGTCGGTTCAATACTTTAGCGGTGATATGTCGGCCAAGAAGAGAAGGAGGGGCTGGATGCGACGGATTTTCTGGGCGGGCATGGCGGCGGTGCTGGCGAGCGGGACGGCGCAGGCCGAGCCGGCGAAGCTCGATCCCAAGACCGCTGTCTACGAATTGCGCGTCTATTACCCGGCACCCGGCAAGGCGGCGGCGCTCAACGCGCGGTTCCGCGAGCATACGCTGGGGCTGTTCGCGAAGCACGGCATGACGAACGTCGCCTATTGGAACGAGATCGCCACCGAGGCCGCGCCGGAAGGGCGGGTGGTCTATGTGCTCGCCTATCCGAGCCGTGCGGCGCGCGACGTAGACTGGGCGGCGTTCGGGAAGGACCCCGAGTGGCAGAAGGTGGTCGCCGCGTCCGAGGCGGCGGGCAAGCTGGTGACGAAGGTCGACAGCGTGTTCATGACCGCCGCGGACTACTCGCCGCCGATCCTTCCGAAGTAGGTCGATCCGTCATTGCGAGCGTAGCGAAGCAATCCAGGGCCAGACCAGGACGCCCTGGATTGCCGCGCTACGCTCGCAATGACGATCAGGCCGCGCCGCCCGGTTTGAGCAGGTCGAGCACCGCGGCGGTCATGGCGGTCGCGCCAGTGGTGACGACCGCCTGCGGATCGACCTTGAACAATGGCGAATGGTGCGACGGGATCGGCGGGCCGCCTTTCGCGGCGGCGTCGAACGCCGCCTGCTGCGTGCCGCCGACCGCGAAATAATAGCCCTTGATGCCGTATTTGGGTTCGATGAACGCGGCGAAATCTTCCGCGCCCATCCCCTTCTGCTGGAAGGGGATCACCTTGTCCGCCCCCAGCGTCGTCGCCATCACCGCGTTGAGCCGGCGCGCCAGCGCGGCGTCGTTGATCGTCGTCGGCGTACCCTCGATGACGGTCACCACCGGCATCCTGTCCGCCGGCATCCCGTTCAATTCGCCGATCCCGCGCGCGACACGGCGGATCCCGGCGAGCAGTTGCGCGCGCGTCGCCTCGTCGTTGGCGCGCACCGTCACCTGCAATTTTGCCTGATCCGAGATGATGTTGTGCTTCAGCCCGGCGTGGAAGCTGCCGACGGTGATGACGGCAGGGCGCAGCGGCTGGCGCTCGCGGCTGACCAGTCCCTGCAGCGCGATAACGAGCTGGCTGGCCATATAGACCGGGTCCTTGCCGGCCTGCGGGCTCGCGCCATGCGCGCCGATGCCGGGAACGATGATGTCGACGCTGTCGGACGAGCTGTACTGGATGTCCTCCGATGCCGAGACGGTGCCCGCCAGCCCTTCGGAATTGGAGTGATAGGCCAGCGCGTAATTGGGCTTGGGGAAGCGCGTGTAGAGCCCGTCCTTGACCATCGCCGCCGCGCCGCCGACGCGTTCCTCGGCGGGCTGGACGACGAAGACGACCGTCCCCGCCCAGCGATCCTTCAGCGCCGCCAGCCGCCGTGCGGTCGCGAGCAGCCCGACGATGTGCGTGTCGTGCCCGCAGGCGTGCATCACCGGCGCCTCGACGCCGTCCACGCCGACCTGCCGCACGGTGCTGGCGTTGGCGAGCCCGGACTTTTCCTCGACCGGCAGCCCGTCCATGTCGGCGCGGACCAGCACGACCGGGCCGTTGCCGTTCTTCAAGACGCCGACCACGCCAGTGCCGCCGACTTTTTCCGTGACCTGCACGCCTTTGATCGCGCGCAGCGCCGCGGCCATCTTCGCGGCGGTGCGCTCTTCCTTGAACGACAGTTCGGGGTGGCGGTGGAAGTCGTCCCACATCGCGGCGAGCGACGTATCGTAATCGGCGCGGATCGCCGCCGCATAATCGGGCTCGGCGGACGCGGGCGGCGCGAACGCGCCCAGCGCCGCGGCGGCGAGAAGCAGATGACGCATGGCAAGGCCCCCTTTGTTTTCCGCAGCCTAGGGGCGTCGCAGGTCGACAACAAGCGGCATGTCTATCCGTTCGTCATTGCGAGTGAAGCGAAGCAATCCAGTGCCGCACCAGGACGCCCTGGATTGCCGCGCTACGCTCGCAATGACGAAGGTTACATTCGCAAGGTCGCCGACAGATAGAAGCTGCGGCCGTAGAAGCTGCTCTCCTGCCAGATCGACGGATTGTTGTTGTAATAGGCTTCTTCGCGGCTGTTGTTCAGGTTGATGACGCCGGCCGCGAAGCTGAGATAATCGGTGGGGGTGAAGCCCGCCGACAGGTCGAACTGCGTCCGCGCGCGCACCGTATGGCCTTCGGTCGCGAAGAAGCTGTCCGCGCCATTCTGTTCGTAGGAGCTGCGGTAATTGGCCGACAGCCGCAGGCTGAACAGCCGGTTCTCCCAATAGGGCGTGATGTTCGCGGTGTTCTTCGACAGGTTGCGCACCGTGAAGCCGGTGCCGATCGCCACCTTGGTCGGGATCACGCGCGTATAGTTCGCGAGCAGCCCGAAGCCGTCGACCGGCAGCCAGCGATCGAACGACTGGTTCCAGCTCACCTCGACGCCGCGGATGCGGATCGTGCTCGGGTCGTTCGACGTCTGCGTGATGTTATAGATGTTGCCCGCGGCATCGACGCAGTCGCCGTTGGTCGCGCCGGTGCTGGCGCGCGACAGCGCGGTGCCGTTGAACGCCGACGGGCAGACCAGCGACGAGAAGGTGCCGTTCTTCACCCATTTGTAGAAGCCGTTGATCGACAGCGCGCTGGCCGGGCCGTAATACCATTCGACCCCCAGATCGAGCTGGTCGGCGGTCAGCGGCTTGAGCCCCGACTGGCCTAGATCGATCGTCAGCGTGCGCGTACCGACCGGGAAGGTGTTGGCGGTCGACGAGGTGGTCTGCGCCAGCGAGCTGCGCGAATCGAGGATCGGGCGCACCAGCACCTTGGCAGCGGCGAAGCGCACCTGCAGCGTGCGGGTCGGCTCCAGCACGAGGTTCAGGCTGGGCAGGACGTTGTCATATTCCTGCGTCTCGACATATTCGCCGATCTTCTGCGTCACGTCGGTGTAGCTGCCGGTGCGCGGCTGGGTGATGTTGCCGTTCACGACCTGCCTCGTGTGCTCGTAGCGCACGCCGAGGTTCCCGCGCAGCGCCGCGCCGAACACCGTGCCGTCAAGCGATGCCATCGCATAGACCGCGGGGATGTAGCGATCGACGGTATAGCTGCCTTCCGGCGCGGGCAGATCGGGCACCGACAGCCCGGCACCGGCGAGCGCCTGACGATAGCCGGCGGTATCGGGCGCGATCCACGCATTGGGCAGGTTGCCGTTGCCGTCGAGGAACCCGCCGACCCCGTAGCTGGCCGCCGACAGCGCCGGGAACAGGGTGCTGGTCGGGCCCGGACGGTTGGCGATCGAGCCGAGATCGTGGCGGCCGACATCGCGCACGAAGCTCTCGTGGCGGAACTTGGTGCCGGCCGCGAATTGCGAGATCGGGCCGAGCGTCACGTCCTTGGTGACGTCGACCTGTGTCGAGACCTCCTTGCCGGTGGTGCGGCGGGTGGCGCCGTTCGGGAATTCGTTCCGCACCAGCGTCGCCTGATTGTAGAGCGCCGGATCGGAGAGGTCCGCCGCGACCGTGTATTTGGGGTTGCGCGGATCGGTGATGTCGAGCGTCGCCGACGGGATGGTGACGCCGAGGATCGCGGCATCCTCGCGCGAATAGGCGTAGCCGCGCGTGAAATTGCCGACCGCGCGCACCGCGAGCCCGTCCTCGTCCTTCCACTTCATCGCCAGCGTATATCCCTGGCTCGACAGCTTGCGGCTTTCCTCCTGCCGGTTGTTCTCCAGCGTGAAGTTGGTGGCGGTGGTCACCTTCGACGCGCCGTCGCTGATGCTGCCGGCGGTCAGCCGCGCGGTGTTGAATAGGAACACCTGCTGGTTGACGTCGTACCTGGTGTCGTCGCGTGCGTAGATCGCGGTGGCGTCGATCTCGAGCCGGTCGGTCGGACGCCATTGCAGGCCGCCGCTGCCGGTCAGCTGCTCGATCGAGCGGTCGATGCGGCGGTAGCGCGGACGGCGTGGCACCGCGATCACTGCGCCGTTGATCGTCTGCGTCGCCCAGCGATCCTGGAACAGATAGTCGGCGCGATCCTCGAGCTTTTGATAGCCGAGGTTGACGTACACGCCGAGCCGTCCGTCCGCGAACTGGTCGACATAGCTGGCGCCGAATTTGGGCGTGATCGTCTTGCCGGCATATTCGCTGTTCTGCGCCTTGGCGGACAGCACGATCTTGCGGTTCTTGTAGTCGAGCGGCTGGACGGTCTGGATGTTGATCGTGCCCGACAGCCCGCCACTGTCCATGTCGGCGGTCGGCGATTTCAGGACCTGCACGGCATTGGCCAGCTCGGTCTGGATGATGTCGTAGCGGAAGCCATCGGTGAAGTCGGCGCTCTTGAAGGTCTGGCCGTTGATCGTCGTCAGCGCATATTGCGGGCCGAGTCCGCGAATGCTGATCGTCGCGCCGCGGCCGTTGATGTTCTGCATCTGCACGCCGGAGATGCGCTGGATCGATTCGGTGATGTTCTGGCTCGGGAACTTGCCGAGATCCTCCGCCGAGATGCCGTCGCTGACGCGCGTGTCGCGGCGCTTGGCGTCGAGCGCGGTGGCGATCGAGGCGCGGAAGCCGGTGACGACGACCTCGCCCGCTTCCTCGGCGGCATCGGCGGCGGCGATCGGCTCGCTGGTCGCGGGGGTCGGGGTGACAGGGGCGCCGGGATCGATGGGGACGGTCTGCGCCAGCGCGGCAGGCGGCATGAACCACAATATTGATCCCGCAGTGCCGAGCAGCATCGTCTTCACCGCACGCGCCACACGCGCCGGTTCGCGAACAACAACAGCCATTTTCCCTACCCCCGATTGATAAGCATGTGACGCCGGCCGGTTGTCCGGTCACGGGCCCTGCTCCTCCTGCACCGCTACGGTGCTTTGGTCTCATCCGGCTGTCAATTGGTTTTACACCGGTCCCATATTGCCCTGACCAAACTCAGCGGTAAATTTTAATGGAACTTACTAATCTAGAGCAGGTTAACGTTGCCAGATCGTTCGCAGCAGCGCGATGGGCGTACGGAGGAGCCGATTGATCGCATGCCTCGTCTCGATCGTGACTGACCACGCGGGCCGCCTGCCCGCGTCGGCCCTCACGGACGTGGCCGCCGCTCCCGCTCCCGTTTTCAAAGGATCGAACATGAACAAGCATGAGCTGCACGGTGGTGCGCGCTATCTGGGCGGCAAGGTCGAGAAGGCCGCCGGCGATCTCGCCGACAAGCGCGACTGGCAGGCCGAGGGCGTGCTCCACCAGGTCGCCGGGGCGGCCGAGAATCTGTTCGGGCGCGCGCAATCGGTGGCCGGCGACGTCGCGGACATGACGCCGGGGCTGATCGACGAAGCACGCGATCGGATCGGCGATGCGGCCGATCGTGCAGGCGCCGCCGCGCGCCACGGCACCGGGGCCGCGAGCACGGCGATCCGCGAGAATCGCACCACGTCGGTCGCGATCGTCGCGGCGCTCGGCGGCGTGGCGCTCGGCTGGCTGCTGTTCGCGCGGCGTGACTGAAGGGGCCGCGGCGGTCGCCATGACCGTCGCGACGGGCAAACGAGAGTAACAGGAGTGCGTATGGCGACAAATTTCACGGCCGGCCGCGTGCCGCTGGACGATACCGCGATCGTGCGCGCCGGGCGGCGCGTGTCGTGGGGCGCGATCTTCGCGGGCGTGGTGATCGCGGTGGCGGTGCAGCTGCTGCTCGGTATCCTCGGCACGGGCATCGGGCTGTCGATGGTCGATCCGGTCGAGGGGACGACGCCTGGCGCAGCGGGATTCGGGATTGCGGCCGGGATCTACTGGCTGCTCACCACCGTGATCGCGCTTGGCGCGGGCGGCTATGCCTCCGCGCGCCTGTCGGGCGTGACCGAGAAGTTCGACGCGCTGTCGCACGGGTTGGTCGTGTGGGGCGTGACGCTGATCCTGACGCTGTATCTGCTGACCTCCGCGGTCGGCGGGATCATCGGTGGTGCGTTCCGCACCGTCGGTTCGGTGGCGGGCGCGGCCGGCGCGACGGTCGGCGCGGTCGCGCCCAAGGCGGCGCAGGTCGCGGGGGTGGATGCCGGCGACGTGCGTCAGGAAGCGTCGGCCTATCTGTCCGATGCGCCCAGCGATCCCGCGCAGATGACCGCGGAGCAGGCGCAGGCCGAGATCGCCCGACAGCTGCCCGCGCTCGCGCGGGGCGGTGCCGACGGGCAGCGCGCCGAAAGCCGGATCGTCGACGTGGTCGCCGCGCAGCGCAAGATCAGCCGCGAACAGGCGCAGGCGCAGGTCACGCGCGCCAAGGCGCAGTTCGTGAAGACCAAGAACGACGCGGTGCAGACCGCCAAGTCGGCGACCGACGCGGCGGCCGGTGCCGCCGCCAGCACCTCGTTCATCCTCGTGCTCGCGCTGCTCGCCGGCGCCGGCGCGGCTGCCTTTGGTGCGACGACGGCCACCCGCCGCCGCCTGCGCTGAGTGCCCGCGGCGGGCCCGCGTATCCGGCCCGCCGCATCTTTTCCTGAGAGGAGACGACCATGACCCGCACGATCGCCCTTGCCGCCACCGCCCTCGCGATGCTGGCGTTGTCGGCCTGCAACACCGTCCACGGCGCCGGCAAGGATCTGAGCTCCGCCGGGAAGACGGTGACGAAGGCCTCGGGTGAGAAATAAGCCGGTCACGAGGCGCGCCGCGTAGCGTTGGGCGCGCCTCCGACCGGCCTGTCACGGCCCGCTACGACGCTCGTCGTGGCGGGTCGTTTGACGTCAGATCACTTGCCCAGCGACGCCGCCGCGCGCGCGCGCGCCTCGATTTCGGGCAGCGTGCCTTCGGTCACCCAGCTGCCGCCCACGCACAGCACCGGCCCGATCGCCAGCCAGTCGGGCGCGCTCGCCTCGGTGATGCCGCCGGTCGGGCAGAACTTGCACTGGTAGAAGGGCGCGGCGAGCGCCTTGAGCGCCTTCACCCCACCACTCGTCTCGGCCGGGAAGAACTTGAAATGCCCCAGCCCGAGATCGAGTCCGCGCATGATGTCACCCGCGGTTGCGACGCCGGGCAGCCACGGAATGTCGGCCTCGATGATCGCTGCGCCAGTCTTCGTCGACAGCCCGGGCGAGACGATGAACTCGACGCCGGCGTCCTTGACCTGCGCGACCTGCTCGGGCGTGACGACCGTGCCCGCGCCGACGATCGCGCCGGGGACCTGCTTCATCTCGCGGATCGCATCGAGCGCGGCGGGGGTACGCAGCGTCACTTCCAGCACCTTCAGCCCGCCCGCGACCAGCGCCTCGGCGAGCGGCCGCGCCTGCGCGGCGTCGTGGATGACCAGCACCGGGATCACCGGGCTGGTGCGCATGACGGTCTCGATGTTGCTCACGATTGATGCTCCTGCGCGAAGGCGGCCGCGGCGCCGAACAGGCCCGGCTGCGGATGGGTGATGAGCTTGACCGGGATCGCTGACATCAGCGACTGGAACCGGCCCTTGGCGACGAAGCGCTGGTCGAAGCCCGAGCGCAGCAGCTTGTCCTTGATCCGCAGGCCCAGCCCGCCCGCGATCACGACGCCCTTCGCGCCATGCGCCAGCGCCAGATCGCCCGCCACCGCGCCGAGCGCGAGGCAGAAGCGGTCGAGCGCGGCGAGCGCGATCGAGTCGGTGCCCTCCAGCGCCTCGCTCCAGATCGCCTTGTCGTCCTTGTGGATATAGGCGCGGCCCTCCAGCTCGGCGAGCGTCTCGTAGATCGCGACGATCCCCGGCCCGGCGACGATCCGCTCGACCGAGACGCGCGTGTAGGTCTTGCGCAGCCGCTTGAGCAGCGCATCCTCGATCCCGTCGAGCGGGGCGTAATCGGTGTGCCCGCCCTCGGTCGGCAGCACGCGATAGCGGCCGTCCTGCTTGTAGACCTGCGCGACACCCAGCCCGGTGCCGGGGCCGCACACCGTCGTTACCCCATCGGTCGGCAACGGCGTGTCGGGGCCGCACAGATGCTCGAAATCGGCATGGGGCAGCTGGCCGACCGCATGGCCGATCGCACCGAAATCGTTGATGATCGTCCAGGTCGACGCGCCGAGCCGCTCGGGGATCAGCGACGGGCGGATCACCCATGGATTGTTGGTGAGGCGGATCACGTCGCCGGTGATCGGGGAGGCGACCGCGATCGCTGCCGCATCGGGCAGGGTCCCGCCCATCCGCTCGCGGAACGCCTCATAGGCGGTCTGGAGGCTGGCATGTTCGGCGGTCTTGAGCGTCGTCGGCTCACCCAGCGAGACGACGTGCCCGCCCTCGACCTCCGCGATGGCGAAGCGCGCGTGCGTGCCCCCGATATCGACCGCTACGACCTGCATATACTTACTCTCTCTCCCCTTGGGGAGAGGGCCGGGGTGAGGGGCCGCCCTAGGCGACACCGCTCGTGGCAGCCCCTCTCCCAACCCTCTCCCCGCAGGGGAGAGGGCTTGAACATCAAAGACCCGCGCCGGCCAGCACCGCGCTGGCGCCCTTTTCGGCCTCGTCGGCAAGCCCGCGGAACATCCCGAACAATTCGCGGCCCATCCCCGATGCGGGTGCCGGCGTCGGCGCCTGTTCGCGCGCCGCCCATTCACCGGCGGGCACCAGCGCCTCCAGCGTCCCGGCCTCGGCATCGACGCGGATCAGATCGCCATCGCGGATCAGCCCGATCGCACCGCCGCCCAAGGCTTCCGGCGAGCAATGGATGGCGCACGGCACCTTGCCGCTCGCGCCCGACATCCGCCCGTCGGTGACCAGTGCGACCCTGAAGCCGCGGTTCTGGAGCACGCCGAGCGGCGGGGTGAGCTTGTGCAGCTCGGGCATGCCGTTGGCGCGCGGGCCCTGGAAGCGCACGACGACCACCACGTCGCGCTCCAGCTCGCCGTTCTTGAACGCCTCGAGCACCTCGAGCTGGTCGGCGAAGACGCGCGCCGGGGCCTCGACGACCCAGCGGTCGCGCTCGACCGCCGAGACCTTGATGCACGCGCGGCCGATATTGCCCTGCAGGATGCGCATCCCGCCATCGGGCGAGAAGGGCGCGGTCGCCGGGCGCAGGATCGTCTCGTCGCGGCTGTCGCCCGCCGGCGTCCAGGTGAGCGTATCGCCGTCGAGCGTCGGCGCGGCGGCGTAGGCGGTCAGGTCGTCGCCCGCGACCGTCATGATGTCGCGATGCAGATAGCCGCCCAGCAGCAACTCCTTGATGACATAGGGCATCCCACCCGCTGCCTCGAAGCCGTTCACATCCGCCGAGCCGTTCGGATAGACGCGCGCGATCAGCGGCACCGCCGCCGACAAGCGGTCGAAATCCTCCCAGTCGATCACGATCCCCGCTGCGCGCGCGATCGCGGGGAGGTGGAGCAAATGGTTGGTCGACCCGCCGGTCGCCAGCAAACCGACCGCGGCATTGACCACCGCCTTCTCGTCGACGCACGCGCCGAGCGGGCGGTAATCGTCGCCGTGCGCGCCGATCCTGGCGAGCCGGTGGACCGCGGCGCGGGTCAGCTCCTGCCGCAGCTTGGTGCCCGGATTGACGAACGCCGCGCCCGGCATGTGGAGGCCCATCACCTCCATCATCATCTGGTTGGTGTTGGCGGTGCCGTAGAAGGTGCAGGTGCCCTGCGTATGATAGGCGGCGATCTCCGCCTCCAGCAGCTCCTCGCGCCCGCACTCGCCGGTCGCGAAGCGCTCGCGCACCGCCGCCTTGGCCTTGTTGGGCAGCCCCGACGGCATCGGCCCGCCGGGGATCAGGATCATCGGCAGATGCCCGAAGCGCAGCGCGCCCATCAGCAGGCCCGGCACGATCTTGTCGCAGATGCCGAGCAGCGCCGCGCCCTCGAACGTGCCGTGGCTCAGCGCCACCGCGGTCGACAGCGCGATCGTGTCGCGGCTGAACAGCGACAGCTCCATCCCGGCATAGCCTTGCGTCACGCCGTCGCACATCGCCGGGACACCGCCCGCGACCTGCGCGGTCGCCCCGGCCTCGCGCGCCCAGACCTTCATCTGCTCGGGATAGCGATAATAGACCGCATGCGCGGACAGCATGTCGTTATACGCGGTCACCAGCCCGATGTTCATCGCCTGGGCCTGCGTCTTCATCGCCTCGCGGTCTTCGGGCGTGCCGGCATAGGCATGGGCGAGATTGGCGCAGCCGAGCCGCGGGCGGCCGATCCAGCCCTGCCGCTCGCGCTCGATCAGCGAGAGATACGCCTGCCTTGTCGGGCGGCTGCGCTCGATGATCCGGTCGGTGACGGCGCTGACGGCGGGGTTCATGATCTTGCGTCCTCGTCATGCCGGGGGCGTCCCGGCAATCGTTGCCTTGAATGAAGGCCGTAGCGGCAGTCTTTGCGGCAGCATCGTTCGCGGGACAAGGGCCGGAACATGCTGACGCCTCTCGATGGCTTTCCTGGGAGCCCCTCCCCTTCTGGGGAGGGGTTGGGGTGGGGCCTGTCCTTGGAACGCCAGGCGCTAGAGAGTTCCCACCCCCGGCCCCTCCCCTGAAGGGGAGGGGCGAATCACGCCGCCCAGTGGATGTCGACGGGCAGTTCCGCGTCAGCCAGTACGCGGCCGATCGGATAGGGCGAGCCGGCGCCTTCCTTGATCGCGTCCTCGATCACCTTGCGCTTGGCGGCGCCGGTCACCGCGATCATCAGCGCACGCGCGGTGACGATGCCCTGCCGGGTCAGCGTGACGCGCGCGACCGGCGCCTCGGGCGGCAGCGGATCGGGCATGACGCCGATCGCGCGGCGTTCCTTCGGCCCGTTGAGCGCCTCGTCATAGTCCGGACCGGGGAAGATCGACGCGGTATGCCCGTCACCGCCGACGCCGAGCAGGCACAGGTCGAGCGGCCAGTGCAGGTCCTGCATCAGCGCATCCGCCGAGCGGCCCGCGGCCTTGTAGTCGTCGGTCGCCTTGGGGACGATCGGCATCACGCGCGCGCCCTTGGGGATGAAGATCTTGCCGAGCGCGGTGACGTTCGACAGCGCGTCGCCCAGCGGCACGATCCGCTCGTCGCCGGGAATGATCGTCACGCGCTTCCAGTCGAGCTTGGCCTTGGCCAGCTTCTCATAGGCGGGCAGGGGGGTCTTGCCGCCCGCCAGCGCGATCACCGCCGAGCCGCGCGCGTCGATCGCGCTTTCGATGACGAACTGGATGTCGCCCGCGACCGCATCGGCCAGCTCGGCGGCGTCGTCATATTCCCACCATTCGATTTCGGTCATCATCTACCTCGTCGCCCCTGCGGAGGCAGGGGCCTATGTCTGTTTCCTCATGCCGCGCCGCCCGGAGGCGGGAGACATGGGCCCCTGCCTGCGCAGAGGCGACGCTGGTCAGGTCAATCGTCCTGCCCTAGTCGTCCTGCCACGTCACGTTGTCGCGCTCGGTCAGCGCGATCGCGCCGGCCGGGCCCCAGGTGCCCGCGGCATAATGTTTGGGCTTGGTCTGGTTCGCGGCCCAGCCGGCCCGGATCGCGTCGATCCAGCGCCACTGCGCCTCCACCTCGTCGCGGCGCACGAACAACGTCTGGTCGCCCTCGATCAGGTCGAGCAGCAGCCGCTCATAGGCGATGCGGCGGCGCTTGCCCGCGAAGGTGGCGTCGAGGCTGAGGTTGAGCGGCACCTCCCGCAGGCGCACACCTTCGCGGTCCAGCCCCGGCTCCTTGGTCATGACGAGCAGCTGGACATATTCCTCCGGCTGGAGACGGATGACCAGCTTGTTGGGCTGGAGCAGCCCGCCGCGGCCCGAGAACATCGAGTGGGGGACGGGCTTGAACTGGATCGCGATCTCGCTGCGGCGCTTGGCCATCCGCTTGCCGGTGCGCAGGTAGAAAGGCACGCCCTGCCAGCGCCAATTGTCGATATGCGCCTTGATCGCGACGAACGTCTCGACGTCGCTGTCGTAACCCAGCTCCTCGTCATAGCCGCGCACCACCTTGCCGCCGACCGCGCCCTCCTCATACTGGCCGGTGACGGTGTTCTGCTGCACCTCCTCGGGCGCGATCTTGCGCATCGAGCGGAAGACCTTGGCCTTTTCATCGCGGATCGCGGTGCCGTCGTACAGCGCCGGCGGCTCCATCGCGATCAGCGCGACCAGCTGCAGCATATGGTTGGCGACCATGTCGCGCAGCGCGCCCGCGCCCTCGTAATAGCCGGCGCGATCCTCCAGCCCGACCGTCTCGGCGATCGTGATCTGGACGTTGTCGATCCCCTGCGCGTTCCAGATCGGCTCGAACATCGAATTGCCGAAGCGCAGCGTCAGGATGTTCTGCACCGTCTCCTTGCCGAGATAGTGATCGATGCGGAAGATGCGGTCCTCCGGGAAGACCGAGGCGACGGTGTCGTTGATCTCACGGCTCGATTCGAGATCGTAGCCGAGCGGCTTCTCCAGCCCGATCCGCACCGTCTCGCCGGCCAGTCCGACGCTCTGCAAGCCCTTGACCGCCGGCTCGAACAGCGAGGGGGCGGTCGACAGATAGATGGCGAGCCCGCCGGAGACGTCGCCAATCTTGTCGGCCAGCGCCTGATAGGTCGCGGCGTCCGAGAGATCGACCGGCTGGAAGAAGATCCGCTCGAGGAACGACGACAGCGCGCTCTCGTCCTTGCGGTCGGCGGGCAGGAACTCGTCGAGCGCCTTGCGGGTCACCGCGCGGAAATCGTCGTCGGACAGGTCGCCGCGCGCCGAGCCGGTGATCGTCAGCCCGTCGGGCAGCAGCCCGTCGGCGTGCAGGCCGTACAGCGACGGCAACAGCATCCGCTTGGCGAGATCGCCCGTCGCACCGAACAACAGCAGCTTGCCGACCGGGTTGCGCTCCAACTCGCGTCTCCTTCTTACAGCGTCAGGCCGGCCACGGGATCGAGCCCGGCCATGATGTTCAGATTCTGCACCGCCGCGCCCGCCGCGCCCTTGCCGAGATTGTCGAGCGTCGCGATCAGCAGTGCCTGCCCGGTCGCCTCGTTGCCAGTAACGCGCAGCGTCATGCGATCGGTATTGGCGTCGTCCTCGATCCGCACCATCGTCGTCGCCTCGTGCGCGAAGCGGACGACGCGGTTGCCGTCATAGGCGCTCGCCAGCACCTCGGCGACGTCGGTCAGCGTCGCGCGACGCGACAGCTGCGCCAGATGCAGCGGCACCTCCACCACCATCCCGCGATAGGCGCGCGCCACCGCCGGCTGGAAGATCGGCGCATGGGTCAGCCCGGCGTGGCGGCGCATCTCCGGCGCATGCTTGTGGTTCAGCCCCAGCGCATAGGGACGGAAGGCGGTGCTGGTCTCGCCGCCCTCGAACTCGGCGATCATCGCCTTGCCGCCGCCCGAATAGCCCGAGGTGGCGTTGACGCTGAGCAGCGCATCGGCCCCAAGCAACCCGGCGCGGACCAGCGGGCGGACGAGCGCGAGGAAACCGGTCGGATAACAGCCCGGATTGCTGACGAAGCGCGCGCCCGCGATCCGCTCGGCCTGGTCGGGCTCCAGCTCGGCGAAGCCATAGGTCCAGCGATCGGCGACGCGGTGCGCGGTCGAGGCGTCGACGGTGCGGGTGCGATCGTTGGCGATCATCGCCACCGCCTCGCGCGCCGCATCGTCGGGCAGGCACAGCACGACATAATCGGCGTCGTTGATCGCCTCGCGCCGCGCCGCCTCGTCCTTGCGGCGTGCCTCGTCGAGCGTGATGAGCGTGATGTCGCGCCGCGATTCAAGTCGCTCGCGGATCTCGAGCCCGGTGGTGCCGACCGCTCCGTCGATGAAGACCCTGACTGTCATTGCGGTTGCACCACGTCGGCGTCGAGATAGCCGACCGTTCCATTGTCCACGGCAATCCCCCAGGCGACCCCGCCGGTCAGGTCGAGCAGATCGAACGGCGCGCCCGCCGGCAGCGTGGCGAGCGGCGCGGCGGCGCGATCGCGTCCCTCGCGCAACACGGTGTCGTGCCGCACGGTGCGGCGCAGCGGTGCGGCATAATGCGGCGCGAAGACGCGATCGGCGAGGCGAACGTCGGCGATGTCGGGGCGCACGGCATGGGTGCGCGGATCGAGCACCCGCGACCGGCCGGTGAGCGCAAAGCCGCTACGCTCGGGCCGCATCCCCGGTGCCGTGGGGGCGGACGGCGGCGGGGGCGGCATCCCCTTCGCCGATGAACTGGCCGAACTCTTCAAGAAAATCTGCCCCTTCGGTCGTACGGGCGACGAAGATGTTGCGCTTGTCGCTATCGTCGCGTTGGCGGCGCAGATAGCCCAGCGCACCCAGCCGATTCAAGGCGCGCGTCACGACCGGCTTCGACACGTTCAATATGCGCGCCAACCCGCGCACGGTATGCGGGCCCGGCCGCAGATAGACCACCAGCAAGAGCGCCATCTGGCGATTGGTGAGATCGGGCTCGCCCGAGCGCACGTAATCTACCAGTGCATTCATCCACGAACTCAGTTCGGGTTGAGCCAATGTTGCCACGTCCTCGTCCCGCATCGAAAGAAGGCCGGATCATCCCGGACTTGTCGGCGGATTAACGCCCGCTTTCACCGCTGGTTTCAGCTATGTCACGAATTTGGCACGCCGCTTGTCCGGGCGGGTTGTCCGGGCGGGGCGGGCGGCGCGGTTGATCCCGGCGCGCGGCTCCCCTATGTGGCGCGTGATCCGGGGGCGCCGCAGCGCGGCCCGCCGGCTGTTTCTCGCTTCGGAATCGCGCCCAGCCCATGTTCACCTTCCTGATCGTCCTCCAGGCCATTATCGCGGCGGCGCTCGTCACCGTGATCCTGATGCAGCGGTCGGAAGGCGGCGGCCTGACCTCGTCGGGCAGCCCGTCGGGGCTGATGTCGGCGCGCGGCGCCGCCGATTTCCTGACGCGCGCCACCTCGGTGCTCGCGGGACTGTTCATCCTGATGAGCATCCTGCTGGCGTTCCTCGCGGCAAGCCGCGGCGCGGTGTCGGTCGACACCTCGCTGAACCGGCGTGCGCCGGCCGCGCAGACGCAGCCCCAGCCGCCGGTCGCGGCGCAGCCGGCGCCGGCGACCGCGGACAATGCCGTCGCCCCGGCGCCGGCCGACAACGGCGTGCCGCTGGCCCGCTGATCGCGACAATATCGTCGTTTCGTCGCGCGCGGGCTTCCCGCGCGCTTGCCCTTTTGCGCATTTGAAGGTTAGGGGTTGCGTCCCATGGCGCGGTACATTTTCATCACCGGCGGCGTGGTTTCCTCGCTCGGCAAAGGTCTCATGGCGGCGAGCCTCGCGGCGCTGCTCCAGGCACGCGGCTATCGCGTCCGCATCCGCAAGTTCGATCCGTATCTCAACGTCGATCCGGGCACGATGAGCCCGTACCAGCACGGCGAGGTCTACGTCACCGACGACGGTGCGGAGACCGACCTCGACCTCGGCCATTACGAGCGCTTCACCGGCGTCTCGGCGCGCCAGTCGGATAACGTCACGAGCGGGCGCATCTACAAGACGATCATCGAGCGCGAGCGGCGCGGCGACTATCTCGGCGCGACCGTGCAGGTGATCCCGCACGTCACCGACGCGATCAAGGCGTTCGCGCGCGCCGAGACCGACGATCTCGACTTCGTGCTCTGCGAGATCGGTGGCACGGTCGGCGACATCGAGTCGCTGCCGTTCATCGAGGCGATCCGCCAGCTCAAGAACGAGGTCGGGCGCGGCAATGCGATCAGCATCCACGTCACGTTGGTGCCGTATATCGCGGCGGCCGGCGAGCTGAAGACCAAGCCGACGCAGCATTCGGTGCGCGAGATCGCGGCGCTGGGCGTCCAGCCGGACGTGATCGTCTGCCGCTGCGAACAGCCGCTGCCCGAATCGGAGCGCGCCAAGATCGCGCTGTTCTGCAACGTCCCCGAAAGCGCGGTCATCCCTGCGCTCGACGCCAAGAGCATCTATGCGGTGCCGCTCCAATATCATGGCGAGGGGCTCGACTCGGAGGTGCTGCGCGCCTTCGGCATCACCCCGTCGTCGGCGCCCGATCTCAGCCGCTGGGAAGAGATCGTCGAGCGGCTGATGCACCCGGAGGGCGAGGTGACGGTCGGGGTGGTCGGCAAATATGTCGGGCTGCAGGACGCGTACAAGTCGCTCAACGAGGCGCTGGTGCACGGCGGGATCGCCAACCGCGTCAAGGTCAACATCCGCTGGATCGACGCCGAATTGTTCGAGGGCGACGACGATGGCGAGATCGCCGCGCATCTGGAGCCATGCCACGCGATCCTCGTCCCCGGCGCATTCGGGTCGCGCGGCGCGGAGGGCAAGATCGCCTCGGTACGCTTCGCGCGTGAACATAACGTGCCCTATTTCGGGATCTGTTTCGGGATGCAGATGGCGTGCGTCGAGGGCGCGCGCGATCTCGCCGGGATCGCCGACGCCTCCTCGACCGAATTCGGCCCGACCCCGGAGCCGGTCGTCGGGCTCATTACCGAGTGGATGGGCGAGCGCGGGCTGGAGAAGCGTGCCGAGAACGGCGATCTGGGCGGCACGATGCGGCTCGGCGCCTATCCGGCGGCGCTGTCCGGCAACAGCGTCGTCTCCTCGATCTACGGCAGCGACTCGATCAGCGAGCGCCACCGCCACCGCTACGAGGTGAACACGTCGTATCGCGAGGCGCTGGAGAAAGGCGGGCTGGTGTTCTCGGGCATGTCGCCGGACGGCACGCTGCCGGAGATCGTCGAGCGTCCCGACCATCCGTGGTTCGTCGGCGTGCAGTTCCACCCGGAGCTGAAGAGCAAGCCGTTCGAGCCGCACCCGTTGTTCGCCAGCTTCATCGCCGCGGCGGTCAAGCAGAGCCGGCTGGTCTAAGACTTCTCGTCATTGCGAGCGTAGCGAAGCAATCCAGGGCGTCCTGATCCGGCCCTGGATGGCTTCGCTACGCGCGCAATGACCGAGCCAGCCACCCCATTGCCTCCCGCTTACGTCCACGTTAACCCTCCGTTTACAAAGATAAATGGGAGGATGGCATGATCGAACGGGTGGCGGCGGTGCTGTGCGCGGCGGCGATGACGGTGGCGGTTCCGGCGGCGGCGCAGACGAGCGTTCCGCCCTTTTCGTCGCTGACGGTGTTCGGCGACAGCCTCGTCGATGCGGGCAACATCCGCAAGCTCGGCCTCGGCGCCGATCCGGCGCTCGGCTATGTCGACGGGCGCTTCACCAACGGCTATGATTATACCGACCTGCTGAGCTTCGCGATGTACGGCACGCCGACGGTGGCGTCGCTCAACGGCGGCAGCAATTTCGCATATGGCGGCGCGCGTGCGACCCCGACGACGCCGATTCCCGACGCGCTGGAGCAGGTGGCGCTCTACAAGGCCGTGCTCGACAAGGGCGGGAAGGTCGATCCCAACGGCCTCTATGTTCTCAACTTCGGCGGCAATGACGTGTTCGCGGCGGTCAAAGGCGCGGACGCCGGCGTGTCCGATCCCGACGCCTTCCTGCGCGCCGCGGCGCAAAACTATGCCGCGGCCGTCGATGCGCTCAACAAGCTGGGCGCGCGCAACATCCTGCTGACCGGCTTTCCGGTCGCGACCGAAGGCACGCCGCTCGCCTATTCGATTAAGGCCGAGATCGCGCTGGGCGAGGAACTCGCCAAGCTCAAGCTGGCGGCCGACACGAAGCTGATGCGCTACAGCTATCTCGATTTTTTCGGGCGGGTGCAGGCGAACCCCGCGGCGTTCGGGCTGCCCGCACCGTTGATCCTGCCCGAGGACAAGAAGCCGCTGACCACCTGCCAGGGGGCGGG
Source organism: uncultured Sphingomonas sp. (assembly GCA_913776255.1). GTDB lineage: Bacteria > Pseudomonadota > Alphaproteobacteria > Sphingomonadales > Sphingomonadaceae > Sphingomonas. The sequence goes on along the minus strand of CAJYLV010000025.1, from coordinate 24,113 downwards.
AGCCTTTCCGGCCTGTGCCGGCTATTTCTCGTTCGACGGCACGCACCCGACCGCGGCGATCCACCAGGCGCTGTTCAACGACATCAACAGCAAGTTCGGATTTGGCCTGAGCGCCGTGCCGGAGCCCGCGACTTGGGCGATGCTGCTGCTCGGCTTCGCGACCGTCGGCGCGACACTGCGCCGCGATCGGCGGCGGCGCGTGGTCGCCTGAGAGCGCGGCAGGACCGACCCTAGGTACTGATCGTCATTGCGAGCGGAGCGAAGCAATCCATGGCCGGACCAGGACGCCCTGGATTGCTTCGCTCCGCTCGCAATGACGGATGGAACGGGCATCAGCCGCGTTGGCTTTATGAAACGACGACGATGGCAAAAGGAAAGGCGCCCGGGCCTCGCGGCCCGGACGCCCCCACCGGCGCCTCGAAAGGGAGCAAAGAGACGCCGATCCCGATCAGGCGGCCTGCGCTTCGTCGGCCGCCTTGTTCTCGACCGCGGCCAGCGGGGCGCCGGTCTTGATCGCGATGCTCTTCGGCTTCATCGCCTCGGGCACCTCGCGGACCAGATCGACCACCAGCAGGCCGTCGTTCAGTCGTGCGTCCTCCACGAACACGAAGTCGGCGAGCTCGAACCGCCGCTCAAAGCTGCGGTTGGCGATGCCGAGGTGGAGGAACTGGTTGTTGTCCGCCTTGTCGTCCTTCTTGCCGGTCACCAGCAGCAGGTTCTGCTGCGCGACGATCTCGATCTCGTCGCGGCTGAACCCGGCCACGGCCAGCGTGATGCGGTAGCGGTCGTCCGCCAGACGCTCCAGGTTGAACGGCGGGTAATTCTCGGCGCTGCTCCGGGCGTTGGCCTCGATGAGGTCGAACAGCCGATCGAAACCGATCGTGGAGCGGCGATAGGGGGTCAGGTCGAAACGCATCGTCAAATCCTCCAATGAGCTATTTGAAAGCGGCGCCCGCTGTTGCGCGGCGCCCGTTCCGTGCGGCCCGGTGTCCGGCACCGCACGAACGTGAATTTGGGGCCGATGCGAAGCGTTTCAAGGGGTCGACAAACCCCTAGTTTGTTGATGGGATATGCGGGGTGCGGCACAGAGCCGCTTCAAGGTTTCAAAAGGGGTAACCGCATGTCCGTCACGCTCGCCTTGCTGCTGGCCGCCCAGGCGACCGCGCAGCAGCCGCCGTCCACGCCGGTCGTCGTCGGGGAGCGCGAGACGACGCCGACCACGCCGGGCGATCCCGACCGCACCGAGGAGCAGGTCCAGCGCAGCTCCGCCGCCGCCGATGTCGTCGTCACCGCGCGGCGTCGCGCCGAATCGGCGCAGAACGTACCGATCCCGATCTCGGTGGTCGGGGTGAAGGAGCTGGACGCGACCGGCAGCTTCAACGTCCAGCGCCTCCAGCAACTCCAGCCGACGCTGCAATTCTATTCGACCAACCCGCGCAACTCGTCGGTCAACATCCGCGGGCTCGGCGCGCCGCTCGGCCTCACCAACGACGGGATCGAGCAGGGCGTCGGCATCTATATCGACCAGGTCTATCTGAGCCGCGTCGCGGCGGCGACGCTCGACTTCCTCGACGTCCAGCAGATCGAGACGCTGCGCGGGCCGCAGGGGACGCTCTACGGCAAGAACACCGTCGCCGGCGCGATCAACATCACCAGCAAGGCGCCGAGCTTCACGTTGCAGGGCCGCGCCGAGGTGTCGGTCGGCAATCTGGAGTTCAAACAGGCCAAGGCGTCGATCTCGGGTCCGCTGACCGACAAGGTCGCGATCCGCCTCGGCGTGTCGACCACCAGCCGTCGCGGCACGATCTACAATGTCGCGAGCAACCAATACGTCAATGCGCAGGACAATCTCGGCATCCGCACCGCGATCCTGTGGAAGGCGACCGACGATCTCGACCTGACGCTGTCGGGCGATTATTCGCGCCAGAACCCGGAGTGTTGCGCGCAGATCTTCGTGCGCGTCGGCCAGACGCAGCGTCCGCTCAACCGCCAGTTCGACCTGCTCGCCGCGGCGCAAGGCTATGCGCCGCCGAGCCGCAACCCCTTCGACCGGCTGACCGATCTCGATGCCAAGCTCAGCGCGCGCAACGAACTGGGCGGGCTGTCGCTGCGCGGCGAGCAGCGGCTGGGAGAGGGGACGCTGACCTCGATCACCGCCTTTCGCTTCTGGGACTGGCTGCCCGCCAACGATCGCGACTTCACCGGGCTGCCGATCACGACGCTGTCGCAGAACCCGACGCGTCAGGAGCAATATACGCAGGAATTCCGCTACGCCGGCAAGGCCGAGCATTTCGACTATGTGCTGGGGGTGTTCGGCTTCTACCAGACGATCCACACCACCGGCACGCAGCGGCAGGGGCCGGCCGCGAGCCGCTGGCTCATCAATCCGTCGAGCGCGCTGTCGCAAGATCCGTCGGTTCTCAACGGCCTGACCGCCGCCAACGACATCCGTCTCAAGAATTTCTCGGGCGCGATCTTCGGCAAGCTCAACTGGAACCTGACCGACGCCTTCACGCTGTCGCCGGGGGTGCGGCTCAATTACGACGACAAGACCGGCAGCTACATCAGCGTGGTGCGTGACGGGCAGGGCAATCTCGTCCCCGCGACCGGCGGCAATGCGCGGCAGGCGGCGCAACGCGACGCGATCCAGCCGCAGGAATTCCGCGACGAGAAGTTCCGCGCATGGAACGTCTCCTACGATCTCACCGCCTCGTACAAGCCGTCGCGCGACGTGCTGCTGTACGGCACCTATGCGCACAGCTTCAAATCGGGTGGGCTCAATCTCAACGGCGTGCCGGTGGTCAATGGCGTGGTGCAGACGCAGCTGGCGCAGGTCGCGCCCGAAAAGGTCGATCATTTCGAGATCGGCGCGAAGTCACAATTCTGGGATCGCAAGGTGACGCTCAATGTCACCGGCTTCTGGACCGAGATCAGTGATTATCAGGCGGTCGTCAACAACAGCTCGACCTCGACGCTGCGCGGCTATCTCGCCAATGCCGGCAAGGTGCGGGTGCGCGGTGTCGAAGCCGACTTCTCGGTGCGGCCGAGCGATCGCGTCAACCTCTACACCAACGGCGCCTTCACCGATCACAAATACGTCGACTTCAAGAATGCGCCGTGCCCGCCGGAACTGTCGGGTGGCACCAACAGCCCGGTGGTGTGCGACATTTCGGGTCAGTGGCTGCCGGGCATCTCGAAGTTCGCCTTCTCCTACGGCGGTGAGTACAACCTCCCCGGCACCGTGTTCGGCACGACGGGCGAGGCCTATATCGGCGTCGACGCCAATTCGCGGACGAAGTTCTCGTCCAATGCGTCGCGGTCGATCTATACCGACGTCAACGGCTATACGCTGGTGAACGCGCGGCTCGGCTTCCGCACCGACAGCGGGGTCAACGTCTTCGGCTGGGTCCGCAACCTGTTCGATGCCAAATATTACGAGGTGTTGGCGACCACGCCGGGGAACACCGGGCTGATCGCGGGCAATGTCGGCGATCCGCGGACGTACGGCGTGACGGTCGGCTTCGGGTTCTGAAATCGACGCTGTCGCCTGTTTCCATCGTCGCCCCGGACGTGATCCGGGGCCCCGCTTTTTCCTGGCGACGGTGGTGAGAAGCGGGATCCCGGGTCTAGCCCGGGATGACGGAGGTTGTTCTTTAAATGTACCCCGGCGAAGGCCGGGGCCCAGGCGGGAGGTCGCTGCCGGATTTCCCGCAGCCTCTGCCAAGGGCCGGCGGCCAAGCCGTCGGCATCACGTCGGACGGGATCGGCCAATGCCGACCCGCCGGCCGGTTCGGTCGCCGCGTTGCGACGCCCGGTGCTGGCACCGGGCTGCGACCGAACGGCAAACGCCCGGGCCGTTATCCACGACCCGGGCGCCTGCGTGACGATCGCTCGTCAGCCCCCTATCCAGCCCTCCGCCCACGCGCTTTTCCCGAAGGATCAGCGGGGCTTGATGGCGTTCCCCGAACCACGGCCTTTTGCCTGTGTGCCAGTGCCCGCAGGTATGCGGCGCGGCTTGTTCGCTGTCGATACAAATGAACGGCAGCAAAACCGATTGCGGCGACTATGTGACGATTCCGCAACAGGCCCCATTGCGCATCGCAGGGTGGCTCCCTATCGCAGCCGGCATGTTGCTGTCCCGCTATGAGAGCATGATCGCGCGGCGGTATCTGCTGCCGGGCAAGGGCGAACGCTTCATCGTGCTGGTGGCGGGTTTCTCGCTCGGCGCGGTGATGCTCGGGGTCGCCGCGCTGGTGATCGTGATGAGCGTCATGAACGGCTTCCGCGCCGAGCTGTTCGACAAGATCGTCGGCCTGAACGGCCACGCCGTGGTGCAGGGCTACAACAACCGGCTCGACAACTGGCCGCGCGTCGTGGCGCTGGCCAAGGCGACACCGGGCGTGACCAGCGCGGTGCCGATGATCGAGCAGCCGCTGTTCGCGACCTATAACGGTCGCGCCGAGGCGATCCTGCTGCGCGGGATGCGCCCCGAGGACATCCGCACCAACGCCACCATCCGCACCAAGATCGTCGCGGGCAGCCTCGCGGCGCTGACCCCCAACAGCGGCAACGTCGCGATCGGCGCGCGGCTCGCCGAGCAGCTCGGCGCGACGATCGGCTCCGACATCACCGTCATCAGCCCGCTCGGCCGTTCCACACCGATCGGCACGATCCCGCGCAGCGTCACCTACCGCGTCGGCGCGATCTTCGAGATCGGCGTCTATGATTACGACAAGGCCTATGTCGTCATGCCCTTGCAGGACGCGCAGACCTTGTTGCTGACCGGGGACACCGTGGGGATGATCGAATTGCAGACCACGGACGCCGACAAGGTCGGCGAGATTCTCGCCCCGCTCGCCAGGCAGATCCAGCCGTACGGCGTGGTCAGCGACTGGCGCCGCCTCAATTCGGAGCTGTTCGACGCGCTGGCAGTCGAGCGCGTCGCGATGTTCGTGGTGCTGTGCATCATCATCCTCGTCGCGGCGTTCAACATCGCCAGTTCGCTCATCATGCTGGTGCGCGCCAAGACCCGCGACATCGCGATCCTGCGCACGATGGGCGCGAGCCGCGGGGCGATGCTGCGCATCTTCATCACCGTCGGCACCACGATCGGCGTGCTGGGCACCTTCGCCGGGCTGCTGCTCGGCGCGGTGTTCCTGTTCTTCCGCCAGTCGGTGGTCAATTTCGTCCAGCTCGTCACCGGGCAGAACCTGTGGGACCCGTCGATCCGCTATCTCACCGAGCTGCCGTCGAAGGTCGATCCGGTCGAGGTGACCGCGATCGTCGTCATCACGCTGCTGATGACGTTTCTCGCCACCGTCTATCCGGCGCTCAAGGCCGCCAATACCGATCCGGTCGAGGTGCTGCGCTATGAGTGACGCAAGCGGAGCGGCGGTCCTGCAGACGACGGGGCTCGCGCGCAGCTTCACGCAGGGCGATGCGACGATCCACGTCCTGCGTGGGGTCGACCTCGCGGTGCGCCCCGGCGAGATCGTCGCGCTGCTCGGCCCGTCGGGGTCGGGCAAGTCGACGCTGTTGCAGGCGGTCGGGCTGCTCGAGGGCGGCTTCTCGGGGTCGATCCGCATCGCCGGCACCGAGGCGGCGAAGCTGGACGCCGCCGGCCGCACCGCGCTGCGCCGCGACCGGCTCGGCTTCGTCTACCAGTTCCACCATCTGCTGCCCGATTTCAACGCGATCGAGAATGTCGTCCTGCCGCAGCTGATCCACGGCGCGGAACGCGCGCCGGCCGAGGAGCGCGCCGCCGCGCTGCTCACTGCGCTCGGCGTCGGGCATCGGCTGACGCACCGTCCCTCGGCACTGTCGGGGGGTGAGCAGCAGCGGGTCGCGGTCGCGCGCGCGCTCGCCAATCGCCCGGCGCTGGTGCTCGCCGACGAGCCGACCGGCAACCTCGACGAGGCGACCGCCGACCGCGTGCTGGCCGAGTTCCTGCGGCTGGTGCGCGGCGAAGGCTCGGCCGCGCTGGTCGCGACGCACAACGAGCGGCTGGCGGCGCGCATGGACCGCGTCGTCCGGCTCCACGACGGGCAATTGGAGGGCGTGGGATGAATGCCGATGCGTGGCGGAGCGTGCCGACCCTGGTCGGGCGCCACGTGACGCTGCGTCCGCTCGATCGCGCGGATCGCGACGCGCTGCTGGCGGCGTTCAGCGGCTTGAAGCAGATTTTCGCGACCGCCGTACCGACGCCCGCGACGATCGACAGCTGGCTCGACACGCTGGAAGCGCAGCGGGTCGCGGGACGCGCGCTGCCGTTCACGCTGCTCGACACCGATGGCCAGGTGGCCGGCGCGACGCGGCTGCTGCGGATGAGCCCGGACGCGCAGCGCGTCGAGATCGGCGGCACGCTGTATGCGCGGCGCGTGCAGCGCAGCGCGCTGAGTACCGAGCTGAAGCGGCTGCTGTTCGGCCATGCCTTCGACAGGCTCGGCTGCCGCTGCGTGCAGTTGCGCACCAACTGGCGTAATCCCGCCTCACGGCTGGTGATCGAGCGGCTCGGCGCGCGCAAGGACGCGGTGCTGCGCTGGCACACCGCCAGCGGGGACGGCGAGGTGCGCGACACGGTCGTCTATTCGGTCCTCGCCGACGAATGGCCGGAGGTCCGGAGCAATCTCGATTACCTGCTGGAGCGCACGCCATGACAGAGGCGGTGTGGCGGACCGCGCCAACGCTGATCGGGCGTCACGTCACGCTGCGCCCGCTCGACCGGGCGGACCGTGCCGATCTGCTGGCGGCGTTCGACGGGCTAACGCAGCTCTTCGCCACGGTCGTCCCCACCGCTGCGACGATCGACGGCTGGTACGAGATGCTGGAGGCGCATCGGGCCGCCGGGCGCGCGCTGCCGTTCACCGTGCTCGACGCGGATGGACGGGTCGCGGGCGCCACGCGCTTTCTGCGGATGAACGCGGCGCATCGGCGCGTCGAGATCGGCGGGACGCTCTATGCGCGGCGCGTCCAGCGCACCGGATTGAATACCGAGGCGAAGCGGCTGCTGCTCGGCCACGCCTTCGACGTGCTCGGCTGCCAGTGCGTGCAATTGCGCACCAACTGGCACAATCGTGCCTCGCGCGCGGCGATCGAGCGGCTGGGCGCACGCATGGACGGCGTGCTGCGCGGGCATATGGTGACGGCGGAGGGCGAGGTGCGCGACACGGTCGTCTATTCGATCCTCGACCATGAATGGCCGCAGGTCCGACGCAATCTCACCTATCTGCTGGAGCGCGCACGATGACGACGATCACTGACCTCACCGTCACCGGTGCCGACGGCGCGCCGGTCCCGCTCGATCGCTGGCGGGGGCAGGTGCTGCTGATCGTCAACACCGCCTCCAAATGCGGGTTCACGCCGCAATATGAGGGATTGGAGGCGCTCCACCGCCGTTACGCCGAGCGCGGCTTCGCGGTGCTCGGCTTCCCCTGCAACCAGTTCGGCGCGCAGGAGCCCGGCCATGCGGCCGAGATCGCGAACTTCTGCTCGCTCACCTATGACGTGACCTTTCCGGTCTTCGCCAAGATCGACGTCAACGGCGCGCAGGCCGACCCGCTGTTCGAGCGGCTGAAGGCCGAAGCGCCGGGGGTGCTCGGGACCAAGGCGGTAAAGTGGAATTTCACCAAATTCCTGATCGATCGCGACGGCAAGGTCGTGCGCCGCTACGCGCCGACGACCAAACCCGAGGAGATCACCGCCGACATCGACGCGCTGCTATAGCCGATGTTCGGTGATCGCGTGGTGCTCGGCTGCATGTTCGGGCTGATCCTCGCGATCCTCGCGCTGCTGCTGGTCGCGATGGCCTTGGTGCACGTCGCGGCGCGCTGACCGCGCCGTCATCCCGGACTTGATCCGGGATCCCGCTTCTTACGTCGGTCGGCAGGAAGAAGCGGGGCCCCGGATCAAGTCCGGCGCGACGGAAAGGGCGCTCTCGATCGAAGATGCCTCACCCCGGCATCGCGAACGCATCCGCGCCCTTGCGGTGGTCGCTCGCCGCGGTGATCGCGGTCACGCCGCCGACCAGGAAGCTCACCCCGAGGATGAACCCCGGCAGCGTCAGCGCCGACCACGGTACCGTCGCGAGGATGAACCCGGCCAGCAGGATGTTGATCACGCCCAGCGCGATCATCAGCCCGCGCCGCCGCCGCATCCGGAAGCCGAGCACCACCTCCAGCACGCCGCGCACCAGCAGCCAGACGGTCACCATCAACGTCAGCGATAGCGCGCCCGTCGCCGGCTCGAACACCATCACCGCGCCGACGATCACCGACAGTAGCCCGAACAGCACCGCATAGATGCGCCCCTCATGTCCCTGACCGAAGAGCCCGGCGGCGATCGAGAACACGCCCGAGACGAACAGCAACGCGCCGATCACCACCGTCGCCGCATAGGTCGCCGCGAACGGCCAGACGAACGCCGCGACGCCCAGCAATACCGACACCACGCCATAGGCCATGATCCAGCCCCAGCCCGCGCCGGTCGCCGACATGCCGGGGATGCCGAACCCGCGTTCCGATGAAGCTCCGAATTGTGCCATGTCGATCACTCCATTCCGGCTGGGCGAACGGGTCGGCGTGTTTGCGGTTCCGCGTGCGGCGGCGGGGATGGCCGAATCGGGTCGCCGGGCCTAGGTTGCCGCGATGCCGCATTCCGGGTTCGTGCCACTCCGCATCTTTTCCAGCTACACCATGCTCGACGGCGCGATCGAGCCGAAGGCGATCGCTAAGCGCGCGGCGAAGCTCGGCTTCCCCGCCGCCGCGCTGACCGATCGCAACGGCCTGTATGCGGCGATGGCGTTTTCCGACGCGGCGATGGGCGCGGGCGTGCAGCCGGTGATCGGCACGATGCTGGGCGTCGCGCGGCCGGATATGCCCGAGGGCGTCGCGACCGCGACCGACTGGATCGCGCTCTATGCGCAGGACGAGACGGGCTACGACAATCTCTGCGCGCTCGTCAGCCATGCGCATCTCGACCGCCCGCTCGAACTCGCGCCGCATGTCGGGTTCGAGGCGCTGGAGCGCCATTCCGCGGGGCTGATCGCGCTGACCGCGGGCGGCGAGGGCGGGGTGGCGCGGCTGTTCGCCGAGGACCAGCCCGAGCGCGCCATCGCATACGCCAATCGCCTCCACGCGATCTTCGGCGACCGGCTCTATATCGAGCTGTGCCGCCGCGACGACGCGATCGAGGACAAGGCCGAGCCGCTGCTGCTCGACCTCGCCTATGACCGCAACTGGCCGATCGTCGCGACCAATCCATGCTGTTTCGAGGAAGCCGATTTCGGCGATGCGCATGACGCGATGCTGTGCATCGCCTCGTCGAGCTATGTCGAAAGCGAGGATCGGCCGCGTAGCTGCGGCCATGCGTGGATGAAGCCCGCGATCGACATGGCGGCGCTGTTCGCCGATTTGCCCGAGGCGCTCGCGAACACGCTCGTCGTCGCGCAGCGCTGCGCGGTCGCCGCGCCGAAGCGCAAGCCGATCCTCCCCAGCCTCGCCGGCGATCGCGAGGGCGAGGCGGCGATGCTCCGCAACGACGCCGCCGCCGGGCTGGAGGCGCGGCTCGACCGGATCGAGGAACTCGGCGCGCAACCGGCCGATGATCCGAATTGGCGCGAGACCTATCGCCAGCGGCTGGCGTTCGAGGTCGACGTCATCATCCAGATGGGCTTCCCCGGCTATTTCCTGATCGTCGCCGACTTCATCAAATGGGCGAAGGATCACGACATTCCGGTCGGGCCGGGGCGTGGCTCGGGTGCGGGCTCGGTGGTCGCCTGGGCGCTGACGATCACCGATCTCGATCCGATCAAGCTGGGCCTGCTGTTCGAGCGCTTCCTGAACCCGGAACGCGTGTCGATGCCCGACTTCGACATCGATTTCTGCGAAACCCGGCGTGGCGAGGTGATCCGCTACGTCCAGGAGAAATACGGCCGCGACCAGGTCGCGCAGATCATTACTTTCGGAAAGCTCAAGGCGCGCGCGGTGCTCAAGGATACGGGCCGCGTGCTCCAGATGAGCTACGGCCAGATCGATCGACTCGCCAAACTTGTCCCCAACCACCCGACCGATCCGTGGGACCTCAAGCGCGCGCTGAACGGCGTGCCCGAGATCGCGCGCGAATATTCCAACGACAATCAGGTCCGGCATCTCTGGGACCTCGCGACCAAGCTGGAAGGGCTGCCGCGCCACTCCTCGACGCACGCCGCGGGCGTGGTGATCGGCGACCGCCCGCTCGCGCAACTGGTGCCGCTCTATCGCGACCCGCGCTCGGACATGCCGGTCACGCAATTCGACATGAAATATGTCGAGGGCGCCGGACTGGTGAAGTTCGACTTCCTCGGGCTCAAGACCTTGTCGGTGCTCAAGAAGGCGGTCGAGCTGCTCAAGAAGCGCGACATCCACGTCGATCTCAACGCGCTGCAATGGGATGACGAGGGCGTCTACAAATTGCTCCAGCGCGGCGACACGGTGGGCGTGTTCCAGCTGGAATCGGAAGGGATGCGCCGCACGCTGTCGGCGGTGCGCCCGACCAATTTCGGCGACATCGTCGCGCTCGTCTCGCTCTACCGCCCCGGCCCGATGGACAACATCCCGTCGTTCGGCCGCCGCAAGCAGGGGACGGAGGAGATCACCTATCCGCATCCGCTGCTGGAGCCGATCCTCGCCGAAACCTACGGCATCTTCGTCTACCAGGAACAGGTGATGCAGGCCGCGCAGGTGCTGGCGGGCTATTCGCTCGGCGGCGCGGACCTGTTGCGGCGCGCGATGGGCAAGAAGATCAAGGCGGAAATGGACGCGCAGCGCGCCACCTTCGTCACCGGTTGCGCCGAGCACAACCAGATCCCCGCGCCTTATGCCAACCAGCTGTTCGACTTGATCGACAAGTTCGCGGGCTACGGCTTCAACAAGTCGCACGCGGCGGCCTATGCGCTGCTCGCCTACCAGACGGCGTGGCTGAAGGCGCATCACCCCGCCGAATTCTTCGCCGCGTCGATGTGCTACGACCTGCACCTGACCGACAAGCTCGCGATCTTCGTCGACGACGCGCGGCGGCTCGGCATCCCGCTGCTCCCGCCGTGCATCAACGGCAGCCTTGCGGAGTTCGACGTCCAGCTGAACGACGAAGGCCAACCGGCGGTGCGCTACGCGCTCGCCGCGCTCAAGTCGGTCGGCGAGGGCGCGATGGAGAAGCTCTGCGAGGAGCGCACCACCGCCGGGCCGTTCAAAAGCCTCGACGATCTCGCCGCGCGCGTCGACCCGCGCCTGCTCAACAAGCGCCAGCTCGAAACGCTCGCCGCCGGAGGCGCGTTCGACGCGCTGGAGCCCAATCGCGCCGGCGTCCATGCCGTCGCCGAGACGGTGCTCGCGATCGCCGCCCGCACGCACGAGGGGCGGACGAGCGGGCAGGGCGGGCTGTTCGGCGACGATGCCGGGGTGGGCGACGCGATCAAGCTGCCCGCCAACGCGCGCTGGTCGCTCGCCGAGCGGATGGAGCAGGAGAAGGAGGCGTTCGGCTTCTATTTCTCGGCGCATCCGGTCGACCGCTACCGCCACCTCGCCAAGACGCATGGCGCGCGCAGCTATGTGGCGCTCGGCGAGCTGCAGATCGCCGACGGCGCGCGGGTGATGGCGACGATGGCGGTGCTGGTCGAGGAGGCGCGCTGGCGCACCTCGGCGCGCGGCAAGCGCTATATGATGGCGACGCTCTCCGACGCGACCGGGCAGTTCATGGCGACCTGCTTCGACGACGGCCCCGCCGCCGATCTGGAGGAGGCCGCCAAGAACGGCGGCTGCGGCCTCGCGACCGTCGAGCTGGACCGCCGCCCCGGCGAGGAAACGCCGCGCGTGACGGTCAAGTCGATCAAGCCGTTCGAGACGCTCGCCACCTCGACGCGCTTCGCGCTGGAGGTGCACGTTGCCGACGCGGGCGCGGTGGCTGGGCTCGCCGCGCTGATCGGCCCCTTGCGCGGCGCGCGCGGCAAGGTGACGCTCAAGGTGCCGATCGGTGAGGGCGAGATTGCGACCGTGATCCTCGACCGCGACTTCGCGCTTGACGCCGAACTGGCCGAGCGGATCGAGGCGCTGCCCGGCGTGACCAAGGTCGACTTCGAGGTCGAGGAAACCCGCCTGCGGTCGGTTGGGTGACGGCGTTCAAGGGCTGACCGACATTCGGGATTCTCATGACTGACCGGCCATTTGGTGGATCGTGAGCCTCCTTCTTTCGTCGCCGGGATGACGAAGGAGGGTGGAGCGCGGTGAATGTCGAGCGACCCTAGTTAAAACAACTCCCCCTGCGCCCCCGCGGGTCTGCGAAACAGGTCGCAGCGCAGGTCGAGCGACCGCCGCCGGTCGGGAAACCCCGCCTTGGTTCGTGCGATCCGGAAGCGTGTGCGCAGCAACTCCGCCCACGGCCCCTGACCCTTCATCCGCATCCCGAAGCGTGGATCATTGTCCTTGCCCCCGCGCAGCGACTGCACGATCGCCATCACCTTGCCGGCGCGATCGGGATAATGTTCGTCGAGCCACGCGCGGAACAGCGGCGCGACCTCCCACGGCAATCGCACCGGGATGTACGACACGCCCAAAGCGCCCGCCGCCGCCGCGCGCGCGACGATCGTCTCGACCTCGCTGTCGGTGATCGCGGGGATCACCGGCGCCATGTTGACATAGGTCGGCACGCCCGCGTCGCTGAGCGTGCGCACCGCCGCCAGCCGCCGCTCGGGCGCGGTCGCGCGCGGCTCCAGCGTCATCGCGACGCGCGGATCGAGCGAGGTGACCGACAACGCCACCGCCACCAGCCCCTTGGCCGCCATCGGCGCGAGCAGGTCGAGATCGCGCACCACCCGGTCTGACTTGGTGGTGATGACCAAGGGATGGTCGCATGCCGCCAGCACCTCGATCAGCGACCGGGTGATCCGCCACTCGCGCTCGATCGGCTGATAGGGATCGGTGTTCGTCCCCATCGCGATCGGCGCGCAGGCATAGCCGGGCTTGCGCAATTCGTCGCACAGCAGCGCGGCGGCATCGGGCTTGGCGAACAGCTTCGTCTCGAAATCGAGCCCCGGCGACAGATCGTGGAACGCATGGCTCGGCCGCGCGAAGCAATAGATGCAGCCATGCTCGCAGCCGCGATAGGCGTTGATCGAGCGGTCGAACGGCACGTCGGGCGATTGGTTGCGCGAAATGATCGTGCGCGGATGTTCGACCGTGACGGTCGTGCGCACCGGCGGCGGCGCACCGTCGATCAGCGCGCGCGCGTCGCGCCAGTCGTCGTCCTCCTCCGCCTGCGGCAGGTTGAAGCGCGCGCTCCGCGTGTTGAGGGTCGCGCCGCGGTGCGGCCGTGGACTCGCCATTGCGCTAGGCTATCGCGCCATATAGAACGTAGCAAGAACAAAGAGGGAGATGCGATGTGGCCCGCCTCTATTATCTCGAACTGCCGACCCGCGACCGGGCGGCGTCCAAGGACTTCTACGCGCAGGCATTCGGCTGGACCTTCACCGATTTCGGCCCGGATTATGCGGCGACGCTCAGCGGGGATACCGATGTCGGGCTCGACGCCGCACCGGATCGCGTCGCGGCGCCGTTGCCGGTGATCGAGGTCGAGGATCTAGAGGCGGCGCAGGCCGCGGTGGAGCGGGCGGGCGGGACGATCACCGTGCCGATCTTCGCCTTTCCGGGCGGGCGGCGTTTCCACTTCCGCGATGTCGACGGACACGAACTGGCGGCGTCGCAGGCGGGTTGAGTTATCCGTCATTGCGAGCGTAGCGAAGCAATCCAGGACGTCTTGGTCCGGCCCTGGATTGCTTCGCTACGCTCGCAATGACGGAGTCGCGAGGTTAGGGGCGGACCCTATCGCTCCAGCAACCGCGGCATCAGCTCGACGAAATTGCAGGGCCGGTGGCGGCTATCCAGTTGCGAGGACAGGATACCGTCCCACGCATCCTTCACCGCGCCGGTCGACCCCGGCAGCGCGAACACATAGGTGCCGCGCGCCACGCACGCGCAGGCGCGGCTCTGCACGGTCGAAGTGCCGATCGTCTGGAAGCTCAGCCAGCGGAACAGCTCGCCGAAGCCGGGGATCATCTTGTCCGCGACCCGCTCGATCGCCTCGGGGGTCACGTCGCGCCCGGTGACGCCGGTGCCGCCGGTGGTGATGATGCAGTCGACCTGCGGATCGTCGATCCAGCGGTGGAGTTGCGCGACGATCGCGTCGACATCGTCGCGCAGGATCGCGCGTTCGGCCAGCACATGCCCGGCGTCGGACAGCCGCGCGACCAAGGTGTCGCCCGAGCGATCCTCCGCCAGCCCGCGCGTGTCGGACACGGTCAGCACCGCGATGCGGACGGGCAGGAAGGCGCGGCTTTCGTCGATCGGCATCGTGCCGGGGTAGCGGCGCGGGGCGGGGGCGTCCAGCGGGCGGGCCGTTCCGGCTGGACCGTACCTACCTAGAGTCTGATGACGTAAGGTCGAATGTACGGTTCGTCATTGCGAGCGTAGCGAAGCAATCCAGGGCGTCCTGGTCCGGCCCTGGATTGCTTCGCTACGCTCGCAATGACGGATCGATTTGACGTCATCCCGCTCTAAGCTGACGTGTCACCCCGACGAAGGCCGGGGGGGGGCGTCGACCGGCCGTGCTGCTTCGTCGCCCCGGACCCTTCGACGAACTCAGGAGAGCCTTGATCCGGGATGACGACCCACTACCCGGCGCGTTCAGTTCGACTGGATCGGCGTCTGCACCCCGACGCTGGCGTTGACCGCCAGCGCAGTGTTCGGCGTGGGGCTCATCCGCACCGCGCTCGCCCCCGGCAGCCCGGGAAAACGCGGCCACATGCCCTGCGCCAGCGCGGCGCGGCTCGGGCTCTTCGCCTTGCCGCCCTGCGCCTCGTACATCCAGTAATTGCGCAGCACCGTCACCACATAGCCGCGCGTCTCCCAATAAGGGATGCTCTCGATATAGAGCAGCGGATCGCCGTTGTCGTGGACCAGCGCGTTCCATTCGCCGACCGGCTTCGGCCCGGCGTTATAGGCGGCGATCACCTTGGGGAGCAGCCCGCCGGTCAGCCCCATGTCGCGCAATTTCTCGATATGCCGCTGCCCGATGTCGATATTGGTCGACGGCCGCGCCAGCGCATTCTGGTCGATCGTCAGCCCACGCTCGCGCATGTAGTCGGTCGCGGCGGCGGGCATGATCTGCATCAGCCCGAACGCCCCGGCGGGGCTGCGCACCTTGTTGCGGAAGCCCGATTCCTGCAGCGTGTGCGCATAGACCAGCGCCTTGTCGATCCGCCAGCCGGTGTCCGGCGTCCAGTTCGGCATCGGATAGCGCGTGTCGGCGGTCGCGACCGCGCCTTGCGGCAGGTTGTGCGCCAGCCACACGGTCGTCGCGGGCAGGTTGAGCGACTCGCTGAAGCGGACGAGGCTGGCGAACTCGCCCGGCGTGCCGATCCGCGCCTGTTGCCGCACGACGCGATCGGCATCGTCGCTCTCGCCGATCTCGGCCAGCGCCGCGGCGACGCGGACGTTGGGGCGCCGCTCGAGCCGCGTCCAGTCGGCCGACACGCGCTGCGCCCGCATCGCCGGCATCCCGAGCCCCAGCGCCTGCCGCGCGAGCAGCCCGTAGAAGGTCTCGCCATATTGCGCGGCGATCTTCAGCCGTGCCTCGACCTTGTCGGGCCGCCCGCACGCCATGTCGGCACGCGCCGCCCAGAACAAGGCGGTGGCGCGCAGGTCGATGTCGGGGCTGCGCGCCGCGACATTCTCGAACTCGGTCTGCGTCGTCGCGCAATCCTGCTGCCGCCACGCCGCCAGCGCCTGCGTCCAGCGCCCGTGGATCGACCAGTCACCCCTGCCCAGCGCGGCCTTCGCGCCCATCGCGCGCGCCTGCGGATCGAGCCCTTGCAGGAAATAGATCCACGCGATCCGCGCCTGCCATTCGGTCTGCGCCTCGGGCGACAGGCCGGCGGTGCTCTCCAGCAACGCCTGCGCCTCCGCGCCCAGATCGGCCTTGACCAGCGGCTGCATCTTCACCGCCAGATCGGCGGCGATCTGGTCGCTGGCGGTCGCCTTGGCGCGGACGCGGATCGGCGCGCCATCGTTCCAGATCAGCCGCTGCTGCTCGGGGAGCGCGGGCAGGTCGCTGATCCCGCGCGCCTTCGCCACGCGCAGCAACGCATCGGCCTGCGGCAGCTCGGGCGCTTCGGTGAGCAACCGCGCGACCGCCGCGCCGTCCGCTTTGGGCGAGCCCTTGGCGGTGTACAGCTCGGCGCGCGCATAGGCGTGGAGCGGCCCGGTCGCCATCGCGTCGAGCGCCAGCTGCGCATCGCTCCACCGCCCTTCGTGCAAGGCCGCGAACACCGCGCGATACGCGCTGCGCTGCTCGGGGGTGAGCTGCGCCGGAATGCCGGCATCCTCGCTCGCCGACGGCGGCGGGGCAGGGGGCGCGACCACTGGCAGCCCGCCACCGACCGGCGCGGCCTGCGCCGGGGCGACCAGCGCCAGCGCGGTGGCGATCATCAGCCCGGAGGCATACGCAATTTTCACGACTCGACCTCCCCGGTCAGCAACAACAGGTCCTTCCACGCTTCCGCCTTGGCCGCGGGGCGATCGAGCAGGAAGCGTGGGTGATGGCTGGCCACGACCTGCGTGACACTGCCATTCTTATGGTTAAGTGTGTGGAAACGCCCGCGCGCATCCGCGACGTTCATCGTCAGGATCGCACGGCTGGCCGCATCGCCCATCACCAGCAGGCGTTTGGGCGCGGCCAGCGCGACGTGGTGGCGCGCAATCTCGCCGAGCCGCGCCTCGACGTCGCGCGGCACCCGGCCGGTGGTCGGCCGCCGCACGCAGACCGAGGCGAGCGCGGTATCGGCGCGCGACCGCCCGATCGCGGCCAGCATCCGCTCGAACAGCCGCCCGACCACGCCCTCCATCAGCAATTCGCGGTCGTCGCGCTCGGGGCAGTCGACGAACACCATCAGCTCGGCATCCGCTGGCCCGCTCGCCGCGATCGCACCGCCGCCCCAGCGCGCCTCGGGCGCCGCGTCGCCGACGCGCCACGCCGCGAACGCCGCCGGGTCCTCGGGCAGCGCGTCGCTCGCCGGCGCGACCTCGGCCACGACCGGGCGCGCCGCCTGCCGCGCGGCGAGCTGCTGCGCCGCGCTGTCGAGCCACGCGAACCCCTCGTCGCCGACCACGGTGTCGACCCCGGCATCATGCCACCAGTCGAGCGCGCTGGCCGCCGCCTTCGTCCAGTCGAGATTCTGATCGGCCCCCATGCCGCCATAGGATGGAGAGTTGACGCGAAGGTCAACTTACTGGCACCGCCGATGCCGATAGAACGTTGGCACGATACGACGAGCGCCCGGTGCGGGTGCGCGCGCAGGAGATGACGAAGTGAGCGACCGCGAATCCATGCCCTATGACGTGGTGATCGTCGGTGCCGGCCCCGCCGGGCTGTCGGCGGCGATCCGCCTCAAGCAACTGGCCGCCGAACGCGAGGCGGACGTCTCGGTCTGCGTGCTCGAAAAGGGTTCGGAGGTCGGCGCGCACATCCTGTCGGGCGCGGTGATCGATCCGCAGTCGCTCGACGAGCTGCTCCCGACGTGGCGCGACGACGGCTGCCCGCTCGCCGAGGTGCCGGTGACGCAGAACCTCCACTGGGTGCTGACCAAGGCGGGCAAGGTCAACCTGCCGCACCTGTGGACCCCGCCGTTCCTCCACAACAAGGGCACCTATACCGGCTCGCTCGGCAACCTGTGCCGCTGGCTGGCGGGCAAGGCCGAGGAGCTGGGCGTCGAGATCTTCCCCGGCTTCGCCGCCGCCGAGATCCTGTTCAACGACGACGGCAGCGTGAAGGGCGTCGCGACCGGCGACATGGGCGTGGCGCGCGACGGCACGCACAAGGGCGATTACCAGCCCGGCCTCGAACTCCACGCCAGATACACCTTCTTTTCGGAGGGGTGCCGCGGGCATCTCTCCAAGGAGCTGATGCGGATCTTCGACCTGCGCCGCGATTGCGATCCGCAGGTCTATGGCTTGGGCGTCAAGGAATTGTGGGACATCGACCCCGCGCTCCACGAACCCGGCAAGGTGATCCACACGCAGGGCTGGCCGCTCAGCGAGCATGGCGGCAACGGCGGCGGCTGGATCTATCACCAGGCCGGCGGGCAGGTGTCGATCGGCTTCGTGACGTGGCTCAACTATTCCAACCCCTATGTCTCCCCGTTCCAGGAGATGCAGAAGTGGAAGACCCACCCGCAGGTCGCGGCGCTGCTCAAGGGCGGCAAGCGCGTCAGCTACGGCGCGCGCGCGATCAGCGACGGCGGGTTGCAGTCGATCCCGAAGCTGGTCTTCCCCGGCGGCGCGCTGATCGGCGACAGCGCCGGCTTCCTCAACGTGCCGCGCATCAAGGGCACGCATACCGCGATGAAGAGCGGGATGATGGCCGCCGAGGCCGCGATCGACGCGATCCTGTCGCAGCGTGGCGGTGACGAGCTGGCGGCCTATCCCGAAGCGTTCGAGCGCAGCTGGGTGAAGAAGGAGCTGTCGATCGTCCGCAACGTCGTGCCGCTGGTCAAGAAGTTCGGCGACTTCCTCGGCTCGGGGCTGGCGGGCGTGACGATGTGGGCGGAATATCTCGGGCTGAAGATGCCGTTCACGCTCCACCACCACCCGGATCACGAGACCTTGTGGCGCAAGGATCTGGTGAAGAAGATCGCCTATCCGAAGGCGGACGGCGTGCTGACCTTCGATCGCCTGTCGTCGGTGTTCCTGTCGAACACCAACCACGAGGAGGACCAGCCGGTCCACCTGACGCTCAAGGACCCCGACGTCCCGGTCGCCTACAACCTCCCGCTCTACGACGAGCCCGCGCAGCGTTACTGCCCGGCGGGGGTGTACGAGATCGTCGGTGAAGAGGCGGGCGACCCGAAGTTCGTCATCAACGCGCAGAATTGCGTCCACTGCAAGACCTGCGACATCAAGGACCCGACGCAGAACATCAACTGGGTGGTGCCGGAGGGCGGCGGCGGGCCGAACTATCCGAATATGTGAGGAAGCCGCCGATATCGTCGCTCTGGACGTGATCCGCGGCCCAGCTTCTTTTGCACCATATAGGCGAGAGCGAAGTGCCGGATGCATCAGCATCGGACAACGTCGTTCGCGGTTCTTCGTCTCGCGGCTGCCGTTTCAGGAAAGAAAATCGGGACTGGGTTCGGGAAAGCATGAGCCGCGGGCGTCCGTCAATGCGATCTGCGCGGCGGGATCCGCATCGCAGGCTTCTATTTGGGACGTCAAGTGCCGATTAGAATCGGTCGTTCGCGCCTAATTCGAAAAAGGGCCAATCTTGCGAAAGCTGCCGACCATGCTGTCCGAAGCGGACCATCGGTATGGCGCCCTGCTTGATCGCTGAAGCTGCTAGACTGGGAATTTAAGGATGACGTTATCCACTAGGTCTTCAATGAAATCAATGACCTTCGATTTGTTTACCGTCAATCCTGAAGGATGAGCGCACGAATTTCGCGTGCCCAACTTTTGATCGAGAATTTTCCGAACGTCGTTCGAGACAATGCCTGCCGCACGGCATAGCTCAATAAACTTCGTTTCCTTGATCTCGCTGAAGTCATCCCATCGCGAGACTGTGTCAATTTTGACGCCCTTGTCCTTTGACAAGGCTGAATTGAAGTCGGTCTGCTTGTGCGCGAGGATGTGCGCGAACAAGTGATCCATCGCCAATATCCACGTCATGATAATGGCGGCGCGATTGGCGCCAATCTCGAAGCAGTCGATGGCCTCCTTGAGGAACTCTTTGTTTGCCCCCGCAGGCAGGTTTTGTTCAAGGCCTCGAAGCGTAGCGCTGGTTTGAGCGGTGATTGTTTCGGCCCCTAACTTGCGAGAAAGAGCCTCTCGCATATGGCGTTGGAGCTTATAGCCACCATCCGCCTTGATGTATTTCGGCGGCTTGCTCTTGAGGCCTTCGGAGAGGCGCGCACCTACGTTCCCGGGAACGACGAGATCGCACGCCGCGAAGCATGCAGCGATCTGCTTAGGCGTCGCTGATTCTTGCCCAGACTCTACGGTGAGGAAATAAACGAACAATTCGACAAGTGCGCTTTGACTCTGGCCGGGGGCGTTCTCGATCGAGTTGTAGAAGCGGTTGACCGCAGTGGTCATTCAGCGCCCTTCTTCTTTAATGAGTGATTGAAGTGATTATCTCCTGCAATCGTTATTGGCAGGTCTGTCGATGATCGGAAGTCTATATATCCAAGCTTGGAGCTGGTATCGTAGAACGCTTGTGCAAATGCCTTCGGGATTTTATCGCCCGTAGCCTTAAAGCAGGTGTAAACCTGATCAGTGTTTGGACTTTTTATACTTAGTTCATCAACCATAAACTTCAAGAAGATCAATATTTTTCTCAGCGTTATTTTTCGGCACATATTTTCCGTAAAAGGTGCCTAGTCCTGACGTGTCGAGATTTTTGTCGAGCTTCGGCGAGTCAGCAACCACCCCGCTAGCGCTGTCGTCACCATTCACCTTCTTCTTAGGGGGAGTGCGGCGCTTGGGCTTGGGTTTGCTCGAAGCGTCGCTAGCGCTATCGCCATTTTCGGCATGCGTTGGTCCTGGTGTGAGAGCTGCTGATGCCGTAGGTCCTCGCTTCACAACGTCGAGGAGTTGGTCTTTGAAGTCGTCGTAGATTCCGCGGACGAGATCAGGGTCGCCTTCAACGTCGATAACTCCCTGCGAAATATTGATATGTAGCTTCGTGGTCATCGCTACCCCCTGACACGCTGCACCATCTTGAGCGCCTTGGTGCGCTTGAAGCCAAGAATATGGCTTGGAAATTTCAAGCGCAAGCGAAAGAAGATGTTTTTCGTTACTCCATCGCAAAAATATCTGGCCGAGTTGAGCAGGTTTAACGTCGGGTTTTGGCGGCAGCGAACGTTCAAATTCTCTCGCTAGCACGTCGTCATTGTCCCACCTCATGCCAATCGAAGTGGCTGTAGCCATCTCGTTATTCGATACTTTTCGCGAAAGCAGGGGTGCATGTCGTCCGCCAATGCGGTCGGCTATTTTAAGCACAAAGCGTCACACTCCACCCCCTTTCAACCATCCGCGTCCTCGAACCGCTCGACGTTCAGGCTCAATGGAAAGCGCAGGAAAAAGGATGTTCACGCGGAGGCGCAGAGGACGCAGAGATGTTGCGCTCGCCGGACCTAACGCTCATCCTCTCCCGATCTGGAACGACAGGGTTACGCGCGCCTCACTCGGTAGGCCTCCGCGCCTCCGCGCCTCCGCGTGAATCAAACCTTCTTCCGACGCCCGGCGTGACAAGGTCGAATGTCAATTGACCCCAAGACAGCATCCCCCTGAACGCACCCGCCCCCTCGCGTGTTGAGCGTGCATGACCCGCTGCCCACCGCCACTGGACCTCGCCGCCCGCGCCCTCTACCCCGACCGGCTACCCACCGCCCGCAGTCGAAAGCTCGCCATCACCTTCACCCGCCGCCTCGCGCTCCCGCTCGCTGCGACGCTCGCCGGCGCCGCCTTGCCCGCGTCCGCCGCGACGGTCGATCCGGCCGCCTATGCCCGCGCGCGGATCGCCGAAGCGGACGGCGCGGTCGCCAGCGCCGCGCAGGATTATGCGCGCGTGCTCGCCGACGATCCGCAGGACGTCGCGATCGCGCTGCGCACCTTCCGCGCCGCGGTGCGCGCCGGCGATATGCCGCTCGCCGATCAGGCCGCCGCCGCGCTCGCCGCGCAAAAGGCCGCGCCGTCCGACACCGCGCTGCTCGCGCTCGCCCGCGCGGCACGCGACGGCGATCGTGCCGGCGCTGAGGCGGCGCTGACGCGCTTCGACGGCGACCGGCTGCGCATCCTCGCCCCGCCGCTGCGCGCCTGGCTCGCGCTCGAGGCGGGCGGTGATCCGTTCGCCGCGCTCGCGCAGGCGCCCGACGAGCCGGTGGCGCGCCGCTTCGCCGCCGAGACGCGCGCGCTGCTGCTGATCGCCACCGGCCGCACCGACGAGGGCGTGGCGGCGGTCCGCGCGCTGGGCGGGGCGGCGGATCTCGCCGCGCTCGACGAGCGGGTGGCGGCGGCGCGGCTGTTGATCGGGCAGGGCAGGGACAAGGCCGCACGTGCGCTGCTCGACGACGAGGCCGGGGCGACCGCGCTGCGGATCGAGCCGACCCGTGGCGCGCGCCCGACGCTCGCGTTCGGCGCTGCGCACCTGTTCACGCGCATCGCCGCCGATCTGGCCACCGGCGAGGATCCCGGCGTGCTCACCTACACGTTGCTCCGCGCCGCGCTGCGTGCCGATCCCGCCAACGATCGCGCGCGGCTGTTGTTGGCCGGGGTGTTGGCCGGCGACGATGCGCTCGACGCCGGGCTGGCGCTGCTGGGCGAGGTGCCCGCCGACAGCCCCTATGCGTCGCTTGCCGCGACCGGGCGCGTCCAGATGCTCGCCGATGGCGGGCGCGAGGACGAGGCGCTCGCGGCGCTCGACGCGCTCTCCGTGACGAAGAAGACCCCGATCGGCGACGTCCAGCGGCTCGCCGATCTGCAGATGCGGCTCGACCGTCCGGCGCAGGCGGTGCCGCTCTATGCGCGGCTGGTGAAGCAGGCCGGGGCAGCCGCCGACTGGACCGACTGGCTGCAATATGGCGCGGCGCTCGACGGGGCGGGGCGCTGGCCCGCGGCGCGCGATGCGTTGCAGAAGGCGGTCGACAAAGGGCCCGACCAGCCGCTGGCGCTCAACTATCTCGGCTATGCGCTGACCCAGCATCGCGAGCGGGTCGACGAGGCGCAGGCGATGCTGGAGAAGGCGGTGCGATTGAAGCCCGACGATGCCGCGATCGCCGACTCGCTCGGCTGGGCGCTGTACCTGCGCGGGCAGCCGGCGCGCGCGCTGCCGCTGGTCGAGCGCGCGGCGGCGGGCGATCCGCTCAGCGCCGAGATCGGCGAGCATCTCGGCGATCTCTACTGGCAGGCCGGGCGCCGCTACGAGGCGCGCTATGCCTGGACCGCCGCGCAGGCGACCGCGACCCCGGTCGAGACCGCGCGGCTCGCCACCAAGATCGAACAGGGACTGCCGCAGTGAGGATCGCCGAAACCGCCCCCGCCAAGCTCAACCTCGCGCTGCACGTCCGCGCGCGGCGCGCGGACGGCTATCACGAGTTGGAGACCTTGTTCGTCTTCGCGCGCGACGGCGATCGCGTGACGGTCGCACCGGCGACGACGGCGAGCTTCACCGTCACCGGTCCGTTCGCCGAAGCGGTCGGCCCGGCCGCCGACAATCTGGTGACCCGCGCCGAGGCGGCGTTCCGGCAGGCGTTCGCACCCGAGGCGACGCATGCGGTGACGCTCGACAAGCATCTGCCGGTCGCCTCGGGGATCGGCGGCGGGTCGGCGGACGCTGCCGCCACGCTGCGCGCGCTGGCGCGGCTGCACGGGCTGCCGGTCGACACGCCAAGGCTGCTGACCATCGCCGCCGAACTGGGGGCGGACGTGCCCGCCTGTCTGCTCGGGCGCCCGACGTTCGGGCGCGGGCGCGGCGATGCCCTCGCGCCGATCGCGGGGCTGGGCGACATGCCGGCGCTGCTGGTCAACCCCGGCGTGGCGGTGTCGACCGCGCAGGTCTTCGCGCACTGGGACGGAGTCGATCGCGGCGCGCTCGATCTCACCGGAACGACACTGGAGCGCGCTTTGGCGGGCCGAAACGATCTCCAACCGCCCGCCGAGGCGATCGCGCCCGTGATCCGCACTGTCATTTCCCGGCTCGCCGCTGCACCGGGCGCGCTGTTGACGCGCATGTCCGGCTCCGGGGCGACCTGTTTCGCGCTGTTTCGTGACACCGAAGCACGCGACTCCGCCGCGACACGGATCGCCGAAGCGGCGCCCGGCTGGTGGCTGTGCCCGACCACGATCGGCTGAAAAGCTTGTATTCAGGCGAAAGTTCGCTACTTGTTCTTTCGGAACAAAATGAATACAACGGTGCGGCGCGTTGAATGCGGCGCGCGGTTGCTCTAGCGAAAGGCTCCACGGCAATGGCCGCCAAACTTCAGGTGATCGATACCGGCATGGCAACCGCGAATACAGACCGTCAAAAGGCGCTCGACGCCG
>CAJYLV010000024.1 GCA_913776255.1 uncultured Sphingomonas sp. | reverse complement strand
GTTTCGTTGAACTTGGCGATCTGCTCGGCTTCGAGCGTCTGGATCAGGTTCATGGTCAGTCCTCAGTCCGTTGCCGCGCGCCAGAGGGCGAGCCGACCCGAGCGCCCTCATGACGCTCCCAAAGGTCCGGCCGCCGTAGCCGTGTGTCGATCTCCGCCTGGCGTTGCCGCCAGGCCGCGATCTTCGCATGATCCCCCGATCGCAGCACTTCGGGGATCGTGCGCCCCTCCCATTCGACCGGTCGGGTATAATGCGGATATTCGAGGAGGCCGCTTTCGAAGCTTTCCTCGACTCCGCTGGAAGCCGCGCCCATTACGCCGGGAAGCAGCCGAACGCAAGCGTCGAGCAGCACCAGCGTCGCCATCTCGCCGCCGGACAGGATATAGTCGCCGATCGAGACCTGCTCGACCCCGCGCGCCTCCAGCAGCCGCTCGTCGAAGCCCTCGAACCGCCCGCACAGGATCACCGCACCCGGTCCCGCCGCCAGCGCGCGCACGCGCGCCTGCCGCAGCGGCGTCCCCCGCGGCGTCATCGCGAGCAGCGGGCGGCCATCGGCGTGCGCATCGACCGCGCGCGCGAGGATATCGGCGCGCAGCACCATCCCCGCCCCGCCGCCTGCCGGCGTGTCGTCGACGGTGCGATGCCGGTCGGTGGTGAAGTCGCGGATATTGACCGCGTCGAGCGACCATTTGCGCTCCGCCAGCGCCCGCCCGGCGAGCGAGGTGCCGAGCGGACCGGGAAACATCTCGGGATAGAGCGTCAGGATCGTGGCGCGGAAGGTCATCGACGTCCCAGTGAGTAGACGATGCCGGCCGCCGCCGCACCGAGGAGAAATGCGGCGGCCGCATAGGCCAGCCCGAAGATCGCGAACGTCGCCGCCATCCCGCAGGCATCGACGCCGCACCGCTCGGGAGGTGACAGCATCGCGCTGACGAACAACCCGATACACAGCAGCGCGCCGAGCAGCGGCAGCGGCACGGACGCGGTCAGGATGACCCGGCGGCGCGACCAGCCGCGACCAAGCCGGACCAGCATCACGCCGGCCAGCACCGCCGCCACCGCCGCGGGGAAGCCGACCAGCCACAGCAGGTCGCTGGCGGTCATCATGCCTGCGTCCAGTTCTCGATCCTGAGATCGGGGATGTCCGCGAAGTCGCGTTCGTTGTTGGTGACGAGCGTCAGGCCGCCAACCAATGCCTGCGCCGCGATCAGCCGGTCGAAGCTCCCGCGGCGCATCCCCACCGCCCGGACCATCCGCGCATAGGCGATCGCGGCGTCGCCATCGAACGCCAGCACCGACAGCGCCGCCAGGAAGGTGTCGATCCGCTTGGCGTCCTTGTCGGGCTCGCGCGAGGTGCGGTTGCCGACCCGCAGCTCGCCCGCCGTGATCGCCGACACGTGCAACTGCCCGAACGCCGCCCCCATCCGCCGTGCGAGCAGATCGCTACGCCCGAGCAGGAAGTCGATACAGGCGTTGGTGTCGAGCAGGTAACCGCTCATGCCGCCGCCGCGCCCGGGTTCGGGCTCCAGTCGCGCACGTCGGCACGCGTGTCGCCACGTCCATCTGCCATGAAGCCTTCCGAGACGCTGCCATACAGGCTCATCAACACCTGCGCGCCCTCGCTTTCGCGCCACAGGCTGAACGAGCCGTCTTCGTGCGGCGCGATCACCACGTCGTCGCCCTCGCTGAATCCGAGGCCCTTCGGCAGCCGCAACGCCACCGAATTGCCAGACTTGAACACCTTGGCGCGATATTCGTTACCCATCGCCGGCCTCCCGTATGTACGGCATGTATATACGGGGGCTCAGACGCGCAAGCTGGAGGGTTCGTGGACGACTGCATCATCATCGGCGCCGGCCCGGCCGGGTTGACCGCCGCCATCTATCTGGCGCGCTACCATCTCGACATCCGCCTGTTCGACAGCGGATCGAGCCGCGCGGCGATGATCCCGTGCACCCACAACCATGCCGGCTATCCCGAGGGGATCGCGGGCAAGGACCTGCTCGCGCTGATGCAGGCGCAGGCGGCGAAATACGGCGCCCGGCGGGAGCAGGTGAAGGTCGCCGGCCTTGCTCGCGATGGCGACGACTTCATCGTTCGCACCGATCACGGCGAGCACCGCGCGCGCACCGTCCTGCTCGCCACCGGGGTGGTGAACCATCGCCCCGCGCGCCTGCTGCCCGAGGTTCATGACCCGGCGCTGGCGCGCGGACTGCTCCGCTACTGCCCGGTCTGCGACGGCTATGAGGTGACGGATCGCCGCGTCGCGGTGATCGGCACCGGCGATCACGGAATGCGCGAGGCGTTGTTCCTGCGCGGCTTCACCCGCGATGTGACGCTGGTGTCGCCCGAGGCCGAACACGAACTGGATCCGGCCTGCGCTCAAGCGCTCGACGACGCCGGGGTGGTGCGGATCGAGGGACCGTGCGGCGGCTATGCGATCGAGGGCGAGCAGCTCGCGTTCGACACGGCGCGCGGACGGATGGCGTTCGACAGCGTCTATCCCGCGCTCGGCTCGCGCATCCGCTCGTGGCTTGCGGTCGAGGCCGGCGCACGCGCCAGCGACGAGGGATGTCTTGAGGTCGATGACCACCAGCGCACCAGCGTCCCCGGCCTGTTCGCGGCGGGCGATGTCGTGAAGGGGCTCGACCAGATCAGCCATGCGATGGGCGAAGCCGGGGTCGCCGCGACGGCGATCCGCAACCTGCTGGCGGAGCGAAGGCCGCTGCGGCGATAGCGGCTACGTCATTGCGAGCGTAGCGAAGCAATCCAGAGCCCCGCGCGTGACGCCCTGGATTGCTTCGCCACGCTCGCAATGACAATGTCTACCGCTCGACGAAGTCGGCCTCGATCACCAGCCGCTCGCCATTCCATTCCGGCACTGCCGAGATCGGCACCATGAAGGTCTTGCCGCTCGCGCGCCGCACCTCGACCACATCGCCCGCACCGAAATTCTCGACCGCCGCGACGACGCCGAGGTCCTCGCCGGTCGTCGAGACCGCCGCCAGCCCGAGCAGGTCGGCGTGATAATATTCGCCCTCGCCCAGCGGCGGCAGCGCGTCGCGCGGCACGGTCAGCACCGTCCCGCGCAACGCCTCCGCCGCGGTGCGATCCGCGATTTCGGCGAAGCGCGCGATCGTGCCGTCGCGGAGCTTCACGAGCGTCAGCGCACCGTCGTTGAACGAGCGATGCGCCGCGAGATCGTCGGCGAACACCTTGAGCCGCACCTCGCCCGCCACGCCATGCGCGCCGGTCACCGCGGCGAGCACGATCGCGCCGGGCGGCACCTCACTCGCGGTCGGGCGAGCCACCGTCGCCACCGGGGGCGTCGTCGCGTCCTTCGGCGGGGTCGTCGGCGGAGACGCCTTGGTTGGTCGCGTCTTCATGGTCCTCGGGTGCGGTGCGCGGATCGGGATCGGCGGTCATCATGCGCTCTCCTGTTCGAGTGAACGGGGGCAACGCACGACGACCGCGATCGGATGCTTATTCGGCGGTCGCCTCGGCGTCGGCCGCAGGGGCCTCCGCCTCGGCCGCCGGGGCCTTGGCTGCTTCGGCAGCAGCTTCCTCGGCCGCCTTCTGCTTCTCGGCACGCTCCTCGGCGCGCTCCTTGGCCTTCTCGCCCGGCTCGGCCTTCTTCGGGTTGCTGCGCGCCGCGCGCTCCTTCACGCCGGCCGCATCGAGGAAGCGGGCGACGCGGTCGGTCGGCTGCGCGCCGACGCCCAGCCAGTGCTTGGCGCGCTCGGCGTCGAGCACGATGCGCTTCTCGTCGTCCTTGGCGAGCAGCGGGTTGTAGTTGCCGATCTTCTCGATGAACTTGCCGTCACGCGGGCTGCGCGCGTCGGCAACGACGATGCGGTAGTACGGACGCTTCTTCGAGCCGCCACGCGACAGGCGAATGCTGAGTGCCATTGTTCTTCCTTGCCTTCTAATCCGTCGCCCCTGCGGAGGCAGGGGCCTATCTCTGCTTCAACAATCGGCGCCCCTCGTCGTGGAGAGACATAGGCCCCTGCCTCCGCAGGAGCGACGATCGCTATCTCTTGAACTTGAACCCGCCGGGCCCGCCCGGAAGGTTGCCGGGCAGACCGGGGAGCCCCGGCCCACCGCCCAATCCGCCACCGGGCCCGCCCAGCTTGCCCATCATGTCGCCCATGTCGGCGCCGCCGATCGCATTGCCGAGCCCGCCGAGCCCGCCCTTGCCGAGCATCGCCATCATGCCCTTCAGGCCGCCCATCTTCTTGATCTTCTTCATGGCGGTCGACATTTCCTGATGCATCTTCAGGAGTTTGTTGACCTCCTGCACCGTGGTGCCGGACCCCTTGGCGATGCGGATCTTGCGCTTGGCGTTGATCAACTCGGGCTTGGCGCGCTCCTTGACGGTCATCGAGCCGATCATCGCGTCGAGATGCACCAGCATCTTGTCGCTGCCCGGCGTCGCGTCCATCGCGGCCTGCGCCTTCTTCATCCCCGGCAGCATCCCGGCCAGTGCGCCGAGCCCGCCCATGCGCCTCATCTGCGCGAGCTGGCTGCGCAGGTCGTTCATGTCGAACTGACCCTTGGCGAGCCGGCTCGCCATCCGCTCGGCGTCTTCCTGCTGGATCGACTCCGCGGCGCGCTCGACCAGCGAGACGACGTCGCCCATGCCCAGGATCCGCCCGGCGACCCGCGACGGGTGGAAAGCTTCGAGCTGGTCCAGCTTCTCGCCGACACCCGCAAACTTGATCGGCTTGCCGGTGACCGCGCGCATCGACAGCGCCGCGCCGCCGCGCGCATCGCCGTCCATCCGGGTCAACACGACACCGGTCAGCGGCACCTGCTCGGAGAAGTTGGTCGCGACGTTGACCGCGTCCTGGCCGGTCAGCGAGTCGACGACCAACAGGATTTCCTGCGGCTTGGCGACCTCGGCGATCGCCTTCATCTCGTCCATCAGCGCCTGATCGACGTGCAGACGACCCGCGGTATCGAGCATCAGCACGTCGAAGCCCTGCAGCTTCGCGGCCTGCACCGCGCGCTTGGCGATCTCGACCGGCTGCTGCCCGGCGATGATCGGCAGCGTCGCGACCTCGACCTGCGTGCCGAGCGTCGCCAGCTGCTCCTGCGCCGCCGGGCGATTGACGTCGAGCGACGCCATCAGCACCTTCTTGGCCGAGCGCCCGGTCATCGAGCTGCTCGACAGCCGCTTGGCGATCTTGGCGGTGGTGGTGGTCTTGCCCGAGCCCTGCAGCCCGACCATCATCACGATCGCCGGCGGCGTCACCGCAAGGTTCAGCTCGGCAGCCTCGGGATCGTCGCCGCCCAGCATCCGCACCAGCGCGTCGTTGACGATCTTGACGACCTGCTGCCCCGGCGTGACCGAGCGAAGGACGTTCTGCCCGATCGCCTCTTCGGTGACCTCGTCCACGAACTGCCGCGCGACCGGCAGCGCCACGTCGGCTTCGAGCAGCGCGACACGCACCTCGCGCATCGCCTGGCGCACGTCGGCTTCGGTGAGCGCACCACGCCCCCGCAGCCGGTCGAAGACGCCGCCAAGACGATCGCTGAGGCTATCGAACATCGAAACTCCTTTCACCCGCCGCGAAACGCAAAATACGCCGGCGGGCGAAACCTCGCCGGCCAGCGTGCGCCACAGGAGCGCTTGATCCTTCGCGTCCCTCAACGGAACTTGGATGGGCCGATAGCGGAATGTGGTAGCGGAGGCAAGTTGGTTCACGCGGAGGCGCGGAGGCGCAGAGAAGAAAGAGATCGCGCTTCGCGCAGAGCACGCTGAGGACGCAAAGGTGTTCTGGTGGTGGCGATCGGGAGACACTCATGATCGCCTCTTTCTGAGCCGGCGAGGCCGGCTCGCGACATTGCGCCGATCGCCCTCTGCGTCCTCAGCGTGCTCTGCGCGAACCAGCCTCCTTCTCCGCGCCTCCGCGCCTCCGCGTGAGACAATCCGCTACCAGCCCCCACCCGCGTCGAGATACAGCTGCTCCGCCGCGGTCGTTTCGCGCCCGAGCGCCGTATTGCGCGACGGAAACCGCCCGAAGCGCGTGATCACCTCGGCGTGGTCGTGCGCAAACCGCGCATTCTCCTCGATACCCAGCGCTTCGAACATCGCAACGCTCTTCGCCTGCCCTTCCGCGTCTTCGGCATGCATCAGCGGCATGTAGAGGAACACCCGCTCCGCCTCCGCCAGTTCCACATCCCAGCCGCGCGCGATCGCCAGCTCCGTCAGCTCCCGCGCCAACGGGTCGGCCGCGAACGCCGCCGCCTCGCCCCGGAACAGGTTGCGCGAAAACTAGTCGAGCACGATCACCGCCGCCAGCAGCGTGTGCGGATCGTCGCGCCACGCCGCCGCCCCGCTCGCCAGCACCCGCTCGCGCAACGCACCGAAGCGGGCGCGGATTGCCGCATCCAGCGCCTCATCCTTCGCGAACTGCTGCTCCGTGGTCAGCCCGAACCAGAAGTCGTGCACTTCGCGCGCGGCGGAGTCGACTTCATCCCTCGTCATAACTAGATCGCCCGCCATGTCCTTCTCCACCCAGCCAGAGGTCGTGACGCTCGGCTGCCGCCTCAACATCGCCGAAAGCGCGGCGATCCGCCAGCTGGCGGGTCGCGGGCAGGTGGTGGTGAACGGCTGCGGCGTCACCAACCAGGCGGTCAAGGACACCCGCACTGCGATCCGCCGGCTGCGCCGCGCACGCCCCGACGCCGAGCTGATCGTCACCGGCTGCGCCTCGGAGATGGACCGCGACGGCTTCGCCGCGATGCCCGAGGTCGACCGCGTGATCGGCAACGCCGCCAAGCTGCTCTCCGCCACCTGGGGCGCACGCCCCAACGCGCCGCGCCCGATCCCGCAGACTCGCGCCTTCGTCGGCGTCCAGAACGGCTGCGACCATCATTGCACCTTCTGCGCGATCCCGCAGGGCCGCGGCCGCAACCGCGCCGCGCCGATCGCGGCGGTGATCCCGCAGATCGCCGCGCTGGTCGAGCGCGGCCAGCGCGAGGTGGTGCTGAGCGGCGTCGATCTCGCCAGCTACGACGATCGCGGCGCGCGGCTGGGCGCGCTGGTCGAGCGGCTGCTCGCCCAGGTGCCAGGGCTCGAACGCCTGCGCCTGTCCTCGCTCGACCCCGCCGTAATCGACGACCGGCTGTTCGCCTTGCTCACGCAGGAGCCGCGCGTGATGCCGCACGTTCACCTGTCCGTGCAGGCCGGCGACGACATGATCCTCAAGCGGATGCGCCGCCGCCATACGCGCGGCGACGTGCTGCGGCTGGTCGAGCGGCTCAGGGCGGCGCGCGACATCGCGATCGGCGCCGACCTGATCGCCGGCTTCCCGACCGAGGATGACGCGATGTTCGCCAATACGCTGGCGCTGATCGACGCGGCCGACATCACCCACGCGCACGTCTTCCCCTATTCGCCGCGCAGCGGCACGCCGGCGGCACGGATGCCGCAGGTCGCCCCCGCGATCGCACGCGACCGGGCCGCGCAGCTGCGTGCCGCCGCCGCCGCGCGCCTTGCCCGCCGCCTCGTCGCGCAGGTCGGCACCGTCCAGCCGGTGCTGGTCGAGAAGCCTGGCGACCGCGGCCATGCGCCCGATTTCACCGCGGTGCGCCTGCCCGCCCCTTCTCCCATCGGCGGCATCGTCGCGGTGACGATCACCGCCGCCGCCCCCGACCATCTGACCGGACATATCGCATGAGCACGAGCTGGCACGACAAGCTGCTGGGCGGTTTCCGCCGCACCTCCGACCGGCTGGTCGGCAACCTCGCCGGGCTGGGCGGCGCGCGGCTCGACGAGGAAACGCTCGACACCGTCGAGGAAGCGCTGATCGCCTCCGATCTCGGCCCGGCCACCGCCGCCAAGGTCCGCGACCGGCTGGCCGAGGGGACGTTCGAGCGCAACATGGAGGAACTCGGCATCCGGCTCGTCGTCGCCGAGGAGGTCGAGAAGGTGCTGCGCGACGTCGCCAAGCCGATCGGCATCGACGCTTTCCCGCGTCCGCAGGTGATCCTCGTCATCGGCGTCAACGGCTCGGGCAAGACCACCACGATCGCCAAGCTCGCGCATCTGTTCCTTGAACAGGATTATGCGGTGATGCTCGCGGCGGGCGACACGTTCCGCGCCGCCGCGATCGGCCAGCTCAAGACTTGGGCCGAGCGGATCGGCGTGCCGATCGTCACCGGGCCGGAGGGCGGCGACGCCGCCGGGATCGTCTGGGACGCGGTGAAGCAGGCGACCGCGATCGGCACCGACGTGCTGATCGTCGACACCGCCGGCCGGCTCCAGAACAAGCGCGAGCTGATGGACGAACTGGCGAAGATCCGCCGCGTGCTCGGCCGCCTCAACCCCGCCGCGCCGCACGACGTGCTGCTGGTGCTCGACGCCACCACCGGGCAGAACGCGCTGAGCCAGATCGAGGTCTTCAAGGAGGTCGCGGGCGTCACCGGGCTGGTGATGACCAAGCTCGACGGCACCGCGCGCGGCGGCGTGCTGGTCGCGGCGGCGGAGCGCTACGGCCTGCCGATCCACGCGATCGGGGTCGGCGAGCAGATGGACGACCTGCGCCCGTTCGACGCGCGCGAGGTCAGCCGGATCATCGCCGGGATCGACGGGGGCAAGCAACGATGAGCACGCCGCAGAATGACGGCCACGGTGGCGTCCGCGCGCTGGTCGATTACGGCCCGCTCGCCTTGTTCTTCGCCGCCAACTTCCTCGTCCCCGCCGAGACGGCGCGCGCGATCGTCGCAAATTTCACGCCGATGCTCTCGACGCTCAAGCAGGTCGAGGCGCTGCTGCTCGCGCGCGTGATCCTCGCCACCGCGGTGTTCGTGCTCGCCAGCGTCGTCGCGCTGGTGATCGCTCGCGTGAAGCTCGGGCGCGTGCCGCCGATGCTGCTGATCTCGGCCGGGCTGGTGATCGTGTTCGGCGGGCTGACGATGTATTTCCGCGACCCGCGCTTCATCCAGATGAAGCCGACGATCGTCTACGCCCTGCTCGCCGCGGTGCTCGGCTTCGGCGTCGCGACCGGACGGCCGTTGCTCCAGCAATTGATGGGCAGCAGCTATCCCGGCCTGCGCGAGAGCGGCTGGCGGCGGCTGACGCTCAACTGGGTGTGGTTCTTCGTGGTGATGGCGTTCCTCAACGAGGCGGTCTGGCGCGGCGCGGCGGTCGCGGTCGGCGCGCAGCGCGGCTGGGACCTGTGGGCGATCTACAAGGTGTGGGTGGTGATCCCCGCGACGATGCTGTTCGCGATCGCCAACGTGCCGATGCTGATGCGCCACGGCCTGACGCTCGGCGACGACGCCCCGCCGGTCCCGCCGGAGGGGTGAGGTCACCCACCTCGTCATTGCGAGCGTAGCGAAGCAATCCAGAGCCAGACCAGGACGTCCTGGATAGCTTCGCTACGCTCGCAATGACGGATTATCCCTGCGGCTTCGTCTTGCTCGCCGCCGCCGTCGTCACCGCCGGGGTGACCCGCCACACCGTGTTCGACAGATCGTCGGCGATGAACAACGCCCGGCGCGGCGCATCGTAGAGCACCCCGACCGGCCGCCCGCGCGCCTTGCCGTCCGCACCGATGAACCCGGTGACCAGATCGCGCGGCTCGCCCGCGGGGCGTCCGCCCGCGAACGGCAACCACACGACCTTGTAACCCGCCAGATCCTGCCGGTTCCAGCTGCCATGCTCGCCGACGAACGCGCCCTCGCTGAACGCCCCGCCCCAGCCGCCGCCGGTCACGAACGACAGCCCCAGCGCCGCGACATGCGAGCCGAGCGCATAATCCGGCACCACTGCGGTCGCGACCAGATCCGGGCGCTGCGGATGCGCCCGCGGATCGACGTTGCGCCCATAGTAACTATACGGCCAGCCGTAGAAGGCACCGTCGCGCACCTGCGTCAGATAGTCGGGCACCAGCCGCGGCCCGAGTTCGTCGCGCTCGTTGACGACGCTCCAGAGCGCATTGGTGGTCGGCTCGATCGCCAGCGCGGTCGGGTTGCGGATCCCGGTCGCGATCGCGCGGTGCGCGCCGGTCTGGCGATCGATCTCCCACACCACCGCGCGATCCTGCTCGACCTCCATCCCACGCTCGCCGACGTTGCTGTTCGAGCCGATCCCGACATAGAGTTTCGCGCCATCGGCGCTCGCCGCCAGCGACTTGGTCCAGTGATGGTTGATCCGCGCCGGCAGCCTCGTCACGACAGCGGCTGGGGTGGTGATGCTGGTCGCG
Organism: uncultured Sphingomonas sp.; assembly: GCA_913776255.1. Taxonomy (GTDB): domain Bacteria; phylum Pseudomonadota; class Alphaproteobacteria; order Sphingomonadales; family Sphingomonadaceae; genus Sphingomonas. The sequence goes on along the minus strand of CAJYLV010000024.1, from coordinate 24,296 downwards.
CCCGGCACATAGGCGAAGCGCTTGAGCGCGCCCTGTTCAGCGACGTACAGCTCGTTGCCGACCAGCGCCATGCCATAGGGCGCGTCCAGCTTGTCGATAAACGTGGTGCGCAGCTCCGGTCGGCCGTCGCCGTCGGCATCGCGCAGCAGGGTGATGCGGTCGCCGCCCTTGACGCTCGTCGTGCCGAGGCTCTTGATATAGCCCGCGATCACATCCTTGGGCCGCAGCTTCGGCGCATGGCCGCCCTTGCCCTCCGCGACCAACAGGTCGCCGTTGGGCAGCACCAGCATCTGGCGCGGCACCTTCAGGTCGGTCGCGACCGCGGTGATCGCGAATCCTTTTGGCACGGTCGGGCGCGTGTCGCCCCAGCCGGTCGGCTTGGCGATCTTCATCGCCGGGATCAGCGACGGTTGCTGCGCGGGCAGCTGCGGGTTCGGCCCGGTCTGGCGGACGTCGTCCGGCTGGCTTCCGCAGCCGGCGAGCAGCGTGAGCGTAGCGACGGTGGCGGCGACGCGGATCATCGCACCGTCTCCCGCACCACCACGCTGCGCGCGCCGAGCGCCAGCCATCCCGCCGCCAGCACCGCGCCGCTCGACACCAGCGACAGCAACAAGCCGCCGACTCCGACCGACGCCCAGGCGTCCTGACTGTGCTGGAAGGCGTTGACCAGCCCCGCGACCCACGCCAACGCGAGCAGCAACGGATACGCCCATGTCGCCCGCCGCCGCAGCGCCGCCCAGACGCTCCACGCCAGCGCCGGCGCGCCGAACGCCAGCGCCCCGGTGATCGCCCACGCCGCCATGTTCGACCATTGCATCTCGGCGCTGCCCAGATAGGTCAGGTCCGCTGCCAGCGCCGCCGGGAACAGCGCCACCGGAAAGGCGAGCAGCACGCCGTGCAGCGGATGGATGCGCCACGGCGCGGCGGTGGGTGCGAGCATGATGACCTCCGCGCGCCCGACCACGGGCGCTTGGAATCACAATGATCTCGACCCCGCATGGTTGCCCGCTCAGAAGCGCGCGCGCACCCCGATCGTCGCGGTGCGCGGCGTGCCCGGCTGTACCCAGACGGGCGAGTAGCTGTTGGCATACCATTGCGTGTCGAACAGATTGGTCACCGACCCGAACAAGGTCGTCGCCGGGGTCAGGTCGACCTCGCCGAACACCCGCGCCAGCGTGTGCGCGGGCAAGGTGAAGCGCGTGCCGGTTTCGCCGCTTCGCTCGCCGACATAGTGCACCCCGGCGCCCAGCAGCGCCTCGCGCGAACCGAACGTCATGTGCTTGGCGAGCTGCACATTGGCATTGTGATCGGGGATGTTGATGAGCGGGTCGCCGGGCAGGATCTGGAACGAGAAATTGGGATCGCGCACCCGTGACCGCGCTTCGGCATCGGTATAGGCATAGCTCAGCAGCACGTCGATGCGCCCCGGCAATTGCCCGATCACGTCCAGTTCGACCCCGCGGCTGCGCGCCTTGCCGATCGCGACCGAGAAGCCCGGATTGACGGTATCGGTCGCCAGCACGTTCGCCTTGTCGAGCTGGTACACCGCCAGCGTTCCGTTGAGCCGCCCGCCGAACGCGGTCAGCTTCACCCCCGCCTCGATCGACTTGCTCGTCTCGGGCTCGAAGACGTTGCCGCGCGCATCGGTGCCGATATTGGCGCGATAGCCTTCGCCGTACGCCGCATAGAGCGACAGCGGCGTCGCGATCTCGTAGACCACGCCGGCCTGCGGGCTGAACCGCGCACGGCTGCGGCGGCCTTCGGTGTTGAGCAAGCGATTGTCGACGCGCAGCAGGAAGCTGTCGATGCGCCCGCCGACGCGCAGCTGCAGCCGGCCGGTCAGGCTGATCTGGTCCTGCACATACCCGCCCAGCGTCCGCTGCACGTCGAGCCGGTTGGTGGTCGGCACCCCGACCGGCACCGGCCAGCGGCCATAGACCGGATCGTCGATGTCGATCGCGTAGCTCTGCCGGTCGGTGGTCGTCGCCGTCACGACCGGGCCGCGGAAGCGGGTGAAATACTGGTCGGTGTCGAAATAATCGACATCGCCGCCGATCAGCACGCGATGCCGCAGCCCGCCGGTCAGGAACTCGCCCGCCAGCTCGGCCCGGAACACGCTGTGCGCGGAGGTATAGCTGCGCGTCCGGCGCTGGCGCGACAGGGTGTGGCCGTCGACGAACAGCTTCTGCCGCGCGATTGCGGTCTCGGCATCGGAGGAGGCACCGGTCAGCGTCGTGTCGCGATGGCTGGCGCCGAGCAACAACGTCCAGCCGGTGCCGAAATCATGCTGGAGCCGCAACTGGTGCCCGAACGCGCGCGCGACCGTGTCGCCGTCGCCCGGCTCGCCGAGGAAGCGGGAGCGCGGTATGGTACGGAAATCGTTGTTGAGGACGACGATCCCGCGATCGAACGGCACCGCGGTGCGCGTCCATTCCATGTCGTAGATCAGCCGCGTGGCATCGCCGATCGCCAGCGCCGCGGACGGCAGGAACCCCCAGCGCCGCTGGCTGACCGTATCGCGGAACGTGTCGCCGGACTCGGCATAACCGATCAGCCGCGCGGTGAGGTTGCCGGTGAGCGCGACGTTGGCGTCGCCCTCCGCGCGCACCGTGTCGAAGCTGCGATATTGCAGCGACGCGCTGCCGAAGCTGCGCCCGAGTTCGGCCTGTTTCGTCACCAGATTGATCGATCCGCCCGGCTCGCCGCGCCCCAGCACCGCCGCCGCCGGCCCTTTCAAGACCTCGACGCGCTCGATCCCTGCGACGTCGCGCTGCCCGCTGAACCCGCGTCCGGCATTGAAGCCGTTGACCAGATAGCCGCTCGGCAAATTCTCGTCGCCCGCGAAGCCGCGCACCGCGAAACTGTCCCACAGCCCGCCCAGCGTATTCTGCCGCACCACCGACGCGTTGAGGTCCAGTGCGTCGGTCAGCCGCAGGATATTGTTCTCCTGCAGCGTTCCGGCGTCGATCGTGGTGATCGCCTGCGGGATCTCGCGCAGCGTGAAATTGCCGCGATACGGTTGCCGCACCGCCTCGACCGTGACCTCGTCATGGTCCGTCGGCGGCTCCTCCTCGGCGAAGGCAGCGGCCGGCAGCAGCGACAGGGACAGCGCACCCGCCAGCGAAAGGCCAGCGCCGCGCCACCCGGCGCGTATCGAAGAACGCACGATCATCTCTTCCCCTTCGAGCCGTCAGCGTGGCGTCGATCCGCACGCCGCGCAAGCCGTCCGTGCATGTGATGGTGTAACATTGCAACCATCATTGCATCATGATTGCGAAAGGAAGGAGCGCGTCACGTCCGGGAGAGGGAGGACGACGCCGCGCGCGCAGGCTGCGCCCGTGCGACGCGCGACGCCGGTCCGGAAGGTCAGGCGGGCATGACGCGACGCCGCTGGCGACGCAGCGCGGTCGCCACCGCCGCGAAGCCCAACACCATCATCGCCCATGTCGCCGGTTCAGGCACCGCGGCGACTTGCACCGCGTCGACCGCGAAGTTGGTGCCCGACATGTCGAAGAAGCGGTCCTTACCGCCCGCGCCCGCGAAGCTGACGCGCGTCACGCCGCGCCAGTCGAACGTCTGTAGAGTCGGCGCGTTGGTGTCGACGACGAACGACAGCTCGTGGATCAGCTCGTCGCCCTTGTAGCCCTTCGCGGTGATCGTCAGCCCGTCGTTGAAGGCGGCAGTGAACCAGCCGCTCTGCAGCACATAGCCGTCGCTCAGCCCGCCGATCTCCGCGGCATCGTCGAACCCGCTATAGGCCGCCTGCCGCCCGTCCACGACCGCGTTCGTATAGCCGCTGACGGGGGCGGTCGACGGATCGAGCACGTACAGGTTGCGCCATTGCAGCCCGGCATAGCCGTCCGCGATCGGATCGTCCGACGCGCTCAGGTCGTCGAAGCCGATCACCGTCGCGCCGGCCGGCGCCGCCATCGTCAGGGCGGTCGCCAGCGCCGCGGCCACCATCCCGTTTCTGCCGATCGTCATCATGCCTTCTCCCTTTGATCCCGGCCGCGCCATGGACGGCGCGACGTCACATCTCGTTGTTGAGATAGAGGACGTACCCGACGCCGCCGCCCGCCACCGCCGCCACCGTCGCCGGGCCGGGCATGTAGCCGCGCGCCACCATCGCGTGCAGCATCGCCGGGTCGCGCAGCGCCTGTTCGATCTCGACAGTCGAGCGCCCGCCGGACGCCACGCCGGTGACCTCGCACGTCGTGCCCACGCACAGCACGCGCGGCGGCTCCTTGCCCCCCGCCAGCGCCGGGACGCGGAGCAGCGCGGCGCGCATCGCCGCCTCGGTCGGTTCGGCGCGCAGCGGATCACGCGGCTCGCGCTGCATGGCGCCGTCCAGCACGAGATCGTCGGGGGAGCGTTTCTCAGCCACCGCGGCGAGCACCGTCGCGTCGCGGCGTGCCGCCACCACCGGATCGGCGGCCTGCGGCGTCGGAGCGGGCGTCGGGACGGCGATGACGACCGGCTCGACCCTTGCTGCCGCGGCGGGCGCATGGACGATCGCGACACTGTCGGGACGCGGGCGCGGGATCGGCGCCAGCGACCACCAGCACAATCCGACCGCGATGACAGACAATCCCGCCAGCCCGCCGATCCGGCGCGACGCACGATCCATGCCGCTCTCCCCATGAGCGCTGATCCCGCGCCCTTATGTACGACTTATATCATTGCGCCGGCGGTCGTCCATAGCAACGGTTAATCGAAAATTTACATCAACCACCCGCTCGATGATTAGGTTTACCGCTAAATCTTCGCCATTCTATTGATCGCACTACATTTTATACTTTGCGCGCGACGCTTCACCTTTCCGGCGATATGTCTTACATAAGGCGGGCCGACGCAGATCGGCGGCTGAGATGGAGAGGAAGATGAAAGGGTTGAGACTAGCGGCCGCGTGCGTGATCGCCGCGACCGTTGCGGCACCGGCCTGGGCCGGACCGGCGACCATCAACAACGGTTCGCAGTTCACCACCACCACCGGCGCACAGATCGACGCGCACGGCGGCGGGGTCATCAAGGTCGGCAATTACTATTATTTCCTCGGCGAGAACCGGAACCCGGACTATTCCTTCCGCGCCGTCTCCATGTACCGCTCGACCGACCTGAAGACGTGGGAGTTCCGCAACGACATTCTGAAGTCCAGCTCGGCCGACGAGCTGAATTTCGTCAACATCGAGCGCCCGAAGGTCCTCTACAACGCCAAGACCAAGAAATACGTGCTCTGGGCGCACAAGGAGAACGGCAAGGACTACGTCGAGGCGCGCGTCGCGGTGGCGACGTCGGACACGGTCGACGGCGATTACACCTATCTCGGCAGCTTCAATCCGCTCGGCTACGAATCGCGCGACATGACGGTGTTCCAGGACACCGACGGCTCGGCCTATCTGATCTCGTCCGCCGCGGTGAACTACGATCTCAACATCTACAAGCTCAGCGACGATTACACGAAGATCGACAGTCTCGTGGCGGTGCTGAAGGGCTTCCACCGCGAGGCGCCGGCGATCGTCAAGCGCGCCGGCACCTATTTCCTGCTCACCTCGGGCGCCAGCGGCTGGAACCCCAATCAGGCCGCCTATTTCACCGCGACCAGCCTCGCCGGCCCGTGGAGCGGACCGACCCGCTTCGGCCACCCGTACACCTATAACTCACAGTCGACCTATATCCTGCCGGTGCAGGGATCGATGGGCACGTCCTACCTCTACATGGGCGATCGCTGGGGGCCGGCGAGCGGGCAGATCGTCAACGACTCGACCTATGTCTGGCTGCCGCTGCGCTTCCCGACCGCGACCTCGCTCGAGATCCCGACCGCGTCGCAGATCACGATCGACGCCGCGCGCGGCACGATCGCGCTTGGTTTACCGTCGACGACATTGGTGCGCGCCAAGGTCGCGCACAGCGGCATGTGCCTCAACATCAACGGCTACAACCAGACGTTCCGCGGCAAGGCGATTCAGTGGACGTGCAACCGCGACGGCAACGAACAGCTCGAGCGACGGCAGGTCGGCGACTATACGCAGCTGGTCTTCCAGCACAGCGGCCTGTGCCTCGCGCAGGACAGCGACAAGACGGAAGGCGCGCTCGCCATCCAGACCTCCTGCTCGATCGGCGAGCGCTCGCACTGGACGATCAGCGGCGACACGATCGTCAACCGCAAGTCCGGATCGTGCCTCGCGGTCGGCGGCGCGTCGCTGTCGCCCGCCAAGGACGTCATCACCTGGCCGTGCACCGGCGGCCCCGAGCAGAAATGGACCTTCGAATAAGCGAAAAAAGTAAGGCCCGGTCGCCCGGGCCTTCCTCCTTTGGCGGGGTTCGCCGAAATCAGGCGGTCGCAGCTTCGTAGCGGCGCCCGGCCTCGTCCCAGTTCACCACATCCCACCACGCCTTCAGATAGCCGGGGCGGTCGTTCATGTAGGTCAGGTAATAAGCGTGTTCCCACACGTCGTTGCCCAGGATCGGCGTGCCCTTCTCCTTGGCGTCGTCCATCAGCGGATTGTCCTGGTTCGGGGTCGAGGTGACCTTCAGCGCCCCCGACGAATCCGCGATCACCCACGCCCAGCCCGAACCGAACTGGCCGGCGCCCTTGCCGTTGAAATCTTCCTTCAGCTTGTCGAGCCCGCCATAGGTGTCGATCGCCTCGGCCAGCTTGCCCGACGGCTGGGTCGAGCCCTTCGGCGCCATGATCTTCCAGAAGAAATCATGGTTCCAGAACCCGCCGCCGTTGTTGCGGATCAGCGGCGGCAGCGACGAGACACGCGCCAGGATATCCTCGATCGACAGCCCGTCCAGCGACGGATCGGCGGCGACGCCCTCGTTCAGCTTGTTGGTATAGGCCGCATGGTGCTTGTCGTGGTGGAAGGTCATCGTCTCCTTGGAGATCACCGGCTCCAGCGCGTCATAGGCATAGGGCAGCGGCGGCAGTTCGAAAGCCATAAATCCTCCTCAAGGGTTCGCGTCGGCAACGCGATGCGCCCCAAATGGCTCCCTGCCACTCGTTACGCAACCGCTCCGATCAGATCGTGTCGGCGCAGCGCGTGGCGGAGCTGGTCGTAGCTGAGCCCCAGCGCCTCGGCGGTGGCGCGCTGGTTGAAGCGATGCTCGGCGAGCGATTTGGTCAGCAACTCGCGCTCGAACAGCGCGACGCGGCTCTTGAAGTCGGACGGCCCGACCTCGCACGCCGCGACCTCCTCGTCGTCCTGCGCGCCAGTCGGCGGTGCCGCAGGCGTGGGCGTCGGGGTCGGCGTCGGGCGCTTGCCGTTCGCGCCGGCCGGACGATAGGGCGAGTCGAACGGATCGAACTCGATCGCGCCGACCGGCCCGGCGCGTTCCCAGCGATAGACCGCGCGCTCGACGACGTTGCGCAGCTCGCGGACGTTGCCGGGCCAGCGATAATCGCGCATCGCCTCTTCCATTTCCGCCGAGAAGCCCGCCCATTCGTCGCGCCCCAGCTCCGACGCCATCCGCCGCCCGAAGAAGTCGGCGAGCACCGGAATGTCGCTCTTGCGCGCGCGCAGCGGCGGCAGCGTCACCACCTCGAAACACAGCCGGTCGAGCAGATCGGCGCGGAAGGTGTTATCCTCCACCCGGTCGGGCAGATGCTCGTTGGTCGCCGCGACGATCCGCACGTCGACGCGCAGCGGGCGCGACGCGCCGATCCGCGTCACCTCGCCATATTCGACCGCGCGCAGCAGCCGCTCCTGCGCGCCCATCGACAGCGTGCCCAGCTCGTCGAGGAACAGCGTGCCTCCATCGGCCTCCTCGAAACGACCGGCGCGCGCCTTGGACGCGCCGGTGAAGGCCCCCGCCTCGTGCCCGAACAATTCCGCCTCGATCAGCGTCTCGGGCAAGGCGGCGCAGTTCATCGTCACCAGCGGCTGGTCCCAGCGCGGGCTGAGGTGATGGAGGCGCTCGGCGACCAGCTCCTTGCCGGTCCCGCGCTCGCCGATCACCAGCACCGGGCGATCGAGCGCGGCGGCGCGGCTCGCGCGCTCCAGCGCGTCGAGGAAGACGCCCGATTGACCGATTACCTGCGTGCTGCGCTTCATGCACCAAGGATTGGCGCAAATTGCCAGACGATAGCAACCGTCAGTTTTTGCAATTCCACCCCAGGCACCGAAAATCCCAGCTTTTCCGCCACAAACGCGAATTGGCACGGCTCCTGCAATGCTTCTTGCGACAACGCATTCAGGGAGTTTCCACCATGACCACCACCTTCACCAGCAAGCTCGCCGCCCTCGCTCTCACCGTCCTCGTCAGCGCCACGATGGTGCTCGGCGCGGTCGGCCCGGCCACGGCGCTGGCGAGCACCCCCATCGCTTCCGTCCACGTGCTGGCGTGAGCGGAGGACGGGGTGCGGGAACAGACCCTCCCCGTACCCCGTCCGATCCGCTAAGAAGGCGCGAATACCCAAGGAGTCCGTATCGAATGGGCATTTTCTCCCGCACTCGCGACATCGTCGCCGCCAACATGGCCGAGTTGCTCGACCGTGCGGACGATCCCGCCAAGATGGTCCGCATCATCATCGCGGAGATGGAAGATACGCTGGTCGAGGTTCGTGCCTCCGCCGCGCGGACCATCGCCGACCAGAAGGAGATGCGCCGCCACATCGCCAAGCTGGCGGAACTGGAGGCGAGCTGGACCGAAAAGGCCGAGCTGGCGCTCTCCAAGAACCGCGAGGACCTCGCCAAGGCGGCGCTGGTCGAGCGCCGCAAGGCCGCCGACATGGGCGCGCAGCTGCGCGAGGAAGTGACCGGACTCGATGAGGCGCTGCGTTCCTCGGAAGAGGACATCGCCAAGCTGCAGAACAAGCTGCGCGAGGCGCGCGCCAAGCAGAATGCGATCGCGACGCGGCTCGAGAGCGCCAACACCAAGGCGCGGCTGCGCGAGATGTGGAACGGCCCCAAGACGCACGAGGCGTTCAGCCGCTTCGAGGTGCTGGAACGCCGCGCCGACGAGGCGGAGGGACGCGCCGAGGCGATGGGCCTCACGCCCCGCACGCTGGAGGATGAATTCAACGAGCTGCGATCGAGCGACAAGATCGACGCCGAGCTCGAAGCGCTCAAGAAGCGCCTGAACAAGGAGGGTTGAGATGGATTTCGGACCAGTGGTCGCGGTGATGGCCATCTTCATCGGATTGCCGTGGCTGATCCTGCATTATGTGACCAAGTGGAAGACCGCGCCCAAGATGACCGGCGAGGACGAGCAATTGCTCGACGAAATGTACAATCTCGCCCGCCGGCTGGAGGACCGCGTCAACACGGTCGAACGGATCGTCGCCGCCGACAATCCCGATTTCCGCCCAGGTGTCGGCGACTATCGCTCGGCCCCCGACTATCGTCTCGATCAACCCACGTCGCAGCGGAGGAACTGATGTCCGACAGCCGCACCCAATTCTACCTCGATCCGCAGAACGGCAAGTGGAAGGGCGTCTGCGCCGGAATCTCCGATTACGTCGGCATCGACGTGCTTTGGGTCCGTCTCGGCATCGCCGGGCTGACGATCGTCGCGCAGCAATGGTGGATCCTGCTCGCTTACATGGTCGTCGCCTGGATCGTCGAACCCAAGCCGACCGGGCTCTACCAGGATCACGACGACCAGAAGTTCTGGCAGGGCGTCCGCGCCAATCCGAAGCGGTCCACCGCCGAGGTCCGCGCCAAGTTCCGCGACATCGACCGCCGGCTCGCCGACATCGAGCTGCACTACACCAGCCGCAACTCGTCGCTGGCCAAGGAAATCGACAGCCTGCGCTGAGCGCGGCGTCAGCAAGGGGTTAGGTCATGCATATCAGTCCGCTGCTCATTCCGATCTTTGCGCTGCTGATCCCGATCACCGCGATCGTCGCCACCATGGTCGTCCGCCCGTGGCTGGAGATCCAGCGTCGCCGGATCGAGATCGATGCCGAACGCACCGCCGAGAAGGCCGCGCAATATGCCGCGCAGACCGAGCGGCTTGAGGCGCGCGTCCGCGTCCTCGAACGGATCGCCACCGACAAGGGCGTCGCGCTCGCCGACGAGATCGACGCGCTGCGCAGCGTGCCGGACCAGCGTCCGCTCAACTGAACCGAACGAAGACGAAAGAGGGAGGAAGTAACGTGCCGTGGTCCGTAGCAATGATGGTGGTCATGATCGTGATGATCGTCACCATCGGCAAGGTCAGCCGGGAAAAGTGGCGCGCGATGGCGATCAAGGCGCAACAGCCGGACGCGTTCGTCGACGACCGCCGCGCCCCCGACGAAATCCGCCAGCTCAAGGAACGCATCGCGGTTCTGGAGCGCGTCATCACCGATCAACACGGCCGCAGCGATCTGGAACGCCAGATCGAAGAGCTGCGCGACCGCTGACCCCAACGCCAGCACAGGAGAAGGCAGCCATGTCCGATCCCCAGATCACCCTCACCCTCGCCGTCGCGTCGCTTGCCGGGCTGGCGATGCTGGTCTTCGCCGCGCTCAACGGCTGGCGCGGCTGGCTCCAGCTGAAGAGCCAGGAGATGCGGCTCGCCAGCGAACCCGCCCCCGCCCCGGCCGCCGGCGCGCGGATCGAGATCGCCGATCTGAAGGAGCGCATCCGCAAGCTGGAGGCGATCGCCGCCGGGGTCGACCTCTGAACGGTTGCGGGCAGCGCGGCGGGGCGGTAGCGCGCCCGGCATGACCGAAGCCGCTGCCACGCTCGACGACGTCCGCGACGAATATGCCTTTCTCGAAGGCGACGACCGCTACCGCCTGCTCGTCGAGCTCGGCCGCGCGCTGGAGCCGATGCCCGAGGCGCTCAAGACCGATGCGACCCTGGTGCGCGGCTGCTCCGCCTCGGTGTGGGTCTATCCCGCGGTCCGCGAGGATGGCCGGCTCCACTTCCTCGCCGACAGCAATGCGCACATCACCAAGGGGATCATCGCGCTGGTGCTGCTGACGGTGCAGGACCGCACGCCCGCGGACATCCTCGCAACCGACATTGCGGGCGAGCTGACGCCGTTCGACCTCAAGGCGCAGCTCAGCTCGAACCGCACGCAGGGCATCCCGAACATGATCGCGCTGATCCGCGAGACCGCGGCGCGCTACGCGAGCTAATTCGTCATTCCCGCGAAGGCGGGAATCCAGATGCGCAGGTTCACCGAGAAAATCGCAAGGTCAGAGGTTCTGGATTCTCGCCTTCGCCGGATCTCTGCGAAAGTGCGGGACCTTCCGTCGCCAGGCCGTACCCCGGCGAAGGCCGGGGTCCAGTTGGCGAGGTGTTTCAGTTAGTCACAAACCGCCCCCGACTGGGCCCCGGCCTCCGCCGGGGTACAAGAAGGGGGCTTTCGCAGACGTCTCGCCTTTGCGGAAATGACGGTGACGGTAGAGGCGCAGTCGCCGTCCGAAGACCCTCACCCCGCCATCGGCAGCCGCAACCGCACCAGCAACCCGCCGAGATCCTCGCTTTCCTCCAGCGTCACCGTCCCATCGTAGATTTCCGCGACGTCGCGCACGATCGCCAGCCCGAGCCCGGTCCCCGGCTTGCCGGTATCCAGCCGCACCCCGCGATCGAAGATGCGGATGCGGTCCGCCTCCGGGATGCCCATCCCGTCGTCCTCGACCTGGATCTCGACGAACCCGGCCTGCGCCCCGACCGTCACGAACACGCTGCCGCCGCCGTATTTGGCGGCATTCTCGACCAGATTGCCCATGATCTCGTCGAGGTCCTGCCGCTCGATGTGCGCGACGAGGTCCTTCGGCCCGCTCATATCGATGCGGACGTGCGGGTAGAGCCGCTGCACCGCGCGCTCGACCGACTCGACGCTCGGCCACACCTGTGCGCGGCTGTGCGCGGAGCCGCGCCGCCCGACCGCGCGCGCGCGCGCCAGATGGTGGTCGACCTGCCGCCGCATCGTCCGTGCCTCGCGGATCACCGTGTCGGCGAGATCGTCCGACTGCGCAGTCGCGGCGTTCATGATGACGGTCAGCGGCGTTTTGAGCGCGTGCGCCAGATTGCCGGCGTGCCGCCGCGCCTCCTCGGCCTGCGTCTCGTTGTGCGCGACCAGCGCGTTCAGCTCCTCGACCATCGGCAGCAGTTCGAGCGGCATCGCCCCGCTGATCCGGTTCGACCGCCCGGCGCGCATCTTGGCGATCTCCAGCCGCAGCCGCCGCAGCGGCAACAGCCCGTAGAAGGTCTGCAGCGTCGCCAGCACCGCCAGCCCGACCCCGAGCAGCACAAAGCTGCGCACCAACGTCCGGCGCAACACCGCGATCTGCGCCTCCAGCGCGTCGCCGCGGCTCGCGACCTGGAAGCGCCAGCGGACGTTCGATCCCGGCAGCGTCACGTCGCGTTCGATCACGCGCAGTTTCTCGTCGGGAAACTGGGTGCTGTCGTATTTGCGCACCTCGGAGCCGCTGTGCGGCGTGCCGTACGCCAGCTCGCGATCCCATAGCGACCGCGACGGGAAGGTCTCGTGCCCCGGCGCCGAGACCTGCCAATATTGTCCCGAATAGGGTTCGAGGAAGCTCTGGTCGGCGGGCTGGCGGTTGAAGCGCACCTCGCCGATCGGGTCGATCTCGGCCGAGGCCAGCAACGAGCGGAGCACATATTGCAGCTGGTCGTCGGCGTTGGCGGTCACCGCGCCGACCAGCACGCGATCGAGCGCGAACCCGCCGCCGACCAGCAGCGCCGAGATCCACGCGAACGCGATCAGGATCATCCGCCGCGAGAGCGACCCGCTCGCCCGCGGCTTGCCGGGTTCGCCCTCGGTCACGGCGTCAGGCGTCCGGATCTTCCAGGCTGTAGCCCAGGCCGCGGATCGTGGTGATCACGTCCTGGCCCAGCTTCTTGCGGATCCGCGTCACGAACACCTCGATCGTGTTGGAATCGCGGTCGAAATCCTGATCGTAGATATGTTCGATCAACTCGGTGCGACTCACCACCTTGCCCTTGTGGTGGAGCAGGTAGCTGAGCAATTTGTATTCCTGCGCGGTCAGCTTCACCGGCTCGCCGGCGCGCGTCACCTTGCCCGAGCGCGTGTCGAGCCGCACGTCGCCCGCGATCAGCTCCGACGAGGCATTTCCCGAGGCGCGGCGGATCAGCGCGCGCAGCCGCGCGATCAGTTCCTCGGTCTGGAACGGCTTGGCGACATAATCGTCCGCGCCGGCGTCGAGCCCGGCGACCTTGTCGGACCAGCTGTCGCGCGCGGTCAGCACCAGCACCGGGGTGACCTTGCCTTCCTTGCGCCAGCGGTCGAGCACGGTCAGCCCGTCGATCTCCGGCAGGCCGAGGTCGAGCACGATCGCGTCGTAGCTCTCGGTCGAGCCGAGGAAATGCCCTTCCTCGCCATCGGTCGCCAGATCGATCGCATAGCCCGCGCCCTCCAGCGTTGATTTCAGCTGCTGCCCCAGATTGGGCTCATCTTCGACGATCAGCACGCGCATCGCTGGTGGGGCTCCCTGGAAAAACGAAGAATAAGACGGCGGCGCTAGCACGAAAGCCGACCGCTATGGAATTGCGGCTTTCACCGCCATGAACGCGCTCAGCGCCCGGTGCGTCCCAGAATCTGCCCGGTGCGCCCGTCGACGTCGACCCAGATCACCGCGCCTTTCTTCAGGAACTTGAGCGTATAGATGCCGCTCGGCATCTCGAGGTCGAAGCCGATATATTGCGCGTCGCGCATCGTCGGCACCACGCGCCGCTCGATCTCCGGCAGCGGCAGCAACCGCCCCTGTCGACGCGCCTGCAACGCCACCGAGCCGTCGCGCACCTGATCGGGCAGCGGCGGCGGAGGCTGGGCGATCGCCGGGGCGGCCAGCCCGCACAGAAGGAGCGACGGAAGCATTCTCACCGGTGCTGGCATAGGCAAAGCGGCTTGAACAGCCTGTGAATGAGGAAAGCGGCGCATGTGTCCTCCGCGCAACTTGCCCCTGCGCCTGCGGTTCCCTAGGTCGCTGCGCATGGCCGCACCAATATTGTCGTACGAAGACCTCGGGCTCGTTCAGGGGGCCGGGTGGCTGTTCCGTCACCTGAACCTCTATGTCGGCGAGCGCGACCGGCTGGCGCTGATCGGGCGCAACGGCGCGGGCAAGTCGACCTTGCTCAAGCTGATCGCCGGGGTCATCGACGCCGACGAAGGGCGGCGGACGATCGTGCCGGGCACCAGGGTGGTGATGCTGGAGCAGGATCCGGACGTCAGCGGCTTTGCGACGCTGCGCGACTATGCGCTGGCCGGCGCCGACGCCCCCGAACATTACCAGGCCGATGCGATCGCCGACCAGCTCGGTATCGACCTGTCGCGCGAGGCCTCCTCCGCCTCGGGGGGCGAGCGCCGCCGTGCCGCGATCGTCCGCGCGCTGGCGATGGACCCGGACGTGCTACTGCTCGACGAGCCGACCAACCATCTCGACATTGCCGCGATCGAATGGCTCGAGGACTGGCTGAAGCGCTTCACCGGCGCGTTCGTGGTCATCAGCCACGACCGGACCTTCCTGACCCGGCTGACCCGCCAGACGCTGTGGCTCGACCGCGGCGAGCTGCGCCGTGCCGAGGTCGGGTTCGGCGGCTTCGACGCCTGGACCGAGCAGGTCTATGCCGAGGAGGAGCGCAACGCGCAGCGGCTCGACGCCAAGCTGAAGATCGAGGAACATTGGCTGCAGCGCGGCGTCACCGGGCGCCGCCGCCGCAACCAGGGCCGGCTGTCGAAGCTCAAGGAAATGCGCGCCGAACGCGCCGCGATGATGGGGCCGCAGGGCGCCGCCGCGCTCCAGATGGCCAGCGACGACAACAAGACCAAGGTCGTGATCGACGTCGATCACGTCTCGAAGAGCTTCGGCGACCGCCCGATCATTCGCGACCTGACGCTGCGCGTCGCGCGCGGCGACCGGATCGGCGTGGTCGGGCGCAACGGCGCGGGCAAGACGACGCTGCTCAAGCTGCTGACCGGCGAGCTGGAACCCGATACCGGCACCGTCAAGCGCGCGAAGACGCTCGATGGCATCTTCATCGACCAGCAACGCAGCCTGATGGCGCCGCAGAAGACGGTGCGCGAGGTGCTGGCGGACGGCGGCGAGTGGATCGACGTGCTCGGCGCGCGCAAGCACATCCACGGCTATCTCAAGGAATTCCTGTTCGATCCCTCGCTGACCGAGGCCAAGGTCGGCACGCTGTCGGGCGGCGAGCGCTCGCGACTGTTGCTCGCGCGCGAATTTGCGCGCGAGTCGAACCTGTTGATCCTCGACGAGCCGACCAACGACCTCGATCTCGAAACGCTCGACCTGTTGCAGGAGGTGATCGCCGATTATGGCGGCACCGTGCTGATCGTCAGCCACGACCGCGACTTCCTCGATCGCACCGTCACGATCACGCTCGGGCTCGACGGGAGCGGCCATGTCGACGTCGTCGCGGGCGGCTATGAGGATTGGGAGCGGCAGCGCCGCCCCCGCGTCGAAACCGCGAAGAAGGCCGCCGCCAAACCCGCCGCCGCGCCGCCGCCCCCGGCCCCGACCCGCGTCAAGCTGAGCTACAAGGACCAGCGCGACTATGATCTGCTGCCAAAGCGCATCGAGGAACTCGACGCGCGGATCGCCGCCGACGAGGCCGCGATGGCCGATCCGGGGCTCTACGCCCGCGACCCCGCGGCCTTCGACCGGCTGGGCCGCAGCATCGCGGCGTTGCGCGAAGAGAAGGACATGGCCGAAATGCGCTGGCTCGAACTGGCGGAAATTGTAGAAAACGCTCAATAATCAATCGCATCCCGACTTACCTGCTTTTAACCGTTACCGATTATTGCTCGAGGCACGGAGGATGTGCTGTGAGCGGATCGGAACCTATCGACTTCGAGCAACGGTTGGCCGCGTTCGACTATAACGAACGCAGCTATGCGACTTTCCCGGTCGTACGTCGCGCGATCGAGCGTCATGCGCCCACGGCGCTCGTGGCGCTGTACAAGCACATCGCCAGCACCCCGGCGATCAGCCGGATGTTCGCGTCGCAGGCGCGGATGGACCATGCCCGCGACAAGCAGCTCGAACATTGGCGCAAGCTCTTCTCGGGGCCGATCGATCGCAGCTACGCCGCCGCCGCCTCGCACATCGGCCAGATCCATGCGCGCATCGGGCTGGCGCCGACCTGGTACATCAGCGGCTATGCGCGGATGCTGGAGCATGTCCTGCCCAAGGTGATGCTCGGCCGGCTGCTCTGGCCGTTCGGCGCCCGCCGCCGCGCGCGCGCCGCGACCGCGCTGGTCAAGGCGTCGCTGATCGACATGGACATCGCGCTCGCCGCCTATTTCGAGGCCGAGCAGGCCGGGCGCCGCGCGGTGATCGAACGCTGCGGACAGGTGTTCGAGCGGATGGCGCAGGGTGACCTGACCGAGACGCTCGATGGCCTTCCGGCTGAATATCAGGCGCTCGCCGACAGTTTCGAGGCGATGCGGACGCAGATGTCGACCACGCTCGGCGTCGTCACCCGCTCCAGCCAGCAGATTCGCAGCGGCTCGGGCGACATCCGCCAGGCATCCGACGATCTGTCGCAGCGCACCGAACAGCAGGCGGCCTCGCTCGAGGAAACCGCCGCGGCGATGGACGAGATCACGTCGACCGTCCGCCAGACAGCCGACGGCGCCACCCAGGCCAATCGCATCGTCGGCGAGGCGCGCGACGAGGCCGAGGAGTCCGGCCAGATCGTGCGCCGCGCGGTCGAGGCGATGGGCGGCATCGAACGCTCGTCGGCGGAGATCAGCGAGATCATCACCGTCATCGACGGCATCTCGTTCCAGACCAATTTGCTCGCGCTCAACGCCGGGGTCGAGGCGGCGCGTGCGGGCGAGGCCGGCAAGGGGTTCGCGGTCGTCGCCTCCGAGGTCCGCGCGCTCGCGCAGCGCTCGGCGGACGCCGCCAAGGACGTCAAGACGCGCATCCTCGCTTCCTCGGAACAGGTCGGCGTCGGCGTCGACCTCGTCAACGAGGCGGGTCAGGCGCTCCAGCGGATCATCGGCCGGATCGGCGAGATCAGCGAGCTCGTGTCGCGGATCGCGGCCTCGGCCAGCCAGCAGTCGATCGGGCTGGGCCAGGTGAACACCGCGGTGTCGGAAATGGACAATGTCACGCAGCGCAACGCCGCGATGGTCGAGCAGGCCACCGCCGCCGCACGCACGCTCGCCGCCGAAGCCGAGGTGCTGTCGCGCGAAGTGGCGCGCTTCCGGCTCGGCGAAGCGGAGGGCAACCCCGTCCACCGGATGCAGCAGCGGCTCGCGGCGGCGTAGCGGCCCCCGGTCCTTCGATCAAGAATGGCGATGCGAAACCCGTGTGCAGCGGGTTCCGCATCGCCGCTTTCCGGGTCGACCGCCGCAATCCGTCCGATGCTTGACTCTTAAATCTACATATGTTGTGTTCAGCCATGGCACGAACACGACAACCTTCCCGACAAATGCGGCGCGTGCTGGCGTTCCTGTCGCGGCAGCGCAGCGAATGGCGGCACGGCTATGACGTGCTGAAGGACACCGGCCTGTCGTCCGGCACTTTGTACCCGCTGCTGATGCGGATGACCGACAACGGCCTCGTCGAGGCGGAGTGGCACCCGCCGGCGCAGCCCGGTCGGCCGCCGCGCCATGTCTATCGCCTCACCGCGGACGGCCTCGCGCTGGCGCTGCGGCTCGCCGCCGAGGATCCCGATCCGTCCGCTACCCCGGTGCTCGCATGATCCGCCCGCTCGCGCGCCTGCTCATGGGGATGGCCGTCGCCGCCATGGCGGTGGACCGGCGCGACTGGTCGCGCGCGATCGCGGCCGAATATGACGCCGCGGCCGCCGACGGCCGTGCCCTCTCCTTCGCCGCCGGCTGCCTCGTCGCGGCGTGGCGCTCCCTGCTCACCGGCGCCGCCGGGCGCTTCGTCGTGACCGGCTATGCGGTGGCGCTGGGCATCATGCTCCCGATGGCCGCGCTCCAGATCGGCTGCGCGATCTTCGGCCTGCCCTATCTTTATCCGGACCAGCGCGGCCTCGCAGGCGCGCTGCTGGTCGGCGGTGACCACGAAGCGCTGCTGCGCAGCCTCTATCTCGCCGCTTTGCCCGCGCTGGCGCTGATCCAGATGGTCGCGGGCGTCGGCCACCTCCGGCTCGCCTGGTGTGTGGTCGAGCAGGACTGGGCCGGTGCGCTGCGCTGGTCGCTCTGGACCCTGGCCGGCGTGACCGCGCTCGTGATCGTCATGGCCGTGCTCTTCCTCGATGCCCGGCAGGCGATCGCACAGGCCGTCGTCGTCGCGGCCGAGCTGGCGATGCTGCACGTCGTCGCGCGCCGGGACGACGCGGCGCGCGTGCCCGCCGCGTCGGAACACCCCGGCTAACCGCTTTCCCGATCCACTTGTTTGCTCTGCCGACCTCCGCGCGCACCGCCCGCGGGGACCGACCGGTCACGCCGCCGCGACCCCGATCACCGCCACTTGCCCCCGCCGCGCGCTCGCCCGGCCTATCAAGGAGACCATTGCATGTTCCTTCTGCCTTCGCGCCGCACGGCGATCGCGCTGACCGCCGCCGCCTGCCTGACCGGCATCGCTGGCGATGCCGCGGCGCAGACACGCAGCGGCCCCGTCTCGCCTTTCTTCGGGGAATGGGAACTCGACCTGACGCGCATGCCGGGCAGCTATGGCCCGCCGCCCAGGCGCGTCCTCTACGGCTTCCGCGACAGCGGCGACGGCAAATGGCGGATCACGGTCGACATCACCGACCGTGACGACAGCGTCCGGCACATGGCGCTGTCGGCGCGGCCGGACGGCACGATGGCGTCCAGCGAAGGCGAAAAGGGCGAGGCCGACAGCGCCGCCTTCATGACGCCGGCCGCCAACGTCCTCGTCCTGAACCTCGCGCGCCAGAAGATGCCGGGCTCGGTGCGGACCTATGTCGTCGCGCCGGACGGCAACGAGATGATCGAGGCCGCCGCGGCGGTCGATGCCAATGGCGCGCCGTTCGTGCGCCGCTTCCACTACAAGCGACGGCGCTGAGGCGATATGGTGCGCGGGGGTCGGCTATTCGAGCCGCTTCCCCGCGCGCCCCGCAACCTCGACGACGTATTGCCACGCCACGCGCCCCGAGCGGCTCCCGCGCCGCGTCGCCCACTGCACCGCCTCCGCGGCATCGAACGGCAGCGCGTGACGCTCGGCATAGCCGCGCACGATCGCGAGATAGCCGTCCTGATCGACGACATGGAAGCCGAGGCTCAGCCCGAAGCGATCCGCCAAGGCCATCTGGTCGTCGACCGCATCGCGCGGGTTGATCGCGCTTTCCTGTTCCTTGATGTCGCGCGTCACCAGATGCCGGCGGTTGGAGGTCACGATCAGCCGCGCGTTCGCCGGCCGCGCCTCCGCCCCGCCCTCCAGCAGCGAGCGCAGCACCCGCGCCTCCGCCGCCACGTCGAAGCCGAGATCGTCGAGGAAGATCGCGAACGCGCGCCTTTGCCCCGCGACCACGTCGAACAGCCGCGGCAGCGTCTCCAGTCGGTCCGCGGCGACCTCGACCAGCGCGAGCGCGCCCCCCGCCGCCTGCACCGCGCCGACGCTCGCCTTCACCAGCGCCGATTTCCCGGTGCCGCGCGCGCCCCACAGCAAAGCGTCCTGCGCCGGCAACCCGTCCGCCAGCCGCATCAGATTGGCGAGCAACGCCGCTTTCTGCGCCTCAGCCCCTTGCAGCAGCGCCAGCGGCAGCGGCGCGAACGCGCGCGCCGCCACCAGCGCGCCGTCGCGCCAGACATAGGCCGGGTGCGCCAGCGGATCGGCGCTGGCGGGCGGCGGCGGGGCGAGCCGCTCCAGCGCGGCGGCGATCCGGTCGAGGGCGTCGGTCATGCGCCCCGGCTAATCCGCTCGTCACGTTGCCGCAACGGAAGATCGTGCATAAGGAAACCTTGCACGATCAGGCGTGTTGAAGCGTCGGGGGCGTAGTTGCGCTCCCACGGGGGAACAGGAGCAGCAATTGACCGAAATCGTGCCGGTGATCCTTTCAGGCGGATCAGGTACTCGCTTGTGGCCGATGTCGCGGCCGGAAAAGCCCAAGCAGATGCTCGCGCTGACCGCGAGCGAGACGATGTTGCAGCTCACCGCGGCGCGCGCGCACGGCGACGCCTTCGCCGCGCCGATCGTCGTCGCCAATGCCGCGCATGCCGATGCGGTCGAGGAACAGCTCGGCGCGATCGGCACCTTGCCCAGCGCGCTGATCCTCGAGCCGGCCGGGCGCAACACCGCGCCCGCGATCGCGCTCGCCGCGCTCAGCGCCGGGGCGGATCAGGCGATGTTGGTGATGCCGTCCGATCACGTCATCGCCGATCGCGAAGCGTTCCACGCCGCGATCCACGCCGCGCTGCCGCTCGTCGAGCAGGGCTGGCTCGTCACCTTCGGGATCACCCCCGACGCGCCCGAGACCGGCTACGGCTATATCAAGGTCGGCGAGGAGATCGCCGCCGGGGTCCACCGCGTCGCCCGCTTCGTCGAGAAACCCAAGCGCGACGTCGCCGAGGCGATGATCGCGTCGGGCGACCATGCGTGGAACGGCGGGATCTTCCTGTTCCGCGCCGACGCCTATCTCGCCGCGCTCGAACAATTCGCGCCCGCGATCGTCGAGTCGGTACGCAACGCCTGCGCCGGCGCGCGGCGCGAGGGCGTGCGCGTCTATCCCGACGCCGACGCCTTCGCGGCATCGCCGTCGGACTCGATCGATTATGCGGTGATGGAGAAGGCCGATCGTGTCGCGGTCGTGCCGGTCGCGATGGGGTGGAGCGACGTCGGCAGCTGGGACGCGCTCCACGCGATCAGCGAGGGCGACGCGCGCGGCAACGTCGTCAACGGCGAGGTCATCATGCTCGATAGCAGCAACTGCCTCGCGCGCAGCGACGGCGTGCGCGTCGCGATGGTCGGGGTCGAGGATCTGATCGTCGTCGCCAGCGGCAACGACGTCCTCATCCTGCCGCGCGGGCGCAGCCAGGACGTCAAGCTGCTGCTGGAAGCGATGAAGGGCTGACTTGAGGGGCGGTCCGTCGCGCGCCGCCTCTTTTCGTCACCCCGGACTCGATCCGGGGTCCCGCTTCTTCGCGGCGAAGCGAATGGGATCGTGCCAAGGGGCGGCAATCAGCCCGCCCCGCCCTATCGCAGCATCACCCACGCCCAGCACGCCGCGAGCCCCGCGCACCCGAGCAGCAATTGCGGCGGACGCAGCCGGGCGAAATGCGCCGGCGCGTTGCCCGCCAGCGCCGCGCGCCGGTCGAGCAGCGCCGCCAGCGCATAGCCCGCCGCGAGCAGCGCCAGCGCGGTGCTGACGAACGGCACCACCAGCGCCAGCCCGGCGATCGTGAAATAGCCGACCGCCGCGACGATCTCGACCGGCGTCGACGCGCCGGGCGTCGCGAACCCGAAGCCGCGCCGCACCCCGCCGATGAACGACAGGATCAGCGCGCCCCAGACGATCGCCAGCCGCACCGCGATCAGTTCCCAGCCGGGCGCGAGCCCCCACGCCCCGATCCCGGCGACCACGAGCGGGAGCATCGGGCCATAACCGAACACGATGCTGTCGAAGGGGATGCGGGCACGCTGGTTCATGCGCGCCAAACGCACGGCGGCCCTATCAGTCGCGTGCGAAGATTTCCTCGTGCGGGATGGTAAACCCGAGCATCGGCAGTTCGATGCCCGTTGCAGAATAATCGCTGATCAGCCAGCCTCCGGTCGCGAGCCGCCGGTGGGTCCGTATTAGTTGATTGATCGGGTCGACGAAAACGATCTGGAGTACGCTATCGATGCTACGATACTCCTCCAGCTTCGTCCCTTGATCGAACGTCGCCGTACTCGGCGACAGGACTTCGATGATCACGACCGGACGATCGAGCGCCCGAACATTCTCGCCATGATCCGGCCGTTTGCCGCAGTGGATGCTGACATCCGGATAGCGGACGTCATGCTCGCCGACACGAACACCCATTTCCGAGCCGTAGCTGCGGCAGCCGCTTCCCCGCAGCGCCTGACGCAGCCAAGCGACGAGATTACCCTGCACCCAGGCGTGAAGCTCCGTGCCGCCCGTCATCATCTGGATGACGCCGTTGCTGAGTTCGAATTTGCGATCGGTGCCGAAATCCATCGCAAGGAATTCGTCGGCGGTGATCGGCTGGTAATAAGGATCGGTCGCCATAGCGACGAATATAGCCCCGCTCGCCACGCAAACAAAGGGCCGGCGGATCGCTCCGCCGGCACTTCGCTTCGGGCACCCGGCGACGGCAGAGCCGCCGCCTTGACGTCGAACGGCATCGGCGCTGCCGAGCCGTCGGCCGTTCCGATGTCGTGTCGGGTGCAGCGACCGCTGCACCCGTCCGACATCAGAAGTCCATGCCGCCCATGCCGCCCATGCCGCCGCCGGCGGGCATGGCCGGAGCCTTGTCCTCGGGCAGCTCCGAGACGGTCGCCTCGGTGGTGATGAGCAGACCCGCCACCGATGCGGCGTTCTGGAGCGCGGTGCGCACGACCTTGGTCGGGTCGATCACGCCGGCCTGCACCAGGTTCTCGTAGGTGTCGGTCGCGGCGTTGAAGCCGAGCGCGGTATCGTTGCCGTCGAGCAGCTTGCCCGAGACCACCGCCCCGTCGTGACCGGCGTTCTGCGCGATCTGGCGGACCAGCGAGGTCAGCGACTTGCGGACGATGTCGACGCCGCGCGTCTGGTCGTCATTCTCGCCGGTCAGGCCGTCGAGCGCCTTCGACGCGTACAGCAGCGCGGTGCCGCCGCCCGGGACGATGCCTTCCTCGACCGCGGCGCGGGTCGCATGCAGCGCGTCGTCGACGCGATCCTTGCGCTCCTTCACCTCGACCTCGGTCGAACCGCCGACCTTGATCACCGCGACGCCACCGGCGAGCTTCGCCAGACGCTCCTGCAGCTTCTCGCGGTCATAGTCCGAGGTGGTCACCTCGATCTGCTGACGGATCGCCTCGGTACGGCCCTTGATCGAATCGGCATCACCCGCGCCGTCGACGATGGTGGTGTTGTCCTTGTCGATCGTCACGCGCTTGGCGGTGCCCAGCATGCCCAGCGTCACGGTCTCGAGCTTGATGCCCAGATCCTCGCTGACGACCTCGCCCTTGGTCAGGACGGCGATGTCTTCCAGCATCGCCTTGCGACGATCGCCGAAGCCCGGTGCCTTGACCGCCGCGACCTTCAGGCCACCGCGCAGCTTGTTGACGACCAGCGTGGCCAGCGCCTCGCCCTCGATGTCCTCGGCGATGATCAGCAGCGGACGGCCCGACTGCACCACGGCCTCGAGGATCGGCAGCATCGCCTGCAGCGACGACAGCTTCTTCTCGTGGATCAGGATGTACGGGTCGTTGAGTTCGACCGACATCTTCTCCGGGTTCGTGATGAAGTACGGCGACAGATAGCCGCGGTCGAACTGCATGCCCTCGACAACGTCCAGCTCGAATTCGAGGCCCTTGGCCTCCTCGACGGTGATGACGCCTTCTTTGCCGACCTTCTCCATCGCTTCCGCGATCTTCTCGCCGACTTCCTTGTCGCCGTTGGCCGAGATGATGCCGACCTGCGCGACTTCCTGCGAGCCCGACACGGGCTTCGAACGCGCCTGGATGTCGGCGACGACCTTGACGACCGCGAGGTCGATGCCGCGCTTCAGGTCCATCGGGTTCATGCCGGCCGCGACCGACTTCATGCCCTCGCGGACGATCGCCTGCGCCAGCACGGTGGCGGTGGTGGTGCCGTCACCCGCGATGTCGTTGGTCTTCGAGGCCACTTCGCGCACCATCTGCGCGCCCATGTTCTCGAACTTGTCCTTGAGCTCGATCTCCTTGGCGACCGACACACCGTCCTTGGTGATGCGCGGCGCGCCGAAGCTCTTGTCGATCACGACGTTGCGGCCCTTCGGCCCCAGCGTGACCTTCACCGCGTCGGCGAGGATGTCGACGCCGCGCAGGATGCGCTCGCGCGCGTCACGGCCGAATTTCACGTCCTTGGCTGCCATGTGGCTACCCTTTCAGATGAACGAATGTTGAGAAAGTTGAGGCGGTCGGAAAGCTCAGGCGATGATGCCGAGGATGTCCGATTCCTTCATGATGAGCAGGTCTTCACCGTCGACCTTGACCTCGGTGCCCGACCACTTGCCGAACAGGATGCGATCACCGGCCTTGACGTCGAGCGGGGCGACCTCGCCCTTGTCGTTCTTGGCGCCCGCACCAGCGGCGACGACTTCGCCTTCCTGCGGCTTTTCCTTGGCGGTGTCGGGGATGATGATCCCGCCGGCCGTCTTCTCTTCCGCCTCGACGCGGCGGACGAGAACGCGGTCGTGCAACGGACGAAAGTTCATTGCTCAGTACC